>MHJJ01000001.1 GCA_001817915.1 Candidatus Harrisonbacteria bacterium RIFCSPLOWO2_01_FULL_44_18
TTCTTTAATTTTTTCGGATTTTTGATCCGGCAAAACTTTTGCCATTACTTTATCTATGCCCAATTTTTTACCGATCGCTTGCGCCGTTCGTTCATTATCTCCGGTGATCATCCAAACTTCTAACCCTATTTTTTTAAGCAATTCTACCGACTTGGCGGCGCTTTCTTTTAGAGTATCGGCAACGGCAATTATACCCAAAAGCTCCTTTTGGGCGGAGGTATCTTTGAGATAGGTTCTAGCCAAAAAAAGCAGGGTTTTCCCTTCAGATTCTAAAGTAACGGCCCGATCTTCGATTTCCGATGCCAGAGATATTCCGACATCCTCAATTAAAGAACGATTTCCTAAAAACATGCGAGTTCCTTCGACAAGACCTTCAATGCCTTTCCCGGGATGAGCCAAAAAATTTTTCACTTCATAGAGCGGCATTTTTAACTCCTCGGCCTGCTTCCTGACGGCGGTATCTAAAGGATGCGACGACTGTTTTCCCAAGCTGGCGGCATAGGCCACGACTGCCTTAGCAATAGGATGTTCGGAAAGCTTTTCTAAACTCGCGGCAATTTGAATAATTTCATTGCTTGTCGCTTGTCGCTTGTCACTTGTCACCATAACATCAGTTACAGCCGGCTCTCCCTTAGTTAATGTTCCGGTTTTATCCAACACTAAGGCATTAATTTTCCCCGCGAATTCAAGCGCTTCGGCATCGCGAATAATAATCCCCCGCTCGGCCGCTTTGCCGGTGCCGACCATTATGGCCGTGGGCGTAGCCAATCCCAAAGCGCACGGGCAGGCGATCACTAAAACCGCCACCGCGTTAACCATGGCAAAAGTTAACGCGGGCTCTGGTCCGAAAATAAACCAAATGCCGAAAGAAAGTATGGCGACTAATAAAACAACCGGCACAAAATAAGAGGTAATGGCATCGGCTAATTTTTGAATTGGCGCCTTTGACGCCTGCGCCTCTTCAACCAGTTTTACCACTTGCGCCAGAAAGGTTTCTTTGCCCACTTTTGTCGCGCGGAATTTGAAGGCGCCGGTTTTATTGATGGTCGCGCCAATAACGCCATCGCCGACTTTCTTATCAACGGGCATTGACTCGCCGGTGACCATTGATTCATCAATTGTTGAAGCGCCGTCAATAATAATGCCATCCACCGGCACTTTTTCTCCAGGCTTTACAAGAATAATATCGCCGGTTTGCACTTGTTCAATCGGCACCTCCATCTCATGCACTTGTGGTGAGCCCGTCGAACCACCTGTGGTGAGCCGCGTCGAACCACCTGTGGTGAGCCGCGTCGAACCATTGCCTTCGCGCAGAACATGGGCGGTTTTTGCCTGAAGTTTTAAAAGTTTTTTAATTGCTTCAGAGGCCGCGCCTTTAGCTTTTGCCTCCAAATACTTTCCCAGAATAACCAGGGTCGTAACTACCGCGGCTACGTCAAAATATACTTCGAGGGTATAGGGCGCGGGGGTTAGCCAATAGAGAAATGTCACGGCCACGCTGAAAATAAACGCCGCCCCGGTGCCAAGCGCCACTAAAGTATCCATATTGGCTGTAAAGTTTTTAAGGCCATACCACGCGCCGCGCCAGAATTGGTAACCAATCCAAAACTCCACCGGCGCGGTAAAGATTAAAAGCAATAAATAACGCCAGGAAGTCGCCATCATATCCTTGGCGAACGGGAGGTAATCCGGAAGACTCAACAATATAACGATGGACGAGAGAATCGCGCCGACAATAAATTTTTTCCATAATAACTTTATTTCCGCTTCTTTAAGCATTCGGTGGTGGTCATGCGTGTCCGCCGGAGCTTGAGCGGAGGCGGATTCGGCTGTTTTGTGCGCGCCGTGAACGCCTTCAACTGATATGCCATCCTGAGAAAGAATAAGTTTGTAGCCGGTTTGCGCGACCGCTTCCCGCAAAATCTCCGGCGTCACGCTATCTTCATACTCGACCATTGCTTTTTCGGTCGCGAAATTTACAGACGCGGATTTAACGCCAGGCACTTTTTTTAACGCATGCTCAATAGTAAGCACGCAAGAAACACAATGCATGCCCTGAATTAAAAATTGTTCTTTTTTCATATCTTTATATTTTGTAACTTTAACTTTATAACTTTCGACTTTATAAACTTAGCATATCATTACTCATACCTTAAGGCTTCAGCCGGCTCCATTGACGCGGCTTGTTTAGCGGGCAAAACGCCGGCTAATATGCCGGTAATAAAAGTAACGGTTAAAATCGCCGCGAACCCCAAGAAATCCAGCGAGGCGAATGAAAATAAACCCCGAATTCCCAATCCTGCGGCAATCAAACTAACTATATACGCCGCGGCTATTCCCATAACAATTCCAATTATTCCGCCGACCGCGCCAATCATTCCCGATTCAATCAAAAATAATGACAATATAGCGCTGCTGGAGGCGCCGATCGCTTTCATAATGCCGATTTGTTTAGTACGCTCCAGCACTGACGTATACATCGTATTCATAATCCCCACCGCGCCGACAATCAAAGATATTAAAGCAATTATGATTAAGACGAGCTCAATTATTGAAAGCACGTCTCCAACGACTTTATTGGCTTTTTCGGGCGTGAGTACGGAAAAATCAGAAACAACTTCCTGTTTTGAAAGTTGAAATTTAATCTGTTTGGCCACTAAATCGATATTGGATCCCTTTTCAGCGGTGATGACCGCCGCAGACGCAAAACCGGGGCGCGAAATTAATTCTTCAAAATTCCTGTGAGATAAATACATTTGATTATCCTCGTCTTGTAAACCAACTTCAGAAAAAATTCCCGCCACCCTAAACCGTCTTCCCTTAATAATAATATCATCGCCGACTTTGGGCTTATTCTTAAACAATTTGTAGGCGGCCCGATAGCCCAAAACCACTTCCCGCGTTTCATCATTTCCCGGCCAATATCCCTCAATAAGACTTACGCCTTTGGATTCTTCGGAAATAATTCGCATTTCACGCCATGGCTGACTATGAAACATAACTGATTTTTTCTCGCCTAGAAATTCCGTGTTTAAAATCGCGATACTCATCGGCATCACTAAATTTACGCCGCTTATCGCTTTAAGATCTAAAATGTCGTCTTTTTTGAATTTCTGTCCACCGGCAAATCCCAAAAATGGATTTGTTTCTTTGCCCGGGAAAATAACAATTAAATCGGAGCCGAAACTTTGAAGAACGCGCGCCACTGCGTTTTGAATGCCTGACCCCAACGACAAAATAATAACTACCAGCATTATCCCAATGATAATGCCTAAAATGGTTAGCCAGCTTCTTATGGGCCGGTAACGGATGCTTTTTAGGGTCAAAAAAAGGAGATTTTTCAACATCTTACTCGGTGTATATTTTTTTATGTACTCGATGATCCCGCACTGCCCGGCCGTCTTTAACCACGATAATTTGATCGGATTTATTCGCTATATCAGCATCGTGCGTAACTACAACAAGCGTTTTGCCGTAATTTTTATTTAAATTAATAAGCATCTCCAAAATTTTGTTGCCGGTTGTCGAATCTAAATTTCCGGTTGGTTCGTCGCCTAAAATTATTTCCGGATCATTAATTAACGCCCGCAAAAGCGCCGTCCGCTGTTGTTCTCCTCCCGAAAGTTCAAAAGAGCGATGCCTCATCCGCTCTTTCAGCCCTATTTCCTGAAAACGTGATTCGAGTTCGCCTTCTTTAATTTTTTTTCCCGCGAAAATCGCCGGCAGCGCCACATTCTCATCGGCCGCCAGCCATGGAATCAAATTGTATTGCTGAAATACGAATCCAAAAGTTTTTGAACGCATTTCGGCCCTTGCCTCATCATCTAGCAGAGCAATGTTTTGCCCTCGCAAAAAAATCGCTCCGGAAGTCGGCTGATCAAGCATCCCTATCATATTTAAAACCGTGCTCTTGCCCGAGCCGCTGGCGCCAATAATAACAACGAAATCGCCTTCCCAAATATGGAGATCGAAACCGTTTAACGCCCTAGTCTCGACTTCGCCTATTTTAAAAACTTTCTGAACCTTGCTTAATTTAATAAGCGGGGCTTTCTGAAATTTTTCTGGATTATTTTGGAATCGTTCAAGACATTTATCTCCGCAAAAGAAAAATGTCTTGCCTAAATAAGAACTTTTTGCGAGGCCGGGAAGTTCGATTAAATCCATTCCGCAAACCGGATCAATTTTCCCGTCATTTGAAATTGGTTCCGTCATTCTTGTGAAACAATAACAATTTGTCCCTCGACAAGTCCGCTTATTACTTCGACATTTTCCCCGTCAGAAATTCCGGTTTCAACTTCAATCTCTTTTTGCTGATTATCTTTTAATATTTTTACGAATTTTTTACCGCCCTTATCATAAATCGCCAATTCAGGAATTTTTAACGCTTCATCTTTAAAAGAAATAAGAATTATTAAATCCGCGCTCATGCCGGGACGAAGCGATTCCGTGAATTTGTCCAAATAAACATTTACCCGGTAATACTTGTCTCCCTCTTTTATGATTTCTTTTGGTTCAATAAAAATCACTTTTCCTTTAAATTCTTGACCCGGCAAAGCGTCAAAACGCGCCAAAACATCATTGCCATTAATATCCCGAACTTTAACAATTTCTAATTCGGACACATCAGCTTGGATTTTATAATCCGAGGCCGATAAGGAAACGGCGACCTGGCCGGCGGTATAAAATTCTTGTTTTTCGAAATTAACTTTTAAAATTTTTGCCCCGCCGGGAGCGTAAATAAAAGATTTTTTAATTTTTTCTTCAGTGATTGCAATCTGATTTTCTATTTCTCTGATTTGAGCTTTAGCGATTTCGACATCTTCAATTCTGGCCGCCGCCTTTTTCGCGGCCAATTCTTTTTGGGCAAGAAAAACACCGGATTCGGCGGTTCGCAACTTTTCTTCAGCGGCCGAAAGATTCGTTATTGCCGTATTGATATTGGCGCGCGCCGTTGAAATATCAGACCTATAAGTATCAATCGTCGTTTGCGAAAGATTTGAACTGGCTGTAATGACGCTTAATATTAGCGCCGCCTTATCTAAAAATGATTTTATTTGAGCGAGGTTTTTCTTGGCCGCGTCAGTAAATGACGCGAGATTGTCAGAAGCCGTCAACCTATCTGTTTCTAATTTCCAAGAAACAAGAAGGATCTCGATAAGCGTTCGCTCGCGTTCAAAATCCGTTTTTAACTGCGAATCGGCCAGTGAAAAATTAAGTTTAGGATCGGAGCTTCGCGGATTATTGAAAAATTGATCAACTTTGCTTCTTGTGGCGTCATCGGATTTAACAAAAGCGTCTCGCAATTTATCCACTAAATTATTCTTGGATTCTTCTAGGGCAACTTCCGCGTTGGATACTTTAATTTCCGAAACCTGAATATCTTCCGGCGCGGCGCCGGCAATCAGTTTCTCCAAAACAGCGCGCTTTTGGTCAAAAACCGCCTCCAGTTTCTTAATTTCCAATTCAAAATCCGTCGTCTCCAACTTCATTAAAGGCGCGTTCCGATTTACTGTTTGCCCCTCCTTTACAAAAACTCCTTCAATAGTCCCTGAAAATGGAAAACCCAAATCGAATTCTTGCCTAGCAACCACTTCGCCTCTCACCTTAACGACTTCTTGAACAGCCCCGCGTTCAACATTGAACAGTAAAAAATTTGGCTCCTCTTCTTTAATATACTTCTGATATATCCAGAAAAATACAAAAACGCTCCCCGCGATAACGATCAAAACTAAATAATAAGAGTTTTTTTTCATGTTTAATTCTTATCTTTTAATAATAACCGAAGCGAAACTAACATCAAAAGAATAAAAATGGCCAAAGGAATCCACACCGGCCCGATCCACGGCCAAGGAATCAAAAAGTAAACATCCGGGGTCGCAAGCGACGAAGGCCAACGTATAAAGACATAAAGAAATAAATAATACGCCAAATCCCAAACGGAAAATGCCAGGACAAACGCCCAAAATTTTTTCCGCCAATCGCTAAAAGCGAGAAATCCGACAATAGCAAGCATAATGATGGTTGCGGCTTCGCGCCAAAGTTCCACGCGTAAAATTCGCGCGGGCATAACAACTAAATCTTTAGCAGATTGGATAAAAAATCCTGAAGGATAATAAAGTTCCCTTAAGTAGACAACCGCGGCCGCTTCAACCATGGCCATTGCTACCGCGAATACCGAAAGCGCGAAGATAATTTTGATTGATTTATTCATTTTGGTTTAATCTATTTTTTTATGCAGTAAGCTGTAATACAACGAAGTAGCAACCGATCCTAGCATTATCCAAAAAATAAATTCTTCCAGCGGAAAACGCGCCGCGCCAAAACTTACGTAACTGACGAATTGATGTTCCGCCGGAAATGTCCATTGGCCCAACAATAAAGCGGTGACTTCGTAGATTAAGGAGAAAAATAAAAAATAAATGCCGGTCCAGAAAAATTTTAGATAAAAATTAGGAGATTTAAATAAAGAAAAAATAATTATCGGTAGCACTAACAAAAAACCAATTTTAAGATAGAAATAATGAATTTCTAAAAGTTTTGGATCTATCAATAAAACCGTCAGAAATAAACCAAAAAGGATAAAAAGAATAACGGCGAAGTATTTCACTGCCGGCCTATATAATTGGTGGGCGCAACTTTGGTCCAAAAAATTTTCATAAAACATCGCCACAAAATAAAGATACAGAAAAAGCCAGATTAGCTGCTCTATAGTCACATATCCAAAAAGCCGGAAATCCCCGAAAACCGAATATGGAAGAAACCAGCCGCCAGTCACCTCCATAACATAATCAATGATTATAGCGAGCGGAATGCTGGCAATGACTGAAAAGATTGCCGCCATCTTCACGCAGGACGGTTTACGGATAGAAAGATAAACCGCCGGCACTCCAAAAAAAAGTAGCATGGAAACCATAACGTCGGCGCGAATCAAAAAAGAAATCAGCGAAGCCGCGATCGGCCAAATTAGAATAATTATCAGATCCTTTTTAGCGGGTTTCATAGAACCTTATTAATAGGTCATTTAAAGAAGTAAGGCCAATAAAATCGCGCCGGCGATGAGGAAGCTAATCCCCCAAATCAAATTTCTTTTTCCTGAAACCGCAGTTCTATTTGAGCTATGTTCTGTTTTAGTTTTGTTATTATCGCAACAATGCATATTACAAAATTATTTATTATTGGTTCGACTCGCCCCGTTATAAATTTACTCTACGGCATTTCTAACGGGGCCCGCAGAATTTGTTATGAAGCCAAGTTATAAGCCATACGCCGATGTAGGTGTAAACAACTGCCTGAATAAAACCCAAAAGAAATCCGCCAAAAGTTATCGCGACATCGCCGGCGAATTTTTCCACATTCACCAAATGCACAAGCCAACCGAAAAGCTGAAGAGCAAATCCTGGCCATAAAGTGACAAAGATAGCGCAGAGGATATAAATTGCTCCCATCACGCCGCTAGCTGCCAACGCAAATCCATTTTTATTGATTTGGCAATAATGTCCATTTTCCATATTTTTCAATTTTTAATATTAATTTTTAACTTTTCGACCTTTATTAATTTTTGTTGTCTATTATTATTTCCTCTTTGACAATTTATAAATTTCCAAAATCTCTTTTGTTGATTTTAATTCCTTGCCGGCTTTGATTTGGTCAATCACATGGGTGGAAAGATGATTTTCCAAAAGTAAATCCTCGATGCCCGATAGGGCTTTTTTGATGGCGAGCGATTGATAAAGAATATCAATGCAGTATTCTTCTTTCTCAATCATTTTCTGAAGTCCTCGAATTTGCCCTTCCAAAATTTTCAGACGGCGGATTAGTTTCTTTTTGATGATGGTCTTCATATAAACAATAATACCCCCTAGGGGTATTATTGACAAAGTTGCGTTGTGGATAAGTTCTGTTTTTAAACTCCGCAGCCGCCGCCTCCGCCTTTTTTCTCTTGCGGCTGAATCTCGCTAAGAACCCGCCTGTAGCCGCTGGCGCTGGAAAAATTCGCCCCCAGTAATTCTTTGGGATCGGCTTTTGCCCAGCTAGTGCCCTTAGAATCCAGATATGTCGCGATAGCGAGATAAGTATCCGGGAACCAATAAGAATTGACCTGAAGCGCGACTTTATACATTTCTTTTTCACTAACTCCTTGAGCGGCCATTAATTCCAAAAGTCCCAACATTGCCATGCCGTGATTGCAATCCGGGAAATAAGTGGAATTGCCGCAACAGGGGCGATAGATATTCTTGGAAACGCGCTCAACTAACGCTTGCTGTTCCGCGTTAAGCGCCACAAAAGAATGTTCGGAATAATGATCCATCGCGTCCCCTTTTGCCAATGTCCATCCGCCGGTAGAAGCAAAATTCCCGGCGCCGCCATAACTGGGATCGCTCATCGGACCCTTTTCAAGAATTTCATTTTTATTTCCGAGACCAAGCGCCCATAAAAGATTTAATAAAGTTCCGGCATTTTCCTGATTAATAACTAAATTTCCGTTTTTTGAGCCGTATAAAAGCTGTTTTGTTTCGTCGGTGAGTCCCCCGCGATTGGCGTATAGGGCCTCGAATTGTTCAGCGTCAATAACCCCGGCTTCCGTCATCTTCGCGCCAAGATCTCCCCAACGCGCCGGCAAAACAAGACCCTCTGCCGGCAAAACTTTCTCTTCCAAATTAGCTGTTAAATTAGCCGCCCCTTGCGCGCCATTATCCACGCTCCCAACTTGATCGCCTGCCTTTAACCCGGTTGTGTAAATCCAGGCGCCGGCAAGAATAATCGCCGAAACCAAAATGCTCGCTGGCAAAAGACGATCCTTTTTAGTCCGTGGTTCGCTTGCTGTTTCAATGGTCGACCCCTGATCTTTTAATTCCTCCATAGACTTATCTCCTTAATTCGCCGATATTATTCGGACTTTCCGAATAATACCCGACTTCACTAAAGATTTTGTTAGTTGTTAGTTTCTAATAAACATCCGCTTTCTCGCGATAGCTTTTCTACGCCCTGTTCTCCTTCAAGTTTCCGGCCATCGGAAAAAATCCAGGTTGGATAGCCGTTGACTCCCGCGTCTAAACATTTTTTTGGATCTTGCGGACATTCGACATAAGAAATAAATTGGAATGCTTCGCCAAAAGCTTTCTTCTCATTTTGACAATGCGGACACCAATCAGCGCCATACATAACAATATTTTTTTCCGTTAAACATCGCGCGAAAGAATCAAGCGCCAACGCCGGCAACTTCTCGTCTTGCCCGCCAAACAACAAAAACAGTAGAACCGCGGCCGCGCCAACAACCAAAACCGAAAAAATAATTTTTGACTTATTTAACAGCATTTTTTCATTTTCTCTTCTAATTTCTCGACTGCTTCTGAAGCCGGCTGATGGCGACTTGAACGCCGTCCAAATATCAAAGCCAAAACTATTAAAACTAAAAGCGCCGGAATTGCCAAGGCCCAGTAAAAATTCACGGCCGAATAAACCGTCAAAAACCCAAGCGGGATAAAAAGCGCTTTCCAAAGCAAATGATATTTCTCATTCTTCAGCAAATGCCGTTCAAACTGATACGCAAGACCCACCACCGATCCGCCCATTAAAATAGCGGTCGGGAGTTGGAAATTGGAAGTTGGAAGTTGACCGAATAGCATACCAATAAGCATCCACAGCCATGTGCCGCTTACTCCGGCGCAAATCGGACAAATCTTAAATCCGGTTACTTTGCCAAACGTCCAAACTATTCCCGTAATTGTCAATATCGAAATTGTGGCAATAAGAATTCCCATGGCTACTATAAAAAGAATATTATCACGCCCAAAGCTATCATCGCAATCCCTCCCCAAAATCTCATCGGATGACTCTCCTTTTGCTGCCACGCCTGAACTTTCTGCAAAACAGCGGAATTACTGGCAATGGTAAGTATAAGGACAAGCGGCAATATAAAAATGAGATTATAAAGAAGGAGATAGCCAAATCCTGTCAGATAAGTTGCTTGATCGTGCAAAAGTCCCAACACCATCAAGTACGGCCCCCCGGTGCAAGGAAATTCGCAGAGCCCCACCAAACCTCCCAAGATAAACGCGGCAGGCATAGATCCTCTTTCCATAAATTCAGCCATCTTATGATGCGCGAAGTGCGGAATGCGGAGTTTTAACGGAAACGCCGGGAAAAATTCGTTAATCAAATTGATGGCGCCGAGCAAAATAAGAAGCGACGCGCCCACCCTTGCCATGAAGTGCGGCGTGTTGAAAATATGGAGCGTCTGCAAAATTCCTAATCCAATCAATATATACACCAGGAAAATACCCAAAATGTACGATCCGCCGATCTGAAGAATTTTAGCTCTAAGTTTCCCGATGCTAAGCAAAAACGCGATGGTTAAAAGAAGAATCGAAAACGCGCAGGGATTAATGCTGTCAATCAACGCCGAGATTCCAATCAGCGGCAAAAGCCATCTTCCACTATCGCTGATTTTCCAGATAAAAGATGTCCCAACGCCGCTAAATTGCAAGAATGCCACGAAGCCGAAGAGCAAAACTGCGACCGCGATTAAAATGATTAATTTTTTGTTCATCCCGTTAGAAGTGAAACCTGTTATGGAATTGACCTTTTGACATTGAGTTTCATTTTATCTCCCGCATAGCTGTGGCGGCCGAACGTGGCGCCACTTCTAACGGGATTCATCATTTTGGAATACTACGGAGTTACGTTAGCCATAATCTCCAGCTCAAGCGCGCCTTTATCTTTAGTTTCCAAACGGACAACCCGTTCAATCTTCCCGACTCCGGCAGGTCCATGCGCCGCCGGATCAAAAGTTACGGAAATTACCACTTCCTCGCCTGACGCGATGCTCTTTTTAAGCGGCGACGTAAAGCCATGTCCCGGCATGCCAAAAGGGCCGCTACTCTTTCCGTTCTGAATAAAAACAGCGACTGTGCACATGCAGGAACTATACAACTTCTCCGTTGTCACCGGTTCGGCGCTGGTATTTTTAACTTTGAAATCATGTGTGACCTTTCCGGCGGCCATGGAAATCGTTCCGAAATCAAACAAAGTCTCATCGGCGCCAAATACTTCACTTGTCGTAGAAACAAGATTGGCTTGCCCCGATCCGCCAGATGGCGGATGGGAGGCTTGTCCGGCGCTTGAATTATCACTTGGGGAGGGCTTGCCCAGCCAAAAAAGGCCGCCCGCCGCTAAAACGACTGCTACGATCAATAAAACTGATTTTTTATTCATGGTTGTGAAATTAATAATTAAAAATAAATAAACCCATTGGGAAATTAAAAACGCTTAACGAAAGCCGCCGACTAGGCAGTTTTACGTTAGCGTCTCAAAAACAAAGCAGGGCTGTTTTCATGAAGCGCGTGCCATCGCGCGAATTTTCTTTCGGACAAAAAAGGCGGCTTTTCCAAAAATTGTCTGCCCCGGAAATAATAAATAAATGGCCGGGCCGCCGCGCGGCGTCCAAGAATCGCGACTAAAGCCGCGGCCGACACTAAAACCAAAATAATAGCAACGGCATTTAACAATGAAAGTGGCCCGAAAACGGCCGCTGAAAAACTCCTAAAAGCATTAAGGTGAAAATTGATATAAGAAAACAAGTTATTTGTTAACGGACAACTCGTCCTTTGGGCTAATGCCGCCAGACAGCCGCTGTGGTGGCCGCTTCCATTCCCCATCATCGCGAAACCAAAAACCGCGACCCCGACAAAACTAAAAACCAACAAAATTTTAAACACTAATTTCATCCCGTTAGAAGTGGAACCTATTTTGATACGAACCTTTAATCATTGTTTTATTGCCGGACATATCCCGTATAGTTATGGCGGCCGCGTTGGGCGCCGCTTCTAACGGGACATATTATAATTAACAAACTGTATTTTAACTATATATTTCTAAATTATTGATGTCAACATCCGGCGCGCAATAGCGGAAATGTTGTCAATCAAATGAGAACTAACACATTTCTTGTTATTCGCTCATTCGTGCGAATGGGCCTATAATCATTTGAACCCATAATTACTTATAGAATTCCTGCTTATTTTTCAAAACACCCTAGAGTGCGGGATTCGAACCAGAATCAGCTTTAGAAGCTAAAAAATGAGATGATTTCGCGGCACGACGACGAAGGTGTATGTTTACATACACCGAGGAGGAGCAACAAAAGAAATCAGCCATTTTTTAGCTTCCCCAGAGGGCGGGACAATTTTGACTATCTTCTGCGTTGCTTGTCGCTCGCGTATCTAAAGATACGCTTCGCTCCTCGCGCCTTGAATATAGTCAAAATTGTCTCCGCTAAATTGATACTGGTTCGAATCCCGCACTCTTTATCACTTTTCTAGCTAGAGGCGGCTTATCTCTAACGGGGTCAATTTGCGAGTTTGTCCGGGACGTAAATCGCCAATTAATATATGACCGATACGAACGCGTTTTATATCAGTAATCGTATAATGAAGCTCGCTTAACATAACGCGGATTTGGTGGCGCTTTCCTTCAAGAAGAACAACACGAAGCGTGTGTCTGTCTACAATACGAGCTTTGGCCGGAAGAAGTTTGCCGAATGTTTTTGTTTGCATTCCTTTCTCAAAGATTGCGGGGACGCCTTTGCTTAACCCTTCTTTCACATTCACTATATATTCTTTATTTGTTTTAGATTCCGGGCCGGTGATTTTGGCAGTCAATCTGCCATCGTTAGTTAGGATGAGAAGGCCCTCCGATTCTTTGTCGAGCCGTCCAACGGGAAACACTCCTCGTTCTCGCCACTCCGTAATGACGCTTTCAAAATTTCCCGTTGCTTGCGTCGCAAGGCCTCTCGGTTTGTAATACGCGAGATATATGTATTCTTTTTCTTGTTTTTGATGGAGAACAACCTTGTCGCCTTCATAAATAAGCATTCCCATTTCCGCGCGCCTTCCGTCCACTAAAACCTCCCCGGCAGAAATAAGCTTATCGGCTTCCCGCCGCGACACAAGGCCCTTATCTCGCAGATATTTATTTATGCGAATTGGGTAATCCATTGTTCCCAAAAAAACAACTACCCGAAAACAACAAAAATATTAATAAAGGCGTTGCCGATGTATTAAGCCAAGATGCTAAGTAGCCAACCATCCGCCGTCCACATATAAAGTAGCGCCGGTGACATAGCTCGCTTCGTCAGAAGCAAGAAAAACAACAGCGGCGGATATTTCTTCCGGTTTGCCGATTCTTTTTAACGGCACGCGAGTCCTGATTTCTTCCAATAATTCTTGAGTTACCGGCCCGACCATCGGAGTTTCTATGGCTCCCGGTCCAATAGCGTTTACCGTAATTCCGTATTCCGCCCATTCAGCGGCTAATGTTTCTGTCATGCCGATGATTCCTCCTTTTGACGCCGCGTAATGCGCCGCGCCGGCAAAACCGATCCCCGCTCCGCCGGAAGCGATGGAGCTGATGTTGATAATCCGGCCCCACTTATTTTTTATCATTTCTTTCGCCGCTCTTTGAGCGCACAAAAATTCACCTTTTAAATTTATGGCGAGCATTTTATCCCATTCATCTTCAGTTAATTCAAGCGCTGGCTTTGGGAAAAAAATGCCAGCGTTATTTACAAGAATGTCCAGCCGGCCAAACCGCTTAATTACCGCGTCGAAAACTTGATTCACTGTCCCCGCATTTGACACATCCATTTTAAAACATACCGCTTCTCCTCCGCCGGCTTTTATCTCGTCTGCCACCAACTGACACTCGGCCAGATCAATATCGGTAACAACGACTTTCGCGCCTTGCTTTGCCAGCGCCAAAGCGTGGGCTTTCCCCATGCCGCGCCGCGCGCCGGTAACCAACGCGATTTTGTTTGTAAGTTCAAACATATTTTTCTAAACATTACATTACTGCCGCTCGGTTGTTATCCCATCAAAATGCTCATCATCGGCTTCAGCTTGAGCTTTTGTTTGATGCGCTATCCCATCGCGATGATTAGGCGGAGAATATAAAGTATAAAGCTTCAAAGCTTTTTCCGAAGATGTATTAATGATGTTGTGTTTCGTGCCGGCCGGAACAACAACTACAAAACCGTCGCTAATCTGGTGTTCAGCGCTATCTAAAATCGCTTTTCCCCGTCCTGTTTCACAACGTATAAACTGATCGAGTTCATGCACTTCTTCGCCAATATCTTCGTTTGGTCTAAGACTCATTACAACCAATTGGCTGTTTTTAGCGGTATATAAAACTTTTCTAAAATTTTCATTCTCAAACGAAAGTTTTTCTATGTTTGTTATAAAACCCTTCATATTAATATCATAACAAATTAAAAACTCTAATTCTATGTTGTATATGACCGCGCCCGATTCTGAATTCCAGGACAAAATAGCAGCGATTTGCTCCGTAGCGCGCGCTGAGGAGTAAACGGACATGGTATTCAGAGAGGACATATAAAAAATCCCCGGTTAGGAGGATTTTTTATTGTCTCACTCTTATGGTGAGCCCATCAAATCATTAGTAACGATCTCGGCCGCCGCCAAACCCTCCTCGGCCGCCGCGGTCAAAACCGCCTTGTCGAGGACGAGCTTCCATGGGACGGGCTTCGTTCACTGTAAGGCTTCGTCCGTCAAGCTCTTTGCCATTGAGCATTTCAATCGCTTTTTGAGCTTCCTCATCGGATGACATTTCAACAAAACCGAATCCCTTTGAGCGACCGGACATCTTATCCTTGATGATAGTCGCCGATTCAACAGTCCCGGCTCCCGAGAAAGTTTCTCGCAAAGTATCTTCGGTGGTGTCGTAAGACAATCCGCCAACATACAATTTCTTCGCCATATTGTTCTTTTTATGTTTAATAATAAATGTAAGCCGACCTATCTTTTCATCCTTGGGCCTACATAATTAAATATGAAGGAAAGGGAATCAAGAAACTTACTGTTCTATACTAGCTGATGATTTATAAAAAGTCAATAGCCTGTATAATGCCGCCCAATTCTGGACTCCTGAAATAAATTAGCCCGATAAGTCGGGCTAACGGTTTCGATAAAGAACTGATTTTACTCTCACATCTCCAAGTACGGCGTCACGGGCGGCGGCTTCACTCATGTCAATCACTTCGATATTGGGATGCTCTCTAAGCCATTGATTCACTTCATTATCAAACGCCGCGATATTATCAATGTTATAAGTCTTGAAAGTCTGAACCGTGTAGACGTTCGGAGGCAGTTCGACGGACTGCGCTCCTGCCGCGCCGCTGAAACCAATGACTAAAACAAAAAAGAGGACGACGCTTAACAAAAAAAACAAAATGCCCAACCGCGTAATTAATCCTTTCAACATCAGCCACCTCCTTTCTGATCCGTCTCAAAGCGCTATCAAATACTATACAGGTAAATGTTTCCTTGGTAAAGACGCCGCTTTAGTTATACGCGGCAATGTTTACATTTACAGCTCGTAAATAACGTCTTTGCGTTCAACAACTACTTTCCAGCCTGCTTTTTTAGCATGCTGGTATAATCGCGCGTTTGGATTAAAACAAACTGGTTTCTCCACTAGCCGCAAAAAACGGATATCGCTTTCCGTGTCGCCTACTCCCACCGAGCCGCGCAAGATCAAGCCCTCTTTTTCAACGGCGCGAAGTAAAATTTTCGCTTTGTCGGAAATAAGATCAAGATGCGTCGTCTCGCCGGTCAATTTGCCGGCGGCGTTTATTTCGTAGAACCGGCCGTAAACCTTGTTAAAACCGAGCTTTTTGCAAAAATTCTTCAAGGTCGAAAGCGGGGAATTAGAAATCGCCAAAATATAATAGCCCTTCCTTTTTAATTCTTTAATCAAATCGCGAGTGTAACAATAGACCCGATTTTTATGAAAATCCGCTACTTGTTCGGAAATTTTAAAAAAATTATCCGCCGAGACGCCTTTGATGTTTTTTTCAAAAGCTTTTACCACCGCGCCGATGTATTCTTCATACGGCCCTCTCCGCTCCAACCATTTTTTGTACGCGCGAACATAAATATCTTTCACTTTCGGTTTAAAAATCCTCACTTGAATCAACGCCTCGGTCAACTCAATAAGCAAGCTGGATCGGAAAATCGTTCCGTCAATATCAAAAACCGCGACTTTGCGTTGAGCTCGCCGAAACGCCTTATGCTGAGCTCGCCGAAACGTTTTTTTCATAATCTTCGCCATTATTGCCATTTTAACTCAATAACTTTTTGCCGCGAAGTCACGCCGCGTATAATTTTTATTCTTGATGGCGCGGTATCGAAATAGCCGGCGATTGCTTTTATAATTGCCGCGTTCGCATTTCCTTCCGTACTCCTCGCTCTCACTGAAATAATAAAATGAGAGTCATCAATTTTTTGTATACCCTCTTTTTTTGATCCGGGCTTCGCTTTTACAAAAATTGTCATGTTTATGTCAATTCCCTAATTCGCGCGCCTGCCCGCCTCTGGCGGGAATTAGACCCTAAACAAAGATTAAACCATATTTAAAATATTAACTAAAAGAATTGACTGTAGGGCGCGCGCGGCTTATAATTCCTATTGAAATAAGTTCTAGCACTTTGAAGGGAGGCGCCGTGAAACCCGAGATAGAATTGCATCTTGTGTCCTTGGCTGAAGAACTGCAGAAAATCCTGCGAGAAAATCTTATTCGCGATCCTTCGCAAACCGACGCGGCTATGGCCCGCGCCCGAGCGATCCGCGAAGAAATCGAATCTTACGGCTGGACGATTAGCTGGGATGTCAAAATTGACTTGCAAAATCCGGAAGATATCAAAGTTAGAATAGTTCTCTGGAAGCCGAAACCCAATCTTTCGCCTGAAGATCAAAAACTTTACGACGATTGGTTCACTGGAAGAAACAATCCCGCCGCGAGGTAGCAATTATGCCGAAAAATTCGGGCTACGATCTATATTGCCCCGAGTGCGATAAAAAGGCGGGCGTTGCTATGCCTATGTTTATACGAGGCGCGCGACGCATTCAACTTCCTATTTTTCTTTGCAGTGAATGCCGAACGATTTACATAGATAAGCCAGCTGTCCGCCGCGTGATTAGTGAGTGGAAGGAAAAAAGCGAATTTTCAAGAAACTGGGCGCCATTTCAACAGCTATACAAAGATTTATTTAGAAAACTTGAAGAAATGGTTGCAACAGATTGGGCGCCTCGGCTCGGTTATAAAATAGCTCGTTTTCAAAAACATCCCGCAAAACCAAACCCCCGATGATGAATCGGGAAATTTTTATATGCTCCGCAATGATTATTTTTTAGGTTTGCAGCAAACAGAACTGACTTGGGTTGAGCATTCACGCCTTCTTAAAAAACCACATGAGTAGGTTTGGGTTACGGGCGGACAAGTAACCCTATTTTCCGCCACTTCATCACTTCCACATTTTGCCACCCAATTAGGAGTCCTCCTAAAACCTCGCCTTTCCATTGTTGCTGACCTACAAGTATAGGGGCAGGCGGTTGGGTTAAGAGTCGGATTGACAGTCAATAAGGCGGTTTGTTGAGAACCGTTTAATTTAGCCGTAATTATCACTTCTTCGGGAAAAATCACTGTTTTAGTTTGGATATTTAACCTGCCTGATGTCGCGCCAGCTTTAATTGTCATAATTGACGGAAGCGCGACAAAATCACCGGGTGCCGCGGATAATCGCACAGTCTGACCGCCAGCAGGCGCGGCGCCACTCAAGGTCACCGTGCCGACCAAAGAATTTCCATTGGTCACGGAGGACGGTGATAAGGTGAGCGCGGAGACTGCCAACGATGGGTTAATCCTCAGCGTGGCCGTCTTCTGCGACAAAGCGGTATTCCTGGATTTGAACAGCACAGCTTTAATAGTCACATCCATTGGAACAGATACTCTTTTGCTTTGGAAATTAAAAATGCCCAAGCGCGCCCCCTCTTCCACTCTCATGTATGTTGGGAGAAAGACAGTAGTAGGATAATTTGCGGATAATCGCACCCTTAGGCCGCCAGCAGGCGCGGCGCCGCTCAAGGTCACCGTGCCGACCGAAGATTCCCCAATAGCTATGGAGGCGGGCGACAAAGCGAGCGCGGAGATTTCCAAAGGCGGAGGTGGCGGAGGAGGAGGATTGATTGTTAATACGGCAGTTTTCGACAAGTTGTTTAATCTTGCCGTTATGGTCGCCTTGACAGGCGATTTTACCTTGTATGTTTTGATGTCGAAAGCGCGCGAAGTTTCACCGGCATTCACTTTCACATTCAAAGAAAACTTCAGGGAAGCGCTGGAGGGGGCGTTCAGCCACACGATACTGCCGCCAGCAGGCGCGGGCTTACTCAAAATTACCGTGCCAACTGAAGAATCGCCACCGGTCAACGAAGCAGGAGATATTGTAAATGAAAAAATTTTAAGCTCCATGGCGGGAATCAATTGAGGCATCGAATCTGAAGAATATTTTATCGTTCCGATCTCACGAGTCCTAGGAAGGCTAAAATCTCCCGAGGGACCAGACGGCTCCGCGGGCGCAGAGGGTTCACTCGGCTTTGATGGTTCTGAAGGTTTAGTTGGTTCAGGCGGTTTTAACGGTTCAGTAGGTTTGGCGGGTTTTGACTGTTCGGAAGTTCCCGATGGCCCAGAAGCATCTGTGGGTTTTGTCGGCTCCGCGGGTTTTGTTGGTTCGGAGGGCTTTGTAGGCGCCGACGGTTTAATGGGTTCAGACGGTTTAGATGGAGCAGACGGCTTAATCATTTCTATTTTATTAAGCTCTTCAATTATTGTATATTCGCCTGACTGGCTTTCACTTGGGAATTGTAATGATACTACCTTTGAAGTTTCATAAGACTCCCCTTTCTTTTGCGGAAAAGGCTTGATATTTAGAATGTATCCCGAATTCAAAACTT
The DNA here is from genome assembly GCA_001817915.1 of Candidatus Harrisonbacteria bacterium RIFCSPLOWO2_01_FULL_44_18. Taxonomy (GTDB): domain Bacteria; phylum Patescibacteriota; class Minisyncoccia; order UBA6257; family WO2-44-18; genus WO2-44-18. Next base: position 18,804 of record MHJJ01000001.1, read on the forward strand.
GCTGTTCTCCGCTAGATTTATTTTTTGCTAGAATTCTAAAAGTGTAATTAGCTCCGCCAGAAGGTCTTGGAAGATCTTGAATGGAAACGCCCCTGCTTTTGAGCGTTACGGTAAAAACCTCGCCATTAGTAATATCAGTTTTACTAAACAGCGCCGGCTCAAAAGTTGTTTTAATAAATTCTTCGGGACTTTGAGCCTTAACAATTACCCCAAAAACGAACAGGCTCAAAAAAATCAACCCGACTAAGACTAGTACATTACGAAAAAAAAATTTTGATTTCATATAATTAATTTAATAATTCTATGACTACATTTAATTATCGCTCTTTTTAAAGTTTCTTACAATTTCTATATTTACCCCGTTAGAAATCGCGGACGCTTAAGTCCGCGTCCTATTTCTAACGGGGTTTACATCCCAGATTTGAGACCAACGTGTTGAATTATTCAAAGCCCCATCCGCCTTTCTCGTGAATTAGAAAATGGATTCACAATGATCATCGTATTTCGAGGATACGATATTTTCGAGAACCGCTTCCTCCGCCGGTTGGCGGATGAATTGTAATAGTATCCCCTTTCGCGCGGTTCATAAGGGCGGCGCCGAGCGGCGACTGATTAGAGACGCGCCCCCTAGCGGGGTCGGTTTCGCGCGAACCGACAATCTGGAATGTCTTGCGCCCTCCATCTGCTTGTAGTGGATTTGCCGGATCTACTTCCAACACAACAGTAGAACCAAGTTGGACTGTGCCCGAGACATTCGGACCCAACCTGATTACCACCACCCGTTTAATTTGATCCTGAATGCTTAAAATTTGCCAAGACGCGCGACGCAAAATTGATTTCGCTTCTTTGTATTCGGCGTTGTCCGACCGGTCGCCATACTCGGCCGTCCGCCGCGCTTCGGCGCTAAGATCTGGCAAGGCGCTCTTGAGGCGCGCAAGCTTTTCCCGCAGATACCTAAAACCCTCCTCGGTAAGATAAACCGGGCCATCGTCCCATTTCCTGAACTCGTCTGATTTGCGTCTGGATATTCGCATGATTAAATCGTCAACCTTAGGAGAGCAGGATTCGAACTTGGCTCAAATTCTCTCTTCTAAACTTGACGCTAGTTCGAATCCTGCTCTCCCAGCCAATTTGTAAAGTTTGCGTTTTCCGCCTCGCTCGGGCGGGCAAAAAGGAAGGGGGTTGGGGGGAAGGAATTTTTGCCCGCCCTCGCTTTTCCGCCGCCGCCGAATTTCGTGCCAGCATTAGCTGGCGCGCCGCCGAATTTTTTCTACTTCTCCTTTCAACGAAAGAATAGGAATTTTTATTTTTTTATTATTTAAGTCGTTCTCCCAACAAATTATTAAATCACAATCATTTTGATTATGGCCATGCTGAATAAATGTTGATGCTTTAAATTCAAATTCTGCTCTTACGGGTTGCCAACGATTTTTAGAGTTTCGTCTTTTCAAAAGCGCATCCGGGAATGAACTACGAATGCTTTCTATCATGAAGCTTAAATCTTCTGCCATTGCGGCAAATAACAAAATTACTCCTTGTTCGTTTATGGGTTCGTATACTATGCCTTTAAACCCCAGAAGATCACCGTGTTCGTAAATCGGTGGTACTTTTAAATCAACTTTCTCCGGATCCTGCGTTTCCTCGATTTCAGTAATCCCATGAAATATTTCCAAGCCCTGATCTGGATCGGCGCCTGTCTTACGCCAATTTTCTAATCTATCTTTACCGACAGCGGTCATTTTCCATATGCCTCGCGAAGGAAATTCTAATTGCCCTTTTCTTTTCATGTACTCCCGTGCAAATCTTATTTTATTCTGCCAAATAATTTGTCCTTTTCCCTCTTTATACCGACCAAGTAATTCTGGGTCCTCTTTAAAAAAATCTTTTTTATTTTTCTGAATCCAATCATAAACAAACTCAATTGTTGCCTCGCCATTTTTAACATCTATGGCCTCCAAAACTGGAATTTCAAATTTGTAAAATGGAATAGACATTAGTTTTTTGAGATAAAATTTTTATAACAATCTTGGCAAAATTTCTTATTGTGAAGTGAATGAAGAAATTTATCAGCATCCTCTTCTCTAAAATAAGTTTCTTTAATCTGGATAACTTTCCCACATCTTAAACAATTGTGAGTAGATCTAGCTTTTGTTTCTTTAAAAATTTTTCCGCGTTTCATATTTAATACGATATTCCCTCAAAAATTAAATCACTATTTCTTACTTCAAACTCTACATATTTAAGTTTGCCGCATCGCGATTTATTCGTTTTATTGAAATGATTGAAACTATCAATTAATCGTTGATGGGCGTCTGATTGTTTGTTGGTCATTTTTTTTGCTACTAAAACTGGCTGAATATCACATTGTCGGTTCGAAATATAATATTGTTCAATCCAATCAACATATCTTTGAATTTGTATGATATTCCTTTCGTCCGCTTCAACCGCCTTCAATTCAATCGGAATTAGTACTCTCTGTTCGTCTTTAATTGCTGACGGCATAACATCAATTCTCTGCATGCCAACCCCACACGATACCTCATTACCAAGCCATTCAATCTGCGCGCCGTTTAATATTAAATCGTCTAAACCCGAGTTTGTTCCTTTGCCAAGATTTTTTGTTATATACGCTTGCAAATGTGATTCAAACGAGTTTCCAGCTTGATATTTTGCTATCAATCGCGGCACTAAATTTATCTCCTCTTGTCGTCCGGCATAAGTCCTCTGCCTCTCATTTAGGCAAACGATTTTCTGTTCTACTGCATCAAATGAAAGCACTTTATTCGGACAATTTAATTCAGTTCTATTATTTTTATTCCTAATAAGTTGGGTTAATCGTTCTGCCTCATAAATCGTTATCATTGTATTGCCGCGATTACCTTTCAGTTTTCGATAAATCAAACTCCATAGCATTTGATTTGGCGAAGTCATGTTTTTTATTTCATCCAAAGCTTCCCATTCGGTTACGCCTTCCGCATAAACCTTATATGGTTCAATAAGTGTTCTGAATGTCAACGACTTCTCCAGTTCGTCTTTGAGATATTGCTGGCGGTCGTTGTTATCCAAAAACGACCAGTCATTTTTGGCCTTGAAAATTCCAAAAAATTTACCCTCAAAAATTTTCTTTGAAAATTCTTGTTGTAAGTAAAAAATGATTTGATCTCCACGCCTAATCCTGCTCCCATCGGCAATCATGCCAATAAGCATATTTTCTGTCGTTGCGTGGAGTGAAGTATTTGGATTATTGTTGAAATCAATTCTATTGTCTTTTGCGCCGGTGCCAGCGAAAAGATACTCCAAGTGGAGTTTGAATGTCGTTGAATCAACAATGAAAACATGTGTTGTCATACTTTTTTGAAAACTAAAATATATTCGTGTTTGAAAATATAAAAACCTCCAACAAGTGCGCGGTATCGCCACAAATTCTCTTGATTCAATTTTGCGCGATTGTTTGCCATATTTTTTACCAAAATACTTTTTAATTTCAAGTTCTTTCCGCGCTTTAGCGTTTCTTGCATAAGATAAAAGCCAAGCGGTACCCATTCGCTATTTGTGTACTTGTCGCCGATAACAATAGCTAAATATCTATTATGATCAAGTAAGTCGGTAAAGTTTTCTATCACATCACCAAATTTTGTAGTAAATTCTTCGACCGTTGCGGCATTACACAAATCCTCTTTTTTGTTGCTGAATTTTATTATGTCGTGATATGGAGGATGTAAGATTATCATATGAACGTTTTTTTGACCTATTTTTTTAAGCGTTTCCAAAACTTTCTCTCGTGCTTCTTTTGTTGTGCTATCGGCAACGATCACTTCCGAGAAAACCTTACCACCATTTGGAAGCTCACTATTGATATTTTTCATCGCTACACGCGCGACTTCCGGCATAAGCTCAATACCTATTCCGTGTCGCCCTAATCTTTTTGATTCAATAAGTGTCGTTCCGTGGCCCAAGAAAGCGTCCAAAATAACATCTCCTTTTTTAGTAAACCTCCGCATCATTTGATTTGGAATTTGCGGAATGAAATTACCATGATAAACATTGTTGTGCGCGCCGGATTTATCACGCTCGCCGATGAGCCACAAGCTATCGGTCAAAATGTCTTTATATTCTTTCCAGTCGTCTAAATTTAGATCGTTGATTTTTGCCATAGTTAGTTTATTAAATCATCCATTTTAATCTCTAAAGCTTTAGCGATCTTCTGTAATGTTTCAAAAGTCGGATTTTGATTAACGCCATTCTCTATCTTAACAATTGTATTAAGAGATAAACCAGCGAGTCGGGCTATCTTTTCCAACGAGTAGCCTTTTTCGGCTCTAATTTTTTTGATATTTGAACTAATCTTGTTGCTTGCCATTTGATTATATTATAATATATAGAGTATAATCTAAATATATCTATCTTTCAACTTTAATGATAACAATTTTTAAAAATTTGAGCAAGCAAAATATAGGGAGTTCCTTATCGTTGCCCGCGCACGGGAGGGCTGGGGCAGGGGCAACATCTTCTTTGGCGGCGCATTTCGCAAAGCGAAATACGAAATTCGGCGGCGGCGGAAAAGCGAGGGCGGGCAAAAATTCCTTCCCCCCAACCCCCTTCCTTTTTGCCCGCCCGAGCGAGGCGGAAAACGCAAACTTTACAAATTGGCTGGGAGAGCAGGATTCGAACTTGGCTCAAATTCTCTTTTCTAAACTTGACGCTAGTTCGAATCCTGCTCTCTTATACTACTCCCCGCCACGAAGCCGGTCGTCCAGCAAAGCTGGAGACTATAGCCCCCCGAAGGACGATTAATGTTTAAAGCATCGCCAACGATATATAGATTGGGCGCCAGGCGCGACTGCATTGTTTTAAAATTTACTTCTTCAAGCGCTACGCCGCCCGAGGATACAACCGCTTTATCCGCGCCGAGTAAACCTTTGACGTTAAGCGGGATGGCCTTAATCAGCGCGACTAATTTTATTCGGTCATCATGCCGCACGCTATGATTAGCCGTTTCGCCATTTACATTGGCAAGTTTGAGTATCGCCGAAACAAGCGCCGCGGGAATGATTTTACTAAGCGTGTTTTTTAACTTTTTATTACTCTCGGCCACGAGAATCTCTTGGAGTTTTTGCTTAAGCGCGCCATAATCAAGTTTTGGAAATAAATCGAGCGCGATAACAACTTCGCCGTATTGCATCAGCTCACCGATCTCTTTGCTCATATTTAAGACTGCCGGCCCGCTAATGCCAAAATGCGTAAAAAGCAGTTTGCCTTTTTGAACTTCTTGCTTCTGCTTATTTTGAAACGAAGTAAGTTTAATATCTTTAACCGTTACTCCGCCAAGTTTTTTTGCCCAAGCATCCTTGAGCGCGATGGGTACGAGCGCGACATTGTTATTGATAATCGTATGGCCTATTTTTTTGAGCCACGTGAATCCCTCGCCAGTTGAACCGGTCTCCGGACGTGAAGTGCCCCCGGTGGCAATAATACATGATTTGGCAATTATTTCTGTTTTACCTGCCTGCCGGCCGCCAGGCAGATCTTTAAGCCGGATATTAATATGCTTTTTAGCCGCGTCAACAGAAAGGCCGGTAACCGCGGCGCCGGTTTGTATCTCTACGCCGCCCTCCTTCATATAGCGAGTTAGTGCGTCCCAAACCGATTGCGCGTTATTTGAAATGGGGAAAACCCTCCCCTCTGCTTCTTCTTTGGTCGCCATCCCGCGCTGATTGAAAAAATTGAGCGTATCCTGAACGCCAAACTGTGAAAAAGCGGAAAAAAGAAATTGATCGTTGCCTTTATACTTCGCAAGCATCGCGCGGATTTCGGGCTTATTATTAGTTACATTACAGCGGCCGCCGCCGGTAATGAGAAGTTTTTTGCCAAGAGTTAGATTTTTTTCTAATAACAAAACCGAGCGGCCAAGTTCAGCCGCCCTGCCCGCCGCCATCATTCCAGCCGGTCCGCCGCCCACAATTACCACATCATAAAGCATATTTGTATTGGGCGAGCCTCGCCTTTCTGGGCGGGCCGCCGATAACAACGAGTTCCGCTTCATATTTTTTTCGCAAGCGCCGCAAGGTCTAGAATTTCGTCAATCCGTATTTTTTTAACGAATTCCGGAGCGTGACTTACGAGTATCATAACCCCTTCGTACTTATTCAACGCTTCGGCAATAACAGGCAAATGTCGAAAATTAATATGGTTGGTCGGCTCATCTAAAATGAGGGCGCCCGGCCGCTGTAGTACAAGCCGCGCGAACATCACAAGACCCTTCTGTCCTTCAGAAAGACTGCCAACGGCGCTTTTCAACACCTCCGCGTTCAGGAGAAATCCCGCCGCTACCGAACGAAGTGTCTGATCTGACGCGTCTTCTCGCGCAACTTCCGCAAGCGAACGGTATACTGTCTCCTTCGGATCCAACGTAGAAAAATCTTGACGATAATATCCAACGCGGATACCCGACTCTATTTTTGTTCCGGAGGCTTTGCCGATAGCGATACTTTCTAAAAGCGTGGTCTTGCCAATGCCGTTTGGTCCCGCAAGAAGTAAATGACCTTTGCGCTTTAGCGAGATATTCGCCTTCACAGTCGCGGGCTTGCCATGGCGCATTATGGAAACGGATTTTATGCTAAGTATTTCTCCCGAAATGTCTTTCTGGCAAGGTATGAAGAACTTGCGGATGGTTTTGTCCTCCTGGCGGACATCCACTTTTTCTTCTTCCAATTCCTCAATCTTCTCGCGCATCTTTCGCGCGACATCGCGCATATGCCCGCCTTTTTGAGCGAAGAAGCTCGCCTGCTCCTTGCGGTTAGCGATGTCTTTTTCTAAACGGACATTTTTCATCTGCTCCCGTTCAATACGAGCGACGATTTCCTTTACCACATCGTGGTAATTGCCAACGTATTGCTCCACTTGATGGGTAAAAACATCTAGGTAAAGGACGCCCGCCGTAAACGAATTTAAAAATTCCGCGTCGTGAGAAATAACGATACAGGTATTTTTGTAGTCCTTGAGGAATTGCGCGAGGTGGGCAAGGCCTTCGGGATCAAGGTTGTTGGTTGGTTCAT
>MHJJ01000002.1:0-168 GCA_001817915.1 Candidatus Harrisonbacteria bacterium RIFCSPLOWO2_01_FULL_44_18
AACCCTCTCAACTTCAAAATTTGAGTTCGTATCTAGTTTCTTGGCTCCCCGGGTAGGGATCGAACCTACGACCGTCGCCTTACACTTGTCCTACTGTTACCAATAGGGGTGGACTATATCTTCACCCCGGAGGGTGTTTCGGTATCTAGTCTCTACGGAGCCCCCCGC
>MHJJ01000002.1:206-60855 GCA_001817915.1 Candidatus Harrisonbacteria bacterium RIFCSPLOWO2_01_FULL_44_18
CACCGTTATCCCGAAAAGTTTCAACCTAAATTTCTTTAGGAAGCTGCCTAATGTGATCCTTCGACTACTTTCAGGATCAACTGCGTTGACAGGGCGCCGCTCTACCGCTGAGCTACCGGGGAATATCAATTTTTCTGCTATGCTAAATTTAATAATATATGACTCGCGGTTTTTTTCAACTTTCATATTAAAAGATTAAAAAACGGCTAGCCAACGAATATGATAAAATAATAATGAAAAGGTCGTAATTCTAAAGATTAATAATATGATTAAAAAATTTATAGTTGCTTCATCGTTGATGTCATTTTTAATAAGCGGATCAGTTTTGCCGGCAATGGCTCAAACTGTGGCTGTTCGGCCAACTAAAAAGGAAGTGAGCGAATGCATGCAGGCGGCAAATGCCAAAAAGAAAACAGCTTTGATGGCAGCTAAAGACGCTCGACACGCGACAGAAATGCAGGCAAAAGATGTCAGAAAATCTGGCGCGCCAGATGCTAAAAAAACCGCCAAAGAACTTTTAAGATCCGCGAGGGATACTTATAAAACCGCGGAGCGCGCGGCTAAAACCGCTTTTGCCATTAATCGAAAAGCCTGCGCGCAAGGAGCGCCAAAGCTTTTCGAGGTAAAAATGCTAGAATAAAAAGCGTATGACACGGCAGGACGAAGGTTGGGGGAAATTTTCAGAATGGTACGCGGAATTGCTGGAACAAAAAGACACTTATCAAAAAGCGGTGATTTTGCCTAACCTTTCTCGTCTTTTGAGTATCAAAAAGGGCGAGACCATTTTAGATCTGGCTTGCGGACCAGGATTTTTCGCGCGGGAATTTTTCAAACAAGGCGCTCGAGTCATCGGGGCGGACGTTTCCGGCGAACTTATCAAACTCGCGATGAAAAATTCGCCAAAAAACATAAATTTTCAGGTGGCGCCGGCCGACAATATGCCGTTTTTGAAAAACCAAAGCGTTGATAAAATCGTAATTATTCATGCCATCCAAAACATTCACAACGTCTCAGGCGTTTTCAAAGAGTGCGCTCGCGTGTTAAAGATTAATGGCCGAATGTTGATTGTGATGAATCATCCGGCTTTTAGAATTCCGAGGGCGAGCGGCTGGGACTGGGATCCTTCGACTACGCTCAGGACAAGTGAAAAAGGCGTTATGTATCGCAGAATTGATCGCTACCTTTCAGAATCCAAAGTCAAAATTCAAATGCGCCCGGGCGATAAGCCAAACGAATATACTTTATCTTTTCATCGGCCTTTGCAATTTTATTTTAAAGCCCTGAATAAAAACGGATTTCTTATAAGCCGTCTTGAGGAATGGATTTCACACAGGAAAAGCGAGCCGGGTCCGCGGGCCATTGCCGAAGATCGCGCCAGAAAAGAAATTCCGTTATTTTTATTTATTGAAGCGGTTCACTAAAAAAACAACCGAATGTTCATAGAAAGAATTAAAAAGGAATCTTCGGAGCCGGTTAAAATTCCGGAGGCGGAAAATAAAATCCAACCGGTCAAAGAAGCGGCGCCGAGCCGAGAGGTAAAAAAGGAAACAGAACAAGAAAGAAAAGAAAGAATGGAACGTGAGGAATATCGTAAAAAAGTCGAGCAAGAAATGGGCAAAGGGAGGATTATTGATGAGTCCAGATAAGTCTCAAAAACTATTGATTTTAGTGGCAGTCGTTTTGGCGGCATTCTGGTTTTTTTTAATTCAAAATCCCGCTTTTCTAATAAAACCGGCTAAAGTTGAAAAAGAAATAGTCGTTAAAAAAACGATTCCGGCTGGCGCGACTTTTGATCAATTAGCCAAAGAAGCGGGGGTCGCCACTAATACGACAGCGGCTATCCTGGAAAGCGCGAAGGACGCGTATGATCTGGCAAAAATTGTAAGCGGCCGGGAACTAGCTCTTGTCTACGATAAAATAAGCGGCGGCCTTAAACGCCTGGTTTATCAAATAGACAGCGAAAAAGAATTGATTATTGAACGGGCGCAAGGCGATTCGCCGAGCGAACCCTTGTCGGAGCCCGTTCGACAAACTCATGACAAGCCCCTCGACTCCGCTCAGGGCGAGCCCGTTTGGCAAGCGCGGGTTCTCCTTATTCCTTATGAAATTAAACAATCCGAAGCCGGCGGGATTATTGCTTCTTCGCTTTTTGAAACTATTCAATCGGCTGGCCTTGATATCCGACTGGCGCTGGCTTTAGCTGAAATGTTCGCCTGGCAAATTGATTTTGCCGCCGATATTCGCGAAGGCGACAGTTTTAAAGTAATTTATGAACAACGGTTTTTGAACGATGAATACGCGATGCCCGGAAAAATTTTAGCCGCGGAATTTATTAACGATAAAAAAATATTCAGGGGCTTCTATTTTGACGGAGGGCAAACAAAAGCGGGCTTGCCCACCAGAGTTTCAACGAAGGCGGGCTATTACGATGAAAATGGAAATTCTCTCCAAAAAGTATTTTTAAAATCGCCGCTTCAATATAAATACATAAGTTCCGGTTTTACCTACGCGCGGCTGAATCCGATTACCAAAGAAATTTCCCCACATCGAGGCATTGATTACGCGGCTAATGCCGGAACGCCGGCGGTTTCAGTCGGAGACGGTACGGTAATTCAAGCCGGCTGGAACGGCTACTACGGCATTTCGGCGACTATCCGCCACAACGAAACCTACAAAACCGTTTATGGACACTTCGCGAGTCTTGCCAAGGGAATTAAAATCGGCGCGAAAGTAAAACAAGGCCAAGTTATCGGCTATGTCGGATCAACCGGCCAAGCAACCGGGCCGCACTTGCATTATGAAATGCATAAGTTTAACCAGTATGCTAATCCTTTTAACGTAGAAATTCCTCCGGGCGAACCGATTAGTGAAGCGGATCGTCTATCTTTTGAGAAAATTAAAAGTGAATATCTTGAAGAATTGACTAGAACCGCCTCAATTTGACGACCCCCAAAAGCCAATGCGAATCAACTTTGCGATTCCCGGAAACGGGGTCAATATTTGGGATTTCGGGAATCCAACGGATTCCCGAAATCCATGAGATGAGGACTATTCGAATGCTAGATTTCGCAAACGCCGCCGACGCACGCTAACTCTTTGGCTCCTTCGGTTTCGTCGTCTTTTTCGTAAAGAAGAATTTGAGCAAAATCTATTTTCGGGAAGTTCTTAAGCCGTTCTTTATAAGTTTTTTCATCAATTTCTTCATAGGGCGCCAGCGCGTAAACATGTTCGGCGCGCGGCAAAAACGACAAGCCCCCCAGAATATCCCAATTTTCATAAAGCCAGTCGGCGACTTTCAGCCATTCGTCATCGCCGACAGAAATTGTTACCGACGGATTATGCTCGGTATAGTTAAGTTTCACTTTTTTCCAGTATTCCAATTGCTCAATGGCGTTTAAATCGTTAAGGATTATTGCTCGCTTTGGGGCGGCAACCGGGAATTCCAAAACATAAGTCGTGGCAGACCCCTCGGCTTGCCCTACTTCCGGATAGTACGGGGCTTTTTGATCACGCAACATATGAAATAGACTATCGCTGGCGGAAACTCGGACGCGCCGAACATAATATTTCGCGTGACGCGGATGCAGCCCGGAGGCGGCGTCTACTAACTGGCTCACAGTTCCGCTAGGCTTAACAGCTGTGATTGCCGTCGCTTGATTAATGCCAAAACGCTTCGCGTATTCTTTATTAACCTCAACGGCGCGCTCCTTAAGTTTTCCTAATGTTTCCGGATTCCGAACCGCCGGACAATCCCATTGTCCGGTAATAGAAACGCCAAGCAATCTTTCTTCTTCGCAATTCTTTTTCCATTCTTTGGAAATAAATTGAAAATTCGTAAGCGTCGCTTGATAAGTGCCTAAAATGGCGGCCAGGCGGACTTTTTTCAACAAGGTTTTTTCGGTATCTTTCGGGCGAGCAACTACTTCCGTGAGGTTGCAGAATTCATAATTTTTAAGGACGATCTCAGCGCACGGGTTGACTCCGCAAGTAGCGAAATCTTTTTTGAAAGTTTTCCATCTTCTTTCCGGAAGCTGTTTTGACAAACTGCCGCGATTAAAAATTCCTCTCTCCCCTGTTCCGCTTTTAGCCAAAGCCAGCCATTCTTCCATAAAATCCGTTGTTGACGGTTTATCATTATAGACGGCCGAATTATTAGCCATTGAGCGCTGAGGCTCGGTAATGAAAAACTGTCCTTGTTTGGCGGTTCTCATCTCCGGATCGTTAAGATCCGAAAGAGAAATCAGAGCGCTTCTGCGAACTCCGCCCATAACAACAATTTCGCCAATTTTACAAACAATATCGTGAACGTCCAAACTTGATAATCGGCCTCCTTGTCGGGAAAAAATTTTGTTGCGAGTATAATTCAAAAGGTCTTCAAGCGGTTTTGGGCCTGAAGTTTTCCCACCCATAGTCTTCAGCCGCGCGCCGGCCGGCCTGATTTTGCTGAAATCAAATTTGACATCTCCGCCGTTGAACCAAGTTCTTAATCCCAAATAAAACGCCTCCGCCCAACCTTCTTTGCTGTCTTCAATAGCATGAATAGAAACCTTTCGATGATTTGTTTGTCTTTTAATTTGCGGAAGGGCGTGCACATTTTGATGTTCCACTGAAAATCCTATACCCGTCCCGCACATAGAAACGTACATTATTTCCGCGAAATCTCTCAATTTTCGAGGAGCGATAAAAGAACAATTGTACGCGGATACGTTATTGGCGCGGGCCGCGTCGCCGGCCGACCACATCAAACGCATAGAAGGCATAACTTCCTGATTTAAAACTGCCTCGCGAATTTCAGAGCATTCATCTTCAGAAAATTTATCGCCGAGATTTTCTTTCATAAAATTCATAAACCTTTCCACGGTTTCAATCCAAGTTTCCCGCCGGCCCTCTTTTTCGATCCAACGCGAGTAAGAACGGTAATAAATAAATTCCGCCAGCGAATTTTTAAAATACTTTTTGCTTTCGACGGCTAATTTTTTAACATGCTCGGGTATTTCTCGGCGCTTTTCCCGAAGTTTCGCCCGCTCATTGCGGTAAAGAATGTAGGCTTTCGCGGTTTTAGAAAAATCCATCAGGATCAAATTGGTTTCCACTAAATCCTGGATTTCTTCTATGTGCGGGGTCGCGTCTTTAATAAGAATCCCGCCTCGCATATATTTTTTCAGCAGCCCCTGGACAACCGCGTCGGCAATCCGTTCGGCATCCTTTTCATCGCCTTCCTTGGTAACATTCATCGCCTTTAAAATCGCGTTGGCAATCCGCGTTTTATCAAACGGCGCTAGCCGGCCATCTCGCTTTCTTACATAAATAAATCCTATTTTTATTTTCATTGGTGTCATTAAACTAATTATAAACCTACCGAGTCAAATCGCAAGATCATGTATAACCGCGCCACACCTCACTGCTCTCATTGATGAGAGCAGCGCCGCCAACACTTCACTCTTCAATGTTCGTCGTACCGGATGTTTGACGCGTCAAATAATCTATGGAGGTTCAACCTCGATAATTAAACAAAACCCCCGGCAGGCTGTCGGGGGTTTTTGCGTAATTCTGCTATTTTTTAATGACACTATATACAATTTGGTACCGTTTTCGTGCAGGCAATACTGAACGTAATCAGGCAATTACCTTCACTATTATTCGCCGCCTCAGCGTCATAGTTCCCGCTATGGCTGGGGGTACCAGGAGAACAAATTTCTCGACATATTGGTAGAAATGATTCAGTCTCTCTAATACGACACTGGGCGTCAGCCGAGAGCCATTCGTCCTCTATCTGTTGAGCCGCCCACTCAGAGAATCCCTCTGTACGACATTTTCCTTCTATTGTCTTTGAATAAGTCCCGAGTCGATAAGGATTCGCAGCCGGTCCGCATATAGATACTGATGGAAGAATGCCACCAGCACCAGCATCCGCCTCCGCCATGAGCGCATTAATATCAATAAACGTCGCGCCGGTACCGGTAACTGTAATAGTCGCGATACCGCCCATCTTAATCACTGCTGTTAAATCCTCCGGGGCGTTAGCTTGCACGGGTCTTGCCTGGTACCGTTCAATAGGTTCACCTTTAACCTCCCCCGCAAATCTTCTGCCTCCAGCCTTTCCTGTAAGAGAAATATTCGCCGTCGCGCTTTCACCGGGATTCTTTGAAATAATCCACACTTTTGCTAATTGCTCATTTAGATGTTTAAGATTGATGAATTCAAAGCTAAGTTCTTTTGTAGTAGGAATTTTCTGTACTGGATTTGGCTTAGCATCGGCTAATTGAGAAAGAGCATCCGGATCGTCAGCGTGAGCTTTTTCTTGCCTACGAATGACTTTGTCCACAGTATCACCTAGTTTTTGAGTTATTTTTGCAATGGCCTTGGGATCATCTTCGTCCACAGCCTCCACAAGCGCATCGACTTGCTTTGTGACTTCTTTCAACTCTTTTTGCTGGTCGAAGTCGACGACAGATAGTAAATTTGTTTTAAGATTTTGTGCTAGTTTAGAAATTTCATCTTGAACTTTTTGGGCGCCATCAATATTTCCTTGCGCCTTTAATATGTCGGCCGTAATTTTTTGAGCTAGTATATCTTCCGTGGCATTAGCGACGTTTTCCACGAATGCCAAGCTAAGCTCAACCGGCGGGCCAAGGCCGAATATGCCTAAAAGAAAGTTCAACACCCTTGTAAAAAGACCGTGTTCTTCTTTTGTGATTAACGACGGTATTCTACGAAGTTCCAACTCCTCGGTTGACAACGCAACAAGTCCACCGTTTTCCTCAAAAAATCTTTGCGGTTGAGATGATCTAGAGTCCTGTGGTTGTTGATTATTATTACAAATAGCGGGATCGCAATAGCCGTCACTGTATTCACAATCAATGCATTTTAGAACACTGCCGTCTGGCTGTCGCCAATCGTTGTCCGTTGGCGTCCCTCTTCTACGACCCGTTGGTGCCCCAGGGGTTCCGTCACAACTTTCATCTTCTTTCGTGCCACAATCAAAAAAACAGTTGATTTCGCAGATGCGTTCTGCTGATGGATCTCTTGGAAATGTCCGACTTCTACAGTCTTCCTTTAGACGGCCACGGGCTTCTTCGGTATCAGGATCGGGGCAACGAAAAATAGACACGCCCTTATTCTGGGCGTACCCTATAAGCGGAGTAACTAAATTAGCCAAAAGCGACAAAAGCGCTATGGCCGATATAAGAGAGAGAGAGATTTATTCATACTTCTTATTTTTAAATATATGCAGGCCAAATATTAAAGTCAAATGAAAGTTATCCACAAGACACCAGAGTTGCCGAAAGTAACAAGGCAATCTCCCGTTATGCTCGCTATAGCGAGCATAACGGGAGTAAAAAACAAAATCAATTTCTGGACTTTGCTCTGGTTCGAGGCGCAGCTAGATTAAACTTGACGATTCCCGGGGAATAAACAGGCTGCGTTAACGGGAATCCACGACGAACGAATGCGAATTAACTTGGCGATTCCCAAAACAGCCTACGGCAGACGGCGGTGAATCAATTTTGGAATTCCCGGAAACGGGGTTAATATTTGGGATTTCAGGAACCCGATGGGTTCCCGAAATCCACGGGAATCTGGGGTTTCGGGAATTCGCTGGATTCCCTACGGGGTTAATATTTGGGATTTCCGAGGTTAAATCAACTTTGCGATTCCCGAAACGGATAGAAGCATCTATCGGTTTCGGGAATCGGGGCCAACAAATGGATTCAATATTTGGGATTTCGGGAAGCCGCTGGATTCCCGAAATCCGTTCCGGGAATCGGCTACTGGCGTTTTTTTCTTCTTAAAAATGTCGGGATATTCCAAATGTCGTCTTCTTTTTCTTTTTTTATAATGGCGCTAGGTTTTTCGTTGTCTTTTTTCGCGTCTTGCGCTCCTCCGTTTTGATTGTTGACCGCCGTTTTAGCGGAACTTTTGTCCATCAAATTATTATTATAGCCGCCGTTGAACAAAGTAGAAATCGCGGTTTCGGGACTTTTAACCGCCGCGTGGCCGTTAAAGCCGGTGGCTACCAAAGTAACTTTCAGCTGTCCTTTTTTCAATTTACGATCCTGATAGGCGCCGAAAATAATTTTGGCAGAAGAATCAGCCGCTTCCGCGATAATTTTAGCGATATCATTAATCTCATTCATCTTCATGTCCCGTCCCCCCGATATTCCGAAAAGCACCCCTCTGGCGCCTTCCATTGAAATTTCCAGAAGGGGCGAATTTACCGCTTGAGTAACGGCGTTCATAGCCCGATCCTGCCCCGAGCCGATCCCAATGCCGATCATCGCCGAACCCGCTTCGTGCATAATAGTTTTAACATCGGCAAAATCAACATTAATGATGCCCGGCATCGCGATCAATTCGGCAATGCCCTGAACGGCCGATCGTAAAACATCATCTACCACTTCAAAAGCCTTGATTAACGGCGTGTCTTTTTGGATGACGCTAAAAATCCTATCATTGGGCACTACTATAAGAGTGTCAACTTTTTCTCTTAATTTTAGCAGGGCCTCCTGGGCAATGCGGCTGCGTTGAGATCCCTCGAAAGCAAATGGCTTTGTCACTATTGCCACCGTTAGGGCGCCGCTCTCTTTGGCGGCCTCGGCAATGATCGGCGAGGCGCCGGAACCGGTCCCTCCGCCCAAACCGGCAGTCACGAAAACCAAATCAGAATCTTTCAGGGCTTCCACGAGCTCGGAACGGTTCTCTTCGGCCGCTTGGCGCCCAACATCCGGATTCATGCCCGTGCCTAAACCGCGTGTTAAATTTTTACCAATATAAATTTTGCGGCGAGCCCGGCAATAATTCAAATCCTGAACATCCGTGTTAACGGCGATAAATCCGACGCCCTTAACAAACTCCTCCTGCATCCGGGAAATAACGTTTCCGCCAGCGCCGCCAACGCCAATAACCTTAATTCTGGCAAAATTATAATTGTTGCCGTTTTGATTTCCGATCTTATTGCCGTTTTTTGCTTGATCCTTTTTAACTTTTTTAACTTTGAGTTTTTTCATGCCGATTTTGTCTAAAATTTCGAGTCAGAGCATATAGCAAGTTATGCGCTCGGTAAAGGTTTGGTGCTGAAAAATTCTACTCCGCCAACCGGCGGATTGAATTTTTCAACCAAGCCCTTACGGTAAAAAGCTGCTGACGATTTTTTTAAAAATGCCGCTCACTAATTTATCATCATTCTTATTTTCATTGACTTTATCAACGCCCCACAAAAGCAGTCCCAGGGCGCCGACTAATTCTGGATCTTCAACCTGCAAACCAAGTTCTCCGCTAGAAATTGAAAAATTCGAGATATCGGGTATTCCAATTTGTGTTGACAACCTTAATTCTTGTCTGGCTAAATCCGCGATGCCCGGGATTTTCGCGCCGCCGCCGATAAGGACCACGCCTCCCGGCAACCGCGCCGCTTTGCCGATATGTTTGAGTTCATTATTAACGAATTCAAAAATTTCCGCAAGTCTTACCTCTATAATCTCGGAAATAAACCGCCGAGAAACCACCCCTCTGGAACGAGGGTCGAATTTTTTAAGTTCCACCGTCTCACGAACGCCTACTTCTTTTGACAAAGCCGAACCAAAAGAAAATTTCACCGTCTCGGCGACCTCTACCGATGTTTTAAGACCGATCGCTAAATCATTCGTGACATTACTGGCGCCGATCGGAAAAACCTTGGCATTAATAAGTTTATTTTCCTCATAGACGCTTAAACTGGTTTTCCCAAAACCGATATCCAATAAAGCCACTCCCAATTCTTTTTGATTTCGGGATAAAACCGCTCGACTGCCGGCCATCGGCGCAAAAATAAGCCCGCCTATAATGCCGCCGGCTACTTCAACGCACTTAGTTAAATTTTTTACTGCCGGCGAAAAAGCGTCAATGATCAAACTATTAACTTCCAGCCGATTGCCAACCATTCCCAAAGGGTCGCGGATATCGCCGACGCCATCCACGATAAACTCGCGCGTAATCGCGTGAACCACCATCCGATTCGGCGGAAGATTAACAGCTCGGGAAGCTTGGATAACGCGATCAATGTCATCTCGACAAATTTCATAATCAGCCCGCGAAACAGCCACGATGCCTCGGGAATTCTGAACTCGGGCGTCGGCATTTCCGATACTTACAAATATATTTTTAACCGCGTCTTTAGAGATCTTCTTGAGTTCCGCCAAGGCAAGGTTTATAGAACGGGTGGCATCAGCCAGATCATCAACCGCCCCCCTTCGAATGCCCTGAGAAGGCACTTTAAATACCTGAATTAAGGACAATTTGCCGTCTCTTTTTATCTCGCCAATGGCGGCCTTTATGGTGAGCGAGCCGATATCTAAACCAACAATAAAATTGTTCATATTGCCAATCTCTGAAGCAGCGCTTGCTCTTTATTTTCCATCTTTATTCTATCATTTTTTTTCTTATGACCATAGCCCAAAAGGTGCAAAAAGCCATGCGTCAATAAATACACGAGGTTTTCATTATGTCTTTTGATATATTCCGGATTCAAATAAATTTCGCCCAAAAAATTTACTTTCATGTCTGGATGAGGAAAATTTTTGGGAACCGGAAATGCCAGAACATTCTTCTTCATCAATTCATCGCCTACCAAATATACTTCCACGCCGATATTCTTCAGTTTCAAAAGCTTAATTAAAATTTGCGCCTTCTTTTTTATAAAAGGCGCCAAATGATCAACCTCTTTTTCAGGGCTGATCACTAATATCTTGTTCATCTTTCCAATCTTGCCTTAACTATTTCGCTAACTAACGCCGCGTCTGCCTTGCCCTTCAATTCTTTCATTACTTCCTTCATCGCCGGACCAAATTCTTTTATTTCGACGCGGGCTAAAACTTGACTGACTATTTTCTCCACTTCTTCACGGCCGAACTGCGTCGGCAAATACTTTTGAATAATCTCAAATTCTTTTTTTTCTTTATCGGCCAAATCCTGACGGCCGCCTTTCTCATAAACAACAATAGCTTCTTTTCTTTTCTTGGCTTCGCGGCTCAAAACTTCTTGAAATTCTTCATCTGTAAGTTCTGCCGCGGCTCCTTTAGTTCTTTTTTCTATCTCTTTATTGTGAGCGGCAGTTAAAATCAGTCTCAAAACGCTTACTTTAAGCTGTTCGCCGTCTTTCATGGCGGATTTTAAGTCGCTATTAAATTGAGCTTTAAGAGGCATAAGCGCGCTATGACAATCCCAATTTTTTAGCTCGCTCAAATTCTTTGCGTTTTTGTTCGCGATGAAGAGCCGATAATCTTCTTTTATTGCGATTAATCGGCCGATGATAAGATCGCCTTTTTTTCGACTCGCGCAAAATACCGCTTTGTTGAACTCTTTTCGAAAAGCGGTATAAAAGCGAACTGGTTGATTCTCCCGCGCGTTTTTTTACTTCCATAGTCATTTTGCTTCGCAAAATCGCGAACTCCGCTGACTTAACGCGGACTTACGCGGAAACGCGAAACTTTATAGTTGTCGGATCTTTTTTGCTGTTTCGGCTAAAGATTCGACTGGCGGATTGTTGACGACTGAATGAATTGATTTTCCGCCATCATTATTGAACCTCGGTATAATATGAATATGCAAATGATCAACTACTTGACCGCTGGCTCTGCCCTGATTAATTCCGATGGTAAATCCGTCCGGCTGAAACGCTTTATTTAAAGTACCAGTTACTTTCTTAACAGTCAAAAGCGTCGGGCCCAACTTGCTATCATCTAATTCCAAGATATTGGCCGCGTGGCTTTTGGGAATAATCATTGTATGCCCCGGCGCCCGCGGAGTAATGTCTAAAAAAGCCAAAGTTTCATCATCTTCATAAACAACCTCGGCTTTTATTTCCTTTTTAGCGATCCTGCAAAAAAGACAATCTGCCATAACTTTATAAACCTTATGAACTTTTAACTATTTTAGCTTGCGCTTGATTACATCGGCCATTTTTTTGAGCGGAACGGTTTCTTGGGTGCCGTAATGAAGGTCGCGAATAATTATAGACTCCTCAAACGCTTCTTTCTGCCCAAAAATTAAAGCTAACGGGCATTTAAATTTGTCAGCTGAACGCAATTGAGCTTTTAACGAGTCCTTGCCCAAAGATTCTAAAATATCAATGTTGTTATTTCTTAACTCTTCTATTAATGTCAGACTTTTCTTTTTTGCTAAGTTCCCAATATGGATAAGAAATACTTTATTTTTTGTCTTCATCGGAAAAATAATGTTACTCGCCTTAATAACCTCAATCAAACGTTCCAAGCCGATAGCGCCTCCAACTGCCGAGGAATGACGCCCGCCCAGCAGCTCGATCAAATAATCATAACGGCCGCCGCCAGCCAAAGCCGAATAAAAGCCTTCGGCAAAAATTTCAAAAACCGTGCGATTATAATAATCCAATCCGCGCACTAAATGATTATTAAGATTGTAAGGCAATTTCAATTCCTCAATATATTCCAAAACTGCCTTAAAATGGCTATTGCAGAAACCGCATAAATTATCAAGCATTATCGGCGCGTCCTTTTTTAAATCCTGACAATCCTTGTTCTGGCAATCTAATAATCTTAACGGGTTGGTCGTCAATCTTCGCCGGCAATCCCTGCAAAGATGCCGCTCGCGGCTTTTATAATAATTCTGAAGTTTTTGCCGGTAAGCCGGACGGCAATTTTTACAGCCGATCGTATTAATCTGAATAGTTAATTTTTTAATCTTCAGCCCTTCAATCGCCCGGTAGCAAGCCAAAATAACCTGCGCGTCGTAAATCGGGTCATCGTCATGAGAAATCATCTCAAAACCGGCCTGATGGAATTGTCGAAAACGGCCGGCCTGTGGCTGTTCATATCTGAACATAGGACCCTCGTAATAAAGCTTAAGCGGTTGCGCGATATGGCTTAGACCATGTTGAATATAAGCTCGAGCAATAGAAGCGGTGCCTTCCGGACGCAAAACCAGACGGTCTTTCCCTTTGGATTTAAAAACAAACATTTGTTTCTCAACAACATCGGTGGTCTCTCCCAAAGATCGTTCAAAAAGCTCGGCTCGCTCCAAAATCGGCGTATCAATTCTTAAAAAACTATAATACTCGGCTATTTCTTTGACTTGGCGCTTGATTCGATTCCAAAAAACCTGATCCTGCGGCAAAATATCATGCATCCCTTTAGGAGTTTGCAATGCCAAAGCTTTATTTTTTTTTGATGTTTTATTTGTTTTTTTTCTCATTCTTAGTCCCCTACTTCTTAATTCTTAGTTCTTAGTACCTCGGCGCGGCAAATGCCTTAAGATAGGTCAACGGCAAAAGCCGCAGTCTGGCTAAACCAATAATGTCGTCTTTCGGAACCGGTCCCCAATTGCGCGAATCATAACTATAATAGCGGTTATCTCCCAAAACATAGTACTCATTGTCCTTTAGCAAAACTTCTATGTTCCCCGCGGTTTTTATATCAGAGCGGATATAATCCTCATTAATGTTAAATCCTTCGGGTTTTTGATTGTTGAAAATAGTGAGTTGATTGTTTTTGATTGACAGTTTTTCGCCGGGCAAACCGATAATTCTTTTAATGTAATACGTTGACGGATCATTGGGATACCGAAAAACAATCACTTCTCCCCGCGCGGGTTCTCGGAAACGATATGTTATTTCATCTATCAAAAGATAGTTGCCGTCGGAGAAATTCGGCTCCATGCTTGCGCCGCTTACCAAAAACGGCTGAATTAAAAAAGTTCGAACCAGAAATACGGTTACGGTCGCGATAACCACTATTTCTAAAACCTCCCAAGCCGATAACAAAAATTGCTTCATAATGGACTTACTTTACTACAAAAATGCCGAGTAAACAAGATGTTGCAATCTATCGACTTGCGATGTCGATAGATTGTTGCTAAAGTAAATTTCATATGCGGATCAGGATGGTAGCAAATAATATTTATCACGTTCTCAGCCGCGGCGTAGATAAAAGAAAAATCTTCTTGGAAGATCTGGATTATTTGCGTTTCATTCATGATATGTTTGAGTTTAATGACACAGAGCCCGCGACTAACGTCAACTATTTTTTCCACAGTCAACCCCAATCTATCGACATCGCAAGTCCATATATTAGAGGTAAACGGACGCTAGAAAAACAAAAACCAAGAAAATTACTAATAGAAAGGAGAGCAGGATTCGAACTTGGCTCAAATTCTCTCTTCTAAATTTGACGCTAGTTCGAATCCTGCTCTCCTATGATAAACTGATATCATGAATCTAAAACTAAAACTCATCATCGGCCTTGGCAATCCGGATCCGAAATATCAAAACACCTACCACAATGTTGGCCATCTTTTCATTGATTATTTAACTAAAAGCTCACAACTAAAAACTAAAAACTTAAAAACAGATGTGTATATGAATGAGTCCGGCCGCTTTGTTGCCCGAACTTTGAAAAAACATAATGCAAATCCCAAAGAATTATTGATAGTTCACGACGACAGCGACTTAGGGCTTGGAACTTATAAACTCCAATTTGGCCGCGGAGCGGCCGGCCATCATGGCATAGAAAATGTCATCAAAGTCCTAAAAACGAAAAACTTCTGGCGATTGAGAATCGGAATAAGGCCGCCTCAAGAAAAAACTCGACAGAGGGCCGAAAAATTCGTGCTTAAAAAAATATCCACCGCTGATAAAAAAAGTTTGGAGGGAGTTTTTGAAAAATTATAGAAAAATTGTAGTCCCCATGTCACATGTCACATGTCTCACTTAATCTTAAGACTCACTTGAAATGAAACTGTCCCGTCCGGATTGGTTTCAATGCTCGCTAACGGCAAAAAAACATCGGCGAAATTAGGTTCGGCCGCAAGGCGGTTTTTAAAATTTATGGCTGCCGCTTCGCTGGCGGCCGCGCCATTCACTAAAACCGAATTATTCGTGTAATCGGCGTAAACTCGATCCATGGCGACAGCTTGACCGGCGATAACGTTTAATTTTTCAAAAAGCGGCGAGCGCTTAGGGCTTTGTTTAGCGGCGCCGGAAGCAAGTTCCACCAAACGATTTAACTCCTTAGCCCCATCCTGAAGCTGGGTAATTTCGTTAACCGCGGGCGCCGCTAAACCCAATCCCAGCTGCCGTTTAATCGCGTTAAGATTATGGGCGAAAAAACTGTCAACGATTATAAAAGCCAAAAAAATAAAACCAAGGCTGGCCAAAATCGCGTTTCTCCAAATATCAATAAAATTCATAATCTGCCAGCGATAATAACGCTCTTCAGTTCCGGCCGCGGCCAAAGAAATCAAATCGTCTTGAGATCTGGGAACCAAACCGCGCAAAGCGGCTCCCAAAACGCCAAACCAGTTCGGCAACAATTTATCATAATTTTTCAAAGTCAACTGCCTAACTTCCAGCCGAAAATTTTCTTGCAATAACGCCGTAATTTCTTTGCTTAAGGCGGAGCTTAACAAAATAACTTCCCCTACCTGTCCGCTCCAATGCGCTGCGTAAAAATTTATTAATCGCTGAACTTCTTTTTTAATAAATTCGTCCAGCGAACCGGCCGCTAGCGACTTCCATGGATGAAAATAGCTGAAGTACAAATTGCCGTTGCGCAAAATCATAAAATTCAACCCGTCGCCGGAAACATCCAGCAAAAAGTACGGCTGCTTAATATCTACGCCATTCCCCTCTTCCTTTACCAGTCTGGCCAAAGCCAACGAAGAAAATTCTATTGTCACCACTTCAAAATTGGCTTCGCGCAAGGCGTCGGTAAATTCGTCAACGATCGCGGAGTTGATAAAAGCTCCCAAAATTTCCAGCTGGCCGCCTTCGCTGGCAATTTCACCGACGGCCTGCCAATCATAGTAAGCCGTTTTCGCGTCAATGGGCGAAATCATCTGCAAATTAAGCTTCGCGGCGTCAACTAGCGACTTTCCAGACAAAAAAGGCAGATTAAAAACCTGGCTGTACACGCTGCCGGAAGAAAGAGAAGCGATCACGTGCGCTTTTTTCTTGACCGGCGCTATTCGCGCGTGAAGACTGTTTAGCGCCGCTATGAAAGTACGGCGATCTTTAATTCTTCCTTCTTCTATGACACCCGGAGGCAATCCCAAGGAAGATTTTATTGTTTCGCCGTTTCGGATCCTAAGATATTTTAATGACGAATCGGTAATTTCTAAACCGCCCACAAGCGGAGATGGATTCAAGAATTTTAACAATTTTCGCAGAGTGTCCTTTCCCATTGTTCGCTATCGCTCACCGCTGACTTACGCCGACTTTACGCAGACTTACGCGGAAAAATTTCTGCGTAGTTCTGCGTTCATTCTGCGTCGGTCTGCGATTTTACGAAGTAAAACATCTATTGAAGCGCGACTTCCTTAATTGACTGGATTTCAATTTTGCCGGTTATGGAATTGACTTCAACTACCGCCTGCAACTGACGAAATTTATTGGCTGCCTTAGCCTTGACGGTGATCAAAGATTTGCCGATTCCCGCGCACGAATCTTTGCAAACGGCTACCGTAGCCAAACGACTGCCAACCGTTAAAGTGTATCCGGCGGTAGAATAATTTTTGTCGCGGATTATTCTAATAATACCATCTTCAATGCCCGCTTGAGCAGCGGCTAAGGCTTCGGCCGAAAGTCGAACGCCTAAATTGGCATTATTAAGCAGATACACCAAAAGAGCGCCCGCGATTCCCAACTCGACAATAACGGCGCTTAGAAGTAAAACTGTTGGCAAAAACGCTATGCCTTTCATCTGCTCCAATTTATTATTATGTCATCGACGCGGGGACTGTTAATCCCCAAAGAGTCGGTTTTTAAAAAAATCCGGTAACGAACATACCGTTTATTATTATGATGCGCTAAATTAATTTTAATTGGCGCGTCCGGACCGGCTGGCTGATAAAATGTCGTATCCGAACCGTCGGGGCCCGAAAAGTTCCATGGCCCGGCAAGATTATTTGAACTGGTAATCTGAAATTTAACTTCGCCGCCGTTAAGCGCGCCTTGCCACATAATAGTATTGATGGCCGCGCCCAAACCCACTTGAGTGTCAAAAATACTTGAAGTCAAACTAGCGCTAACGGGAGAAGGCGGGCCCCAAGAAGTTTTGACGCGATAATCAGAAACGCCGCAGGTGTTGCCTATGCCGCTATTGTCGCAATTAAAACTAATCCAGCCAATCGCGTCATTCCAAGCCCAGCCGTTAAATTCGCCGGCGCTAATCGTAACTTTGTAATTTGTCGAGGCGCAGCTGCTGGTATTTTGACAATTAAAAGAAATCCAGCCGATATTGTCATTCCAAGCCCAGCCCGAAAGATTGCCGACGCCGTCATTTGTAATTTTCCAATCGCCGGCAGGACCAGAACAAACATTGCCGTTTGGAGTGGTGGCGCAATCAAAAGCAATCAAGCCGACCTGTGAACTGGCATAACCTTCAATTTTAGTATTAGTAACCGTAACTGTGGTTGTGATATAAAAATCGATCCAGCCGATTTTATCATTCCAGGCCCAGCGCTCTGGGGTCAGGGAGCTAATGTTGGTGGCAGCCGTCACTAAGCGCGGCGATAGTAGAAAGTAGAAAGTAAAAAGTAAAACGATTATCAATAAGAGAATTTTTATCGTGTTATTTTTCAAAATCCCGACAGTCATATAATTATATTCTCTATTCGCTGTTTACTGTTTACTGTTTACTGTTTACTGTCCTCTAATACCCTTGTATTTTTATTGAACCCGGAGCAGAAGTAAAATCAATATTGCTCGCGCTGTCAAATTTGTTATTTACATCGCTGATCGCGCCCGTTTGGCCGTTTCCGCCGGACCAATCGCTTTGCCGAAAAACCGAATTTTGGCTTCGCGTCAGATATTTAACCATCTTAACATCAACTATTCCTCCGACTTGAACCCACTCCGTGACGGCGGTAATTTTTTGAGTGGAAGGATCTTCGGCGCCGCCAACATCAACAATATTATCTCCCGCGTCGCGTAAAACATTTTCTACCGTAAAGTAACGCATGTAAGCGGCGCCATCAGCCGTCACCTCTTCAACATCGCTTAGCGAAACAAAAACGCCGCTGGAAGAACTCAAATAATACTTGGCTGATAGACCCTTTGGCGAAAGATTATAAATATCGTGCCAGCTTTTTTCGGCAACAGATGTAACGCTGTCCAACAACGCCTGAGAAAGAATAGAGGCGGCTTGAAAAGATTTTGACTGCGAGCCGGTGCGTAAAGTTAAAAGAATCGCTCCGGCCGCCGTTCCCAGTATTAAAGTGCCAATAGTTATTCCAATGACTACCTCTATTAAAGACTGGCCATTACTGCGTTTCTTCATATTCTATCGTTCCCGCATCGGTGAGTTTGACAGTTTTGAGTAAATTAGAAATTCCACTGGCCAAACCTAGATCAATTTTGTCGGGACTGGCGGGCAGGCCGGTAAGTTTACTGAAATTAATTTCTTTCTCGCCCACGCTGCAGCCAGAAGAAACTAAAGCGTTCTCGCACGGATCGAAAAACGCGATGCTGGGCCTTAAAAAAACAGTGGCATAGGCCAAGCCGTCGTTATAATTCTGGCCGCTAAAAAGCGTGTAATAATCTTTCCCCACCAACGCCGGATTGCTGAAATGAACGCCCCACTGCTGTCCTAATTCTTGGGTAATGGAATTTTGTTGGGCGTCCCTTAAAAACGCCACTAAATGCTGGGTTTCCAAATTTAAGTCCTGCCTTTGGCGAAAACCAAATAAATTCATAAAACCAACGCTGGCGATTATGGCGGTAATGCCAAGAACAATAACAATCTCTAGAAGAGTAAAAGCTCTAAAAGTTGCCCTCATACTTTTTAGTATAACATATTTTTGCGCGCCTCACTATTACTTTACTGCCGAACGGCGGCGAGACGCGTTAGAATTGGCCCACGAGTTGATAGATCGGCACGATTATTGAAAGAGCGATGATACCGATAACTCCTCCGATGAATAAGAGCATTACCGGCTCGATGAAAGAAACCATGGCCTTAACAGTAGAATCGATTTCCGATTCATAAAATTCCGCGAAAGTCTGCAAGATCTCATCGATGTGGCCGGCTTTTTCGGAAATCGCGATCAAGTTGCTCACCGTGGCCGGGAAAACAGCCTCCTTCCGAAAGGCCTCGCCAAGCGTTAAACCACGAGTCACCCCCTCGCGCGCGATCCTCTTTAAGCTTAGCCGCAAATCCTCTTTATCAACCGCGTCAGCGGTAATCTCCAGCGCGTCAACAATGGGCAGTCCCGCTTTCATCAAAGAAGACAGAGTAAGGGCAAAACGTTGAAGCGCGATCTTATGAAGAACGTCCTTTACAAGGGGGACGTGATTTATGAATTGACTGAGCAGCCGCCTGCCGATTTTATTTCGAGTCGCGAAATACCAGCCGCCGATAATCAACAAAGCCAATGAAATTAAAATGGGTAGGAGATAATTGCCTATAAATAAGCCTATGCCGAAAACGACTCTGGAAAATAGCGGCGGCGCAAAACCGCTGCCTAAAAAAATACCGGCGATGCGCGGCAAAGCAAAAGTTATTAAAAATATCAAAATCAAAACCGAAACGGTCAAAAGCAAAACCGGATAAATCAGCGCCGAACGAATGCGGTTCCGCAGATTCATCTCTTTTTCCAACGATTGGCTAAGGTTTTCAAAAACCGTTTCTAGGTTGCCCGACGCCTCTCCGGCTTTAACCAAATTAACAAAAACCGGTGAAAAAAATTTTGGATAACGGGCGAAGGTGCTGTAAAACGGCTGGCCTCTTTCCAAATCTGTTTTTATTTCAATCAAAAGTTCCCGCAAAACCGGTTTTTTGAAATCGGCTATTAAAATATCCAGAGCCCGGAACAAATCAGTACCAACTCCCAACATTAACGACAGATATTTAGTCAGGAAAACTTTATCAACAACGGATATGGCCTGGCCCCAAAATCTTCTTGGCATCCTTTGTTCCAGTCCTTTGACTTGCTGGATTGATACCGGCTTCAAGCCTTTTGTGGCCAAAAATGTCAAAACGTCGGCAGTCCCCTGCGCGTCAATATTGCCCTCTATTATTTCCCCATTTGGTTGTGACGCAACGTAATGAAATCTCATTGTTCGCTATCGCTCACCGCTGACTTACGCCGACTTTACGCAGAC
Source organism: Candidatus Harrisonbacteria bacterium RIFCSPLOWO2_01_FULL_44_18 (assembly GCA_001817915.1). GTDB lineage: Bacteria > Patescibacteriota > Minisyncoccia > UBA6257 > WO2-44-18 > WO2-44-18. The sequence goes on from MHJJ01000002.1 coordinate 20,317, forward strand.
TTACGCGGATGAAACCTGTTGGTTTCCGCAGACACTCGCGGACTTTACGCAGATAATCGCAGAAAATAATTCTGCGTGATTCTGCGTCGGTCTGCGGTTTTACGAAGTAAAACATCTACTCTCTGATAACCCTAAATACCTCTTCTAGTGTAGTTACGCCCTGCTCGACTTTTCTCAAGCCATCTTCAAACATTGTTATCATTCCTTCTTTTCGGGCTAAATCTCGCAACGCGTCCAATGAAAAACTCGGACTCACGATGAGTTTCCTCACCTGCTCGCTGACATTGAGAACTTCAAAAATTCCCAGCCGGCCCTTGTAGCCGGTATTGGCGCAGGCATAACAGCCGGCCCCCTTATAAAGCATTTGCGGAGGAGCAAATTTTGATTCCAAATTAAGTTCTTTCATCTGTTGTTTAATCGCTTCAAGAATTTCCTGCCCGGGTTTATAAGAAACTCGGCAATCCTGACAAATCCGTCGGACTAATCTTTGCGCTTCTATGGCATTGAGAACCGCCGCCACCAAAAACGGCTCTATCTTCATGTCTATCAAGCGCGGCACGGCAGTCACCGCGTCGTTGGTGTGCAAACTCGAAAGCACTAAATGGCCGGTGAGGGCCGCCTGAACGGCAATCTCCGCGGTTTCTTCGTCGCGAATCTCTCCCACCATAATAACATTTGGGTCCTGCCTTAAGATAGCCCGCAAACCGTTGGCAAAAGTGATCCCCGCTACCGGATTAATCTGAGTCTGATTGATATATTTCATGTCATATTCTATCGGATCCTCCACTGTGACGATATTCACTTCGGGCCTGTTCAAAGTATTTAATACTGAATAAAGAGTGGTGGTTTTGCCGGAACCGGTGGGTCCGCAAACCAAAACCATGCCGTAAGTTTTAAAAATATTTTCGGTGATCAATTTGATTGTGTCTTCAAACATTCCCAATTCCTCGGATGATAACGGCCGCTGAGTGGCGGCCAAAAGACGCATCTCAATTTTTTCGCCGTAAAGAACCGGCATCACCGCCACTCTCGTGTCAATCAAATCATTTCCGATCTTATACCGAAAACGCCCGTCTTGCGGCTTAAAATGTTCGTCTAGTTTCAGTCCGGCCAATAATTTTATTCTGGCGATAATTGAAGGATGAATCGGTTTTGGCATCCTGATAATTTCATGCAGAATGCCGTCAATTCTATAACGTATTAACACTCCCTCTTCCAAAATTTCTATATGGATATCGGATGCCCTAAGAGAAACGGCATGATTCAAGATATTATCCACAATCGCCACCACGGGCAATTCCACGGCCGCTTCTTTGGCTCCGGCCGCTCGCGAACGCAACGTGGCTTTAATATTTTCTTCAATGAGTTTTTTAAAATCTTCCGCAGTCCGCTGGCCATAAAGAGCAAACCCCTTGTTGAGATCGTCGGGCGACGCCAGAAAAGGTTTAATACTCGCTTTCAGCGCCTTTTCCAAAAACTCAATTATATTCAAATCGCTGGGATCTTCCATCGCCGCTTGCAAAGCTCCATCGGGTTCGCGGCTAAAAATTATGGCTCGCTTTTGCCTGGCCAAATCTTCGGGCAAAAGCTTTAAAATATTTTCATCGATCGGGCGGGTTAATAAATTCGCTTTTTCAACGCCGAAATAATTTGCCAGGGCGCTAAGATAATACTCAAAGGTGATAATATTGCGGCTGATTAAAACATCGGCCACGCCATAATTCATTCTTTGGGCGTCCTTTAAAACTTCCTCAAAAAGTTCCGGAGCGACTAATTGATCTTTAATCAAAAGCTCTTTTAATTTTTGGTCAGGAATTTGAATCATTTTGCTTCGCAAAATCGCGGACTCCGCTGACTTAACGCGGACTTACGCGGAAATACGAATTAAATACTTAAATATTTTACGATCGGCAAAGCCGAAAGCCACCTACTTACTATTATAGATAAAATGGCGACTGGAATCCAAAGGTAATAAAGGGAGACTCGACGCGATAACCGATGACCGATGACCAATGACAAAATAAGCGCGGCGATCAAAAGAAACAATAAATAAAAAATCCAGCCGGGATGACCGACTAAAAATATTGACGCCGCCAATAAATACGGTTCTTCTTCATAAAAAAATCTTTCCTGATATTTTTTATTCAAAAATTTCGCGGCTATAAAAAATAAAATGGCGATAATTAAAGAAATCAAATAAGTCGCCCAGAATCGGAAAAAGACATAATAAAAAAAATATCCTATGTCTTGATGCGGCGGGAGCAAAAACCTGGCCGGCGAGTCCGAATTAAGCCAGAGAAAATATTGACTGGCCGACCAATAAACTAGAATGGCGGCGATGACGATGGGCGATAATAAAGACGATAAACGGATCAAAGAAAACTTTAAGGGGCGCCGTATTAATTGCGCCCCAAAAAGAATCGCTAGAATTGCCAAACTAAAACCCAATATTAAACGCATTTTAAATTGTTTTAAAGATCCAATCCGGGATCATTCCCTACTTCGTAAACACCCGCCTGATCTCCGCCGTCAGTTGACTCCACATCATCACTGCCCCCTTGCGCGTAACGAGTGCTTTCCATATTGGCATTTAACTCAAATGTCTTATTGGTATTATCACACTGATAAGTATAAGACTGGGCCGCGGTATTCGGATTTACCGGGTCGTTTGGTAAAACACTTAGCGGCGAACCTCCGGGCACAGTTGTAAAATTCACTGGCACCCAACCAGCGCCATCAACAACTGTTCCGACATTAGCGCTCTGAGTAGGCGCGCCGGTGAAATTTTCCGTGGCGGATGCCACAGTACCCCAATAATTAGTGCCGCAAGTGCCGGCCCCATCCATATCAGGACCGGAAACCGTTGCCAAATAAAATGAGATGGCGCTCCGTAAAGTTGCCAGGTCAGAAACTCTTTGAGAATCCCGGGCTTGCGCGAAAAGCTGAGCCGGATTTAAAACCAACACGGTGGCGGTGGCTAAAATAGCCAAAATACCGATAACAATCAAAAGCTCTATTAGAGTGAAACCTTTTTTCATTTTTTTGAAAACATTAAAAATTGTCGACTTTTTATTATTCTTATTTATTATACAATACCTTCGGAAATTATAAGAATCGCAGTTATCCACAGCTATTGAAAATTTTATAGTTGCCCCAAGCTTCGGCAATTTGTTAATTGCCTATGCCGTAACTTAAAGCTCCACGGCAAACGCTTTTTTTCTTAACAATCACCAAAGGTGATTGTTCGTAATTGAATTAGTCCACGAACAGCTTCCGCTACCCGTGCCTTGTTACGACTTCTGCCATGTTGCCGAGCCTACCTTAACCCCTCTTTTGGCTACAAGCCAAAAGCGCGGACGGTCGCGGACTTCACGCGGACTAACGCAGAAAAAATAATTCTGCGTTCTTCTGCGTACTGTCTGCGTAATTCTGCGCTTTTGTCCGCTTGCGGACAAAAGAGGGGTTTCAGATATTCCCGGTTCCCCTGCAGTGACGGGCGGTGAGTACAGGACTCGAGAACGTATTCACCGCGGCATGGCTGATCCGCGATTACTAGCGATTCCAGCTTCATGAGGGCGAGTTGCAGCCCTCAATCCGAACTGAGGCCGCTTTTGATGGGATTAGCTCCGCCTTACGGCTTAGCAACCCATTGTAGCGGCCATTGTAACACGAGTGTAGCCCAGGGCATCAGAGGGCCATGCGGATTTGACGTCATCCCCGCCTTCCTCCCCCTCCTTTGTTCGCAAACGAATAAAGGAAATTCCAAATCACAAATTCCAAATCCCAAACAATACTCAATAACCAAAATCCCAATGACCAAAACTCGTGTTTAGGGTTTGGAAATTTGAATTTTGAATTTGTTTGTAATTTAGCGTTTGTAATTTGGCGCTTCCTTTGCGCTTGTGCGCAAAAGAGGGGGCGGTCTCCGATGACACATATAACATCGGATAGGGGTTGCGCTCGTTACCCCACTTAAGGGAACAATTCAAATCACGAGCTGACGACAACCATGCAGCACCTGTTCCGACGTCCTTGAGAGAAAATACTCCTTTCGGAATATCGTCGTCGGAATTTCAAGCCCTGGTAAGGTTCTTCGTTTACTATCGAATTAAACCTCATGTTCCACCGCTTGTGCGAGTCCCCGTCTATTCCTTTGAGTTTTAGCCTTGCGGCCGTACTTCCCAGGCGGCAGACTTAACGCGTTAGCTACGCCGCTCCGAGGGTCGATACTCGAAACAGCTAGTCTGCATCGTTTAGGGCGTGGAATACAAGGGTCACTATTGTTACTTCGTAACAATCGCGGACTTACGCAGACTTCACGCGGACATACGCGGAAATCAAATGCCGCAATTCTACGAGGATAAAACATTTCTGTTTACCTCTGCATATCGCTATGCAGGTCGGACTATATCTTCATCCTCGCTCGCTTCGCTCGCGCGCGGAACAATACTGACTTTACGCAGACCTGCGCAGAAAATAAATTCTGCGTTGGTCCGCGTCCAGTCTGCGACTGTCCGCGCGTTTCACAAATTGAAACGAGGAGCTCGGCGTGTAGTCTCTACGGGGTCATTTAAGACTTCCCTCGGTGTTTTCCTATTTCAACAGGATGTTCACCGATATAGCCAAGTTACAATTAGTATTGCTACTAAAAGAGACACAGGGCCCTACCATCCGCCTCGCTAACAAAGCGAGGTGTTTTTAAATTTTTGGTCGAGGACATGTTGCTTCTTCGGAACATCTCGGAGGCGGTTTTGCTTGGTTCGGTCGTTTTACATTTCAGCCGACCGAAAAACCGCCGAGAGCGAAGCGCCATTTGCCGCTGGAGCAAATGGACGTTGTTTCCGAAAAGCAACTGTCCGATGGTACCAAAAATTCTAGAAAATGGCGGGCCGTATCTAATCCTTTTTTCTGCCCACGCTTTCGCGCACTGAGGGTCAGGAATGCCCCAGCTGACTGCCTTCGCCTTCGGTGTTCCGCATGATATCAACGGATTTCACCCCTACACCATGCGTTCCGTCAGCCTCTGGCATCCTCTAGCTCGGCCGTTTCCATTGCAGCCCCACTGTTGAGCAGTGGGATTTAACAACAGACTAACCGAGCCCCCTACGCGCTCTTTACGCCCAATAAATCCGGATAACGCTTGAGGCCCTCGTATTACCGCGGCTGCTGGCACGAGGTTTGCAGCCCCTTATTCAACTGGTACGGTCAATCGTGCCTCGCTGCTGCGAGTCACGCGCAGACTCTCGCAGACGTCACGCAGAATAACGCAGAAAATTTCTGCGACCGTCTGCGTCAATTCTGCATACTTCTGCGCGTGCCTCACAAAAGTGAGGCACGACTTCATCCCAGCTAAAAGCAGTTTACAGACCGAAGCCCTTCTTCCTGCACGCGGCGTCGCTCGATCAGGCTTTCGCCCATTGTCGAATATTCTCGACTGCTGCCTCCCGTAGGAGTACGTTCCGTTCTCAGTAACGTCGTTGGGGAACAGCCTCTCAGCTCCCCTACCGGTCATAGCCTTGGTAGGCAATTACCCTACCAACTAGCTGATCGGACCTAAGCCCATCTTTGAGCGGCTCGCGCCTTTACTCTTGCGAGACTATCAGATATTACCCCGGGTTTCCCCGGACTATCTCTGACTCAAAGGTAGGTACTAGGGTATTACTAACTCGTTCGCCACTTGCCAATGCCGTGCATTGGCCGCGGACTTACACAGACTTCACGCAGACTTTCGCAGAATTTTACTTCTGCGTTTTTCTGCGTTTGTTCTGCGTCGTTCTGCGGTCAGTGCACAGCACTGACACGTTCGACTTGCATGCCTTATCCACGCCGCCAGCGTTCATCCTGGACCAGGATCAAATCCTCTTAAATATAGAAGCGGAAATACGCGGAAATAAAATCAATTAGAGGCAGATCAACGCGAAAATAAATCCGCGTAAATCTGCTTCTATAAAAATTCGAATCCGCGTAAATCTGCTTCTATGGAAAATTGGGACAACTATAAAATCTTCAATAATTCTATTTTTTTATCAACGTCCTATCAATCCCATCGTGCCTTTCGCGTCATTCCGCGTTTATTCTTTCGCATCGACTCTTACAATAACACATCCGGCCCGCTCTTCGTTAATTTTTAACCAAGAACCGGCCGGATGAATTAAAACGTTTTAAATTGTTAAATAATAATTATCGCATCTTTGTACTTCCCATTATATTTGTATCAAGGGTCTTGTCAAGAGGCATAAAGGGCTGTAGTATAAAACTTATGAAAAAAGACATTCATCCTCAATATTACAATGATACCGAAGTTCGCTGCGCCTGCGGCAACAAATTTAAAGTCGGCTCAACCAAGCCCGATCTTGATGTTGAAATTTGCTACAAATGCCATCCTTTTTATACCGGTAAAGAAAAATTCATCGGCATCGCCGGCAAAGTTGAAAAATTCAAAGCTCGCCGCGCCAAAGCCGCCGCTAAACCAAAAACCGCAAAAAAACCGAGAGTGAAAAAACAAAAAAAGTAACTACTTCAAACGATTAATGACTAGTGGTTAGTTATTAATTTTCAGTTTAAAAATGGAAAATTTACTAGTCGCTAGCGGCTAATCACTAGTCGCTAAACATTATGACCAATAAAATTATTCTAGAAATAAGGGCGGGGACAGGCGGCGATGAAGCCGCTATTTTTGCCGGCGATTTGGTGAGAATGTATCAAAAATACGCCGCTAAAAAGGGTTGGGCTTTTACCATTGTTGATTCCAGCCCGGGCACTATTGGCGGTTATAAAACTTTTGTCGGCCGTGTCACGGGAGAAGGAACGTATGACGCGCTCAAGCAAGAATCCGGCACTCATCGCGTCCAAAGAATACCGGCTACCGAAAAAGCCGGCCGCGTGCATACATCCACCGCCACCGTCGCCATCCTGCCGGAAATTGAACCAAAGGAACTAGTGATTAATCCCAATGATATTGAGGTTTCTTTTTCGCGCGCCGGCGGACCAGGCGGCCAAAATGTAAATAAAGTAGAAACTGCGGTACGGATCACTCATAAACCGTCGGGCATCGTCATCTCTTCCCGAGCCGAACGTTCCCAACATGCCAACCGTGAAGCGGCAATGTCAATTTTGCGCGCCAAACTCTATGAAATACAAAAAGAAAAAGAGTTTGAACAAATCGCCGGCGAAAGAAAACAGCAAGTCGGCACCGCCGAAAGAGCGGAAAAAATAAGAACATATAATTTCCCGGATGACCGCATCGCCGACCACCGATTTAATGTGAAAATCCACGGAATTGAACGCGTCCTCGATGGGGACCTGGGCATATTGTTAGAAAAAATAGCTAAATCAGTCCGCCAGAAAACGAATTGATCGAAAAATTTATCAAAATAGAAAAAGCCGCGATTTTGTCGCGGCTATTTATTCCACTTTATGTGTACCTCCCGAAATTCCCACAACTCGTCATATCCTTCACGGTAGGCATTGCCTCTACCCGGACGTTAATCTCATCTTCATCAAAACGCAATCGGGCATTACAGTTGGGGCACTTGAGTTGAAATTTCCATCCGTAGACATCGTCATGCGCGTTAGAAATTACGCCCCATTTCATCTAAAATTTTTCCTTCGGAAATTAACACCGGGAATTCCAACTCCGCACTGTGAACAAGTCACCACTAGAACATCGAGAAGTTGCTCGAAAAATCGCTTACTGTTTTGCATAGATTTACTGTATCCTTTTTTCAAAATCCCCACCGCGCACCCCCTTCAAAAAATGACCGTTTTGGCTCTTACGACGCTCGGAGCCATTTCAATGTACCGCCATTATATTATTATATTCACGAAAATAACGCAACACATGCAATACCCGGACAGCGCGCGCGATCCCTCGATCATCCTCCCTATTATGTATGCTATAGCTTACGTAACGGGAGTTTAAGAAATTACGTGATCAATATCTAGGTGGTCAATATCTATCTAAACTCAGGCTAAACTCATATAACGCACACAAATGTTCATTCCAACGTTCTTAAGAACGTTGGAATGAACATTCGAACTATCTAATTAAGGCGAAAAATGAAGAATAAACTTCCATGGCCTTACGCCCGTGGTTTTCGTTCGGAAGTTCGACATATAAAAACAGCGAACTTATTAGTTCGCTGTTTTGGTTTTTTTATTTTTTTTTTGGGGGGGGGCTAACCTAGCAAAAACCTTGTCCGCAAATTTTAGTTGCCCCTGCGTGGCTCTATCTGAGGAATTTGTAAGCCCATGTTGAATCCTCATATCACACTTCCCGGAACAACCACACCAATAACACATATAGTCGTCTTCGCCTTTTTTCAACGCGCGCCTCCTTTCTTGCCGGCAAACCACGGCCTGATACACCATTGAAAATTCATTGCCCTGGCCAAACGAACCATCTGCGGAACAGTCATGCTAATTTCGCCATCCAGAAGGTCCTGCAAATACCTCTCGCTAACACCGAGACGACGGGCCAATTCCTGTCTAGACACTTTCTGGCGATCCATTTCGTTATAAATTCCGATGACAATCTGCAACTGCAATCCTGCAATTTCAAAAGCAACATCACGCTTTCCGAATTTCGTGACCCGGGCCATAGTTCCTCCAAAAATAAACTGTCGATATCTTAGCACAAAAGAAAAATAAAGCAAAATGACCTTGTGTAGAAAAAAGCGGCCATGGGGCCGCTTAAACTTTACTAAACAATAACGTACGCTTCGGTTCCGCCGACGCTTTCCAGAAAGTAGGGCTGGTGATTCCAATAACCGCCGAGTTTTTCAATTTTTTCAAGAGAAACCGGCAGCAAATCAAAAACATCAATACCATTCTGAATCTTGTGCCGCTGGCCCTTGTTTTTTCCCGATCTCAGCGTCGGCCCATTATTTCCCAGCACCACTCGTTCAATTCCTACCGCGCGAGCGTATCCTTTTAAAAATTCAAATAACGCTTTCCTAATTTCGCGTTTCAAAGATCGGTTTCGATAGCTCGAATGAATTTCAACGGAATCAATCATCAAAACGGGTTTTTGATTGTCTAAAAATACAAAAAGATAACAATGGCCGACGTGATATTCTTGTCCGTCTTTTTTTTCGATGATTTTTACCACTTGGATACCTTTGTCAACCAGATAATCTAAAACGCCGGCGGGACGCCGCTTCCCGGGCACTCCCGGAAGCCGCACGGCGGGATAAACGTCTTTTTCGCCGATGGATAAACAATTCTCGAGAAAATTACCTAAAAAAAGTGACTGAAAATCATTGCGATCCCAGAGCTCAATTCTAAAATTTCTAACTCCAAAAACGAAAAATTCTTTTACCATTGATTGAATAAGATATAGCCGATCCATGAAACCGCGCGCCACTTTAATTTTTTTTCCACTTCCGGGCTTTCTCGTCAAATATTCTATGCCCTTAAAGAGCGTTGGGAAAAGTTCTTCAAGCAAAACTTCTGATAATTGCCCCCTCATAACTTCCGCCTTCTTTTTCCTGAGGGCCATACAATCTTTCAAAATACTTGGCCGCAAAGGATGACTTTTATCAAGGGCGTGTTCCAGCAAAAGTAATTCTTCATCTAATTGCTGCCACCGAGAAGAGGGGTTGGTTTTTATTTTAATACTGGCATTAACCGGCGAATAATTTACCCATTGTTCCCAATTAAGACCAAGCGAAGAGAACGTTTTCGTCAGCAACAAATTATGAACGGCTATCTGCCGAGATAAAACATCGCCGTCAAACAAACGGAAATTGATAAGACCGTCGGAAAACCAATGCGGATTTTTATCCCTGACAACTTGCGTATCAAAATAGCGGAAGTAAATAAACACAAAAAGCTCCTGAATTTCCAGCGGTTCGGTTTTTAAGAGTTTAAAATGTTCGCAAAGCTTTGCGATAAAAGAAAACTCTTCATCGCTCGTCCCCGCTTTTCTTAAAAGCTTTATAAGCTCCTCGAAGATGCTCGTGTATTCTCTCATTCTTTCTCTAATCGATGTCAAACGCCATTCTCGCCATTTTCTCGGCTTATTTCCGCATCTGAAGACAATTTCCTCGGCAAACGGATCAAGGCATTTTGGCGGCATTCCTGTCATTGGCTTCTCCTCCAATCGCGTATTCTGTTGTCAACTTGAACTGCCAATAGAATAACAAAAATAAAAGCCGTCCGTCAACCGACTGTACTGGACGGGTACATCGGTGACACTTTTACGGAGTTTATTGCTGGGCGTCACTGACGTATCTCACTCAATTTATTTTCAATAATCGGCTTTAATCTTTTCAGCGCCTTCAGGCGATGATTCGCTAAATCATGTTCTTCGTTAGTTAAATCTTTAAACAACTTCCCAAATCGCGGAATAAACAACAAAGATCGGAAAGGATACCCAGGCCGCACTTCTTTCGGCCGCTCTTCAACGATATAACCGCTTAATGACTCTGATTCAGTGACGCATTCAACGCCGTCAAAAAACGCGACAACGGTACGCAAACGAGCAGACCTTCGCGCCCTTGGCACATCTTTTATTTTTGCCAAAATATGATCCACTATTCCCCAATCGGTCATTTCTCTGCCTATCCAGCGCCGACTTCTGACTCCGGGTTCTCCACCAAGAGCGTCGATTTCCAATCCGCCATCGTCCGCGAGCGTCGGAATGCCGCAAACTGCATAATACCCCTTGGCTTTTAATATCGCGTTTTCTTCAAATGTTTTCCCGGTTTCCTCAATCGAGGGCGCGTCGGGAAAATCAGTTAAAAACCGGCAAGAAATTCTGAAGTCTTTCAAAAAATCGCTCATCTCCTTGGCCTTCCCCGGATTAGTTGTGGCAATAAGCAATTGCTTCATTGCGAATTCAAAATATCTATATCTTGCTGGAATTTCCGCGCTTGCTCCGCGACTCGATAGCCGTATCGGCCGAAACTAATATGGGAACGCCATTTGCTTCCGGCGTAATACTTAGCCGCGGCGCATTTCTCAATATCAAACTGCTTATCGTAGGCGCCGTTACAACCGCGAAGCGAATCTTTAAGATATAACGCCGTCGCCACGAAAGCATCGCCGTTATTCCAGGGATTCGGCGGATTACTGCCGTTGATTTCAGAAATTTTTTCGCCGTATAAAACCCAGGTGGATGGAATAAATTGAGCCGAACCCATGGCGCCGCCGAAATATCCGTCGCGATTCGGGCAAGAAACCATTACCGGTTCCGGCGGAGCTTTTCCGGCGGCTTTCAGGTCGGAAAGAAGGGCTAAAAATTTTGGGAGGTCGCGCGTCGGATGCATTGCTTTTTCGTAACTGCAACGGCCGACATTTTGGCCGAGCGCCGATTCCCTGTCTAAAACCGCGAGTATCAAAGCCGCTCGCGCGCCCGTCGCCTGTTCGGCGAATTTCGCCAATTTGTACGCCTCTTCAAAAGTCAATTCGCCGCCGCCTAATAAGTCAAAAATCCTGCCCCTGATTTGGGCGGCTGTTTTTTTGGTTTCCTTTAAAAGCTCTTGGTATGCCGATTCTTTTCCCTTGGTAACGGTTAATAAATTATTTTTTTCTCCCTTAACATCTTTAGCCGCCACTTTCTGAGAAGCTTGATAGGCCTTTAACGCCGCGGCGTCGGTTCTTTTTAAACTCAACGTTTCTTTTTCTTCAAGTAAATCATTTTTCAAATCAATTATCTTTTTTAAAGTTATCGTTAAATTGCTTTGCAATTCGATTAAATTAGTGATGTCGCCGAAAAAATCCGATAATTTCGGGTTTTTTAAAAGTAGCGCGACCAAGCTGATGTTTTCGTTTTCGTAAACTTTTTGCAGCGACCCGGCTAGCGCTCCCTTATTTAAATCGATGTCGGACTCAGTTGTTTTAATTTGATTTTCGTTTTCATCAATCTCCTGATCCAATCTTTTCAAAGAAAGTTCGGTGGCTTTAATCTGTAAATCCAATTTCGCGATTTTAGCGTTTAATTTATCAATTTCTTTTTGTAAGGTAGTGCCTTCTTTTTTATAGCTTTGAATGGTACCCTCATATTCCGCGATTTGATTTTCCATTTGGGCTAACTGCTGCTCCAAATCCAGTCTTGCTTCCTCGCCGCCTTGAGCGGCAAAAGATTGGCTGTATTGATTGCGATAAACCGGCGCTACCGCCGATCCGAAAATCAAATAAGAAAAAACGCCTAACAGAAATAGGGCTTTAAGCGCGGTCTGAAGAGGTACTCTTACAATCTTTGATCGCCGAAGAAAAATCCGTTTCGCGGGCAAAGAAAAAGGGTTAAGCTTTGAAGTTTTGATATCTAATATAACCTTGGGCCTTGGTCTTATCATCTTTACAATGATATCACAAAGACAACAAGAGGCTCATTTTTTGCTTTCAGTTGGCGCGGCTTGAGCTTCTCCAGTTTTTTCTTCAGTCTTGGCGGCCCGCGCGGCCTTTTTCTCTTCAGTTTCAACTTTTACCTCTTCAACGGCTGGCTTTTGGGCCAGGGCCTCTTCTTGTTCTTGGCTTAGGGGCGGTTTGACAATAGCGACAACGTTTTCCAGATCTACCAAAATTTTAACCTCCGGAGGAATATCCAAATCTTTTATGGCGATGCCCCGATCTAATTCAGAAAGCCGCCCCAAGTCTACCCTAATCGAATGAGGAATTTTATCGGGCAAGGCCTCGACGTCAACTGCCTGAATCGTCTTTACTAAAATGCCGCTTTTATTTTTAACTGCCGGCGCTTCGCCAAAAAATTCCAGCGGCACGCTGATTTTGATCCGTTCGTCCAATCTGACTTGATAAAAATCAATGCTGGCGATTTGATCGGTTACCGGATCATTCTGAACATTGTAAATCAAAACCGGCCGCTTCTCTTTGCTAGTCGCGGAATCAATAACAAGATCAACCATCGTATTTTCTCCGGCTTGCTTAAAAATCTTATTGAAATCTTTGACGGCGACGCTTAAATGCAAATTCTCAATACCCCGGCCGTAAAGTTCGGCGGGGACCAACCCGCTCTTGCGCAGTTCCTCCACTTTCCTGCCAAAGACTTCTCTTTTTTGAACAGATAATTCCATAGCTTGTATTCCCACCAATATGGCTAATCCAGCACTAATATACAAATTCGTATATTCACGCTTGATCCGTATATTAGTGAAGTTTATTAAATAGTTTCAACCTATTGTATACCACTTTTTGCACTTCTTCAACCCCTGGCTTCATAAGTTTATACGGCGCAATCTCTTCGGGATCTTTTCGCAAACCTTGTTCCAACCCCTTGCGCCAAGCAAGCCGCAGTTCAGTGCTGATATGAATTATAGAAATGCCCGCCTCTATGGCCGCCAAAAAATCGGAATCGGTGTTGCCGGAACCGCCATGGAGAACCAGCGGGATTTTTACCGCTCGCTTTATGGCGCGAACGCGCTCTATATCAAGCGGGGGTTCAATGGGTGCAAACCCCGTTAGAGGCAAGCCGCCCCCAGCGGCTGCCGCCCTTCCTCCGAAAGAGGAAGGGCGGGCCTCTAACGGGACGAACATCCCATGAATATTGCCAACTGCCGGAGCCAAAAGATCCACTCCCGTTTCTTGTACAAATCGCTTGGCATCTTCCGGTTTTGTTAAATCTTCCGGCTTGATCGCCGCGCCCTTTGGGATTTCTTTTAAAATTTTTGACGAACTGCCAATATATCCCAATTCGCCCTCAATCAAAACATCAGGGTTTATTTTTTTGGCTATTTCAACCGCTTTTTTAGTTTGCTTGATATTTTCTTCAAAAGGCAGCGCGCCGCCATCAAATAAAATCGCGTCGTAGCCGGCTTTGGCCGCTTCTTCTACTTTTTCCAAAGAATGAGTGTGGTCGGCGTTTAAAAAAATCGGATAGTCGTATTCCTCGCGCAAACTTTTTATTAAGGCGGCCGCCTGTCGTACGCCGATAAATTCCCGCTCGCCCTCGGAAGTGCCAATTATAACTGGAGTATTAACATCTCGACTTGCCTGAAAAATTGCTTTGAGCATTGACAGTTCGGAGATATTAAAATGTCCCAGCGCTATACCGTTTTTCTCAGCGGCGGCGATTAATTGTTTTAAACTTTGCATAGATTTTACGTATGGCGGCTTAAATATAATACCAATATACGAATTGCGCTAATGATACGAATGAATACTAATCTTTTTATTGATTATTCGTATTATTAGTATCATTCGCATGTCATTCGTATATTGGCATCGCGATATTAAATTTCAAACCATCCTTTTAAAATATACTCCTTGCTCATTTCTTCCAATTTTTGCGCGCCGAAATACTCGGCGAAAATCTTATTCCAAAGCGCCTCTTGATGGTGATATAAATACTTAATTAGTTCCCGACGCTTAACCAATGCCATAATCGTATCAACAAGATTGAAACTCACCAAAACCCCCACGCCAGTTTCAGTCGGGAAATAATCTCCAACCCAGCCAAGACCCTGCCAGAATTCCATCCCGTCATGAAGAATATGGTCAGTCCGGCCAACCTTTACTATGTCATCCTCGGCTCTTTGCCAATGGAGCGCTTCGGGATTAATACGCGGTTCAAATAATCGCCAATCGTGTTCGTCATCTTTGGCTAGATATCTTTGAACAATTAAAAATCTTGGACGCTTCGCCTCTAGAGATTGTTCCGGCAATCTATTTTCAACCACATCGCCTCGCAAAAGCGAGATAACATTTTTGGCAAAACCATGTTCATCGTTTTTATAACCGGCAAAAAGTCCAGAATAATAATTCACTTCATTTAAATAATGGAAGAGCAGACTCAATAACCTTAGTGTTTCTCCGGATATGCCCAAAAATATCGGAATCACAAAAATGACGCCTAATTCTTTAAGATGGCTGACATTGTGATATTTTTTAGCAACGAATTTTTCTGCCGCCTTGGCCCATTTGGGACGCAGCACTCGCAACTCTATTTTGCGCTCCTCAAAGTCTTCCGGATGCAAAGTTTCGTATTGTTTGAAAAAAACTTTATTTTGCCACTCCGAATCCTCTAAAAATCTGATTGCGCTGTAAACTTCCAAAATATCTTCTTTTCCCAGCATTTCTTCGACATATTTATATCCTAAGGCGGCTAAGATTTTTTTGGGCGGTTCGGCAATTAAAAATTGTTTTGCTTTCTCCAGCTTCAAAAAGTATCCTTTGAATGGCGGATGAACTTTTTTAACGAAATCAACCAAAAATTTAGACGTTTCGGGGATACGCATAGAAACAAGGTTTATGTGTTCAAAAATCTTAAGATCATCCGCCTCTACTTTGCTAATTAAGGCGTCGTAAACCTCTTGCGCCCGCGCATGGCGCGCCAAACCCAAAACATCCAGCTTTTCGGCAACTATTTTCTCATTCTCATCCATAATCCTCCGCAGTACGCCAATTTTACCAGTTGCTTTTTCCAGCCTGGCTTCCAATTCGGCAATCCGTTTCTTATCTATCCTCAAAATTTTCGCGATTTTTTCGTGATAACTATTCATCAAGCGATTTAACTTCTATCTTAAACTCCTGCCACCTAGGATCCTGCTCAAATTGCTCACGCGTCAGAGTTCCTTCGGTCGCGCCGATATGCTCAACTACTGAAGTGGCGTTCGCGCTCGCCAACCGAATAGCATATTTGATGTCGTCAGTTCTCGGTTCTAAGTTCTTAGTTCTAAGTTGGCAGCGAAGCAGGCCGGCCACAAAACCGCTGCCAAACGCGTCGCCGGCGCCGGTGCGGTCAACAAGTTGTTTTTCCGGAAAAATTCCGGCTTTATACAAATTTTCCCCATCCGAAACCGTAACGCCCCTTGGCCCATCAGTAACAGCAATTATTCCCGGCGTCATTTCATCTAATTTTTTAAAAACCTCTTTCTCTTTTTCGAAAGAAATACCGATTAACTCTGCCGCCTCACCAGCATTTAAAACTAAAATGGCCAAATCTTTAAGCGACTTAAGAACTTCTTGCCGTTTGTGTTTGATGTGATGGCCGCTCGGATTGAAAGCAACTTTAATGCTATTTTTTTTAGCAAATCGCAGTAAATCAAGATACATAGAATCCGACTCGCCCGAAAGCGATAAATACCACCACCGACTTCTTAACTTTTTAAGATTGACGTCCTCTAAAGAAAAAGTGTCCGAGGCGCCGTGATGGCTCAAAATAGTTCTTTCGCCATTTTTTAAGAGCAGCGCGGAATATGCCGTCGGCCCATCCTTTGATTCACTTATTAATTTCGTGTTAACCCGTTCACGCTTTAAACGCGCCAAAAAATCTTTCCCGGGCAAATCATCGCCAATTTTGGCGACGCAAGCAGTTTTAAAACCCTGACGAGAAAAAGTAACGCTGGCATTCGCCGCATTGCCGCCAATCGTAAAATAAACTTCATCAACGCCCACTTTTTCGCCAAACGGCAAAACAATCGCCTTTTTCAAAGGCGTCTCCGGCCAATCAATAATTTTATAATCGGCTTTTAGAAAATTGTCCCGCGTCGCCGAACCAATAGCAATTACATCAGGCATCTATTTTTTTCTGCTTAAAACTTTCTTAACCGCCGCCTTGATATCCTTTACTCCCATGCCGTATTTCTCAATAAGCTCGTCCGGCGAACCCGATTCTCCAAAAACATTTTGCATGCCGATAAATTCCATCGGCGCAGGCAAATTTTTTGCCAACAACTCGGCGATAGCCCCGCCTAAACCGCCCATTATTTGATGCTCTTCAATAGTCACGACTGCTCCGCATTTTTTAACCACTTCCAAAATTTTCGCCTCATCTAGCGGCTTAACCGTGTGGCAATTCGCGATTATCGCGCCAATTCCCTCTTTCTCTAAATCGCGAGCCGCCACTAACGCGTTGTGTAAAAGCGCGCCACAGCCGATTATCGCGACTTCCGGCTTTTGCGATTCCCATAATATCTGCGCCTTTCCCGGCGTATATGGAGTTTCTTCAGTCGTGAAAACCGGCGTTTTTTCTCTGGCAAATCTAAGGTAAACCGGACCCCAGATTTTTGCCGCCGCCGCTGTGGCTTTTTTCGCTTCAATCGCGTCACAGGGCACAAAAACTTTCATATTAGCCATCACTCGCATAGTGGCAATATCTTCAATGGCCTGGTGCGTAGCGCCGTCCGGACCAACGGAAATACCGGCGTGATGCCCCGCGATTTTAACATTAGAATCATTATAGGAAATTGTCGTTCGTATCTGCTCCCAGTTGCGGCCGGGAGAAAATGTCGCGTATGAAGAAACAAAAGGAATTTTCCCTGAAATGCCAAGGCCCGCCGCGATAGCCGCCATATTCTGCTCCGCCACGCCAATCTCAAAAAATCTTTCCGGAAACTTTTCGGCAAATTTATGAGAACGAGTTGACTCGGTTAAATCGGCGCACAAGACCACTACGTTAGGATCTTCCGCGCCGGCAATAACTAAACCATCTCCGTACCCGTCACGGGTCGGTTTTTGCTCAACGTCCTTATCGAATAATTTAGGGTTTAATTTGGCTTCCGGATTCAGCATCGCTTCGCTCTATCAACGAATTACGAATCTTGCGCGAATTTACGAATAAGCGAATTCGTTTATTCGATTATCCGTAACAAATTCGTTATTCGCTGATAAATTTTTATTCTTCTTTTTTCTCTTCCGTCATTGCTCCGGGGGCGCAAACATCGCAAGAACCGCCATGTCCGCCGCAATGCTTCCCGACTTTTAAACCGAGCGCTAAAACGCCGAGTATCAATGAATCCCAAAACAAATGGGCAACCGGCAATCCCAAAAAAACGCCAGTTTGTCTAGTTGAAGCCACCCAAGCCGCGACCAAAGCCAAAGCCGACGCGGCCCAAAGCAAAAGCCCTAAAAGATTTCGGCAGCAGCATTTTAAATGCCATTTATAATGAACCATATTTTTTATATTTAAATATCACGATAACGACCTTTGATTAATTTCTTCTTTTTTATCTCTCCGAATTACATACCAATGATACAAATAAAGCGGCAAACCGACAATTATAAAACCGAAGGATTCCGCGGCTTCACGCTGGCGATTAGAAATTCGCTGTTTTCTGTCAAATTCCTCAAGTTCTTCCTTAGTCGGTTCAATAAATTGTTGGACGACGCCATCAGGACCTTCCGCGGGCGCGAATTTCGGCCGCGACGCGGGATATTGAATATAAACATCCGCTTGGGTAAAAATATAAACTTTCAAACCAAGCGTCACCAAACGCGCTATGCCAATAACAACCAGCACCAGGCCAATCGCTGAAAAAAGATACAAATAAATTTTTCGAATTAACGGGTATCTGCTCATTAGTTTTTAGTTTTTAGTTTTTAGTTTTTAGTTTTTTATTGGTGCTCTGACTCAATTCTTTTACCAAGAGTCCTCAACTCTTCTAATGCGATCTTCGCCTCTTCTTTATTCGGGGGCTTGCCATGCCAGAGATAGTCGCGTTCCATAAAACTTACTCCCTTGCCCGGAATAGTATGGGCGATAATCACTGTCGGTTTCTCAAAAATCGCGTGCGCCTCATTTATAGCATCAACAAATTCTTCCATATTATGCCCGTCAACTTCTAACACATGCCAGCCAAAAGCTTCATATTTATCTTTGAGCGGTTCAAGCGGCATAATGTCCTCCGTAAAACCGTCAATTTGGATATTATTCCGATCCATGATAACAGTGAGATTGCTTAAACGGCGCTTGCCGGCGAACATCGCCGCTTCCCAAGTGTTGCCCGCGTCATGTTCGCCGTCAGAAGTAACGCAATAAACGCGATAGTTCTTTTTATCAAGTTTCGCTGCTAAAGCCATGCCAATCGCTTGAGAAAGTCCCGAACCTAACGGGCCGGAAGTTGTTTCCACTCCGGGCAAAGTGGTTCGATGGGGATGCCCTTGAAGACGGGAATTTATTTTGCGAAGCGTCTTTAATTCTTCAAATGGAAAATATCCGGCATGAGCCATTGCCGCGTAGCGAACCGGACAAATGTGACCGTTAGAAAGCAGTAATCGATCCCGCTCCGGCCAATCAGGATTTTTCGGATCATGATTTAAAACATGAAAATATAAAATGGTAAAAATGTCCGCCATTCCCAATGGACCGGCCGAATGTCCCGAGCCGGCTTCTAAAAGCATTTCAATAACATCCTGGCGGATCCGATTCGCCATTTCTTCCAGATATTTTAATTTTTCTTCGTGTAAGGACTCTATCATATTAGTAGTTAGCCACTAGCCACCAGTCGCTAGTCGCTAGTCGCTAGTCGCTAGTCGCTAGTCGCTAGTCGCTTTTACCAGCTCTTCATACGCTCCTTTCGGATCTGGACTTCCAAATACGTACGATGCCGATACTATTATATCCGCTCCGGCGTCTTTGCAAAGTTTAGCGGTTTCAAGATTGATGCCGCCGTCTACTTCTATTTTAACATCAGGAAATTTTTGACGCAAAAACTTTATTTTTTCTAAAACCGGCTTTTGAAACTGCTGACCTGCCAATCCCGGACTAACCGCCAAAGTTTGACAATATTTAAATTCGTGAAGATAGGGCATTAAATTGTCAGTCGGGGTTTCGGGATTGATCGCCAGCATCGCTTCGGCTTCGTAATTTTTACAAGTTTCTAAAATATAAGCGGGGTCTTGCATTGCCTCCAAATGAACAATGATTCTTTTCGCTCCCGCCTTCGCTAAAGCTTCATTGGGCAAGCCCGCCTCCAGCCATGATTTCAAAACCTGCTCCGGATTTTCCACCATCAGATGAATCTCAAAGTTAGCCACTAGCGGCTGGCCACTAGCGACTAGTAACTTTAATTCTTCCGGGGCGCCCCAAGTGACATTCGGAGCAAAAACTCCGTCAACAACATCAATGTGTATCCAATTGCTAAACTCCGCGGCTTGCTTAATCTGCCGCTCAGCCTCACCAAAAGAAATCGTGTTGATAGCGGGAATTACTTGCATTCCTATATTTTAACATAAAAGCCGCCTACTGAGGCGACTTATTAGATCATCTTATCTTTTTGTTTTCTTATCTTTTTCTTGAAGCCTGGCCACTGCAGTTTTAAGTTCACTTTCTAATGTGCCTGCTTCGTGACTCTTTTGAAGTTTCTGCAACATATCACGAAGAACATCTTGATAATTTCTGTTAGTATCTTTCGCGATTGCGCGCGCCACATCCTCGAAAATTCTCATTAGCGCGCCTACATCAGCGGTAACCTTCATAACTGACGTCTTTTCTCTTTCGGCTTCCGCTTCAAGAACTTTTATCGCTCCTCGCGAAAAACCAGCCGCTTTCAAAAACTTGCGCTCCTGATTCTTCACGCCGTCCTCCTTCCAATGAACTACTCCATGCAATACCGCAAAAGTTAAAATTTTGCAATTCTACGCTTATGGCGCGGCTCATTTGAAAAAGACGTCTTGATCCAAAGCTCCACGGCCCTAATGACTTCTTTTTCTTTTAAAAACCGCGCGCCGAGGCACAAAACATTGGCGTTGTTATGTTCGCGAGAAAGCTTGATAATATCTTCGTCATATTTGTATAAAACCGCCGCTCGCACGCCCTTATGACGATTGGCAACCATGGCCTCGCCCTGTCCGGAGCCGCCAAAAAAAATGCCGCGATTGTTTTCCGGATTTTTGGCCAATACCACGGCCAACTCCTTAGCCGCTGGATTCATAAAATCAGGATAGTCATCGGCGGGGTCAAAAGAAAAGGCGCCGAAATCCTTAATTTCGTGGCCTTGCTTCTGAAGCCAAAATTTTATTTTTTCTTTTAACTCAAAGCCGGCATGATCTGCGGCTAGATAGATGGTCATTTTAGTTACTTAGTTACTTTTTCCCTAATAATTTCAGCAATTCCTTTAATGAGATTTTAGTTTGTTTCAAAATAGCGTGCAGCAGCCAACGCGGGATCGGAAAATTATGAATCGGGACTGTCGTTTGTCTTGTCGAATCAAGAACGTGTCGCAAACGGACGTGGCTGCCGCTTTGTTTGATGATGCGAAAACCGGCCCCCAAAAGGGCCTTAATTAACTGAGCCGAGCGCAATAACGGCACTATACTCATTCTACTTGACGGAGAAGACGTGTGATTTTGGCAACTTACCAACTACGCGTCGCTCGTCATCAACAACTATTTTACCCTCGTCAGCTTGACAATCGCAGTAAAGCTCGATGGCATCCTTGGCCATTTTTTTTGCTTCCGCAAGCGACTTTCCAAACGTAACAACGCCAGGTAAGCTGGGTACTTTTACCAAATAAGCCTTGTCGCTTTTATCCCGCCATATAATGACGCGGTAAGAACCATTTTTGGTTTTAATCACAAATTCCTTTTTGACACTATCCATAAATTAACTTTATTTGATTTTTTACAATGTGTCAAAGAGTTTCTGCCGCTTTCAAGACATGCTTTATTAATGTAGCTACGTAGCCCCATTCATTATCGTACCAAGACAAAACCTTTACCAAATCTCCGTCAATAACTTTAGTATAAGTCAGATCAACAATTGAACCGTAAGGATCGCCGATAATATCGGAAGAAACGATTTGATCTTCGGTTACCTTCAAAATTCCTTTCCAGCGCGGATCTTGAGCGGCTTTTTTGAAAATATTATTTATTTCTTCAGCCGAAGTTTTTCGTTTTGCGACAAAAGTAAAATCGGCAAGAGAGCCGGTTACAATAGGCACACGATAGGCAACCCCATCAAATTTACCTTCCAATTCTTTGACAGCCCGCGTCACTGAAATCGCGGCGCCGGTAAATGACGGCGATATGTTGACGGCGGAGGCGCGGCCGCGGCGGAAATCTTTTCCTTTGGTCGGGCCGTCAACCAAATTTTGAGTGGCGGTGTAGCCATGAACGCTGGCCAAAAAAGCTTTTTTAACGCCAACGGTTTCAGCCATAATCGCCGCGATCGGATGAGTGGCATTAGTTGTGCAAGAACCATTAGAAGTAATTTTACAATGTTTGAACTCCTCCTCATTAACACCCAACAAAACAGTCTTGGCATCATCTCGTTCTTCGTCTTTTGCCGGAGCGGTGATTACCGCCCTTTTGGCGCCGGCGATCAGATGCGCCGATGCTTTTTCAAAAGATTCAAACGCTCCCGTGGATTCCACGGCAATATCAATTTTTAAATTCTTCCAGGGAAGTTTAGCCGGATCTTTTTCCTGAACAACAACTATTTTTTCCCCATCAACTTTTAATTCGCCGCCAATTCCGCCGGGATCGCGCTTGAACTCCACCGACTTATCATAAGCGCGGTAAACAGAGTCGTATTTTAGTAAATAAGCGAGGTTTTCAATATCGCCGAGATCGTTTACGGCAACGACATCTAAATCTTTATGGCCGTACGCGGCGCGAAAAAATAGCCGACCGATTCTGCCGAAACCATTAATTGCTATTCTTGCCATGGAAAATGTTTCTTAACTATTAATTTTATCTGAGCGACCTCTTGTTCGACGCGCTCTAATCGTTCCAAGTCGGCCTTTCCATCCAGCCGGGTTTTTAAATCTTGAATTTCTTCATCGATCTTTGAAAGATAGGCCAGAATTTGATCGAAATTTTTATCGTATTTTGATTCTAGATTAGAAATTTTTGATTCTAGATTAGAGGTTTTTGATTCCAGATTAGAAATTTTGGAATTCGTCTCTTTCAATTCGCCAGTCAAAACTCCAAATTTGAAGTTTGTTTCATTCCTGAATTCCTTAAATTCATCGCGAAAGCCCCCGAATTCTTTGGATAAAGCCGCGTTGCCCTCCAGCACCTGATCAAATTTAGAATTGACATCTTCTAAAACAACTCCGAAATATCTCTCGGCCGCCGACATCTCCTTATTTTTACTGACAATTCTCTTTTTGGTCATCGTTTCATTTATTATACAATTCTTTGCGGCGTATTTACAAACGTTAATAATCCTATTGACATCAACGCGATGCCGTAAACAAAGGCGGCGGCAGAACCCCAAAAAGTCCAGATCGCGCCGCCGGCAAGACCGGCTAAAAGCGAAGAAATGCCGATGGCGGCGTTTAAAAATCCCTGGCCGGTTGCCAATTTTTCAGCGGCTGCCAACTTGCTTGCCAAGGCCCGCTGAACTCCGTCAGTCATTGCCGAATACAGACCAAAAATTACAAAGCCCGCGACCACTCCGGCCGGACTGTTAAATCCCGCTAGAACCGCGTAAGCGACAATCGCCGATAAAAAACCGAGAATTAAAACTTTGCGTTCGCCGATTTTATCGGATAAACGGCCGAAGGGAATGGCAAAAATCACAAACGAAAGACTATATATAAAATACATTAATGGTATCGCCGCGCCATTGAAATCCATAACTTTCGATTGCAGCAAAACCAAAGAAATCGGCATAAAACCCAGACCGAAAATAAAAACCGCGAAGATGTAAAACTTAAAGTCGCGGCTAAAGCCTTTGAGCGACAAAGTAAATGGAACACGCGGCAAAGTTTGCGATTCTTTTTTGGGAATATCTTTGACAAAAACAAAACTCAATATCGCTAAAATGCCGAAGAAAAACCCGACAATGAATAAAGAACGATAATTGCCTGACAAAATCGGCAACAGAAGAACCGCGGCCAAAGGTCCGAGCGTGCCGCCTATGGTATCCATAGCCCGATGATAGCCAAACGACCTGCCTATTTCTTGTTTTTCAACCGACTCCGCCAATAGCGCGTCGCGCGGAGAATCTCGCAAACCCTTTCCAACCCGATCAATCGCCCGCAAGAAAAACACGTGCCAGAAATTAGTTACCAGCGCCAAAACCAAGCGGGTCGCGGTTGACAAAGAATAGCCGAAAACAGATAAAATTTTCCGCTTGCCGATTCGATCGGAAAACCATCCGGCAAAGATTTTCAAAAAACTAGCGAGCGCGTCGGCAAATCCTTCGAGAAGGCCGACAAAAATCGGCGGCGCGCCCAAAACAATTGTCAAAAACGCCGGCATCACCGAATAAACCATTTCTGAAGAAAAATCGTTAAATAAACTAACTAACCCAAGAAAAAATACGTTTGGAACTAAACCAAAAATACGACGCATATAATCAGAATTCTATCGTGTCGCCTATTTTAATGCCTAATTTTTTAATCGAGCCGGCGTTTATTTCTAAAACTTTATCAACCGGCTGGGGCGGCGTATAAATAGTCAGCGGCGCGTTGCCGGCGGGCGGAGCATTTTCCGCAAAACCAACAACTTTGTTTTCCTTAATCCAAATAATATCCAGCGGGGAATTCATATCTTTCATCCAAAAAGAATATTGACCAAGGCTATCAAAAATAAAAAGCATCCCTTCATTTTCTTTTAATTGCTTGTGTCCGGACAATCCCTTAGTTCGAGTAGCCGGCGTATCCGCAATTTCGACAAAAAATGCCGCATCGCCGATTGTTATTTCTTTCAAATTTCCGCCGCCTTGCTGACCGCCTCTAACATTTATAAATTGCCAAATAACGGCGGCGCCCACTATAAGCAAAAAAATTCCTAAAGACAATAAAAGTTTTTTAACCATAAATTAACTGAAATGCCACTATCCCAAAAGCAACCGCGACATTAAGAGATTCCTTTCCGCGACCAATGCGTCGCGGATGGTGAGCTTGTCGAACCACTGCCCCGCGCATAGGTATTTCCAGTATAGCATCCGCGCGCTTTAAGATAGACGGGGTAAGCCCCCTTGTTTCACTTCCTAAAATAAGCGCCGCTTTCTTCAGTCTAAGGTCCGACATTCGAAGTTCAAAGTATGGAATCGCTCTTTTGCTTTGCTCAATTGCTAAAATTTTATAACCTTCTTTTTTGAGTCTATCTATAACACGGCTAGCAGAACTGCATTTTTCCCACGCGACAGTCTTTTCCGCGCCTAACGAAACCTTAGCAAGTTGAGTCCGAATTTTGCCAAAACGATCGACGGGTTCCGGCGTTATTCCGCAAAGATAAATTTTCTCCACGCCGGCCGCGTCGGCAGTGCGAAAAATCGAACCGACATTATAAAGGCTGCGTATGTCGCGCAAAATGACTATCATGGTTAGTTCTTAGTTTTTAGTTCCAATTTATTATATACTAAAATAGAAATCCACGGACTTACGCCCGTAGTACTCCGACCCGATTAACGGGTCTTCGTACCTTTCGCCAAATGATGAGATTTGAATATACTCATCATTTGGCTGGATTTATATAGTTTCCTCCGTCCCGATTTTCATCGGGACTACGGGCTGCCATTCATCCGCGGCCTGACGGCCGCGGTTTTCTGGTAGAAATTATAAAATGTTGCGAATCCTGATTAGTTTAATTTTCGTCGTTATCGCGGCTATCGTCATTTTTTATAAAATGCCGGCCGCGACGAAACAACAAACGATTGAGGCGGTTTCTGAAATCGTTCCTGATCCGATAAAAGAAAAGATTGAGTCGCTCGTCTCTACTCCGGCGCAGCGACGTTTAAAACTTCTTGAAAAACTGGAAACCGCTCTCTCGGAAATAAAAAATAATGTTGCCGAGGATGCCGCGATCAATCCGGAAAATGTCGGAAAAATCATGGATAAAATCGGGGAATCCGAAAAAATTATTTCGCAAATTGAAAAAACCAACGAAGAATCAAGCGTAATCAATAAAGTAACAACCGCGGTCATTGATAAAACAACCGGCGTCTTAACAAAAGATGGAAAAGAAGAAAAAAACTGCTATTGACTTTTTATGTGGGCATGCTATAATGGATTTTAGAACCTCGGGGCCCATAGCTCAACGTCAGAGCAGCGGCCTCATAAGCCGCAAGATGAGGGTTAAATTCCTTCTGGGCCCACCACTCCGACCACGGTCGGAGTTTTGCTTTAAATAGAAAGGCCGCGACTCCGTCGCGGCCCCTATGTTTGAACCTTGAAACAAAAATTCCTGGCAAGAAATTTCTGCATATCTTCAAAACTAACAAATCCATGCAGCAAAAGGAGGGTGAGTTTTTGACGATACGGCTCTAAATCCACAAAATGGCGTTTCCACCAAAAAAACGCTGAACGCGGAGTAATGGCCGTAAACCGAAAGATAAAATTCCTCAACCCAAACTGCTATATCTTCCTCATGATTGGTCTTGCCATAGCGGGTCAAAACAGCACCCGAAATACCCTGCCATCTTTCTGAAAAATCACTGCCTGTCCTGTCGAGAAAAAAATGGTACGCGTGAGCCGCTTCATGCCATATTACCCAAGGAGATATTTTCGCGTATCTCTTATTGATATGTATGCGGCTGCCTCGACTATTAGATGCGCAATGCCCTGCCTCCCAAAAGCTAAAGTGCGATGAGTCAGAAATCATTACCGACTTTATGGATTCCTGAACCTGCTTAGGCAAACTGGCTTTTAAGCTGTCGATTGTAATTGAAGAAAAAAGATTGATATTTAATAAACCCGGATTAATCAGCCTAATCAATAGATACATCCATAAAAACGCGTTAAGTTCGCCGAGCGCCAGAGCGACGCACCATCCCACTGTTCGTTCCTCCCGATGAATTTTAGATGAGCTTTCAAAACAATATCAGAGGTTGACAAGTTAAGCAACAAAAAAGCCCTCTATCGAGGGCTAGAGCCATAGCCCGAGGCTCGCTCCTTTAGGGTTCAACTTCTATGCCGGCTGGCATATCATACAGCGCCTCAAGTGTTTCCTTTACAATCACCGTTACAAGATCATTATAAATTTCCTGCGTCATCACGCCGCCGTCTTGAGTATAATCAAAAAATCCGAGCGACTGAATCAAGTTATGCTTCAACACCGCGTAAAAATGGCAGTCAATTTCCTCAAACTCGCCCAACTCTATTACCGCGCTATTGATTTCGTTATCGCCATTGACCTGCCACAGAGCGCCTCCCCACTCCTGCCAATCGGAATTGCGCCTAATCACAATATGATGATTCGGCGCGTTACCGCCAAAAATAATAAGGTTCGCGGGCCGAATAAACGAATTTAGTTCATCGAAAATCATCTGAAGCGCGTCCAGATCCACCCGCTCATCGCTCACTCTGACCCTGATGGCTCCATTTCTCCAGCGAGCAGTCCTATTCCCGTAAAACTTGGCGTTGAAATACCAAACCGGATTCTCTTGAGGCGCCCATAGCTCATCCACATAGGAATAATCGCAATCGGGCGAACCCTCTTCTTCGCTGTCATCACCTCCATTATCTCCATCGTTCCCGCCGCTGTCATCGCCATCGCCGCCATTATCAATATCACCACCGTCATCGTTGCCATCATTGCCATCATCCCCGGGCGGTTCATCAACCACCGGCTCCGGCGGTGAATCATCCGGCGGCGGAACATCGCCTGGCGAAGGATTATCATCTGGCGACGAAATATCGTCAGGCGGAGTAAGATCGTCTGCCGGAGGAACATCATCCGGCGGAGGGTTAACATCCGGCGGCACCACGTCATCTGGCGGTAAATCGCCACCCTCTTCAAGATATTCCGGCAAATAGTCGCCGCTTCCGCCGCTACCTCCGCCGCAGCCAACCAACAACGCGCAAGCCGATAACGCAATCACAGCCGTTTTCATCTAGCCACCTCCTTTCATATAAATCTCTGTCGCGACAGAGCAAATTTTATTTCAGAGCGAGGCGCGAGGGCGCCGGTGTGAAAGCTCACTCCAAGCCCGAGCAACGAAGCTATGAATTAAAATTTGCCTGTCCCGAAGCCTGCCTGCCGGCAGGCAGGGGTTGCGGTTAAAATGCCATTCGGCGTCGTCGCTCCAACTTGAAGTGTATTTACACATCTGCGTCGTCGCTCCTAGCCGACTGGATATTTTAGCTCGCAACGCGACCGAGAGCTTATATGAAAAGAGGTGGCTGCCACCTCCTTTTCATTATCTGCGCCTTTCAAAGAGCTACCTTCTGCCTTGCGGATTCACGCAAGTCAAAGTAAAAATAGCACAACAAAAGAAACTTGTAAATGATTGGGTAAATTTGAATGAGCGGCTATTAATTTCCTGTTTCCTGGAAATAAATTTTCTTATTATAGTTGGCGATGTTGGTAAAATAAGCCGTACCATATAGATCGCGCGTCCCCAACTGATAAAAACCAATGGTTATGTAATCGCCCTCAGAAAACTCCTGATCGTTAATCACCTCGGCAGTAAATTGAGTATCCTCACTGCTTAATTTAGCCAGCAAAAGCTTACTCATTGCTAACGAACTGGTTGTGGGGCAATCAGCATTATTAAAAATCGCGCCGCCGACAATTCTCTTATTCGTCCAAGTGCCGTTAAAATCGCACGGATAATAAGAAAGTTCCAAAAAATTATTAGAGCCGCCCATATCGGCGCCATTTCGATAATCGTCATCCAAAAATGAGTAGTCCGACGGCGGCATTTGGTTTAAAAAGAAAATCATGGCGCCGGGAGACGCTATATCCATAAACGGATACTCTGCAAACTCCAAATTCAAAACAGCGGGATTTCCTTCATCAAAATTTCCCCAAGAAATATCCGAGATTCCATAGGGCAGCGGGGTATCGGGCACATCGTAGCTAACGCTGGCTGTTTCAGAATAATTGCCGAATTCATCCGCGGCTCGCAGTTCAAAATCATAAGTCGCGCCAGGTTCAACTGCCATTTCCGCAAAATCATTGCCAGTAGTAATCACAATTGAATCATATTTAATTTCGTACGTGATTAAATTATCTAAAGTATCGGAATCAGTGGATTGATCCCAAAAAATTTTTAATAAAGAGGTGCCAGCATCAAACTCAAAATCAATATTGTCTAGTGTGGTCGGTGGCTGATGAACCATCGTCGAATCTTGAAAATAGTATTTTGTTTTATCGATTGCCGCTAAACCAAGTCCGTAATTATTCGGTTCATAGCCCGGCCGGTAAACATAAAAAGCGGCGGTTATATAATCTTGGCCGGCAATCGGACTCGCGGCGGAAAAATTAGAATCATCGACATTCAGCAATAAATGATTATCTTCTAACTCTGGCCAATTTAAAGCATAACTCGCGTGATTTCCGGCCAGAGAAGAACACTGATCCGCGGTGTCCGGCAAAATCAAAGCCGAACCGGCGGTTTCGTTTTCTGAGCCGAAACAGTTTCGGTATTTTACTTTAAAACCATTCGGCGCAATTAACCCCCAACTTTTGTAAGGAAGATTATTGTAGTCAACCCAAAAAAGATCGTCGGTTATCGGAGCTTCCTGGTTGTAATAAAATACTGCGGTATGCCAATGATTTTCTACTTCTTCATCGGAAACCAGATGCCTTAACTGGATAGGCACAAACGGATATTCTTCCCAGCTTAGATCAACCAAATACCGCGGTGAATCGCCGCGCGGATCTTGAAACCAAGAAATTGACTCCAGAAAACTAGGAACATTAACAGTAAATTGCGCGGGGCTTGACGCAAGGCCGTCTTGATCAATCGCAAGAATTTCGTATTTATATTCGCGACCAATCTCGGTGATTTTTTTATTAAAACTCGTATCGGCAGTTTCCGCGGTAATCGTCGGATTCGCGCCGCTAATGTCTCGCAGTTGATAAGTTACTTCTTCTGCGTCTGCCGATTCTTCCCAATTAAAATTCAGCTCCAAGGCGCTGGAGCTGAATTCAACATTGAAATCTTCCACGGCGACTGGAGCCGATCGCGGCTCGGGCAAACTTTGAGCATTTTGCGGATTAGACGCCGGTCGAAATTCAAAATCATTTTGGTTATTATCGGTATCGCAACCATTACCCAGATATTCACCATCGTTTTGCGCCGAAACACACTCACCGTCTTTATAAACCCGCCTTTCTAAACTTTGGCCTGTGGGAATTTCTGTCCAACTTAATTCATCCACGACATTTCCACCCGCGTCATAAAGCAACACGGAGTTATTGGTATAAGCAAGATTGTTGGAATTGGCGGAATAAACCAAATCTGCCGTCTTAGAACCTTTGTAGTTGGCGTGAGCAATCAAAAAGAAACTTTTGGGAGCAATGCTTCCAGAAAACACGGACGAATTAACTAAACTACTTTCGCTTCCGGAATTAGTTTTCTTCTTTAACGACCAGCCAGTTAAGCTAATTGTTTGGTCAGTCGGGTTGTACAATTCTACAAACTCATCTTCGGCGCCGTTTTCATTGGTTCCCGCCCGAATCTCGCTCATAACAACGTGGTCGGGCGCGTAATCAAAAAAAGCGCTGGGCGCCTGATTTGATTGGGCCGCTTGGCAAGAAGTTGAGCGGGCTTTGGGACTCGGACAAATTTGAAGTTCAAAATCATTGGCATTGTTATCGGTATCAACAAAAATTTCATTTTGAAATTTTCTTTGGATGCTTTGATTATCGGGCGGCTGCGGGGCGCAACTGCCTTCGCAATCACTTGCCTGCCCCCAGCCAATTTTATCAACGACTTCAGCGTTAGGATTCTTAAATTGAATTACATTTGATTCAGTAAGAGTTAAGTTGTCTAGCACAATGTCGGCGCCGTCTAAAGCGTTGCGGGAAATTACAAAATAACTGCGAGCATTAATAGTCTTACCATTAAAATACGTATTGGAAACTAATGAGCTAAAACTGCTGCCTGTTTGCGTTTTTCTCTGAAGATACCAGCCGGTTAAATCAACAGAAAAATCGTTGGGATTATAAAGTTCTATAAACCGGCCGCCGGTTGGGTTAACTTGAACTTCAGTAATAAGTATTTTTGACGGCGATGATACGCTCTCCTGCGTGGCTTGATTATTTTGGGCGCCGCTATTTTGTGAACTGCCGCCCGATGAAGATCCTCCGCCGCCGCTATAACTATAAGCCGAGGGCGGTAAAGTGTTTTCTTTTCGAGGAGTCCCCAGGATATTATTTTCGCCATTGCCGAGATAGGTGTGCCAAGAAAAATCAGTAGAACGCTCCATTGATCTTCTGGTATTGCTTTCGCCAGCCGGCCAATTCGGATTGGCAAAAACTTCATCAATCAAGTTACAGTTTTTATCAAATAAACGAAGTCCCTCATCGGTGTCGTTTAAAACGTTTTTATAAATTTGGTCTGCGGCAACATTTGGCACAGAATCGTCATCGGTTCTTTCTAAAAGATAAAATCCGCCGGTCAAAATTTTACCGCTTAATTGAAATTTAATTTTTTCGGCTTTATCTAAAATCTGCCAGTTGTTAATATCTAACTCGCCGCCAGAAACATTTTTCAATTCTATCCATTCATCATTGGCGCTGGCGTGAGTTCCCATCCAACCAACCTCGTTAATAATCACGCCTTGCCGAGTTGGCGTTTGATTGGTGTTAAAACCGCAAAGCTGGAGAGAAACGATTTCTGTTTGAATCTCGGACGTTTGAGGCGTCGAATCTCCCAAAGATTGATTATCGGATTCCGGGGTTTCGGTTTCCAAAATT
The DNA here is from genome assembly GCA_001817915.1 of Candidatus Harrisonbacteria bacterium RIFCSPLOWO2_01_FULL_44_18. Classification (GTDB taxonomy): domain Bacteria; phylum Patescibacteriota; class Minisyncoccia; order UBA6257; family WO2-44-18; genus WO2-44-18. The sequence goes on from MHJJ01000002.1 coordinate 51,595, forward strand.
TGTTCGTTCTCTTGTTCCGGCGATGGCACTGTAATCGGCTCCACCGATCGCAAATCCATTGACACAATTTCTGTCGGTATTTCAACTTCTGGAGTTTCATCATCGTTATTCTTAGATTCGGAAGTTTCGGATCGGTTTGTAAGCGGAACTTCCGCGACTAACTCAAAATCGCTTTCACCTCGCTTTGCCGATTCAACAATATCATCAACACTACCGGATTTTCCTCCAAACACTCCCCCAAAACCATCAATCAACCGCGCCAAAAATGGCCGCTGGGCTTTTTCAAGCGCGTATTTCGCTTTTGCTTTTTCGGCTTCTTGAAAAAATAAATTGATTAAGCCGGCGCCATATTGAACGGACTTTGTTGAAAGACGAGACCAGTAATCGTTAATAATAGAACTTTCTTTATCGATGATTGACAGCTTGACTTCATTATCCGCTGAATTTATATAAGCAAATTTATCCTTTTTAATAACCTGCGCCAAACGATAATTGCCAAAATCGCTATCATTTTTGAATGCGAATGTTAATTCATCGTCAATATTAAAATAATCATATTTGGGCAATTCATAATTTTTTATTGAATCTCGGCTGTAAAAATTATTATTGGAGTAAGTCGCCATTTCATTAAAATAAACATCTAAGTTACCGAGTAGAATCGGCTTTTTACTTTTTAATCTGTTGACTAAATCTTTGTCCGGATTCTCTAAACTAAACTTTTTTGTCCAATTTTCATAAGGACTGCCGCCATCATCAAAAGGAGGATGAGCATCATTACGAGTATGGTCAGGCACTGAAGCATCTTCTATTAAATGAAGAATATGCCCCAAAGTAAATAAAGCTTGTTCTGTCTCGCCTCTGGCATAAAAATCAAGGGCTTTTTGCCAAGTAAAATTACTTTTATCAAAAACTGACTTAATCTTGTCTATTTGGCTGGCAGTCAAAATTGAAGCCACGGTTGCGGGCGTTAATTTATAAACCAATCCTTTTTGCAATTTTTCATTTTGGGCCCATTCTTTGGACTTCTGGCCTCGATAAATGCCGTCAGCCAAACCTCGATCATTAACCGGATCATAAAAATGATGAAAATAGCGCGGCACATTGTCTTCACGACGAGAACCATCAACGAGGTAGTTGGTTAAATCTTCTGCGATTTTTCGATCTGGGAAATTCTTGTTGTAAAATCCAACTACTTCTTGGGTTAAAAATGCGTGGGTCCCTATTTCATAAGCATGTGCCCGAAAAACAAAAAGACCACTAAATAACGTGGCCCCAATCAAAATTATTAAAATTTTTCTTCCCATGGCATACGACGGAATATTTATAAGCTTTCGATTTTCCACACACCGGCATTTGAATTAAATCTCATAATCATCTGCAAACCGACTGTTCCGTCATCGTTGTAATAAGAAAATGTATAATAACCCTCCATCACGTCTCCCGCGTCTCCATAATTACCCAAGTCATTAGACATTTTCCCCAAAAATCCTCGATCTTTTACGTTCGCCAATAAATTAGCCCACTTCTCCCTACTCAAATTCTCATCCAACATAAAATACTTGCTCGCCAACTCAATATCTTCGGCGCGCAACGCCTCAACAAACATATCCAAAGTTTCTTGCGGGGTTTTGCCGCCGTAAGTATCGGCAGTCATTGCCTCAACATATCTGCGCTCCGCCTCTTGATAAACCTTCTCCAGATCGTACTTAAAATATTTATTCCAAATCAAATAACTGCCTCCGACCACGACCACCATGGCCACCAAAACGCCCCAAAATAAAAAAAGCCGCTTATTCATAATTGTTGATTATTGTAGCAGCCAAAAAACCCTTGTCAATAGCGCGCAACAATCCTAGCAACAAAACCACAAAATATAACTTTATATAACTTCTTCCTACTCCCGTTATGCCCGCTATAGCGGGCATAACGGGAGTAGGAAAATAAATAAATTTGAAAAGTAAATTCGAAAAGTAAATCAATTTTAACAATCAAGCCAGATTAAACCACTTTTTAATTTCTTTTTCCTTGGGAACGGTTTGGATTTCCAAGTAAAAAATATGGTTATTCATATCGATGTTAAAAACAGCGCAGCAAAACTCGATTTCTGGTAAACAATCGTATGCGGAAACCCACAGACTTTTTTGGAGTTGATAAAGTCCCAAATTGCGCAATTTTTTACTCAAAGCATCGCGCGCCTTTTTATTATATTCAGGAATGTCATAAAAGATTAAGCGCCATTTCCTGTCCCACTTTTTGGGTTTATTTATTTCCAGGTCCTCCAGCTGATAGCACCTGATCCAGCTTTGGCCGCGCTGGGTCAATTCAATTTTGATTTTGCCGTCGGCCAACTCCTGAAACGAAACAATCCTTTTCTTTTCTAATTCACGCAGACGTTCAGCTCTTTTCCAGCACGCTTGCTTCATCTTGTCATTAAAGTATGCTTGAAGAAAATTTGTAAGAAAGTATGGAGAGGTAGCCGCGATAATAAAACACCCTGCCCGCGCCAATGCTAGAAGAGTTTCCTTAGTTAGGTTATCTTTTCTTGAAAATTCCCTCGCCATAGCAATTTACATTATAAATAATTCTCTTCCGTTATGCAAGCTATAGCGTGCATAACGGGAGAAAAACATGAAGCCAGGTGCGAAGCCAGGCGCAACCAGACGTGGAACCGGGAAAAAGGCGTGGAGCCAAACGTAAAGCCAGTGAAACCGGGAAAAAGGCGTGGAGCCAAACGTAAAGCCAATTGAGTCAATAGCGAATTAGAATTCTCGTAAAAAGATCCGGGCGGTGACTGGACCGATACCTTTAAATTCTTGAAGGCGGCGAGATAAATCTTTTTTATTTTTTGCGGATTTAATCAAGGCACCCACGGAACCATAACGAGCTTTTAATTCTTCGCATATCTCAAGCAATTTTGTGGCGGTGGAAAAATCGTAGCGAACGTAATGTCCTTTATCTAAAACTTTGACTAATTTGTCCCAGCCGGCGCGCAAAATTTTATCAGGCGATGTTAATCCTTCTTTTATAAATTCAAAATAAGTTCGCTTGGCAACTTCCTGCTGAATCGGTTTCCCAAAAAGCAGGCAAGCCAAAAACCATTTAAATAATTCTGATTCTTTACGAGTGGTTAGATTGATACCGAGATCGCGCGAATATATTTTCCGGCTCAACCTCATTGTTTATTTAGATAATCATATATATTAAGAACAGCTTTAACGGCGTCGCCGGCGGAAATGTTGTTTTGCTTATACAAAACATCGGTGGCGTCGCCGGCAGCCCAGATCCCCTCCTGGGAAGCGCGCTGAGTTTTGTGATCAATGATGATTTCTCCCCATTCGTTTTTTTCAACTAGACCGCCCAAAAATTCCGTGTTGGGAACAGAGCCGATTTCCACAAAAACGCCGTCAACTTTCAATTCTTTTTCTTCACCGGTCTTGACGTCTTTGTATCTCAAACCCGTAACAAACTTATCTCCTATGATTTCGGTGGTAATGGCATTGAGGAAAACCGTCACTTTCGCTTCCTTAGCAATCATTTCTTGAGTAAGCGGATCGCCTTTCAATGCCTGGCCTCTTTGAAGAAGATAAATTTTAGGCGAATATGCCAAAAGGTCGCGAACCGCTTCCAAACCGGCATTGCCGCCGCCGACAACCGCGGTTACCTTATTTTTGAAAATTGGGGCGTCGCAAATACTGCAATAAGCCACGCCTTTGCCGTCGAATTCTTTTTCTCCCGGCACGTTTAATTTCCGACGACGGCTACCGGTAGCGACCAAAATTGTCTTAGCTTCCAGAATTTTTCCTTCTCTTGTTGAAATTTGAAAATTTCCGTCGGCTTTATCAACCCGCTCAACCAAATCCGGATAAAAAATTTCAATTCCCTCCTGCGCGCGAAGATGATCCTCCAACATTTTTGAAAAATCAAAACCGGAAACTGATTTTGTCCCTATCCAATTTTGAATATCCGCTGAAACCAAAGATTGACCGCCAAATCCATCAGTAATTAACGCGGATTTTATTTTTTTTCTAGCCGCGTAAACGCCAGCTGCTACGCCGGCTGGGCCGCCGCCAATAATAACAAAATCGTACATAAAGTTTTTATTTCAATTCCAACGCCTTCTCCAAATCGGCCCTATTAAACCCGACGAAAATTTCTCCGCCGATATCAATCACTGGCACGCCAAGTTGATGCGATTTTTCCACCATCTCTTCGCGCGCCTTCTCGTCTTCGGCGACATTATACTCTTCGTATTGAATATTATTTTTTTTAAAAAAATCTTTTGCCATCTTGCAATAGACGCAAGCGGGCGTGGAATAAATTTTTATGCTCTTCATATTTTCTTAAAAAATTTAGGACCTTTCAATAATTATATAACGGAACAAGTCATAAAAAAATACCCCCTCGATATGAATCGGGGGGTATTTTTTCTTTAAGCCGCTCGCCTAAACGGCGGACGCTTAAAGGAACTAACTCTTGCCCGATGGCAATCTCCGCACAAAAGCTGATTAAGTCGGCTAGGATCCGGCTGAAAAGGCAGACTGGTTATCGCCGCTTTGCAATCCGGGTTTGAACACACCCAATTGCCCTCAACTCGTTGACGCTGAGGAGCGCCATCGTTATCGTTATAAGCCATTTTTAGTGACATCTATTTTATCGCCCTTTTTTGTTAGTCTAAATCGCGCAAAAGAGCGACTTAAATCTAAACTAGAACAAGTTTACTCCCGCTTGAGAAATAAATCAAGTATGCGTATTATATTAACGATGGACACAACAGTTAAATTAAAACAATCGGCCTTGGTCGTTGGGGATATTATTATTTTGTACGCGTCGTTAGCGTTGACTCTTTTTTTGAGATACGGCTGGCCAGCGGAGGAAATTGTTAAATTTCATTTTTGGCCGTTCACTCTTATCTTTGCCGTCTGGCTTTTAATTTTTTACATCGGCGGATTATATGATTTAAGATCTTTAAAAAATGACGTGGATTTCGCAAGGCGATTTGGCGCGATCTTGGCAATCGCGGCATTATTCGCCATTATCGTTTTTTACTTCTTCAAGCCCACCTTCATAATCACGCCGAGGGTCAATCTTTTCATCTTTCTGGCAATTTTTGGATTGTCCAGCTATATCTGGCGGACTTTTTATAATAATCTGGCTAGCGCCGGCGCGCCTTCTGATAAAATTCTGATAATCGGCTACAATCAAACAACGCAGGAATTAGTTGACCAAATCAACCAAAATCCTCAACTGGGTTATGAAATAAAATTCTGGATGAAAGAAGGTCTGCAAGACAAAGAATTAGAACATCTTTCACAAATTATTTTGGCCAATCAAATCAATATAATCGTCGTGCCGGCGCATATTAAAAAGAATTCAAATGCGGCAAAACTTATTTACAAAAATTTAGTTTTGGGAATAGAAGTCGTGAATTTGGCCGACCTTTATGAAATTGTCTTTCAAAAAATTCCTTTGGCGGAATTGGAAGAAGTCTGGTTTTTGGAAAACTTGGCCAAAAGGCATCGGCTTTATGAAATTTTTAAAAGACCGATAGAAATATTTTTGGCGACGATTATTGGAATCCTGACGCTTCCTCTGGCTATTCTTATCGCGCTCTTCATAAAGCTCGTTTCCTCCGGATCAGTTATTTTCACCCAACAACGAGCGGGACAAAACGGCGCGGCATTCACAATTTATAAATTCCGGACTATGCGCCCCGATGCCGAAAAAGACGGCCCGCAATGGGCGCAAAAAGACGACGGACGCGTTATACCGCTGGGTAATATGTTAAGAAAAAGCCATTTAGATGAATGGCCCCAACTGCTCAATATCTTGCGCGGCGAGCTATCGCTTGTCGGTCCCCGGCCAGAAAGACCGGAATTCGTCAAAAACCTAAGCAAAGAAATCCCCTACTACGATTTGCGCCACTTGATCCGTCCCGGCATAACCGGTTGGGCTCAAATCAATTACCGCTACGGCGCCTCAATTGAAGACGCTTATGAAAAACTGCAATACGATATATATTATCTCAAAAATCGCTCCGTCGTTCTGGATATCCTCATCGTAATAAAAACGATTCGCCTGCTTTTCACCAGCGCTAAATAAGTTTCAATCCTTTCTCGAGCGAAATCATCGGCTGCCATCCTAAAAGCGACTTGGCCTTTGATATGTCCGCTAGAGCATGCCGCATCTCCGCGCGCGGCGCGATATATTTCTTCGGCCCGCCGATCAAATCGGCTAGCTGGTTCACCGAATAATTTTTGCCGGAACCGATATTGATAATCTCTCCCTTGCCCGCCTTTTTACTTCGCATCGCCAAAATATTGGCTCGCGCCACGTCTTCTACAAAAACATAGTCGCGGATTTGTTTGCCATCGCCGGTAATGGTAAATGGCTTACCATCGGCTTTCTGTTTCAAAAAAATTTTGATTACTCCGGAATATGGGCCGGATTCAGCCATCCGCGGGCCATAAACATTAAAATACCGCAAATTCACCGTTTCTACGCCGTAAAGGTCCGAAAAAAGTTTGGCATACTCTTCTCCAATATACTTGTGAAGAGCATAAGGGCTTTTAGGCGCCGCTTTCATATTTTCTTTTTTCAGTATCTTGCCGTCCGAATCTCCATAAACCGCGCACGAAGAAGAAAAAACCAAACGCCTTGCCCCCGCTTCTTTGGCGGCCATTAAAACATTCAAAACGCCATTCGCGTTTATGTCATGAGATTCTAAGGGGTGAACAATTGAGAGCTGAACAGACGGCATAGCCGCCAGATGAAAAACGCCGTCCATTCCGGCAAAAAACGGCTTAATGCTTTTATAATTATGGATGTCTTTTTTATAAAATTTCGCGCGGGGATTTAAATTGCTTTTTTTGCCGGTAGATAAATTATCAATAACAATAACTTGATGCCCTTTTACGATTAAAGCATCAACTAAGTGCGATCCTATAAAACCGGCTCCGCCGGTAACAAGATATTTCATTTTAATCCGTGTAGTTTTTTCACTTCCGCTACGCCGTCGCGCAAATTAACCGTCGGCTCCCAGCCCAACAACTCTTTAGCTTTGCGATTATCAGCCAAAGTAATCACAGTTTCCCCGGGCTTTGGAGAAATAATTTGAATCGGCCCGCCGAACATTTCTGCCAATTCTTTGATCGTATAGTTTTTTCCCGTGCCGATGTTAATAATTTCGGCTTTTCCAACTCTATCGGATTCCATAGCAAGGATGTTCGCGCGAACTACATCTCGAACATGCGTAAAGTCGCGAGTTTTTTTGTCGCCGTCCGCGACCATTGTCATCGGCTTTCCTTCTTTGAGCTGCTGGCGAAAAATACCAATAACCGTCGCGTAAGCTCCCTCTAAAATCTCCCGCGGGCCGTAAACATTAAAATATCGCAAAATCACCGTTGGCAAACCATAAAGCTCGGTAAAATTTCGGCAATACATCTCGCCCACTAGTTTCTGGACGGCGTAAGGATTTAAGGGATTGGGCGCCATATTTTCTTGAAACGGCAATTCTTTTTGAGTGCCATAAACCGAAGAAGAACCGGAATAAACAAGCCGCTTCACGCCGGCTTCTTTCGCGGCTATCAAAACATGAAGAGTACCGGTTGTATTAGTATGATGCGCCGGCAAAGGATCTTTAATAGACGTCTGAATCCTGGGAAGGGCCGCTAAGTGAAAAACTTCGTCAACGCCCCGAAACAGCGGCCTAATATCATCTAAATTTCTAATATCCTTTTCGTGAAACTCAGCTTTTGGATTCAAATTTTCTTTTTTGCCGGTACAAAAATTATCAACAACTGTTACCCGATGGCCTCGCCCGATTAAGGCATCAACTAAATTAGAACCGATAAAGCCGGCGCCGCCGGTGACTAGATATTTCATGATATGAATTTTCGGTTATACTAATTATAACTTTATCATAATCAAAATGTTCTCAAGAATCCAAGACTGGCTTTTGAATAATAAAACCGTTGGGCAGACTGTCGCCAAAAACACTTTTTGGCTTTTTTCCGGACAGTTGATTAGCCGACTTTTGCGGGCGGCGATTGTTATTTACGCCGCTCGCGTCCTCGGCGCGTCAAGCTGGGGAGCTTTTTCTTACGCTTTGGGAATCGCCACTTTTCTCACGATCTTCTCGGATATAGGCATCAACGCGCTGATCACCAAAGAAGCGACAAGAAATCCCCAACTTAAAGATCAATACGTGTCAACGGCATTTTTCACTAAGTTAGGGCTGCTTTCAATTTTAATACTAAGCGTTATTATTTTCTTTCCCTATCTTACCAAGATCGAGGAGGCCGCCGTTATTATGCCGATTTTAATTTTCGTTTTCGCTTTTGACACGCTGCGCGATCTCGGTTCGGCAGTCAGCCGCGCTTTAGAAAAAATGCAAATTGAAGCCGGCGTCACGATTTTCACCAATTTCGCTATCGTAGCGCTGGGCTTCCTATTCTTGACTGCCAACCAAACCAGCCAATCGCTTGCTTTTGCATACGCCCTAGGCAGCGCTCTGGGTCTAGCGGCAATTTTCTATACGCTTCGATCGCATTTTAACAATATATTTAAAAATTTTAACAAGTCGCTCGTAAAACCAATTCTTGCCACGGCTTGGCCCTTCGGCCTTATGGCGCTAATGGGCGCGATAATGCTTAATACTGACATTATTATGCTCGGTTGGCTGCGTTCTCCCGCGGAAGTGGGTTATTATTCAGTCGCTCAAAAATTAATTCAGCTTCTTTATGTGCTTCCGGCGCTGCTGGCAACCAGTATTTTTCCGATTATGGCGCGGCTTTCTAAATCAGATCCCCAGCAAGTAAAAAATATCTTGGAAAAATCCGTGGCAACAGTTTTATTAATTTCGATTCCCGTCGTAATATTGGGCATCGCGTTTGCTCCTTTGATAATCAACATTCTCTTCGGCGCGGAATATTCGCCGGCAATTTTAACTTTTCAAATACTGATGGCGACTATTCTGATTGTTTACCCGTCAACTTTGATTGGCAACGCGATTTTTGCTTATGACCAGCAAAAAAGCTTTATAACTTTTGTTTTAACGGCGGCAATCGGCAATGTCGTCTTTAATTTTCTTTTGATTCCGCCTCTCGGTATCGAAGGCGCGGCAATTTCAACAATTTTTACTCAGCTTATCACTAACGCGCTTATCTGGCGCAAAGCCAAAAAAATAACCGGCTTCTGTGTGACAAAGTTTCGCATTTCCGCGTAAGTCCGCGCTTGCCCCGAGCGCAAGGCGTACCCAAGAAT
>MHJJ01000002.1:60900-63947 GCA_001817915.1 Candidatus Harrisonbacteria bacterium RIFCSPLOWO2_01_FULL_44_18
ATAACCCGATTCTTGCCGCGCCGAACTTGTTCTGGCGCGCGGGTTAAGTCAGCGGAGTCCGCGATTTTGCGAAGCAAAATGATTTACCATTCTCTGATAGCTTTTTCCCAACGTTCAAATGTTCCGCAATCGAACCAACGGCCATTTTTTATTTTATATCCGGCCAATTTTCCGGCAGCCGCCAATTTAGGAAAAATATCTTTTTCAATCATTAAAAATCCTCGCGGCCAATCAGCGTAATCGAAAACTTCCGGTTCAAGAATATAAAGGCCGGAGGAAATATAAGATGGTTGATCTAAATTCAATTTTTGGGATATCGTAAGTCCGCCGGACTTACGATATCCAGACATTGAATTTTTAGGCTTTTCGAGAAATTCAATAATTCTATTTCCTTTCAAAACCGGAACGCCGTAATCCGAAGGATTTGGCACTTTTACCAAAGCGATGGTGGCCAGCGGTTTTTCTGAATTATTTTTATGAGATTTGATTAAATCCCCCAAATGAAAATCTTTTAGCTCGTCGCCGTTGGAAAGAACAAAAGAATCTTTAAGCTCTTCGCGCAGATACTTTAATCCGCCGAAAGTCCCCAATGGCCGCGGCTCTATTTTTATTCGCGCCGGGATTGGTAGTTCATCTAAATATCGCCTCTGCCACCATTGATAATCGTCTTGGTGATCTTTGTTAATGATGACAAACGATTCGGTAACGCCATGACGGCTAAAAAGTTCCAAAAGATGGTTGATAATCGGCTTACGCTTGACGGTAATCAACGGCTTTGGCATTTCCAGGGTTACCGGATAAAGCCGAGTGCCCAAACCGCCAGCTAAAATAACTCCTTTCATCCCGTTAGAGACAGGTTGTCTAAGGACAACCGTAAATCAGCCGCTTGAACGGCAACCGACTGTTTAATAGTAATAATGCGTGTATGTTTGTAAATCATAGAATGATTGTCTCTAACGGGATATACATCTAATCATAAATAAAAATAACCGCCAGCTCAAGGTCTGACGGTTATTCCAATAAATAAGTTTATTGTCCCTACTACTGTTGCAGTCGTTGAAGCATGGTATTCAGCTGCTGTTGAAGATCATTAAGTTGCTGTTGTAATGCCGCCTTTTGGGCTTCTTCGGTAGGAGCAGAAGGTTCGGAAGGGGCAGAAGGTTCGGAGGGCGCGGAAGGCTCCGAGGGAACAGTTGGGGTTTCACTAAATACTTCTTGCAATTTGGCTCTAGTCTTGGGACCTACAAAACCATAACCCAGATCACCTTCGGAAGCTACGCCATGTTTTTTCTGGAACTTCTGCACTGCTTTTTCCGTAAGTAAGCCGAAGTATTCAGTTTCGTTACTCGGTGAACCAACTCCTGAATCAGCAATGCGGGTATCCGGATCGGAATTTAGAAGCTGTTGGAGGCGTTTAACTTCGTCGTTAGACGCGCCTCGGCCAAGGCCGGAAGCAAACACCGGGGACACCGCTACGGCAACTGGCGATGGTTCGACTCCGCTCACCACGGGTGGTTTAGCAACTTCCAAAGCCGGAGGCGCCGCTGCCGGAACACCTTCGGCAAACACTTCAGCCAATTTTGCGCGAGTCATTGGACCAACTCGGCCTACTGGAGGCAAGCCATATTTGGTTTGGAATCTTTTAACCGCTCTCTCTGTCGCGGGACCAAATAATCCAGTCATCAAGCCTTCCGGATAAAGCTCTTTGTCGCCAGCGAGCAATTCCTGAAGTCGTTTTACGTCGTCATTACTCTGACCCCGAACCAGATCATTATTAAATACCAGAGAAACAACTTGAGCGACTGGAGATGGTTCGACTCCGCTCACCACAGGTGCTTGAGCAACGATCGGAGCAGTCGGAGTTACGGTTGGAGTTGGGGCCGGGGTTGGGGGGGTATAAATATATGAAATGCCACCGCCGCCACCGCCGCCACCGCCACCTGCGCTACCGCCGCCGCCTCCGGTGCCACTACTTCCTATACATGTAGTTGATGACGGGGTAAAGGTTGCTGTTGCAGCGGCTTCACTAGATCCGTGCGTAATCACTACGGTATTATTACTGACTCCACAAGTATTAGTCCTGGATATGGTAGCCGGCGTTACAGCAATATCTAGTCTATCAGTAGAAACAATGGTTGCTCCAGTCATTGCCCCGGTGGCGAAATCCAGAGTAAAATTACCGCTACTCTCATTAACAGTTATAGATTCAACGCCTGTACCACTAACTTCAAAAGTCCTGGTGACACCCCCGACAGTCAATTGGACATAGCTTGTTGAACCAAAACTAATACTCGTAGCCGCGGCCCAAACCGCAAGCGGAGATATAAGCAAAGATAAGAAAATTGCTAAATAAATTTTCATCCCGTTAGAGACAGGCCGTCTTTAGACGGCCGTAAACCGGCCGCCTAAATTGCTCCTGACGATTAATTTTTAGTACTGCTAGACATAGATTAAACATGGCTTTGTTGTCTCTAACGGGATTCATCCCGTTAGAACATAACTAGAACAAGTTAATCTTACTTACAAGCGCCGGCTTCAACACGCAAGGCTGAACCCGTAGTGGTGGCTCCTACCCCTCCTGCTCCTAGATTAATATAAATCCGGTACACGGTGTTATCGGGACCATCAAGTTCGAGGCAACCCCCTGCACCGCTAAGGCTAGAATCCAAGTAAAGCGTGGTGGTGGCAGCGCTGGTCGCCGCAAATTCTGTCGCCGGAGTAGTTGTGCCGCCCGCGCCGATAAATCCTTGAGTGGCAAATTGTCCGCTGGAACCGGTAGTTGTGGCATTGCCATTAATCAAAAGATTTTGAGTGAGTGAAACGCCTGTGGTAGAAGCGAAGCCAAGAGTTGTCTTACCCGTAACATTTAACGTTCCTTCAGTGGCCATATTACCGGTTAAGCCGGTGGTCGTGGCCATGCCGTTGACCATCAAGTTGCCAGAAAGTGAAACACCAGTGGTGGAAGCAAAGACGAGAGTTGTCTTACCCGTAACATTTAACGTTCCTTCAGTGGCCATATTACCGGTTAAGCCGGTGGTCGTGGCCAT
>MHJJ01000003.1:0-10622 GCA_001817915.1 Candidatus Harrisonbacteria bacterium RIFCSPLOWO2_01_FULL_44_18
TTAAGCGCTCCTCCTTAATTGTTTTTGTCATAGATATAGCCATTCCCTCATTATGAGGAAAACCGCCATATGTGCCTGCACATTACCTGTGAAATTTGACTTTTCATAAATAATCGGTTATAGTGTGCATAGTACACTAACAATCTATTTCAAGGAGGTGCGGTATGACTAGCAAGGCTCTGCTTATTGTTGATGTGCAAAAAGATTTTTGTCCGGGTGGTTCATTGGCGGTTCCTGACGGCGATGCAGTTGTGAAGCCGATTAATGCCATGATTGAATATGCTCGGAAGAATGGTTGGTTGATCGTGGCATCTCGCGATTGGCATCCGGCAGTTACTAATCATTTTAAGGATTACGGCGGGATTTGGCCCGTGCATTGTGCGCAAAATACGCCCGGCGCCGAATTTCATCCTAATTTGGATGTTGCCGACGCTATCGTCGTTTCCAAGGGCACATGCGTGGACGAAGACGGATATTCGGCTTTTGACGGGCATACCGATGGCGGAGAAGAATTGGCCGATTATCTTAAGCGTCACGGCGTTGATGAGATTTATCTTGGCGGATTGGCAACTGATTACTGTGTCAAATTCACGGCTCTGGACGCCGTAGCTCCAAGACACGACTTCACGACGGCTTTGCTGCTTGACGCTTGTCGAGCGGTAAATGTTAATCCTGGTGATGGCGGCAAAGCTGTTGAGGAAATGCGCAATGCCGGCGTCTTAATTTCGACGACCGCGGAGGTGACCAATGGTAGGGCATGATGAAAAACCGATCATTAACTCGCTTCTGGACGCCGATTTTTACAAGTTTACGATGGGGCAGGTTGTATTTTTTCACCATCCGGGAATAAATGTGCGCTTTGCTTTTAGGAATCGCACCAAAGATGTTCTGCTGGGCCGGATTATCAAAGAAGAAGATTTGCGCCGAGAGCTGGATCACGTCCGAACATTAAAACTTAATCGGACGGAGATGCGATATTTGCGTGGAGCTACTATCGGAACAGAGCAGATGTTTCGCAATGAGTACCTGCATTTTCTGGAGCATCAGCTTCACTTACCGCAATATAAACTTGAATGTCGCGGGAATGATTTTACTCTAGAATTTGAAGGCGATTGGGCGCGCGTTATTTATTGGGAAATTTACGCGTTAGCGATAGTCAATGAGCTTTATTACAGAGCTATTCTGGCCGGTAAATCCAAATTGGAAATTGGTGCCATACGCGCGAATGGCGTATTGCGTCTTGCCGAGAAAGTAAAAATCCTTAAAGAAAATCCCGAAATTATTTTCATTGATTTTGGCACACGGCGGCGTTTTTCGCGCGACTGGCAAGATTATGTCGTGGAAACGCTGGCCGAGGAGCTTCCAGAAAGTCAATTTCGAGGGACTTCTAACGTTTGGTTGGCAATGAAGCACGGGCTTCTGCCAATGGGCACTTCGGCTCATGAAATGTTTATGGTTCTAGCCGGAGCGATGGATACGGATGACGAAGCAGTTCGAGCGTCCTATCAAGAGGTGATGCGCAGATGGTATGAACACTACGGCTTTGAACTTTCGGTAGCCCTAACTGATACTTTTGGCAGCAACTATCATTTCCGAGTAATGACTAAACGGCAAGCCGAAGTATGGAAGGGTCTTCGACAAGATTCCGACGATCCGGTTGCGTATGGCGAAAAAGCCATTCGGTTTTATCAATCTCACGAAATCGATCCTTGCGAAAAACTGATTATTTTTAGCGATGGCTTGGAAATTGAACCAATTGTTAAGCTTTACCGGCATTTTAGGGGTCGCATCAAGACTTCTTTTGGTTGGGGAACAAACCTTACCAACGATCTTAGTCTTAAGGCGCTTTCGCTGGTAATAAAACCAGTCATGGCGAATGGTAGAGGATTGGTGAAGTTGAGTGATAACCCGGCTAAAGCGATTGGCACACCGGAAGACATTGAGCGCTACAAAAGAATTTTTGGCTATCAGGAAGGGGAATATAAGGAGTGCAAGTATTAAGTTTATTTACGGCGAATTCAGGTTCGCCGTTTTTATAATTTTTATTGACGTTGCTGAGGTATTATTATATGGTGTAAATAGCACACTAACAGGAGGTAAAAATGAATGCGGTTCAACTCGGAGTAAAATGGTATGAGTTGTTTTCGCGTTATGCCGAAGATCTTTATCCCAGCCGTTATACGCGAGAAAAATGTCATGAATTAGCCGAACAAGCAATTGAAATCAAGCGTTTAGCGCAAGAAAAGCGTTCTACGATTGTAGCCCACAATTATTTATATCCGGAATTTCATGAAATTGCCGATTTTGTCGGCGATTCGCTGGGATTAAGTTTCCGGGTACGCGACAATCGGGCTAGCAGAGTAGACTTTCAAAGCGTTTTCTTTATGGGCGCCACTGCCAAGATTATCACCGGCGACAGTACGAGAGTTTTTGTGTCTGATTCCCCGGATATTTTAGGATGCTCCTTGGTTTTCGGCACGGATTATGACTGGCTTGAAAATTGGAAGCGGCAGCATCCCGACGGCATTTTGGTAACCTATATTAATAGCGACGCCTACACCAAGGCCATCAGCGATTATATTTCTACTTCCAGAAATACGGATAAAATAATTGTTCAGGCGGCTAAAGCAAATCCCGGCAAGAAAATTCTAGTATTGCCCGATAAATATCTAGGACATGTTATGAAGATTAGGGCATTGGAGCTAGCCACACAGCAAGGCGTCCAGATTGATCCGGAACAAATCGAAGTCTACGACGTGATTAAGGGTGAATTTTGGGCGGCTTGTTATGTCCATCAGCAAATTGGATCTGATGCCGCAGAAATCGCTTTGTTAGAGAATCCGGACGCAGAATTAATGATTCATCCTGAATGCGGCTGCGCCGCATCTTGTCTAATGAAATTACACGAAAGGAAAATCCCTCGCGCCAGAGCGTATTTTCTCTCGACCGAACAAATGGTTGAACACGCGCGCAAATCTCCGGCAAAAAGAATCTTGGTAGCTACTGAAAAAGGAATGATTTATCGCTTGCGTAAAGAAGCGCCCGGAAAAGAATTTCTGCCGGTTTCCACGCAGGCCGAATGCCGTTACATGAAAGCTAATGTTTTTGAAAAACTTTTGAGGTCGCTGCGGGAGGACCGTTTGGAGATTGTATTTTGTGACGACTGCTGCGATCCTAAGAAACCCCATCAGGACGATCATTGTATCCATATTCAAAAATCAATTGCCCAAAAAGCTAAAATTGCGATTGAACGGATGATGGCTATTTAGCATTATGTATTATAATGGCGGCGATGCTTGATCATCGCCGCATTTTTAAAAAATGCAAACAAAAAAGAAAGTTGTCATTTATGGCGGCACTTTTAATCCGCCGCACATCGGACACGCCGCCGCTATTGAAACGGTCACGCGGCTTTTTTCATGCGATGAAATTTGGCTTATGCCGACCGCCGATCGGCGCGATAAAACAGTTGGCACCGCGGGCGGCCATAGATTGAAAATGTTGGAAATAATGATTGATGAGCTATTCCCGACAGCCAAAACCTTTATAAAAATTTCTCGAATGGAATTAGAGCGGCCGCGACTAACTACTACTTACGAAACCAAGCTAGAATTAGAGGCTGCTTATCCGAGTTATAAATTTTATTTCCTGATAGGATCGGATATTGTCGGAGATATCGAGAAAAAGTGGGTTAATGGAGACGAACTTTTTCGGACCGCCCGTTTTATTATCATGAAACGACCGCTGGATGTTTTACCCGAAAGATTGCCGCCGCAAATTACAATTTTGGACAAAGGATTTAAATATGTAGATATCTCCAGTACATTCATACGCGCTCTTTTGGCGAAAGGGCATTCAGGCGCGCCATATTTAATTTCTGGGGTGGCAGAATACATAAAAAATAACGGACTTTATCGCTGATTAAAACTATCGGTAAATCAGTTGTTTTGGCAAGATGTCTGATTTCTTTACCGGATTTTAGATTGATTATAAAATAATTGTCCACGAGGGCGAGATACAAGATTTCGCTTTAAGAATAATAAAGGGAAAATTTGATTTGGAAACAATCCGCTATGTCTCTCGTATATCTCCCGTTATGTCCACCGCCCGTTATGCCCGCTATAGCGGGCATAACGGGCGGTATAACGGGCGATGGGCCTCAAATAAGGCCTCAAATAAGGTTCATCTTGTATTGGACAAGACTATTCTTACGGGAGATGTTTCGCAGAGACAGAGATCACCCGCAGGGTGATAGGTTTGGATCGGTCACTGTAATTTTAATATCCCGCCTGGGCGGGGTATTAAAATAGGTTCTATTGCTGGCTGGAACGTGCTATTATAATGTTAAGAATGTATCTGAAACTGGAAAAAATTTTCAGTCCGCGGTTGCTTTTGGCGATTTTGCTTTCTTCGCGGTTTTAAGCGTAATATTTCTGGCTTTTTCAAGTTTTGCGAATCTTGGCGGCGTCTATGAAAAAATAGACGGAAAAGGTCGGTAAAATTTGGTATAGATATTCATGACAAAATTTCAAAAAATATCGTTGCTACTGCTTCGCGTTTCAATGGGTTGGCTGATGCTCTACGCGGGAATTACAAAAGTATTAGATCCTAATTGGTCGGCGGCGGGCTATCTTCAGGGCGCGAAGACATTCGCGGGTTTTTATCAGTGGCTGACACAGCCGAACATTCTTCCGGCGATAAACTTCATAAACGAGTGGGGACTGACATTGCTTGGCGTATCGTTGATATTGGGGATCTTTGTCCGCTTGAGTTCTGTTTTTGGCACCGTACTGATGATGCTTTATTATTTTCCGGTGCTGACATTTCCTTACATAAGCCAACATTCTTTTATCGTTGATGAGCACGTCATCTATGCTTTGGTGTTGATTTTCTTCGCGGCCATTGGAGCCGGCCGTTATTACGGTTTAGATACGTGGTGCGCCGGCTTGCCGATATGTGTTAAGTTCCCGCGATTGAGGAAGGTAATCGGATAAAATAAATTTTTAGATTAAAATAAACTTATGGGATATTTTCAGAAGATTTTTTGGGTGAGTGTTTTATTTTTTCTTCCCGCCGCTTTAGTTTTGGCGCACGGAGCTGAAAGCGAAAGCCCCCGCGAAACATTGATGCGGCAGATGATAGGCGATCAAACCGTTGAAGTGATGGAGCAGATGGAGGAGGCGATGATGGGAGCGGGCAATCACGAGAGGATGGAAACTTTAATGGATAAAATGTTTGCCGGCAATTTTTCTTTATTCGATCAAGAGGAAATGATTGCCTTGATGAGAGACAGCGCGTCCGGTCCGGGCGCTATGAATATGATGACAAGAATGATGCTGCCGCAGATGATGACGGGTTATCGTTACGATTATGGCGGACTTGGTTTGATATTTTGGGTTACGGTTGCGTTAATTTGGGCGGCTTTAATTTCGGTCATTGCCGCAATTTGGCGCTGGATTAAAAAGAATTAGAGCATTGCGTTTTTTATTTGTTGTAGTATATTAAAGTTGTTCATTGAAAATTTTTCACAGATGTAAGAAAGGAGGCAGACAATGAAAGCGCGACCGAATCGAAAGCCTTGGGGCGCTGACGAAGAGAAATTGCTTCGCGAATCGTATCCGAATGTTTCGGAGAAAGATTTAATGGGGAAATTTCCCGGACGCACTCCAAGTTCAATTTATGCTAAGGCGTTAAATATGGGTTTGCGTCGAGGAATTTCCGGTTCAGGCCTTTTTTGGTCAAAAGATGAAGATGAGCGTTTGCGGAAACTTTTGGAGACGAACGTCTCCAGAGAAGAGATTAAAAAAGCATTTCCTAATCGCACTCGGAAAGCTATTGAGCTGCATGCCGCTGGCAAGGGCATTAAGAAGTCCGCTCCCAATTCTAAAGAAGCGGACCCCAAAGAATCTGCGGCGATGCCTGCGCCTATTTTGGAGAAGCGTGATTGGCCGACGACCAAAGTTTACGGCATTGATGAAAAGAAATGGAAAGAGTCGCCGCCGCGAGTCGGTTTTATTTCTGGAGTAGATTTCAAAGATTCTGGTTTTAGGGCAGGATTGATTGAGGTTGGATTTGAGATTTTTGCCGATGAAGCGTGCCGATACATCGCTTTGGTCGGCAGACTCGTCAGCAAAAAGTGGTTCCAAGATAGGCTTAAGCAAACCTCCGGGAAATACCGGAATGAATATTTGCAATATCTAATTCAGGAAGCGGCGAAAGAACTGGCATATACGATTCCCAAGATCAAGCGGCCCGGCGCTTCAAATGAGTATGTAAGAATTTACATCGTTACAAGTCCGCCGTATGACGGCGAAATTGGCGAAGAAGTTGCCCGGAAGCTTCAAGAACTAAGGCCTGAGGATGTTCGAGTTTATAATCCGGTAAGCGATCGAGTTGACGTTAAAGAAGTAGGTAAGGCCATTGGTCTTATTTGTCCGGAGATCAGCCGGTTGCCGAGCGAATATTTCAGCGCGGCCGTTGATCGGGAAGTTAAAGATAAGGAAAGCCAAACATCCGTTGATTATCCTGATCTTTGGGTGGTTGGAACAACTTCATCCAGCGTTCATATTCCTGACCGCGGAAGAAAGCCCCCGATTATCTCATTGCCTTCTTTGAAGCGACTGCAAAGCATCAGGGTGGGAGAAAATCAGCAGGGCGTCAGAATAGTGGAATTTTCCCGCGTCAATAGCGAAGAATATTTCGTCCGCACTTACTCGTTAAAGGACTTAACGAGGAATGAGCGGCAGTTTATTACCGGGATTAAGGAAGGCGCTCATGAGATTCATAAGAGAATTGTTGAGCTTATTAAGAACGAAGGCGCTAGAACTGAAGGATTAATCGCCGATAAGTTGGGAATGGAAGGCCAGAGAGAAGAGGTGCGAAAGGCATTGGAATTTCTCGTAGAATCAAAAATGTCTCTTCGTAAAAATTGGCCCGGCCTTTGTTATGACAAGCATTCTCAACGTTACGACTTTCATACAGATTGGATTCAGGAGCGGCTTCGCTACCCCAGCTTAGTTAAAGGCTCATTCATCGAAGATAGGTTTTTGTTTTTCAGCTGTCTTCATGCCGGTTATAACACAACCGATTATGAATATGTCGTCAAGCGGCTTCCGGAAATTTTGTTTCATAACAAAGTGCGGTACGTGTGCTGCCTCGGCGATGTTATCGCCGGCTTGAGCCACAATTTCTTGGAGCAGGGCGAAGTAATGGGTGGAATGAATTACACGGAGCAGGAACAACTTGCCGCCGAACTTGTCGGAACCATTCTCGCTAAAGTTTTTGAAAGGGGATTGCAGGAAAGTCCCGACGTTAATAAACTTTCGGCTAAAGAAATTATTGGAAATCTTTTGCCGACATTCCTTTATATCGCCGGCAATCACGACGATTGGCAGAGACGATTTGGCGTTTTGCCCCTTGTGACCTTCAGAAGCAAGTTGATGAATCTTTTGGCTCAACGGATTGAAATAGCTTTGAAAAATCATAATCTTGCCGCTTCATCAGTCGCCGAATTGATGGGGACGATACATCTTAAACTTGTTGAACTTTCGATGGACGGCGCGAACTATATGCCGACGTTTACGCTTCCTTCCAGACTTACTATTGAATTGCGGCATCCGCATATGGGACGCGCCAAGACTAAATCTTTGCGCGCTCAGGAAATTCTTGAATCTTCCAGCGCTCACATTGTCGGCCACGGCAATTTCCATACTGCTATTGGCACCGATCTTTGGGAGCCTCAGCTTGGCCAGCGCGTTGATGTTGAGGCGGCGACATTCGTGATCTTTACCGATTTTGAAAATAAAAAGAATAAAAAGACCGGTTTCGGCCCGGGATATTTACGGGTTTTGTCGCGAGATGGGAGAATTTTTATGACCGAAAGCATGTTTGATCATAGGCCGATGCTTAAAGCGCCGCGTCCCAAGTGGACGAATTGGCAAGAATTGAAGAAAGAATTGGGAGTTTATCTCGCGCCTTAGCGCGGGAGCCCCTATCCGAATTTGGATAGGGGATTTTTTTACAGGTCGCGTTGCCGATTGATTTCCGAGTTCGAGGTCGTAGATTCCCGAAACCAATAGATACCTCTATTGGTTTCGGGAATCGCATTGTACAATAAGTGAATCTCTCCCCGGCTTTACGGCCGGGGCATCTGGGGAGATTCGATCTGATAAGAGTCGGCTCCGCCGACAGTATTTTACACCCCATTCATCCACGGCCTGACGGCCGTGGATTTCTGGGGGACAGATTAAAGCTGCGTATTTTTTTATGTCTTTAGAAAATTTAATTAAAAACTTGATTCAAGAAGGTTATTTAAAAACGCCTTTGATTATTGAAGCTTTTGAAAAAATTGATCGCGCTGATTTTGTTCCGGCTGAAATTAAGCAGGACGCCTATTTGGATACGGCTTTGCCCATCGGCCACGGCCAAACTATTTCTCAGCCGCTTACGGTGGCGTTTATGCTGGAGCTTTTACAGCCGAAGCCCGGAGAAAGAATTTTGGATATTGGAACTGGCTCGGGATGGAAAGCAGCTCTTTTGGCCCACTGCGTGGCCAAAACGCAGACTGACCTCAGTACCAGCGCAGAGCACGGTGCGGGGCACAGCGCAGACTATACGCAGAATTACGCAGAAAAAAGTTTAGATGGAAATTTTTCAGCGAAGTCTGCGTCTGTTCAGCGTGAGTCCGCGGCTGGTATCGTTCTTTCTATAGAACGCATACCAGCATTGGAGAAGATGGCAGAGAAAAATATCGCTAAATACAATTTTATTGAAAAAGGCGTTGTGAAAATTATGTTGGGCGATGGTTCTAAGGGGGCGCCGCCCGAACTACTGCCGGTTGGTGGATTTGATAAAATTATTGCCGGCGCGGCCGGTGACGAAATTCCCGCGGCGTGGAAAAAGCAACTCAAGATTGGGGGACGGATAGTGGCGCCAGTTAAAAATAGTATTTTAGTGATGGAAAAGAAATCCAAAAATAGGTTTGACGAAAAAGAGTATTATGGTTTTAGTTTTGTGCCTCTCGTCAGAGACTAGACACGCCTGATATTTTCAATTATTCTAAAAATAGAGTTCCTTGAAAACTAACCACTTCGTAAAAGGAGGTGGCAAATGGAAAAGGAAAGGAAGCTCATCCGACTCGAGGGCGGCGCTTTAAGCGCGGAAGGCCAGAAGTTGAAAGGATTTCTTCTTACTGAAGTCAAGGGGCAAGAGAGGGCCGTTAAAGATTTGGTTAGAGCTTTTGAAATTAGCAAAGCCGGCCTGCGTGATCCAAATCGACCCATCCATGTTGCGCTTCTTTTGGGACCCTCCGGCGTCGGGAAAACTCACTTAGCTAAAATGCTCGCCAAACATTTTTTTGGTGATCCAAACGGGTTGACAATGGTTGCTTGCGAAACTTTCAGTCAGCCTCACGAGATTGCAAAGCTGATCGGTTCACCGCCGGGCTACGTAAGATCTGATGAAGAACCTCTCTTTTCGCAATTTGGGATTGATAGATATCATTTCGAATATCGGGTAAGACATGAAGATGGATTTTTTGAAAATAATACTCAACTCGGCAAATTAATAGAACAGAGAAATAGACTGCAGAAACGCATTGCTCAATTAGCCAAAGAAGGCAAGCTTGGCACGGAAGTGTCAATGCGCCTGCACAGAGCTTTGGAAAGTATTAAGGATCAGATCGAAGAATTGAATCAGAGCGCCGATTATTTAAGGGAACAAGCCGGCGCAAAAGCGCTTAAAGATCTCTATGCCGAGTTATATGATGATCGGAAATTTGATCTTGATAAACACGGCGGCTATAAATCTATTATCGTTTTTGACGAGATCGAAAGAGCCGATCCTAGATTGCATAATTTGCTTCTTGGGATAATGCATGAGGGTCGAGTGACTTTAGCTAATCACAGCGTGACCAGATTTAATGGCTCCTTTATTTTTATGACTTCTAATATCGGCTGGTCAGAGATGAAAGCGACTTTGACAGGAGAGGGCATAATCGGATTTAAGCCCAAGAATAGAAGTAACCAAGGGGCAGATCAATTAATTTACGAAGTCGCCAGAGAAGCTGCTGAGAAGTTTTTCGAACCGGCTTTTATGGGCCGATTAGATCGGATAATCGTCTTCAGGCCGTTAGACACAAAAACGATGGCCGAGATCCTGGAGCTTCAGTTGCGCGATTTGCGCGGTCGGATTATGAAATCTGATGTGCCGATTGATTTGATAATATCTCCTGATGTTAAAAATTATTTGATTGATAGAGCGATGAAGTATCCCGATCAGGGCGCCAGGTTACTGCTTAAAAGGATTGAAGAAAAGCTATTTGATACTGATGGTTTGATCGGTTTTATCAATTCTGGTAAGGTTATGCGCGGTGATCGGCTGCACGTGGAATTGGAAGTTCATGATGATGAGGCCGAAATTGTTTTTTTTAACGATCCGAATTCCAATTCCAATCCTGACGACAACCCCAGACTTAAGCGCGTTGATCCAAAGCTGGACGAAGCCGACGGCGACACCGATATTGATATAGATACCGAAGGCGAAGGCGAAGACGATGGAGACGATGGAAAAAAATAGCCCCAACTTTTTGGGGCTATTTTATTTTGGTGCCGGGGGGGAGATTC
>MHJJ01000003.1:10651-19135 GCA_001817915.1 Candidatus Harrisonbacteria bacterium RIFCSPLOWO2_01_FULL_44_18
TTTCGGCACACGATTTTGAGTCGTGCGTGTCTGCCAATTCCACCACGGCGGCATATTCAGTGCGCGACTTGATTATATCAGAAATTTATTCTAAAGTAAATTTATTATGGAAAACTTACCAATTCAAGGGCCGGTTTTTTTGATAGAAACCGAGCATATTACTCCAAACCCGCATCAGCCGCGTCGGGATTTTGACGAGGAAAGTCTTAGGGAGTTGGCAAGTTCTATCCGCGAATTTGGCATACTTCAGCCCCTGGTAGTTTCTAAAATTGAAAAAGAAATTGAAACCGGCACCGTAGTGGAATATCAGCTTATTGCCGGAGAGCGTCGCTGGCGCGCCGCGAAAATACTTGGACTGGAGCGAGTGCCGGCGATTATTAAAAGCGTTAATTTGGAACGCGAGCGTTTGGAAATGGCAGTGATTGAAAACGTTCAGCGCGCCGACCTTAATCCGATTGAAGCGGCCAGGGCTTATGCCAGATTACAAGATGAATTTGGCCTTACTCAACGAGAGGTTGCCGCTCGGTTAGGAAAAAGTCGGGAAGTCATTGCCAACACGGTTCGTCTTTTGAACTTGCCGTCGCAAATACAAGAAGCGCTGACAAAGGGGCATATCAATGAAAGTCAGGGGCGGCTTTTGCTGGCAGTGGTTGACTTAGCTCAACAACAGACTTTATTTGACGACCTTCTGAAAAATAATCTTAGCGTTCGTGAACTCAAATCAAGAATTCAGCGCTTGAATGATTCTTCAAAAGAAAAATCCACGGAGGAAGAATCGGGAGCCGCGACCGCGATTGATCCCGAAACGCAGGCCCTACAGCGGCAATTGGAAGAATTTTTGGGGACCAAAGTAAAACTTGAAAAATCCGGTCCAACCGGACGGCTCACTATTATTTTTTATTCACCCGAAGAGCTTAGAGGAATTGTTCAAAAACTTCTTGTCGAAAAAAGAATTCCCGATCCGGCGCCGCCTGTTAAACCCGATAGTGAATTTTTCGTTTAGACCAACCGATAGCTGATTTCTTTAACATCCTTGATTTTTTTGAGCTTGAGGAGCAGTTTTTCGATTTTATTTTTATCAGTGCTTTCGCAGAGTATTTTGAAAATCGCGAATTTGGCGCTTGGGCCGCTATTGACCCCGATGATATTAATATGGGATCGCGAGATGATCGCGGAAATGTCTTTCAAAAGCCCGATCCGGTCGTTGGCGGCGATTTTAATTTCAGTTTTCTGGGGAGATGATTTTACGCGAAGGGCCGGATTTTCATTTTTACCCTGCCTTAGAGCCGCTTTGATTTGATGACGCGCGGAGCCGGTTTTTACAAAATCCAGCCAGGATCCCGACGGCTTTTTATTCTTTTGGATAAGAATTTCCACCACATCGCCGGATTTAAGTTCGGAATTTAGCGGCATGATTTTACCGTTGACTTTCGCGCCGACGCATTTATTGCCGATTTCGCTGTGGATTTGATACGCGAAATCTACCGGCGTAGCGCCGGCGGGCAAATCAATAACTTCTCCTTTGGGAGTAAGGGCTAAAATACGGTCTTTAAAGAAATCAATTTTTAAAGATCGCAGGAAGTCTTCCGGATCGGAAAAATCTTTTTGCCAGTTCCGTAATTGTTGAATCCATGACAGGGTTTTGGCATCGGCAAAAGACGTCCGCCGTTCAATATACGCTTTGGAGTCTTTTGTTTGTTGATAAGCCAAGTGAGCGGCAATACCGTATTCCGCTTCATCGTGCATTTGCGCGGTACGGATTTGGATTTCCGTGAGTTTTTTCTCCGGTCCGAAAACAACAGTGTGAAGACTGCGGTAACCGTTGGGTTTCGGCAGAGCGATGTAGTCTTTAATTCTTCCGGGCACCGGCGGCCAGAGCTTATGGATGATTCCAAGAGCGGCATAGCAGTCTTCAACCGTATTAACAATCGTTCTTATCGCGACAAGGTCGTGGATTTGTTCGATATTCATATCGTAACGAAGAAGTTTTTTGTATAAGCTGGTGTAACGTTTGGCGCGCGAATCGATTTTCGTCAGGTTGACGCTGTTTTTATTTAGCGTTTCCTCGATCAGCGGTTTAAATCGTTGAGCGTATTTTTCCCGTTCTTCATAGCGTTCTTTCACGTTGGCGATTAGCCATTTGTGTTCTTCCGGATAGATATAAGGAAAGGCCAAGTCTTCCAATTCTCCGCTTAATTTTTGCATTCCGAGCCGGTAAGCGAGGGGAGCGTATATTTCCATTGTTTCAAGCGCTATGCGTTTTTGTTTTTGAGGATGCACGGCGTAAAGTGTTTTCATATTGTGCAGGCGGTCGGCAAGCTTCACCAAAATTACTCTGATGTCTTGACTCAAGTACAAAATAAATTTACGCAGATTTTCAACTTTGGCTTCAACGCCGCGATATCTCACTTTTCCGATTTTGGTAACGCCGTCAACCAAAAAAGCTACTTCTTCCCCGAAGTTTTGTTTAACTTCATCTAATGTGCGAGGAGTGTCTTCAACGACGTCGTGCAGCAGGGCCGCGGCTACGGTCGCTTCATCCAATCCCCATTCCGCCACTGATTCCGCGGCCGCCAAAGAATGATTAAAATACGGCTCGCCGTTTTTCCGTTTTTGCCCCTGATGAGCTTTTTTCGCGAACTCGTAAGCTCGCGCCACCAAACCGTATTTGTCTTTGTTTATAAATTGTTGAACTGTCATAAAATCCTTGACGGTCATTTAATTTCACCTTATAATCTCTTCAGCTCTTTTGCAACCAATTACGGAAGGTCAAATGAACGAAAACGTCGCCGCTATAATGAACGGCTTTGAACTATTGCGGGATGATCCATATTATCGCGGCATTGTAGAAGTGAACGTCCGGCGGCTGCGAGAGGTGGCGGATAATTTGGCAGACAGCGCCTTAATCGCGCCGGATTGGCAAATCTCGGGCGTTTTGCCGTCTTCCCATAGAGCTTTTGTGTCACACGCTTTTTATACGGCAGTCATTAATTTTGCTTTCCGTCATTTCGGCGGCGCGCGCAACAGATACATTTTTAATCGCTATTTTCACGGATCCTTCGGCGCCGGAGCGTGTTTCCACAGGCAATTCGGCGAAAAAAGAATTAGCGCCGGAGAAATTCTCCGCGTTACCGCGACGCTTAGTCGCGTCAAAGAATTTCTTAAGGGTAAAAACAGCATGCCGTTGCTTTCGGAGCGCAGGGATCATTTGCGCGAAGCGGCAGAGGTTGTTTCGCGAGAATTTGGCGGCGATCCGATGAATATAATTGAGCAAGCCAAATTTAAAGCCGAAGATGTCATCAGAATTTTGGTAGCGCGTTTTCCGACGGCATTCGGCGCTGATTATGCCGCTTTGCCCGCGGCTGATTACAAAATTATGACATTCCGTTTTCATAAGCGAGCCCAGCTTTTGCCGTTGATGTATCACGGCCGGGCGTCTCATTCAAACGGCGAACTCCCGATACTGAAAGATCCTGAATATATCGGACCGATTTCCGACCCGGCTGTTCCGAGTGGACTTCGCTTGCTGGGAATTTTAATTTATTCGCCCGAGTTGGAAGATAAAATCGCGCGGCAAGTATTGTTAACGGCCGGCGGCAGGGAAGAAGTTTTAATAAGATTGGCAACAGTTTACGCGATGCAAAAATTGCTGGATTGCGTAAATAGTCGGCGCTACTGGTATTTAACCCAGCCCCGCGCAACAACAAGTTGTTTACGGGGCAAGCCGGAGATTACAATGGTTGAGTTGGATAATTATATGTGGAAACTTGGCCGCGCCGCGGGATTACCGCGGCATCTAACCAAAACAACCGCTTACTGAGGCGGTTTTAATATAGACCTTGTAGGGTTGCGCGGCACATTTACAAAAGGAGGTAGCGCGTGTTGATCCGACTGCCTACAGAGTTCACTATTTTTTTTCGGCGGCGTATTTATGGAGGAAAGATTGAGCAAGTCTTATCCCGGACTTCGTTCTGTATACGAAGTTTATCCCGCCCACATAAAACTGTTAGGAGATGCGGTGATTCCAGATGGCCATGAAGTCGTTGATAAAGAGGATGGCAAGAAATTGGTATTTTGTTGGCATAGAGATGAATAAAACCTGGAAGATCTTCCAGGTTTTTTTATTCCTCTTTTTTGCCATCGTTATTGTCACCGGTCGCCGTTTTCCCTAAGGGATTTTCCCAGCTGGCATAATCACATTCGGGATAACGCGAGCAGCCCCAGAAAATTTTTCCGCGGGCGCGGCCTCTGCTGACGCGCCGTTCCACTACTTGCCCTTGGCCGCACTTAGGGCAAATCATGCCGATTTCCTTCGGCGGCTCTTTTTTTAGCTGTTTAGTATTTTTGCAATCGGGAAATCCGGAGCAAGCTAAAAATTTTCCAAAGCGGCCGAACTTGATAACCATCGGTTTGCCGCATTTTTCGCAAACTTGGTCGGTTTTTTCCTCCACGACGGTTTTTGCGACCTCCACGTATTTTTCTTCGAGGTTTTTTTCAAACGGCCCATAAAAATCGCCGATCAGTTGCTGCCACCTTTCTTTACCATCAGCCACCTGGTCCAGGTTTTCCTCCATTTTTGCGGTAAAAGAAATATCCACAATTTGCGGGAAATGTTCGGTGAGAACTTTATTAACCATTTCGCCGATTTCGGTTGGAGAAAATCTGCCCTTTTCTTTTTGGACATAATTTCGCAATTGAATAACGGAAATAATCGGCGCGTAAGTGGACGGCCGGCCGATGCCGTTTTCCTCCAGGGTTTTAATTAAACCTGCTTCGGAATAGCGAGGCGGCGGTTCCGTAAAATGTTGCGCGGGTAATATATCTTTCAAATCTAACTTCTCGCCATCCTCAAGCGGCGGTAGGTCTTTTTCGGAAAACTTTTGCGGCCAGATTTTCAAGTAGCCGTCAAAAATTATTTGCTGGCCGTTAGCCTTGAGAGTGTATGGGCCGGCGGAAATTTCTACCGAAGTCATTGCCACTTTGGCGGCGGGCATTTGAGAGGCGACAAATCTTTGCCAAATTAAGCGGTAGAGTTTTTTATCGCTTTCGTCTTCCAATTCATCGGCGGATTTATAAATATCGGTGGGACGGACAGCTTCGTGGGCTTCCTGCGCCAGGCGGGATTTGCCGGTGAAAACTCGCGGCGCGGCCGACGCGTAATTTTCTCCGAGATTTTCGCCAAGCCATCTTTTGGCGGCAATCAGCGCTTCTTGAGAAAGATTTACCGAGTCCGTGCGCATATAAGTAATCAAGCCGTGTTCATAGAGTCGCTGGGCGATGAACATAGTTTTTTTTGAAGAATAGCCGAGTTTTTTAACCGCTTCTTGCTGGAGCGTGCTGGTAATAAAAGGAGGAAAGGGATTTTTGTTGGCTTCTTTTTTTTCAACTTTGACAACGGCAAACTCCCGCGTCTTTAGATCTTCGGAGATTTTTTCCGCGGCCTCTTTATTTTTGATATCAAATTTTTCCAGCGATTTGCCGTTGATTTTCGTTAATGATGCCTCCAGTTCGCCAACACCTGTTTTTAAAAGTTTGGCGATGATTGTCCAGTATTCTTCCGGCTTGAAAGCGCGGATTTCATTTTCTCTGTCAACAATCAGCCGGACTGCCACCGATTGCACGCGGCCGGCGGAAAGCCCGCCCATAATTTTTTTCCACAAAAACGGCGAGAGTTTATAACCCACTAAACGATCTAAAACGCGGCGCGCCTGCTGGGCGTCCACAAGATTCATGTCAATATCGCGCGGATTTTTAAGCGCGTTTTCAATCGCGGACTTGGTGATTTCGTGGAATACGATGCGTTTCGGATCTGCCAATCCCAAAGCTTGTTTTAGATGGTAGGAAATTGCCTCACCCTCCCTGTCTTCATCGCTGGCTAAAATCACCGTCTCGGCTTTTTCGGCTTCCTTTTTCAGCTTACCTACGGTCTTGCGCGCCTTTGTTGGGATAACATACTGCGGCTCAAAATTGTGCTCAACGTCAATACCTAATTTGCTTTTGGGCAAATCGCGAATATGGCCAAAAGACGATTCAACTTGAAAGTCGGCGCTTAAGAATTTGCCGATAGTTTTCGCTTTCGTGGGACTTTCTACTATAACAAGCTTCATGATTTATAAAAAATATTTTCCGCCGCTTTCCTTAATTATACCTTTTATTACCAAAAACGAGAGAAGGCGATTGACGACATAAGTTTCAAGTTTGGATAATTCGCTGATTTTGTCAACTCTGATCGGCTCTCCGGCTTCTTTTATAATATTTAAAATTGATTTTTCTTCTTCATTCAAATTCTCATTTTTAACCCTCGTGTCCTTATTGACCGCGATATTTAAATTATCTAATACGTCATCAATTGAAGTGATGAGGGCAGCCCCGGCTTTTATCAATTTATTCGACCCGACATAATTAGGATCGTTAATGGGACCGGGCACCACAAAAACTTCTCGATTTTGTTCCAAGGCGAAATTAGCGGTTGTTAACGCTCCCGATTCTTCCGGCGCCTCAATAACTATAGTTCCCGCGCAGAGGCCGCTGATAATTCGGTTTCGATGCACGAAATTTGACGGATAAGACGGCTGCTCAATCGGATATTCAGATATTAACGCGCCGCCCAGATCTAAAATCTTTTTAGCAAGATTCGCGTTTTGGCGCGGATAAACCGTATCAAGGCCGGTGGCCAAAACCGCGATCGTTTTGCCGCCGGCTTCAACCACGCCGCGATGGGCCGCTTCGTCAATGCCCATTGCCAAACCGCTTACGACATTAATGCCGTAATTATTCAATGATTGCGCGAAGTTTTTCGCGATTTCTCTGCCCCGGAGACTTGCTTTGCGCGTGCCGACGATGGCTACGCGCGGCTCGCCCCGCATACAACTTGTTGCTGTGCGCGGTTCGGCGCCATCCGTTAACGCGCCCTTGTAATATATTCCAAGGGGCGTCCAAGGAGTTTCCTTAAGCGAGGCCGGATAAGCCGGATCATCTTTCAAGATTAAATTTATTCCTTTCTCTTCTAGTTTCTTCCATTCTTTTTCGGGATCGATCTTCGCCGTTTTCTTCCCCGTGTTTTTCCAGCCGTTGGTCCAAGATCGGTATTGCCCAAAAAGTTTTTCAAGTTCTTTGTAATCGGATCCCGTAAAAATATTCAGCGCGTTATAGCTTATGGCTTCATAGTGATTCATGATATAATAACGAAGTAATCGCGAACAACGCGAATCTATGCAAAATAATGCGAATTCGCGTTATTTCGAAACCAATTAGCATTATTAGCGATTACTCCGATGCCCGATTCTTATAAGACAAGTTTACTAGTTAATCTAGCCGTAGGTCTAGGGGGTGTTATAATTTTGGCGCCTTTGATAATTTTCATTGGTTTTGACATTAGCGGGCGGGCAGAAAAAATTCAAGAGCAAAAAAGAGAATTAATTTCTCGGACGCGAACAGTGGATTTTTTGGCGCGGCTGAAAAGCGATTCGGAAAAGGCGGCGGATTATTCCAGTTTTTTGACCAATGTTTTGCCGGCCCGGGACCAGCTTATTGGTTTTTCGAAAGATTTGGAAGCTCTTGCCAAGAAAAATCAGGTTGATTCGGGATTTTCTTTTGGCGCGGAAACAGCAAGTACCGAAACTGAACCCGGCGCGACCGGTTTTATCCTCACCGCCTCCGGCAGTTATAATAATTTTGTTAAATTATTAAAAACGGTTGAGGCAAGCCAGTATTTTGTCGGTTTCGAAGCTATCAATTTAGAACGGAAAGGCAAAGACTACAAGTCGGTGTCAAATGGAAGAGTATTCTATCGATAGAAAGCATGATTTTAAAATCTAAAAGAGATTTGACTTTTTTGCTGTTGGCCGTTTTACTATTTTTAATAGTGGCCGGCTACACAATTTACGCGATTAGCTTTTTGGTTTCAAAAGCGAACGCGGTTTTGGGCGCGGCCGCTGTCAAACCGCCGGAAATAGTGAGTTTTAATATTGAGAAGGCGGAGGCTTTGAGGTCGGCAAAATTAGGAAGATAATTTTTGGGCACATAGTTCAGTGGTAGAACGCTGTCCTGATAAGACAGAGGTCGAAGGTTCGATTCCTTCTGTGCCCACACTTTAGGAAAACGCAAGTTTTCAAGGTTCGCCTCGCTTCGCTCGGCGATTTTATCGTAAGGTTTTGCCCACACAAAACGAAATCGACGGTCGTGCAAAATGTGGTTCGAGCCGATATTTTTAAGAAATGTTGAAATTTCTGGATAGTTTTCCGGCTCAACCAGTTTTGTGGCTTGATTAAGGGATTTTACGAACTCACGAGCCGGTTTGAGCCACGACAGACCTTTCTGTTCAAAATCATGGATTTGTTCCCGCAAACCGACCTTTTGCTTGAGCAGTTTTTCCTTGCGAGAGGCGCATTCTTCGGCAGTAATGGTTTCGTCCAAATATATGTCAAGCATACTTTTGATCTTTATAAGGAACTCTACGGCTATTTGAAGACCCTTCCTAAAAAA
>MHJJ01000004.1 GCA_001817915.1 Candidatus Harrisonbacteria bacterium RIFCSPLOWO2_01_FULL_44_18
TCGTTTTCTCAAGTTGCGTCCTGTCACTAACTGGATATTTACCAACACATGTTTATACCGGAGATAATTACAGTGTTCGTTGGGAAAGAGTAAAACCGGAATTTAGAAAATTCAAAAGATATGATGAAATCTCGGCAACAGATATACGAAAATTGCTGAACGAGAAAAATTTTGACGAAGTAAAAAAGCTAGTGCCAGAGCAAATTTTTGAGATGGTCAAAACCAAACGAAAATAGACACAACTTCGGCCATCGCTTTCCGGCGAGCGGGCAAGGCGTTTCCTCCCCCTCGCCCCCTCCACGCCTTGCCCGCGAGCAAAAACAGAGGCCGCACCCGCCATCCTGCTCGTTCAGAGCAGAGCACCACAGAAAATTTTTGTTTTCCTTTTAGAAGAAAATTGGTCGCGCGCAAATCCAAAACCGCAAACAAAACTTTTCTTTGGTGGGGCGAGCGTTAGCGAGCGGCGGCGGGGCGGCTTCCATTGGTCAGGAATTTTTGATAAAATAGGTTCGAGCGAAGTCGTAAAGATACTCAAATTTTACTAGTAA
This sequence comes from Candidatus Harrisonbacteria bacterium RIFCSPLOWO2_01_FULL_44_18, assembly GCA_001817915.1. Taxonomy (GTDB): domain Bacteria; phylum Patescibacteriota; class Minisyncoccia; order UBA6257; family WO2-44-18; genus WO2-44-18. The sequence continues at coordinate 549 of MHJJ01000004.1, forward strand.
AATTTGAGCGGGATACCGGAATCGAACCGGCGCCATCACCTTGGCAAGGTGGCGTACTGCCACTATACTAATCCCGCAAATTATTGGTTTATTATTTTCCTTCGATGCGCGAAGTCGAAGTGTGCGCCCGCGGGGAATCGAACCTCGATTTCATCCTCCGCAGGGATGCGCTCTATCCATTGAGCTACGGGCGCGTTGATAAGACGGAGTTAAAATCGTAAAAATTTCGCGATGTGATCCGTCAAGGATTCATCGTGTTCTATTTCCGGCATAAAACGGAGAAGAAAATTTTTAACTTTCTCATTGTCTTTGCTGTTAATCCAAACTTTCAGATACGGGCTTATTTTGGCCTTGGTTCGAAAGATCAATTCGGTAAATTCGGGTTTTTCATGATCCGGCGTTTTCGGGGTAAACCCGATTAGATTTTCATAAGCATAAAACTTTAGGCCGCCGATGTCCAATCCTCTTTCATCCAGGCGAAAATCGATGTCTTTTGGCGATTGTCTGCCCCAGAAAATAATCATCGTTTCGGCGATTATCACAAATATCGCGAAAAGAAAATTTTTCTGCAAAAACGCTATGGCCAGAATGATAATCGCCGCGATAATCGTAACCCAGTACCAAGAAACATCTTTGTGATAATAAGTAAATTCGGGAGCCGACCACTTAATTTCTTTCTCCATACCGTAAATTATACCAAGTAACTAGTAACTAGTAACTAGTAACTTTTTTCAGCGCCGATTCAATGATAAGGTCCAGCATTTGTGGAAAGCTGATTCCAGCCGCTTTTGCCGCTTGCGGCAATAAACTCGTTTTGGTCATCCCCGGAATGGTGTTTATTTCTAAGACATATATTTTTAATTTTTCTACGATCATGTCCGTTCTTGACATCCCGGAAGCTCCAATCAGGCGATGAGTTTTTTTGGCTATATCTTGGATTTTTTTGGTTAAATTTTTCGGCAGTCGGGCGGGTGTAATTTCTTGAGAGCCGCCGGGCAGGTATTTAGATTTGTAATCAAAAAATTCGCCGCTTTTGGGAATTATCTCCGTTGGGGGCAAAGCAACTAATTTTCCATTTTTTTCTATGGCGCCGCAAGTAACTTCGCGGCCAAGAATGTATTTTTGAATCATTATCCGGCCGGAATATTGTCCAGCCGACAACAAAGCCGGTAAAAACCGATTTTTATTTTTTACGATACTGACGCCTACACTTGAGCCGTGATTCGCGGGTTTTATAACCAGCGGCAGGGACACGGCCAACTTATTCAGCCGGCAAAGGCCTATTTCTTCTTTACGCAAAGTTACAAATTTTGGCACAGCTAAGCCGGATTTTTTAAACAACTCCAGCGAAGCCGGTTTATTCATTCCTAGCCAGCTGGATAGCGAGTTGGAGCCCGTATATGGGATTTGAAGTTTTTCCAGCAATGATTGAATCTGGCCGTCTTCTCCGTACGCGCCATGCATCGCGATAAAAGCGACATCATATTCCTTTTTCACTTTTTCCGGAGATATCGGCCAGCGTCCGTTTCTGGAAATTACAATGCCCTTCGCGAAATATTTGCTTTTATCAAGAGCGCCGAGAATCATCTTGCCGGTCGCTAAAGAAACATTATGCTCCGCTGACGGGCCGCCCATTAAAACCGCAATTTTGATTTTACGATCTTTATTCATTGTTCGTATATTATCAGTTATTTATTATAAAGACAATTTATGTTACTATATAAGCGAAATTAACAAGCGCCCTCGTGGTGAAATTGGATATCACGACAGGCTTCGAACCTGTTATTCCCCGTTCGAGTCGGGGCGAGGGCATCCTTCGACAAGTTCAGGATAAATGCATCCCTAGCTCAATTGGCAGAGCAGATCCCTCTTAAGGATAAGGTTCTGGGTTCGACCCCCAGGGGATGCACCAATGATAAAACTGATTACAAAACTTGCTCAGATCAGGGAAGTTACGCCGCGGCTTTTATCAAGATTAGAAAAATTGGGAATCATCACCGTCAAGGATTTACTTTGGCATTTTCCTTTTCGATATGAAGATTTTTCCAAGATTGTTAAAATCGCCGACCTCCAGCTTAATGAGAGGGTGACTATTCAGGGGGTTGTAAAGCAGATAAGGATGCGGCGCGCTTGGCGTCGCAATATGTTAATTATAGAAGCGGTGATTGTTGATGAAACCGGCGGGATCAAGGCGATTTGGTTTAATCAGCCGTATATTATGACAATACTGCGCGCCGGAAGGCAAGCGAATTTTGCCGGGAAAGTCGTGCTGCGAGACGGGGACTATTATCTTTCTAACCCAACCTATGAATCAACCGGCGGCCGAACTGCCGAAACAAAACATACGGCCGGCTTGATACCGATTTATCCGGAGACAAAGGGCTTAACATCAAAAGGACTTCGCTATCTCATAAAACCGATTTTAGGCGCGCTGGAAAAATTGGAAGATTTTATACCGGAGAAGATTTTAACTGACTACGAGCTTCCGGACATAAACATCGCTCTTAAAAAAATTCATTTTCCTTTAAAAATATCACAGAGCGAGCAAGCGAGAAAACGTTTCGCGTTTGAGGATCTTTTTTTGCTGCAATTGAACAATTTTAAAATTCGGCTTCGCCTAGCCAAAGAAAAAGCGGCCGCTCTGGCAATTCTTGCGCCGGAATTAGAAAAAATAATTAAGGGTTTGCCTTTCGCGTTAACGTTTTCGCAAAAAAGGAGTCTGGAGGAAATTCTTGAAGATATTCAAAAAACACAGCCGATGAACCGTCTTTTGCAGGGCGACGTTGGTTCCGGCAAGACAGTGGTCGTGGCAATCGCCGCGATAGCGGCCGCCGCGAGCGACAAGCAAACGGCTTTTATGGCGCCGACGGAAATTTTAGCTCGACAGCATTATAAAACTCTGACCAAGACTTTCGGTTATCTGAATATCGGCATCGGACTTTTAACCAGTGGCGAGGCGCGGGCTTTTTATGGCGATGCCTTGGAGAATGAAGTGAAGAAAAGCGAACTTTTAAAGCAAGTTGAAAATGGCAGTATAAAAATACTTGTCGGCACTCACGCGCTTATTGCCAAGCGCGGAAAGCAAAAAGGAGTGAAGTTTCAAGATTTAGCATTGGTGATTGTTGATGAGCAACATCGCTTCGGCGTTGATCAGAGGGCGGCTCTAGTCCGACAAGAAAATGAAAACGCCGCCAGCGAAACCAGCGTTCATTTTTTATCAATGAGCGCTACCCCGATTCCGCGCACTTTGTCGCTTACGCTTTTCGGCGATCTTGATCTTTCTTTGATAACAGAACTTCCCAGCGGCCGAAAGCCAATCATTACTAAAATAGTGTCGCTCGCGAATCGCCAGAAAGCCTATAATTTTATTAGAGAACAAATTAAAAAAGGAAGGCAGGCGTTTGTAATCTGCCCGCGCATATCAGCTTCTGAAAACGGCAGTGAGTTTATTATCGAAAAACGAAAAAATCTTTGGCTGGATGTTAAAAACGTAACAGAGGAATATGAAAGATTATCCAAAAAAGTATTTCTTGATTTAAGAGTCGCCATGCTTCACGGCAGACTTAAGAGCGCCGAGAAAGAAAAAATTATGGCCGATTTCGCGGCGGACAAGATAGATATTTTAGTTTCCACTTCAGTTATTGAAGTTGGAATCGATATTCCTAACGCCAGTATTATGATGATTGAAGGGGCGGATCGTTTTGGTTTATCCCAGCTTTATCAATTCCGCGGCCGCGTGGGGCGAGCCGAGCATCAATCTTTTTGTTTGTTGTTCACCGATTCAGAGTTGCCGACAACGCATAAAAGATTAACCTCATTATTGGAGGCGAAGAATGGTTTTGAGTTGGCTGAAAAAGATTTGGCCATACGGGGCCCCGGACAGTTTATCGGAGAAAAGCAAACCGGCTTGCCGGATCTGGCAATGAAATCTTTAAATGACCTGGAGTTGGTTAGGGATGCCAGAGCAGCCGCGGCGGAAATAATAAAGAAAGATCCGAATTTAAAAAATTTCGCGCCTTTGAAAGTGAGATTACAGGAATTCCAAAAGCAGATTCATCTAGAGTAGAAATCTACTCCGACCAAGGTCGGAGTGGTACTTCGCCCCGCTATACGCGGGTCTTCGTACCTATCGCCAAATGATGAGATTTAAACATACTCATCATTTGGCGGGATTTATCACACACATAACTTATGTGTGTGATTTATTCTCCTTCGCCGAATACTACGGGCGTCAGCCCGTAGATGCCCTGCCTTCGCAGCCGAAGCGGCTGCTTCGGCGGAGTAGGCAAGACGAGGAGAATACCCTTCCGAAGCTTTAGCGAAGGAGGGTTACTTTGGTTTGGCTACGCCCGTCCTCCGCAGTAGCTGTCGCTACAGCTACGGAGGATGGAGAAGAATTCCGTTCAGATCCCCCGAGCTTACGCTCGGGGAGCTTCATATAATTTCCTCCGTCCCGCAATGCGGGGTTGTCCGTAGTCCCGCATTGCGGGACGGAAATTATAATTATAAACCATATCCGATTTCGTAAGATTTCCCCGCCCCGTCAATTATTATCGTTATCGCCAATCTATCGACTTGCGATGTCGATAGATTGGCTGTGATGACTTGCGATGTCGATAGCCCGGTTTTTAATTTTGTCGAGATCGAATTTTTCAATTGATACTTCTATATTCCGATTGTGAAATAGAAGTACGGAATCAACAGAATACTAAACTATTATGAATATGAAGCCCAAGATGTATCTAGGATTGCACAATCATCTCAAGTTGATACTTCTATATTCCGATTGTGAAATAGAAGTATGAAAAAATAAAATTAGAATATTGAACATTCGCAAGACTTAAATACTCGGCCCGTATGCAGACCTGACTTAACAATAAAAAATCGTCCGTCAGCCGACGGACGGTTTTCTGGCAGAAATTATAGGCGCAAATAGCTGTCCAATGAAACTAGGCCGCTGCCGCTGGTAGCCAAAACAAGGGCCGAGGCCACTAAAAGCAAATCAAATTCGTAACCGCCGGCCAGTTTTTGTTTTCTTTTCATTTTCCAAGCGGTAGCCACCAACATTTGGATAGCAATTAAAATCGCGGCTAATTGAGTGAACAACCCGGCTATTAACAGCAAGCCGCCAAAAAATTCCACCATAGCCACTATTGTTCCCCAAAATGCTCCCGGCTTAAAACCCATCATTTCAAAGTTGGCGTGGGTTTCTTTAAGATTTTTAATTTTTGGCCAGCCGTGAACTAAAAAGATCAGACCCAAGACAATTCTTAAAAGCAGAAGGCCAAAATCGTTGAACACTAATAAAGTTTGAAACATAGATAAAGAACTCATCTCAAGAATACCTCCAGCCGCGATGCTAGTCAATTTCGTCTAGCACAAGGAGCGACGACGAAGGTGTATCCTCTGCGATACTCCGAGGAGAAGCGACGCCGCGATAGACGAAATTGACTGTATCCTTTCAGGTTGCGGAGATTTTCTCGTCCCGCTACGTTACTCCTCGTCAATGTAGTTAAAACTACAATTTCCTCGTCGTGCCTTGCGGATACGAGAAAATCTCTCGCAACGCGGCTTGGGAGTATTTTTGAGATGGGTTCTAAATTAGTTCTGTAAATTTCGACCGTTTAACATTTTTTTATATCATATATATCATAACAATTTAAAGCAAAACGCTCAAAAAATATCCTAAAGAGAATCCGTAAACCGCGTACGCTATTAAGCTGGCCGCGCCAACAATTAATATTCCCTTTTGAGTTCTGGAGCCGAAAATTCCTTGGCCGGTTATCGGTAAAAATAAAAGATTAAAAAGCAGCCAAAGTATTATTCCGAAAACAATCGCTGAACCGACTGTTAACTTGAAAATTATGCCGGCGGCCGCCAAGTAATAAAAAATAATTCCTAAAACAACGCCGTTCAATAGATACCAAAAAATTCCTATGGCGCCAGGAAGCAATCCTCGCGATTCTCTGCCGAAAATCATTTGTCCTAACATCAGCGGCGTGGATTTCTCGAGTGTTTTTATGCCGATAGCCCTCGCGACCATTATTAGTCCCGACATTATCAGAGTTGCCAAAAGACCAGAAAGTAAGATATTTAAAAACATTGCGGTTTTATTTATTATATCATATTATTACAATAATTCAGAGTTGAATTTTCGGCCTCATCGTCTAATGGCTAGGACGGCGCCCTTTCACGGCGTAAATAGGGGTTCGATTCCCCTTGAGGCTACAAGCAATCGAAATTATATGGGGAACAAGCGCCGGTAATACGGGTTCGATTCCCGTTGGGGCTACACATTGCTCCTCGCGCCTTGAATATAATCAAAATTGTCTCCGCTAAATTGACTCTGGCTCGGATCCTGCGTTCCAAAATAAACTCCGGCCTTAAAGGGCCGGAGCGCTTTTTACTTAGAAATTTTTACGACATCGTTGAAAGTCGCAAAAACTAGGAGAGAGAGGAGCAGAATTATGCCAACAATCTGCAGGACGCGATTTATTTTTGCCGCTCTTTGATTTCCTAAAAATTTTTCAAGGAAAGCCATCAAGATTCTACCGCCGTCCAACGGAGGAAGCGGTAAGACATTGAACATAGCAATGGCCAAGCTTATAAATGCAACGGTCAGGAGATAGGGCATGGAATCCCCGACAAGCATTTGTCCGATGCCGATCGGTCCGGAAACCGAATCCTCGGGGCGAACATTTCCTTTCATCAGTATTGCTATAAATATCGGCCATCCGCCAAGCCAGATTGTGAAAGAAACGAAAACCGCTTTGAAAAAATTTGCCCCCAGTATAACTAACAGTAGAATTGCTAATAGCACATTACTCAACATTCCCGAGACATAAACGAAGAGTTTTTTGAGAAGCGATTTTTGCGTCAAAGCTTCCTCGTCCAACATTACATAGCCCCCCAGAAAGATCGGGCTGATTATCAATTCATTGAGTATGGGGACATTTTTGATTTTTAGTCCCGGCCCTATCCCGATGCTGAATCTTTTAACTTTGACTCCGCATAAAATCGCGGCAATTGCGTGGCCAAGTTCGTGAATACTTATAATCAAGACAAAGCAAAACGCGATTTTCAGAAGTCCAATTAGGACGGCCATTCGTCACCTCCAGATTCAGATATGGCATTTTCAAAAAGCTGTTTAGATTTTATCACGGATGCCCGGAATTATCCACAGGCATCCTCCCGTCTTTTAATATACAATAAACTAATGGATCAAGTTGCTCCAAAATCAAAACCCAAACTAAGTCTTATTGCGGGAGTAATTGTCGTGGCAGTGCTTGGTTTAGCAGTTGCCGGCTATTTACTTTTGAAGAAATCTGCGAAGACGTCCGAAGAAAAAGCCGTCGAGACTTTAGAGGGGGCGTTAAAATCAGCCACTAGCGGAACTCTGCCCGAAATTACTCCTCTGACAAATCCTTTGGAGAAATTACCCGAAATCAATCCGGTAGAAAAAGCCAATCCGTTTAAAGGATTGCAGACAAATCCATTTGAATAAACTTTCCGAATATATGGATCAAGCGCGAATATACGAATTTTAAATAATCATCCGCAAAAATATGAAGATCGCCGAACTAAAATTTAATTTATTTGTTTCAATTCTAGTTTTGATCGCTTCTTTAACTGCCGCTTACGCGTTGGTTGCTCAAGCCACGTCTGACGAGGATATTGTTTATCCCGTTCCGGAATTGGGCAATTGCAAAAATGAAACTGACTGCCGGGGTTATTGCGACAAACCTCAAAATCTTGAGCCGTGTTTAGATTTTGCCGAAGAGCACAATCTTATTCCCGAAGATGAATTGGAAATGGCCAGAAATTTTGCGGCTACCGGCGGAAAAGGCCCGGGCGGCTGTACTTCAAAAGACACCTGTGAAAATTACTGCAATGACATCGTTAATATAGATGCGTGTTTAGAATTTGCCGAAGAAAATGATTTGATGCCGCCGGATGAACTTGAAGAGGCCAGAAAAGTTCAAGCCGCTTTAGCCGGGGGCGCGAAATTGCCCGGGGATTGCCGGAATAAAGATGAATGCGAGGATTATTGTGAGAGTGGTGATTCAAGCCGTATGGAAGAATGCATAGCTTTTGCCGAAGCAGCCGGATTTATTCCGGAAGATGAACTTGAAGAAGCGAGGATGGTATTGGAGGCGATGAAAAAAGGAGCAAAGCCGCCGCCTTGCCGAGGCAGAGAAGAATGTGATGAATATTGCGCTGAACCGGATAATTTTGAAGAGTGCATAGTATTTGCCGAAGCCGCCGGATTTGTTTCTCCGGAAGAAGCAGAAATGGCGCGGAAAACCGGCGGCAAGGGGCCGGGCGGCTGCCGCGGAAGGGAATGCGAAGATTTTTGCGAAAAAGAAGAAAATATGCCGGTTTGTATTGAATTTGCCATAGAAAATGGCTTGATGTCGCCGGAAGATGCTGAAATGGCGCGCAAAACCGGCGGAAAAGGCCCAGGCGACTGCAGGGGGAAAGAAGAGTGTGAAGCTTTTTGCGAAGATCCCGTCAACCAAGAAGTTTGTTTTAACTTTGCCAAAGAACACGGTTTGGTTTCTGAAGGAGATTTACGCCAAATGGAGGAAGGGAAACAAATGATGCTGGAGGCGTTTGATAACGCGCCGCCTGAAGTTCGGGGTTGTTTGAGTTCTGCTTTGGGTCCGGATTTTATTGAGCAATTGCGCGCCGGCACGGCAATGCCCAGCCGGGAATTGGGAGATAAGATGCAAGAGTGTTTTGGACAAATGATGGGCGAGATGGGCCCTCCGGAAGGATTTGGCTCGGGTGGCCCCGACGGTCCCGGAGGATTTGGTTCTTCTCCAGAACAGATTCAGCAGCTCCGACAGCAATTTGAGGGACAGCTTCCTGAAGGTTTTCAACCGCCTGCCGGCGTGATTCCTTCTCCCGAACAGATCCAGCAATATCAACAGCAATTCCAAGAGCAATTCCAAGAAGGCGCGCCGGGCGAAATGCAGGCGCCGCCATCATCGGAACAGATTCAGCAGTACCAACAACAGTTTCAGCAGAATCCCTACGGAGCTGATTTTGCGCCTTCGGGTGATGCTCAGCCGCCTTCAATGTCGCCAGAAGAAGCGCAACAATTGCAGCAACAATACCAACAGCAGTATCAGCAACAGATGCAGCAGCAAACGGAACAACAATACCAACAGCAGTATCAGCAGCAATTTGAACAGCAATATCAGCAATCCGCGCCGCCAGCAGGATTTACTCCTCCGCCAGACGGATCTTACATGCCTCCGCCAGACGGATCATTGCCTCCGCCACCTCCATCCAGCGCCGCGCCTAGCCAATCAGTTTTAGGAAATCTATTGCAATCTTTTTTGAATCTTTTTCGTTAGATTCTAATTTCGGCAGATTCTAAAATCCGCCCTAGCTTCTTTAGCGCGGGATTTTTTTATTACGTGGATTCATTCTAATGTTCTTGAGAACATTAGAATGAAAATAGATGAGCTTATTATTATGAAGATTGAATTTTAAAAAGTATCTGTTACCATTTACTTAGAACATTGTTAGAACATTGAAGGAGGAGTGGTTTATGTCATTCAAGCCAAATCCGCTAGAGCCGGCTTTTAAATTTGTTATTCGCATTGAGGAAGTTAAGAAATTAAGCGAATGGAAAGAAACACATAGATGCAGGTATCGCGGTAAAACCGGCGGAGCTATCGGAGGAAAAATCACCTATTGTTTTACACCAACTACGATTGGCACGATCATCAGAGTTGAATGCGCCTGCGGTAAAGATATTGATTTGACTGATTATGATGGGTGGTAGAATGGACATTTTGATTTCGTTTAGCGCGAGCGATGTTAAGAAAATGAAGAAGTTTGAAAAGCGCCATCAGCAATGTGGAAAACGCGCCGCAAGATTTACGATTTGCGTTACTCCGATAGCCGCCGAGAAAGGAATTTTGAAATATCAATGCCGATGCGGCGCGGAGATTGATTTGAGCAGTTTCCATAACCCGTGATAAAATCGCGGGTTTTTAATTGATAAACAATTAGTTTTAGAATAGTATCAATTCAATGCGGATACTTGCCATAGAAACCAGTTGTGACCCCGCACTAAAAGAAGCATTTCGCAACGGGCTAATTGCCCTAGCGAAAGAACCACGCTTCTTTAGTGATGGGGCAGGTGAAATTATAAAATGAGGATTCTTGCGCTAGAAACATCTTGTGATGAAACCTCAATTGCTTTGGTTGATTGCAAGGGAACCCTTCGACAAGCTCAGGGTTCAAAACTTCGTTTTGAAGTTTTAAAAAACATTGTTTCGTCGCAAATAAAAATCCACCGGCCGTTCGGCGGGGTGGTGCCGAATTTGGCCAAGCGCGAACATATTAAAAATCTGCCACTTATTTTGAAAAAACTTAAAACTTATAACTTAAAACTTATAACTGACGCAATTGCCGTGACTGTCGGTCCCGGACTGGAGCCTGCGCTTTGGGCAGGAATTGAATTCGCTAAAAATTTAGCAAAAAAACTAAAAAAACCGCTTCTTGGCGTGAATCATTTGGAGGGACACCTTCATTCTAACGTTCTTAAGAACGTTAGAATGAACTTCCCAGCGGTTGCGTTGCTGGTGAGCGGCGGGCATACTATTTTGTTGAAAATGGATTCGCTGACCAAGTGGAAAAAACTGGGCGAGACTCGAGATGACGCCGCCGGAGAAGCCTTTGATAAGGTGGCGCGTCTATTGAATCTTCCATACCCGGGGGGCCCAGAGATCGAAAAAATTGCTAAAAAGGGCAATCCTCGGGCGATAAATTTTCCCCGCCCGATGCTTAATCCGCCAGCTGGCGGAAAAAATTATGATTTTAGCTTTTCGGGATTGAAGACGGCCGTTTTATATTATTTGCGAGATGTGAAAAGTTCTTACGGAAATACGAAAACATACGAAAGTACGAAAAAAATTATGGACAGTCAGAATGACTGTAGCAATAACTTTCGTAATTTCGTACAGTTTTGTACTTTCGTAAGCAAAGCTGATATAGCGGCATCATTCCAGCAAGCCGCGATTGACGTCTTAATTGGTAAAACAATGCGGGCGGCAAGAGAATTTGGCGTTAAGTCAGTTTTGCTTTGCGGCGGCGTCGCGGCAAACAAATCGCTCCGCGCGGCCTTAGAAAAAGAAACTAAGAAATTATATTCGTATGGGCGCGTTCGTGTTGCTGGAGCCAAAGGCGTAGGCGCGCAGTTCGTATGCCCAGATTTTAAATACAACACCGACAACGCGGCCATGATCGCGGCCGCGGCGTATATTTTTAAATTAAGGGGTAAAAAGTTGCGGGTTATTGCTCAATCAAATTTGACTTTGTGAGTTCATTTGTTAATCTGGAACCAGCTTTTTGAAAGGAAAACTGATGCAAATAATGGGAGTGATTGCCGTGATTGTCACGCTCGTGCTGGTTGCTTATGGTTTGACTTCGCAGATTTATAGGAATTACAAAAATAAAAATACAAGAGGACTTTCTTTGTCATTTTTCTTTTTAGGATTTATGAGCTGGTGCGTCTGGAGTATTTATGGTTGGATGCGCGGCGATTTTTTCATCGGCTTTGCTCAAACCGTTGGCGGCGCAATGAATGCCGTCATCCTTTTACAATTTTGGCTTTATAGAAAGAAGTAATAGTTATCCACAGGCGCTCCTTGCGGGAAGCAAGCCGCGATCTATAATGAAATTAGCCCACTGAAAACTGAATAGTCTCCAAGACCGCTTTACAAGCGGACATAATGCGGACGGAAAGTTCGCAAAACCTCACGGTTCTTTTTATACACGGCAGCCAATGGCTGCCTTTTTTTTACCCTCGAAAGGATTAATAACAACCATCTTGTACTTCTATTTCACAATCGGAATATAGAAGTATGGACTTGACGGTATGTTAAAAAATATTCTTCGGAAGCCTTATGAAGCCTTATAATGAGGTTTTTTCTTTTGGTTACAAAAGTTATAATAATAAAATGACGGAAGAACTATCCAAAGCTTACGATCCAAAAGTGACCGAAGAAAAAATTTATAAACTCTGGCAGGAATCTGGTTATTTTAACCCCGATAATTTTGCTAATCTCAAAAACTTAAAACTTAAAACTAAAAACTATAGTATCCATTTGCCGCCGCCGAATGTCACCGGCTCCCTACATATGGGTCACGCGCTTAACGCTACCATCGCGGATATTTTGATTCGCTATCATCGGATGAAGGGTTATAAAACCGTTTGGTTTCCGGGGATTGATCATGCCGGCATTGCTACGCAAAATGTGGTGGAAAAACAGCTTAAAAAAGAAGGGTTAAGCCGCTGGGATCTGGGAAGGGAAAAATTTATTGAAAAAGTTTGGGAATGGAAAGAAAAATACGGCGGCATTATCTTGGAACAGCTTAAAAGACTGGGCGCTTCCTGCGATTGGTCGCGCGCCCGTTTTACTATGGACCCGGATTACGCGAATTGGGTTAAAAAAGCGTTTATCCATTATTGCGAAAAGGGCCTTATTTACCGAGGTAAGCGAGTGGTCAGTTGGTGTCCGAGATGTCAGACGTCATTGTCTGATTTAGAGATTGAATATAAGCCGGAAAAAGCGAAACTGTGGTATATTCGTTATCCGCTCAAAACACAGATTAAGACGGACGATGACAGACCACGCGGAAAAAGTCCGCGAAGTCCGCTAAGGTCTGCGGAGTCTGCATTTGTGGTGGTGGCGACTACTCGACCGGAATCAATGTTAGGTGACGCGGCAGTGGCCGTGAATCCCAAAGACAAACGTTACAAAAAATTAATTGGTGAATCGGTTAATTTGCTATTAGTAGGCCGAGAGATTCCTATAATTGCCGATGACGCGATTGATATGAATTTTGGCACGGGCGCGGTAAAAGTAACGCCCGCCCATGATCTTTTGGACGCCGAGATTGCCGAGCGGCACGGACTCCCCTTTTATCAAGTAATTGACGAGCGTGGAAGGATGACCGTGGGGGCCGGGAAAGATTTTGAAGGGCTAAAAGTTTTGGAAGCGCGCGAAAAAGTCGTTGCTAAATTGCAAGAGCTGGGACTGATAGAAAAAATCGAAGATTATCAGCACAATTTAGCGGTTTGTTATCGCTGCGGCGCGACTTTAGAGCCGATGTTAAGCGATCAATGGTTTTTGAAAATGAGCGAACTCGCGGAAAAGACTTTAAAACCCGTTAAATCGGGCAAAGTTAAAATAATTCCCCAAAATTTCGAAAAAATCCTTTTTAGTTGGCTGGAGAATATAAAAGATTGGTGTATTTCTCGACAAATTTGGTGGGGGCACCAGATTCCTGTTTACTTTTGTAAACAGGCGCAGACTGACCCCAGCACCAGCGCAGAGCACGGTGCGGGGCATAGCGCAGACTATACGCGGACTGACGCAGAAAAATTTATTGTGGCCACGGAAAAACCAGAACAATGCCCATTTTGTAAAGAATGCGAGATGGAGCAATCGCAGGATGTCTTGGACACTTGGTTTTCTTCGGCGCTCTGGCCGCTTGCGGGACTTTCGGAAAAAGATGTAGAAGATTTTTATCCGTCAAATGTTTTAATAACCGCTCGTGATATTATTAATTTGTGGGTTGCGCGAATGATTTTCTCCGGTTTGGAATTTGTGAAAAAAGAGCCGTTTCCGGAAGTTTTAATTCACGCCACGATTTTAACTAAAGAAGGCAAAAGAATGTCTAAGAGTTTGGGTACGGGCATTGATCCGCTTGAACTGATTGAAAAATATGGCGCCGATGCCACCCGTTTTGGAATTATTTGGCAAGCAATGGGCACTCAAGACATTCACTGGGATGAAACCGCGGTGATGGCTGGAAAAAAATTCGCGAATAAATTGTGGAATATAGCGAGATATGTGCGAAGTGTTCGAGATGATCGAGATGAAAACGTTTCCATCGAGCGTAGCGATCGATCACCGAACATCGAACATGTTGACGACAAACCAATCTTAGAGAAATTGAGAATTATTGAAACGGAGGTTAGGGCGAATATCGAAAGCTACGAACTTGGCCCCGCGCTTCATAAAATCTATGACTTTATCTGGCATGAGTTTGCCGATAAATATATCGAAGCAAGTAAAAAAAGAGATGATGAAGAAGTTAAAAAAGTTTTGCTGGCGCTGCTTTTAGGTTCTCTAAAAATATTGCACCCATTTATGCCCTTTATTACCGAAGAAATTTATCAAATTTTACCGACCGAAAATAAAAAATTATTAATGATCGAGAGGTGGAATTAAATTTGAAATGATTTTTTTGATTTCCATAATTCTAGGTTTACTGCCGAGTTTTGCCTGGCTTTTGTTTTTTTTACAAGAAGATCGCCGCCAGCCGGAGCCCCGGAAGTTGATCATTTACACTTTTATTGCCGGGGCGGCCGTGACTTTTCTGGTACTGCAGATGCAGATATTTTTTAATATCTTCGGCCCTAAAATCGGCGTTCAGACATTAAGCCCGATCGCTTTGTTTTCGATGGCGGCGATTGAGGAGGTTTTTAAGTTTGGCGCCGTCTACTTCGTTATTAAAGGACGCAAGGAATTCGATGAGCCGATTGACGCGATGATTTATTTGATCGTGGCTGCTTTGGGATTCGCGGCAGTTGAAAATATCGCGTCAGTCGTCCAATCTAACGGTTTTGAGGTAAATATCGGTCCGCTTGAAACTACGGCTTTGCGTTTTGTGGGAGCAACTTTGCTTCATGCTTTAAGTTCCGGATTGGTCGGCTACTATTGGGCGCGAAGCATAATCGCGCGATCCGGTTATTTCGCCGCGATCGCCGCCGGTCTTTTCTGGGCGACCTTATTGCACTCTATTTTCAATTATCTTATAATTAAATTTGAACCCTTGAGCTTAGCGACGGTATTTCTAATTTTTATGGCCGTCATTGTTTTAGTGGATTTTGAAAAGCTTAAAAAATTACAGGCATAAAACAGAGATAAGAATTAGTATCAATTTGTATCATTAGTACACATTCGTATATTGGTATCATTTATTGGGAATATGGATGAAGAAACAAAAAATTTTTTTAACGAATTAGCCAATGTCAGCAAGGAGGTGAATAAAGAGGCGGAAGCCGAGTTGGTTAAAGCCGGCCCGGCCGTTCTTGAAGAACAAAAAGTAGAGACAGAAGTTTCCGATGATAACGAAGCGGCAGAATTTGTTGATGAAGGCGACGGGCAACTGGCGATAGACGTGCATCAAACGCCGAATGAAATTGTGATTGAGTCCGCCATTGCCGGCGTCAATCCGGAGGATTTGGACATCTCCATAACCAGCGAGTCAGTCACCATAAGAGGGAGAAGAGAGCGCGAGAAAAAAGTAAGAGAAGAAGATTATTTTTATCAAGAGTGTTATTGGGGGAAATTTTCAAGATCGGTAATTTTGCCGCAAGAAATCGACCCGGAAAAAACCCAAGCCAGCATTAAAAACGGAGTGTTGACAATCAGGCTTCCCAAACTTAATCGGCAAAAATCGCGGAAATTGAAAGTAAAATTTGACTAAAGCGCCAGAGAGAATTAAATTATAAGTAGCCGCAGTTCATTAAAAATCAACTTCCGCGGAGGTCGGGATGAAGTCCACGTTCGATCGAACAGCGGTTATTTTTGATAGCGGAGGATTCAACGGCGTTCTTTCCATTGGTCCCGCTAAAGCAATCTGGTCGAGGGGCGTTAAACCGGTCGCTTTGTTTGGGACTTCGGTTGGCGCCATCAACGCGGCTAAAATTGCCGAAACCAATGCGCTGGAAAGCGTTAATCAACTGGAAATCATTTGGCTACTTATCGAAAAATTGGGGCCAGAGGCGATTTTTAACAGCAAGTTTATTAGCTATCGTCTGCTCAAGGGAAAACCCGCGCTTTTTCGCAATGATAAACTTATTAAATTGATTAGCAGTCTTAATGTCAGAAAAGTTGTCGAACAGCCGTGGACTTTAGGCATTGTTCTAATCAACGACAAGTCGGAAAATTTTCCGGCCGATGATTTGCTTTGTTCTGATATATCGGAGTTTTTGGCGCGCAGGTTTCAGGTGGTTTCCAGTCATGACAAAGAAGTTGAAGACAATCCGGAATTGCTTAAAGAATACATTTTGGCTTCGGCTAGTGTTCCGGGAGCATTCGAGGCGGTAAAAATCGGAGACCGGAAATTTTCTGATGGTTTTGTATTTTCGTCGGTCTCAAAACAGATTTCGCAATTGAATTGCGATACTGTCATTTTGATCTTGAACAAAAATCCTTTGAGTAAAGCCAGGATGTCGTGGCATCAAGCAATGTTTGGCGGATTGAGATATTTACAGGACACGTTAAACGCCATCGGCATTATCCATTTTTTGCAAGCCCATCAAGATTTTAGCGTTTGGCATTGTTCCAAGGAAATAACGCCCTTGCGCGTCGCCTCCGAGCGTAGATTTATTATCATCGAACCGCCAAATGCCGTACCCGACCTGGAGCAAGTAAGATTCAAAGACGTTGATTTTAGTTCAATCATTAAAGAAGGATTTAAGAGGACCCAAAGTTTTCTTAGCATTATTGAACCGTAAACCCCGTTAGTCTGCCTAACGGGGTGTTTTTGTTATTCTTCCTTAGGGAGGCGCTTTCTGACGGTCTTCCTATTGTTGACGGCGATGAAGAAGGCAACAAAGAAAATCGCCGCTAATCCGATCGAAGCATATTGATCGCGAGTAGCGATGCCCGCTTCGGAGAAATTCGCGATAATCAGAGGCGCAATCACAATAGCGATAATGCCTGCGAGCAAAAAGAAAGAACCAAGGCGCTTCAAAGCGCGTTCGCGCCGAAGATTATGAGGAAGATCGGTGTTCACAAATCCTCCTTTTGCCTGCCTGCCGGTAGGCATGGAAAGAACAACTTGTTAAGCCATTCCGACTACGCGCCGGAACTACCAAGCTTAACATTGCCGTAATGTTAGCATACTTATAATAATAAGTCAAATTGAAAATTTCGTAAGTTCAACAAGTAAGCGCAACACTTGGTCATTGATTTTCGTACGCGAGTGATTTAGGATTTATTTAGTCCATTGAGAATTTGTCCGGAGGACGCAGTGGCGAAAAAGCGTAAACATAAGAAGCCAGCGACGACGTGTCATTACTACACTACCCTGCAAGACGAAAAGCTGGATCTTAAGAAACTTAATAAAAGGCAAAGACAGCTGCTTCGGAAATTTTACGAGTTATATCAAGAAAACTGCGACTACGTGGATTTCGTTACCAGGGCGGGCTCTAATGATAGTCAGAAAGCGATAGATGCTTCGGTTTGTGATAATTGCGGCAACGGCGATCATTATTGGATTGACCAGAAAGCGAGTAAAGAAATTATTTATCGACTATTAAACGACTTGGCTGACAGACTAGCTATCAAGCAAGGATTTTTAAGGAAAGGAAGAAATAGTAATACTGATTTCAATGAAAACGAGAAAGTCTTGAAGAAATTTCTTCGACTCGGCTCAGGATAAATCCTCCCCCTCCGTCGGCTGACGGATCAGGAAAAATCTCCCATATGGGAGATTTTTAATATTGGTGCCGGGGGCGGGACTCGAACCCGCACGCCTTTTGGGCACACGATCTTAAGTCGTGATTGTCTACCAATTCCAACACCCCGGCATATAAATTTTCTATAAATTTTCTTGTGAAAATTTCAGTTCAGAGGCCTGGGGGAGAGTCGAACTCCCGCATGACTCTTTTGTCCCGATGCGGAAATTTTGAGGCCGGGATGGGAATCGAACCCACTCATAGCTGTTTTGCAGACAGCTGCCTTCCCAATTGGCTACCCGGCCGCACCTCCTTTTCCTATTATTACTCATTCATCAGCGCTTTTTCAATGCTAGCGGCTTTTGTCGGGCCGTAATCAATTTCAAAAGCAATCTGCGGCATCGGCTTGATATTTATTTTTCTTAAAAGCCGATACTGTAAGTTACCCCGAGCTTTATTTAAAATTTTCAAGACTCGCTCGGCTTTTTCCGATGGCAAGACGCTAAATTTCACAACCGCCCGATCTAAATCTTTTGAAACAGCCACATCGGTAATAGTTGTCAGCGCTTCCGGTATTTCAACATAACGCAAAAGTAATTTATTCAATTCGTCTCTTATTAAACTGCTTACGCGCTGAGCGCGAAAATATTTCATTTAAGCAAAAGATGATCGCCGACAGTTACTGTTACTTCTGATTCGAATAAAATGCCGCATTCATTGCCGGCTTCCACTTTTTGCGCGTCTTGTCTTGTTTTTTGGAGATTTATTATTTTGCCCTGCCCAATCGGCTTATCTTTTCTGATAATTTCAAGGATCGTGTTGTTTCTAATTTCTCCGGAGATGACTTTGCCGCCAAAAATCTGCCGCCTTGATCCCTTCGACGCAAGCCCTTTTTTGATTGTTCCGGTTTGCGGCTTGCCGAAAATTGCCAGCACTTCTAAATCTCCCAAAATCACCGTTTTGCTCAACAAAGAAAGTTCCCGTTCAAGCGCCTTTATCAAATCATAAATAATGTCGGATTGAATTATTTTAACGCTTTGAGACTTGGCTAAATTTTCCGCCGCTTTGGCAACTCTGACTTTAAAGCCGACGATCGTCGCTTTTGTCGCGGTGGCCGATTTAACATCGCCATCGGAAATATCGCCGACTGATTCTTCGATAATTTCAATTTCCGCGTTGCTTGGCCGGGGGATATGTTTCATCACCCCCGAAAGCGCCTCCAATGAACCCGAAACATCGGCTTTCAAAATAATCCGGAAGATTGATAAATCCGTTTTGGCCGCCGTTGTCGCCGGCTTAACCGCCCTTTCTTTTATTATCTCTGGGGTAGTTTTCCCATTAAGCTGGCCGGCAATAAATTCTTCTCCTACTTTTGGCAAAGATTCAAATCCTACGATTAGAACAGGCGCCGACGGCGTTGCTTTTTCTATTTTTTTGCCCAAAAAATTCTCCAGAATTTTGATTTTACCCGTTGCTTTTCCCGAGGCGATATCATCGCCCAATTCTAAAGCTCCATCTTTTATAATCGCGGCCGCGGTGATGCCTCGACGGCTTTCAAGTTTTGCTTCCAAAATAAATCCTCTTGCTTGATTTCGCGGGTTGAAAGTTAAATTTTCCACGTCTGCCGTTAAAAGTATCAAATCCAAAAGTTCGTTGATCCCTTGTCCGGTTTTTGCCGAGATTGCTTGCCAGCTGACATTGCCGCCGTAGCCCTCCAAAAGTATGCCGGCTTGCGTCAGTTCGTTTTTTACTCTATCTATATCGGCATTCGGCTTATCAATTTTGTTTATCGCGACAACAAAAGAAATTTTAGCTTCCTGAATTATTTTCAGCGCTTCTTTGGTTTGCGGTTTTACGCCGTCATCGGCGGCCACAATCAAAATCGCGATGTCGGCAATTTTCGCGCCGCGAGCGCGCATTTTTGAAAATGCCTCATGGCCTGGAGTATCAATGAAAGTGATTTTGTGACCAGTCGCAAAATCACTTTCCGCGGAATTGCGCTGACTTGACGTGGAATTACGCTGAATTTTTTCTGCGTCAGTCTGCGCTTGCCCCCACACCAAATTTTGGTGTGGGGGTGAATCTGCGTTAGTCCGCGATTCACTCGGAGAATGAATGATCTCATAGGCGCCGATGGATTGCGTAATTCCTCCCGCTTCTTTGGCGGCAATAGCGGTTTTCCTGACATAATCCAATAGCGTCGTCTTGCCGTGATCAACATGACCCATTACCACCACTACCGGCGGACGTTTTAAATTTTTAGAATTGTCATTCGCCATAACTTATTAAAAATAGCACACAACCTTTTAAAAACCAAGTCGAAAAATTATTAACAATAAGGTAATATAGAGATATGGCTGAAATGGTTAATTCTAAAAGAGTCAAATTTCATAAAGGAAAACAGCGAGCATTTATTAATAAATGTCTAGTAGAATTAAAATTAACAAATTCTCGTCTGGCAAAGATTCTTAACGTCAATCCAAGAACTTTAACTGATTGGAAAAGAGAAAAATTTACTATGTCATTTGGGGCTATCAAATTTTTATCTAAAAAATTAGGTGAGCCAATACCAACCAAAATCAAAATAAAAAAACCCTTTTGGTATGTTTCTAGCGGTTCCAGCGCCGGAGGGATTGCAGTTTATAAAAAATATGGATATATTGGCGGCGATCCCGAATATAGAAAGAAAAGGTGGTTTTTGTGGTGGGAGCGAGAAGGAAAATTCAAACCTCACCCAATAATTAATGTAACTAAACCCATTAAAAGGCCCCGGAAATCAGAAAAATTAGCGGAATTTGTAGGAATAGTAATGGGCGACGGCGGAATCACTAAAAATCAACTTACTATAACGCTGCATCACCGCGACGATGAAAAATATGGTAAATATGTAGTAAAACTTATAAAAAAATTATTCGGTGTTTCGCCTAGTAAATATCATTATCCTAAAGACTCAGTAAATGACTTCGTAGTATCGCGAACCGAATTAATAAAATTCTGCACCGAAAAGCTGGGATTAAAAATTGGCAATAAAATAAAGCAACAAATCGATATTCCTACCTGGATAAAAAAGAATAAAAAATTTCGAATTGCCTGCTTGCGGGGCTTAGTGGATACGGATGGATGTTTGGTAATACATAAATATAAAGTTAAAGAAAAACAGTATTGTTATAAAAAATTAGATTTTTGTAGCGCATCATTGCCGTTAGTATCTTCGGTAATGCAAATACTTAAAAATTATGGTTTCCAGCCCAGGTTGAGCCGCAACCGCAGAAACGTTTGGCTTGATAATCAAAAAGAAGTAGCTCGATATTTAGCGATGGTTGGCAGTAATAATCCGAAACACTTGCGTCGCTATAGAGAGTAATTTAAGATATAAACATTGGTGGGGTCGCATAGTGGTCTAGTGCCGCGGTTTGCTAAACCGTTAAACGGGTAAAACCGTTTCGAGGGTTCGAATCCCTCCCCCACCGCCAATTTTCAGAATTAGGGTTTTGGGCGTAAGATTGTCGCAAGAAGGATTGGCCGCTAAAGCCGGCGTTCATAGAACCTACATTGGAATGATAGAAAGAGCAGAGAAAAATATAACCTTGGAAAACATAGAAAAAGTGGCGAAAGCACTTGGTTTAAAATTGTCCAATTTTTTCAGTGATTTTTAATTATGTCATCTTTTGATAATTTCCTAACAAAATTTGTTAAAAGTTTTAGCGGGAAAGACCCGATGATTTTTAGCGTTTTGGGCAATATTTTTTCAATGAGAATAATCGGGAATAAAACGCACGGCGATCTTGCTGAAATAGCTCTTACGGAATACATAAACCAGTTTGTTAATGGTTTTACGGCAAAACATACAGGCAAAGAAAAATTTAGAGCAAAAGAATTTGAAGAAGACATAAGAATTACTGAAACTGCTACCAAGGAAGAAATTCCGATAAGTATCAAAACCTATGGATTTGGTCCGCTTCAGCTTTCTACGAATAAAGATGTATCAATGTTCTCTCTTTTGCAGAAGGAAGTTGGCAAACGAGGAACAAATGATGTTAATAAAATTAGAGAAATTTTGAATAATAAATGTTTTGAGGATTTTGGCTCTGTAAATGTTTTGCCGTTGATTTATAACGAAAAGGAGATGAAGTTTAAAGTGATAGTTTTTGATTTACAAAAAGCGTATTCCTCTGTTAAAAAGATAAAATTTTTACCGCCTCGCAAAATCGGCAGGAAAAAGACATTTCCAATTTATAAGTTTTTTGATAGTAAAGGCAATTATATTTTTGAAGTTAGATATGGCGATGCAAAAGCTAATGCTTTACAACGCGGAATGTGGACGCACACTGAGAACGCAGAGCCCTTTTTCAAAGAATTACTCGTTGGTGGCTATAAAATCAACGAACCACTAATTACTTTAATCGCTAAAATCCTTGTTTCTCGCAAGGATACTCACGAAAAAATACTCCAGCAATTTTTCAGTTTCTCAAAATAGACCATATTAAATAAAAATGCTAAAATGATACTAGAAGTTAATCTAGCGTTTTTTACTTATGGAAACTCAAGGCATAAAATATACTGGCTCTAAAAGGGAAATACTTCCTGCTTTGTTAGAATTGATAAAACCGTTAAATGTTAAAACAATTTTAGACGGTTTTTCTGGTACAACAAGAGTTTCTCAAGCATTGAAACAAGCTGGCTATACCGTTTTTGCTAACGATATCGCAGATTGGTCAAAAGTTTTCGGCGAATGTTATTTATTGAATAGAAAACCAGCAAGTTATTATTTGCCGATTATAGAACATCTTAATAAACTTCCCGGAAAATACGGCTGGTTTTCTGAGAATTATGGCGGCGAGCCGAACGGCGGTTCCGCTACGCAGAAAGACGGCAGAAAAAGAATTTGGCAATTACACAATACAAAAAAACTAGACGTGATAAGAGAAGAAATTGATAAAATCGCAAAAGATAAAATTGAAAAATCTGTATTACTTACTAGTTTGATAATAGCAATGGACAAGGTTGATAGTTCTGTTGGTCATCAAGTTTCGTATTTGAAAAGATGGGCTCCTCGCGCTTATAACACAATGAAAATGGAAGTGCCTCGTTTGGTTATTGACGACAAACCACACAAAGTTTATCAAAAAGATATTTTTGATTTAGTGAATGATATTGAAGTTGATTTGGCGTATTACGATCCGCCTTATGGTTCTTCAAACGAGTTAATGCCGCCCTCTCGTGTTAGATACGCTTCTTATTATCATATCTGGAAAACAATTTGTTTGAATGACAAACCAAAATTAGTTGGCGTGGCAAACAGGCGGGAAGATGTTGGCGACACAATTTCCGGTTCCATTTTTGAAGAATTTAGAAAAAATGACGAGGGGCAATATATAGTTATTGAGGCGATAGAAAGATTGATGAAAAATACACCGGCAAAATATGTGGTTTTGTCTTATAACAATAATGGCAGAGCTACATTGCAAGCGATAAAGGAAATTTTGAAAAATCTAAAGAAAAAAGTTTCTATTATTGAAATGGACTACAAAAAGAATGTAATGGCCACAATAACCAGAACAACAAACGAATGGATTAACGACACTAACGGAAAAAACAAAGAATATTTATTTTTAATACATAAAAACGGAAAAACAGAAAATATGCCTGAAATTAAAATTGAAAAAATCGATATTCGGAATTTAGCGTCTGTAAGTCAACAGAGATTAGTTTTTTAGATTTTAAGATATAACTTATGATTTTAGAAATTATCAATTTTTTAAACACAAATGCAGCCGGACTAACTTTGGTAATAACTTTGGTTGCCGGTGTTTATAAATTTTGGCAATTCGTAAACATCAAGAAAGAAGAGGGGCGACAAAGAGATTTTGAAAATTACCATAATTTGATCGAAAGGAATCAGACGGCAGGCCATTTATCGATGTTCAAATTGCCTCGGTATACGAATTAAGAAATTTTAAGAGATATTATCCTGCAACAAAAATAATTTTAGAAAGGACGGGAAATCGGCTCAAAGATAAACCGGAACAAAAAGATTTAGTAGAAGAATTATACAGGACGATTGAATTTATAAAGAAAAAACTTTAGAAATTTGCGGCGCGTCAACTTCGGTGGCATGAAATTCGGCGGCGGCGGAACCCCAGAAGCAGAACGCTTCGCGTTCGCTACGGGGCAAGAAGCGAGGGCGGGCCCCGAAGTACAAATACTTCGTATCTGACTACGGGGTAAACAAAAATTCTTGCTTTTTGCTTGCCCCGTAGTAAGCCGAAGGCTTTGCTATGGGGCCCACCCGAGCGATTGGATTTCAAAATTCGCAGTCCGGATTTTCATCAAAAAAAGTTCGGATTTTAACCAAAAGGCACCGCAATATAAAAAATCCCCACCGAGTCAGGCCCGGCGGGGAATTAATATTTCTTCTCAAAAGTTAGAAAGCAAAATTCGTACGGATTTTTCTCGTCAGTTTTTCCTTGTTGGCGGTCTATTTCCACCCACTCCCACCAGTTCAACGGCGGGAAATATGAATCTCCTTCAAAATCATGATTGATTATCGTCATATAGAGCCGTGTAGCCATGGGCAGGGCTTGTTTATAAATTTCAGCGCCGCCGATGAAAAAAATTTCTTCAGTTTTGGCTTTTTCAAAAACTTCTTCTATCGCGTGAATTACCAGACAGCCCGGAGCTTGGTAGTCGGGCTGTCTGGTCAGCACAATATTTATTCTTTTCTTAAGCGTCCCGCCGATTGATTCGTACGTTTTTCTTCCCATGACCACGGTATGCCCGATGGTTATTTTCTTGAACCGCTTAAGATCGGCCGGCAGTTTCCATGGCAGAGTATTTTCTTTTCCGATAACCCCATTTTTCGCCATTGCCGCGATGATAGAAGCCCTCATACCGCCACCTTTGCTTTAATCGGCGGGTGCGGATTATAACCAATCAGTTCAAAATCTTCGTATCGGAAATCAAAAATTGAATTCACTTGCCGCTTGATAAGCATTGTCGGCAGAGGCCTTGGTTCGCGCTTCAATTGCTCATCTACTTGAGGAAGGTGATTAAGATAAATGTGCGCGTCAGCGAAAGTGTGGACAAACTCGCCCGGTTTTAGACCCGTGACATGCGCGACCATCATCAGTAACAGCGAA
Organism: Candidatus Harrisonbacteria bacterium RIFCSPLOWO2_01_FULL_44_18; assembly: GCA_001817915.1. GTDB lineage: Bacteria > Patescibacteriota > Minisyncoccia > UBA6257 > WO2-44-18 > WO2-44-18. The sequence goes on from MHJJ01000004.1 coordinate 25,185, forward strand.
TATGACGCGATATTGAAAGGCACACCGAGAAACATATCGGCGCTGCGTTGATATAATTGGCAGGAAAGAACGCCGTTAGCGACATAAAATTGGAATAAACAGTGGCAGGGCGGGAGTTTCATTTTTCCAATATCGGCGACATTCCAGGCGCTGACAATAAGGCGCCGGCTGTCGGGATTGGTTTTGATTTGTTCGATGACTTGAGAAATTTGGTCTATTTTTTCCCCGTTGGGAGCGTCCCAGCGCCTCCATTGGCCGCCGTAGACCGGACCCAACTCCCCGCATTCGTCAGCCCATTCGTCCCAAATATGCACTCCGTTTTCCTGAAGAAATTTAATATTGGTATCGCCGCGCAAGAACCACAGCAATTCGTAGATCACACCCTTCATGAATAATTTTTTTGTTGTTACCGCCGGAAAGCCGCTAGAAAGATCAAAGCGCAGCTGCCGTCCAAAAACGCTAAGCGTTCCGACCCCCGTGCGGTCGGCCTTGGGAGTTCCATTTTTCCGAATATCGTCCAGCAAGTTGAGGTATTGTTTCACGATTTGCCTCCAAATTTTCAAGGAGCTAGAACTTATATAAAAAATACCTCCGCTCGCGATACGAGTCAATTGAAAGCGAACAGTACTGGAATGAATCATGGAAAAGCCTTATAATGTTTTTATCGAGATCGGGGATTTTCGCGTATGAACTTCGAAAAAGAACCAAAATCCGAAGAAAATAGGAATTTACGCTTCAGGCAATTGGTTGAAAACTTAGTCGAAAAAAGCGGCTTATTTGAGCCGCAAATTGGCCCTTCTGGCCCCGATGGAAAAATGACAATTTTGGACGCTATTGAAAAAAATCAACTGCCTCGTTATATGGAGAAATATAAAGATGATAAGAAGCGCGTTGACGCGATGTATTCTTTACTGGAAATCTATGATGGACTTGGGAAAGAAAATCCCGATGAGGATGTCATTAATGAGACAATGCGGATTTTGAAAGAATATTTATGATTTATAAATTATGGAAAAAATGAGAATGAACACAGAATCAAAAAAAGAATTTTTAGAGGACCTAGAAAGGCGTTTTGTCGAAGAGGCGGAAATTAAAGAAGTGGCTGATCGGCTAACTAAGGCCGGCCATGAAGCTTTTTTGGTTGGCGGTTGCGTGCGTGATCTTTTGCTTGGCAAAGAACCTAAAGATTGGGATGTCGCCACCAATGCCGCGCCGGAGGAAATTCAGGGAATTTTTTCCGACAGCGTTTATGAAAATTCTTTTGGAACGGTGGCGGTAAAGACAAGATCCGAAGATCCAAGAAAAAAAATCGTTGACGTCACCACATATCGATTAGAGGGAAAATATAGAGATAAACGCCATCCGGATGAAGTAAAATTCGCGAAAACTATTGATGAAGATTTGTCGCGCCGCGATTTTACGATTAACGCGATGGCGTTTGAAGTAACGAGCCATAAACGTCGGGCCGAGGGACTAGTGGATCCGTTTGGCGGCGTCGAAGATCTGCGGAATAAAATTATTCGAGCTGTCGGCGATTCCGAAGAGCGATTTGGAGAGGACGCGCTTCGTTTGATGAGAGCAATCCGTTTTTCCGCCCAACTTGGTTTTTCCATTGAAGGCGCGACCGCGGAGGCGATTAAGAACAAAGCCGGGCTTCTCGAATTTATCGCCAAAGAGCGCGTTCGCGATGAATTAGAAAAATTATTGATGACTCAAGACGCGGCTGAAGGAGTGCGCCGAATGCAAGAGTTGGGCATCCTCCATTATGTTTTGCCGGAGCTGGAGGAAGGCGCGGGGATGGAACAAAATAAACATCATATCTATACAGTTTTTGAACATAATTTAAAGTCTCTAGATTACGCGGTGAAAAATGGATTTCCGCTTGAGTTGCGGCTTGCTTCTTTATTGCACGACGTTGGCAAACCACAAAGTCGAGTTTGGAAAGCTGATCCGCAGGGAGAAAAAACGCGCGAAGGTCGTAAGGGCGACTGGACTTTTTATCAGCACCAATATATTGGCGAGAAAATAGTTTTGGAGATGCTGGATCGGCTTCATTTTCCAAGAAAGATGATAGAGAAAATCGCGCTTTTGGTGCGCGAACATATGTTTGTCTATGATCCGGAGATAATTACTGAAAAAGGAGTTAAGCAAGGAGTTACTGAAAGAGGCGTGCGGCGCCTTGTCCGCCGAGTCGGCTCGGAAAACATTGACGATTTATTTTTGGTTCGAGAAGCGGATAGAATCGGTTCGGGCGTGAAAAAACCAGTGCCTTATCGGTTGAGGCATCTTAAGGCGATGATTGAAAAAGCTAAACACGATCCGCTTAGCCCAAAGATGCTGAAAGTTAATGGAGAAGATGTGATGAAAAATCTTGGCATTGAACCCGGTCCGAAAGTTGGCTTTGTTTTGTCGGCTTTACTGGAAGAAGTTTTAGACGATCCGGAATTGAATAAAAAGGAGTTGTTATTGAAAAGAATTAAATTTTTAGGGAATCTTTCTGATAAAGAATTAGCTGACATCGTTAAAAAGGCCAAGCAGGCCGTTGCTGAAGCGCAGGAGCGTATTGAAAAAGAGATTGAAAAAGCGTATTTTGTATGATATCTCTCGCCTGCGCGACCTACTGGGACGGGCTTGCCCGCCATAGCTCGCTTCGGCGAGCGAAGGCGGGCTGTAGTATAACGGTAGTACGCGGGGCACGCCCCCACACCAAATATCGGGCCGTAGTGTAATGGTAGCACGAGTCCTTCGGGAGGATTTAGCCCGAGTTCAAATCTCGGCGGCCCGAATGATATTGGTGTGGGGGTGAAGGACTCCGTAGCCTGGGTTCAACTCCCAGCAACCCGACGAATGAGAGGCCAAGTTTTCAAAGTTAATATCCGCAGGCCGGAAAGAGACATTATTCAAAAAACCGCCCGGATTATCAAAAAAGGCGGCTTAGTTATTTTTCCGACCGAGACTGTTTACGGTCTAGGTTGTGACGCCACAAATCCGCTCGCGATTTTAAAGATTTATAAAATCAAGGGCCGACCGGCTGGCAAGGCTTTCCCGATTTTGGTTAAAGATTTCAAAATGCTTTCGGAGTACGCGATTTTTAACAAAGAGCAAAAGAATATTATGGTCCATGTCAAAACGCCAACAAATTTTGTTTTGAAAGCTAAGAATTTATCGCCACTGGCAATGCAAAACCGCACCGCCGCCTTTAGAATCTCAATGCATCCATGGATTAAGCGTTTGTTTCGCTACCTTGATAAACCCTTAATAGCAACTAGCGCCAATTTAAGTGGCCAGAAACCCTTGAGCGATCCGCGCAAATACCATGAAGTTTTTGGAGAAAAAGCGGAGTTAATTGAGGCGGTGATTTTTTACGGCATCAATCGCAAAAAGAAGGGTTCGCGTGTTATAGATTTAACTCATGAAAAGCCGGTTATTTTGAGAAAATAGCAGAACCCTATATTTAGTTTAGGCGAAGCTAGTATAAATGAAAAAAGCCGTCGGGCATGGTAAGATTAGGTAAAGTTTCGTATTTCCGCGCAGTCCGCGCTTGTCCCGCGTCGAACTTGTTTTGGTGCGTGGGTTAAGTCAGCGGAGTCCGCGATTTTGCGAAGCAAAATGTATATATGAAGCAAAAACTAGTCTCTTTTGTATTAGCCGAAACGCCTGGCACAAAAAAGGGAGAGATCTCAGAACTTCAACCGCTTCAGAGCGCGCCTCAGTATTTTGCCGCATCCGTACCAAGGCAATATATTTTTGAAGAGCGGAAAGATTTTATTAAAGATCGGGAGGTGATTTTTGTTATTAAGGCTTATTTGCCGGATGTTGTGCTGGTTGAGGCCACTATCGAAGTCAACGATGTTTTCTCGGCGGAAACTTTTGAATTGCGAGAGGCCCTGATTGACGCTTGCCATCATATAATTAAAAGCCATGGCGGCAAGCAAGAGTTAGCCGAGGAATATTCTGTCGCGTTAGTTTCTGATTATACCGGCGATCCGGAACAATTTTTTGATAAATCCAGTCAGATCGCGAGTTTTTTAAAATCCGAGAAGTTGCCGCTTGATGAGAAAGAAATAGAATATACGTTAAGCAGTCAAATTAAATATACGCAGGACGATTTGATAATCGTGGATTGGGACGGCGCTTTTATTTTTGATCCCAGGGGTGAATTTGAACCAATCATTGAACTTTTCCAAATCGCCAATTTACAATTGCTCCGCCATCGCGCTTTGGATTCGGATTTGGATATTCGGATCAAAAAGATCGGAAAATTTATTCGGGGCCAAGCGGGCAAAGTTACTCTTTTAAGGAGTAGAGAATTAATGCAGGCATTTCGAGAGGTGATAGCGATTCGTTCCCGTTCAATCTCTGAATTCGAGGCGATGGATCGGGATATTAAATTAATCGGTGATTGGTATTCCGCGCGTTTATATGATTTGGCGGCGAAAAAATTTAAACTTGAGGCGTGGAAGCAGTCAATTAAGGAAAAACTTGATTCTTTGGAAGATGTTTACTCCATTGTGTCGGAGAATTTCAGCATTTCGCGCCTTCAGCTTTTAGAATTGGTTCAAATCGGTTTGTTTTTTATATTACAAGTCGGATGGTTTGTCCTTATCATTCTTGAATTTATTTATTTTACTAGGTAGACTCCATCAATATACAAATAGCGGGCCTATGGTCCAGTGGTAAGACACGGCATTCGCATTGCCGGGACGCGAGTTCGATTCTCGCTAGGTCCACCAAATTTGATTTCGCAAAGAAGTTGCCTCGGCGCTTCGCGCTAGGCCCACTATCAACTCAATACGCCACTCGAGTGGCGTATTGAGTTGGGGGATTTGACCTAGCGGCACTCCGGATTCCTTCGACAGGCTCCCGTCCTTTGGGCGAGCTCACTCCGAAGGAGCGGCAGGATAAACCCCTCCATCCGTCGGCTGACGGATAACGGTAAACCCCTTAACTTCGCCCAGGGCAAGCAGAAGAGCAAAATAGGGCGCGGTTATACGCGGTATAGCTAAATATTTATAGATATGCTATGTTAAATTTGTAACCTAAAGACCTCGTTAAGAGGAATCTGAGGGTAAAGGTCAAAATAATCAGAACCAATCTTAATAAATTCTTATGGCAGAATATACGGGATATTGCGTTAAGTGTAAGGCGAAGGACAGAAAAATGGTTAATGCCAAAGAAGTGGAGATGAAAGGTAGGGGCGATAAGATGAGGAGGGCCGCTACCGGCAGTTGCGAGAAGTGTGGGACAAAGATGTACAGGATTTTGGGAAGTAAATAGCATTACAAAACACCTCGACAACTATCGAGGTGTTTTGATTTATCCACAGGGGGAGCCGCTTAAGGGCTTATATATGCTATACTGTATAAAGTAATTCGAAAGGTCGAGTTTTATTGTTTAAATAAGGTCGATAATTAAGTAAGTTAATTTTTATCAATGGTTGTTCAAAATTGGGTTGATGTTTTAGTCAGCTCCCTTCAGGATCTTTGGTTACAAGTGGTCGGATTTGTGCCGGAATTGCTGGGAGCATTAGTAGTTTTTCTCGTCGGTTTAGTAGTGGCGGCCGTTTTGGAGCGAGTGGTGGAGCGGCTGATTTATTACTTGAAGCTGGACGCCCTCCTGAGGAGATTGGGCGTTGAAGCGTATTTGCAAAGAGCCAATTTGCAATTAAATGCCGGTCATTTTCTCGGTCAGGTAGTTTATTGGTTTATGCTGATCGCTTTTCTCTTGGCCGCGTCAGATATTCTGGGATTTTTCGCCTTATCCGACTTTTTACGAGAGGTTCTTCTTTATATTCCCAAAGTTGTAGTCGCGGCTTTGATCTTGCTGGCTACTTTGGTGCTTGCTAATTTCTTGAGGCATCTTATCCGGGCAACGATTCAAACTGCCAAATTGCACGGCGCGAAAGCTTTAGGGACTGTAACCTGGTGGGTCGTGTTTGTTTTTGGATTGTTGACTGCTTTAGTTCAACTAGGCATTGCTGTCAGCGTTATCAATACGCTTATTACCGGTTTGATTGCAATGTTGGCTTTGGCTGGCGGATTGGCTTTTGGATTGGGCGGTCGGGATTATGCCGCGCGTCTTCTTGAAAAGTTGCGGGCAGAAACCGAACATCATACATCGTAAAGAACTTCAGTAAGTTTTAGTAAATTAAAATCCCGCCTCGATTAAACCCGAGACGGGATTTTAATTTGTTCGTCAGAATTCCGTCAGTTGACGGACGGGCTTGACAGAAATTTTGCGCCCGCTATTATTTATTATAAGAATGAATAAGCAGAAAAATATAACGCGGCTAAAAGTCTGAGGCGAATTTTTGTGTTTGTTTGAAAAGCCGCGGGTTATACACGCGGTTTTTATTTTTTTCCGCCGAAGGCGGATCCGCCTCGGGCGGAAAAAAATCGTTTCTGAACGGCTTGTGACGATTGTAGCTTGATAATAAAAATCCATCTCGAAAATATTTCTAATATTTCTGAGATTGGTTTTAATACGGCATTGCGAAGCGTTTGAGAAACGTTTCAATAATACAAGTTTACAAATTTGCGATTTCCGTATAAGGGCATATGGTGGATGCCTTGGCATCAAGTGGCGATGAAGGACGTGGCGTAGCTGCGATAAGCCTCGGGGAGGTGCCTAGCAACCTTTGATCCGGGGATTTCCGAATGGGGAAACCCTCTGTGATAAACTCACAGAACCGTGGCTCACTATTGTTTATCACTCATACGAAAATACGAAAACCTACGAATTTACGAAAAACCAAATTTCGTACATTTGTAACATTTCGTACTTTCGTAAGGGAGTGGCGAGCAGTGGCGAGTCACGGAGTATACCCGCTGAAGTGAAACATCTCAGTAAGCGGAGGAAAATAAAAAAATGTAGAAGCTGATTAACGCGGATTTTAAACTGTAGAGGCGGATTCACGCGGATTTAATTCCGCGCCGTTCCGCTTCTATAATTAATTGAATCTGCGCATATCTGCTTCTATGCATTCCCTGAGTAGCGGCGAGCGAAACGGGAACAGCCCAAACCTTGTCAGTGTTTCGCACTGACCGCAGAAAAACGTGGAAAGAACGCAGAATAACGCAGAAGAACCAAAAATTCTGCGTGTGTCTGCGTAAAGTCTGCGTAAGTCCGCGGCCAACGCGGAGCGTTGGCAGGGGGTAGTAAGATTAACATGCTGTTAGCAATAATAAGGGAAAGTTATCAATCGATTTATTAGCAGAATCCATTGGAAAGTGGAGCCAAAGAGAGTGATAGCCTCGTATGCGAAAACAAATCGACTTTCTATTGTTAGTCTTGAGTACCTCGAGGCAAAAAAACTTTGAGGGAATCTTCCGGTACTATCCGGAAAGGCTAAATACACTTGATGACCGATAGTGAACTAGTACCGCGAGGGAAAGGTGAAAAGTACCCCGGAAGGGGGATGAAATAGAACCTGAAACCATATGCTTACAAGGACGCGAAGCTTGTGCTTTGCACAAGGAAATTCCAAACTCCAAATTCTAAATTCCAAACAATATTCAAGCTCTAATTTCAAAATTCCAAACGGATTTCCCGTTTTGAATTTGTTATTTTGGTCATTGTGATTTGTTTGTGATTTGGCGCTTGTGATTTGTGATTTTCTCGCGCAGAGCGCGAGTGACGCGGTGCCTATTGAAGAATGAGCCAACGAGTTATTTTGCATTGCGCGTCTAAGTCCCATTAAACGGGATGCAGGCACAGGGAAACCGAGTTTTAATAGAGCGCATCGTTCGCTCCTCACTGCGTTCGTCGCTCACTTTACCAATTACGAATACTGACACGAATTAAGCTAATGGCTAATAATGTTATTCGCCATTCGCCTAATTAGTTTTCATTTGTAATTAGTAGGCGAAGCGACGAGCATAGCGAGGAGTGAACGAAACGCAGTGCGAGATAGACCCGAAGCCAGAGCGAGCTTACCTTGGCCAGGATGAACCCGCCTTAATCGGCGGGGGAGGTCCGAACTGGTGGGTTGTGCAAAACCCTCGGATGAGCTGAGGTAAGAAGTGAAAAGCTAATCGAGCCTGGTAATAGCTGGTTCTCTCCGAAATAGCTTTCGGGCTAGCGCTCGCTAAAAATTTTCTAGGGGTAGAGCTACTGGTTGAGGTTGACAGGGCGAAAGCTCGCTTCCTCAGTCAAACTCCGAATACTAGAAAATACGGCGAGTAGTTAGACTGTGGGGGCTAAGCTCCATGGTCGCGAGGGAAAAAGCCCAGATCGTCGTCTAAGGTCCCTAAATTTTTGCTAAGTGTAAAAGGCAGTCATTAACCACAGACAGGCAGGAGGTTGGCTTAGAGGTAGCCATCCTTTAAAGAGTGTGTAACAACTCACTGCTCGAATCGTTCGCTCCTCACTGCGTTCGTCACTCACTTTACCAATTACGAATACTGACACGAATTAAGCCAATGGCTAATAACGTTATTCGCCATTCGCCTAATTAGTTTTCATTTGTAATTAGTAGGTGAAGAGACGAGCATGGCGAGGAGCGAGCGATGGTTAGTGGCGCCGAAAATGTACCGGGGCTAAGCAAGATACCGAAGACACGAATCGTTCGCTCCTCACTGCGTTCGTCACTCACTTTACCAATTACGAATACTGACACGAATTAAGCCAATGGCTAATAACGTTACTCGCCATTCGCCTAATTAGTTTTCATTTGTAATTAGTAGGTGAAGAGACGAGCATGGCGAGGAGCGAGCGGTGGTAGGAGAGCATCCCAAACTGCGTTGAAGGTTACGACGCGAGTCGGACTGGAGTGTTTGGGAGGGAGAATGTTGGCATGAGTAACCGCAAATTTAGTGAGAAACTAGATCCCCGAAAATCCAAGGTTTCCGTGGCAATGGCAATCAACCACGGGTTAGGCGATCCTAAGGCAATGGCGAGAGCCGCAGCCGATGGACAGCCGGTTAATATTCCGGCCCTTCTGAAACATTCGATGGGGTGACGGAGGAAATAAGATTGAGCGCCTTAGTGGTTTGGCGTCGTCGGTCATCAGAAATGATGCTCAGGAAAATCCGGGCGTCTGCTTTTAATGGCAAATTTCGCGGACCGCCGTAAGGTTAAGTTTTTACTTAACTAATTCAATCGAAGAGCCTTCCGAGAAAAACCTCTAAGGTTAGTGTTTTAGAAATCGTACCGTAAACCGACACAGGTGGGTGAGGCGAGAAGCCTCAGGGGAACGAGTGATTCTTCGTTAAGGAACTCGGCAAAAAAGCGGCCGTAAGTTCGCGATAAGGCCTGCCCAACCAATGCTTCGCATTGGGAATTCCAAATTACAAATCCCAAATCACAAACAAATTTGAAATTCCAATTTTCAAATTCAAAACGTTTTGAATTTAGAATTTTGGTTATTAGATATTGTTTGTAATTTGGCGCTTGGGATTTGGTGCTTCCACTGCGGAGCAGTGGTTTGGGCTGCAACAAAAGTATCTCTGGCGACTGTTTACCAAAAACACAGCTCCCTGCTAACTCGCAAGAGGATGTATAGGGGGTGACGCCTGACCGATGCGAGAAGGTTAACGGTGCCGGTACTCGATATTGTAAAATGTTGAGCGCTGAGTGCCCGAAGCCCTCGTCAATGTCGGCAGTAACTATAACTGTCCAAAGGTAGAAATAGCGCGCTGCCTTTGTAAAATCTGACTGTATCGGTGAACATCCCGCTATGGCGGGACAATACCGAGGCAACCCCGACGGAATGTTGGGGGAGTCCGTAGAGACTATACGTCAGACCGTAGTACATAAAGCCTGATGTGCTCGGAAGATATAGTCCGACCTCCGTGGCAACACGGAGAGATAGACAGAAATGTTCTATCCACGTAACAAATTTCGCGAAGTCCGCAAAAGTCAGCGGAGTCCGCGTTTGTTACGAAGTAACATATTTGAGCGCAATTCCTTTTCAGGTAAGAGAACTTGCCTGAATTCGCCGTGAGGTGAATTAAAAAGTCGGCTTATAACGGTGAAGTCCATTTTGTGATATAATTTACCAATGGATAATACCGTGGGAAGTTTCCGCCAGTTGGCGAATAACCCCGTAACGACTGAGTCCCGCAAAGCGGGACGAAATGGCCCTGATTTATCAGGCCATTACACGCCGACCTCTTTATTGAGGGAAACCAGAAACATTCCAGAATATATTACTGGGTATGTTGATGGTGAAGGATGTTTTACGGTTACCTTTAATCAAAAATTAAAGGCAAATTTAGGATGGGAAATGAAACCAAGTTTTTCGGTAAGCCAGAATGAGGACAAGCGTCAAGTTCTGGATATTATTAGAGAATATTTTGGTTGTGGATATATCCGTCGTGACTATGCAGATAAAACAGTAAAGTTTGAAGTGCGAGATCACAATGATCTTATGACGAAAATTATTCCCCATTTTGAAAAGTTTCCTTTGCTTTCTAAAAAGCAAAAAGATTTTGAGCTATTCAAAAAAATCTGCAAAATTGTAGATCAAAAAATTCATCTTACCAAAGAAGGATTTATTGAAATTCTTAATCTTGCATACTCAATGAATGGTTCAGGAAAGCGGAGGAGGGCAAAAGAAACAATCATAAAACTACTTCAATAAAGATGAAGATATAGTCTGATACTTATCGTAAGATAAGCAAACATTTAGAAGTTCTGAAGCGCACGAATGGCGTAACGATCGGAGAACTGTCTCAACGAAGAGCTCGGTGAAAATGCGATTCCCGTGAAGACGCGGGATACCTGCAGCAAGACGAAAAGACCCCGGGAGCTTTACTGCAACTTGATATTGGCTTTAAAACTTGGATGCGTAGCGTAGTGGGTAGGGGATGAAGTTCCGCTTTTGGGCGGGATGGACCCGACAATGAAACACCCATCTTCCGAGTTTTAAAATCTAACCTATCCGGCAAAAACGGATCGGGACAGTGTCTGGCGGGCAGTTTAAATGGGGCGTTTTCCTCCAAAAAAGTAACGGAGGAGTTTATTAAGGTTGGCTTAGTCCCGATGGAAACGGGACTGGACGCGTAAAGGCACAAGCCAGCTTAACTGCAAGACTGACAAGTCGCGCAGATGCGAAAGCAGAACTTAGTGACCCGACCATTCTTTATAGAAAGGTGGGAGACAACGGCTAAAAGTTACCCCGGGGATGGATCCTGAAAAAAGGATCAGTTGTCCCGTTCCGCAGTAATGCGGAACAAGATTACGGCTTATAACGGTGAACCCAAAATTGGTCTTTCCTCGTTTTGCGAGGTTCTCGATTTTGGCAATACCGTGGGAAGCGAGCACATAAAACATTATGCGCTTCGCCTCGTAACGACTGAATTCTATTTAGATTATTTTAAATAGATGAAGATAGCAGCTTTTTTGTTGCTATAATACGCCGTCCCCTGTTAAATAATTTCGCCAAAGGCGAAATTGCCGCAAAGCGGCATTTAACAGGGTGAAGATATAGTCTAATTGTGTTACTTCGTAACACCGCGGAACCACGCGGAAGATTACGCGGAATGTCGCAGAAAATAATTCTGCGTTAGTCTGCGTGAAGTCTGCGTAAGTCCGCGCTGTGAGCGAAGCGAACAGATTGAACAGGCTGGTGAGGCCCGAGAGTCCCTATCGACGGCCTCGCTCGGCACCTTAAATGACATTGGGGTGCCTCCACAAGTAATTGTGGGTAAAAACATGACTTATAACGGTGGACTCCACATAGTAAAATTATTACGTGGACAATACCGTGGGAAGCGAGCACATAAAGCATTATGTGCTTCGCCCCGTAGAGACTTCTCTTTGATGTCAGAGAGAGATGGCGGATAATTATTCCGCCATAATACGTCATCTCCATTTTCGGATGTCAGATATCTGATATCAGACTTCTGAAATCTGATTTTGGATGAAGATATAGTCCAAGCTGTTAGTAATAACAGATTTTTGCGATGTCGGCTCGCCCTAGCGCCCCGCTGGAGAAGGTGGGAAGCGTATGGCTGTTCGCCATTTAAAAGGGCACGTGAGCTGGGTGGGTTGGAAAAACCTCGAGCCCAGCAAAAGCTTTACTGGAGGTAAAAGTAGTAAAGCGAAATAAACTGACTCATAACGGTGGAGTCCCAATGCAAAAAATGATAAAATTATGCAATGGACAACATCGTGGGAAGATTACAATCTTTTTTTTCGCTACATCAAACAGTTTTACTTTAAGCACGCACTGTGAGCTATAAGATTGTAAATCCCCGTAACGACTTGTCTGGCGGAAGCCGGGCAGAGTTAGAAAGCGCGACGTTATCGCTTTCTAGCTAACACGTCAGCTTCGACAAAAGAAAAGTTGTCGGAGAAGGTATAGTCTAATGCCGCTCGTAAGAGCGGGAATACATTGTCAAACCGTCAATTTGGCGGCTATGCGGAGTAATCCGCATTAGCAAAACTGACTCATATCGGTGAAGTCCTAGCATTGAAATTAACCTGTCACATGTTAGGATAATACCGAGGGAAGTTAGAAAATAATTATTTATTGCGAAATGAAGGAAAATTTAGATAGTTTATCAGAACGAGAAAAACAAGAGAGAGAATTAAACGAGATAACTACTGAACTGAAATATGCAGCCTTGGAATAGTTGATGCCGAGATTGAAGACGATTTGCTTAAAATAGAAGAGTTGGCTAGCAAGCGACGAAAACTTAAGGAATATTTTCCAGATTTTTTTGGCGAGCAATAATTTCTAACCCCGTAGAGACTTGTCCCGATGGGGACGGATGGATAAAAATGTCCATAAAACGTCAGTATACCGGATATCAGATGTCAGACATCGGCTATCAGATATAAATTCTGAAATCCGAAATCTGAATTCTGAAATCTGGTATGTGGTATAGTCCATGCCCGTAGTAATGCGGGAGAGAGTTTCGTAAAATTTCCGCGAAGTCCGCGTTAAGTCAGCGGAGTCTGCGGTTTTGCGAAGCAAAACATGCGTGAGACAGGTTGGTCTCTATCTGTTGCAGGCGACGACACTTGAGGGGAGTCGACCCTAGTAAGAAATTGCTACTTCCCGCAGTAATGCGGGATGACAACCTTCGACAGGCTCAGGTTAGCCTGAGCAAAGCCGAAGGCCAATTCGGCTAATAACGGTGGAATCTTTAATTTACAAAAGTGATTCGGTCCGGAAGCTTTTGATAAAATGAATTAAAGCTAATATCGTGGGAAGCCCCGCGATGCGGGGCCCCGTAACGACTGACCGGAACACATAAGAATTTATGTGTTCGGGAGATAAGAACTTTAAAGTTCTTATAATATGCCGACCTCCTAATCCGTCAGCCGACGGATGGAGGAAGATATAGTCTATACCATTAGTGATAATGGATACAGTTTCGTATTTCTGCGTAAGTCCGCGTTAAGTCAGCGGAGTCCGCGATTTTGCGAAGCAAAATATGACGAGAGGACCGGGTTGAACGTACCGCTGGTGTGCCAGCTTTCCTACCAAGGGAACTGCTGGGTAGCTATGTACGGAAGGGATAAGCGCTGAAAGCATCTAAGCACGAAGCCTACCCCAAGATTAGGTGTCACGGTGCTTCGCACCGAGATCAAAAATTAAAAATAAAAAACCAAAAATAAATGAGTCCGCCCTTGGCGAGCAATCCTATTTTTTTATTTTTGATATTTTGTTTTTGGTTTCGATGCGGAGCATCGGGCGGTTCGTGGCAGACTACCACGTTGATAGGCTCTAGGTGTAAGTACAGTAATGTATTTAGCCAAGGAGTACTAATGACCGCTACTAACGGAGATCGCAAATTTGTGAACTTGTAAAAAAGCACCAAATTTCTTGTTTGCCAGTGTTTCATTTAAGCGTGAACCACCTCTTTCCATTCCGAACAGAGAAGTGAAACCGCTTAAACCCGATGATACCCGCTGTTTCGATGGCTGGGAAAGTAGGGTACGCTGGCATACACGAGATTTGGTGTTTTTGTGTTACTATCAAAAAAAGAGACGAGAACTTAGAAATGAGAGGACATATATATGAACCGACTTTTAAAGCAACTTTTTTACGGCTTATTTTATCTGGTTTTACTTTTTGCGATTGGTTTGGGGGTTTATTTTTTAGCGTTGAAACCCGCCCCCACTTGTTTTGATAATAAATTGAATCAGGGAGAGGAAGAAGTTGATTGCGGCGGCCCGTGCCCATCTTGCGAATTAAAGCGTCTTGAGCCGCTGAAAATTTCCCCGGTTATAATTTTAGAAAGCGGCGAAGATTTAATTACCGCGATTTTTGAAATTAGAAATCCCAATCGCAATTATGGCAGTGATAAATTCACCTACGTTTTAAATATCTATGATTCGGCTGGGAATAATTTAGCGTCGTTTAGCGAAGAATCGTTTATTTACGCGAGCCAGATTAAGACCGTTGTTGAGCCGGGATTAAAAATTAAATTTGCCAAAATCGCGCGAAGCGAAGTTTTGGTCGCTGATTTATCTTGGCGGCCCAGAACGGAATTTTCATTGCCCAAAATTCAAACTCGAGAAATAAAAGTCAATCGGGAAAAAACAGGCGTTACGGTTATGGGCGTGTTGGTTAATGAAAACGCGTTCCGGCTTCCGCAAGTCGGAATATCCGCGGTTGTTTATGACGGTATTGGTTTGGAAAATGGCGGCTCTAAGACTTTCGCGCGGGACGTTGAAGCATTTGAGGAAAGATTTTTCAAAATTTTCATACCAATCAGCATTGGAGCCATTGATTCAAAGTTAACGAGAGTATTTATGGAGGCCCGGCAATAACTTTATTTTGAATACAACATTTTCCAATCATCTTATGAGCCCGAAATTCTCTTTTCCTTCAACCCCACACTAAACTCGTTTAGTGTGGGGTCAACCCGTTTTCAGCTCTGCCTGTCTGCCTGCCGGCAGGCAGGCCTAGTCCCTTGCTTGCTCGCCGAAGCTTGAAGAGCGAAGGCGGGGACTCCTGGATTTCAGCCCGACAAGCGTCAACTTGTCGGGCTGTTTTAATTTCCAAAAACGGAGAAAAGATGTAGTATTATTTCGACGAAACAGTCCGCGGCCATATACAAATTAAAAGGTCCTATGTTTTCTATAATAAAACGTCAAGATTGGTTTTTGAATTCGGCGATTTTATTTTTAGCGATTGCCGGTTTAACAATTATTTACAGCGGTTCGCCAAACCTATTCTGGTACCAGCTTTTGTGGTTTGGGCTGGGATTTTTGGGGCTTTTTTTGCTTCCATTGATTGATTGGCGTCCCATTATTAATTATCCGCGGATTATTTTCGGAGCCTACTTTTTAGTTATCGCGCTTTTAATAGTAACGCTTTTTTTGGCGCCAACCATTCGCGAGTCTAAAAGCTGGCTGGTTTTCGGCCCGATTCAATTTCAAACTTCGGAATTGGCTAAAGCCGCTCTCATCATAGCATTCGCTTATTTTTTTGCCCGGCGGCATGTGGGCATCGCTCATTTTGGCATTTTGGCGACTTCATTGGCGCTGTTTTTAACGCCCGCGGTCTTAATTCTTGCGCAACCGGATTTGGGGGCGGCGCTGATATTGTTCGGCATTTGGCTGGGGTTTTTACTTGTAAGCGGCGTTCAATGGCGCCATTTGGCGATCGGCCTTTTTTTATTTTTGGTAATTGCCGCACTGGCTTGGGGCTATTTTTTAAAGGATTATCAAAAAGAAAGAATCATCGGCCTTTTTAATCCGGAGTATGATCCCCTGGGAGTGAATTACAGCGTGATTCAATCAAAAATCGCGATTGGCTCGGCGGGATTTTTAGGCAAAGGTTTCGGCCAGGGCACGCAAGTTCAGTTGGGGTTTTTGCCTGAAGCCGAAACCGATTTTGTTCTGGCGGCCTTTATTGAGGAATGGGGCTTATTGGGCGGCTTTTTAATTATCGCCGCGTTTTCTTTTTTGATGCTGAGAATAATCAGAATCGGATTAATTTCTGAAAATAATTTTTCCAGATTCGTTTGCTTGGGAGCGGTAATTATGTTTTTGCTGCAATTCATTTTAAATGTCGGTTCCAGCATCGGCTTGTCTCCGGTGGTGGGCGTAACTTTCCCGTTCTTGAGTTACGGCGGGTCCAGCATTTTGACGAATTTTATCCTAATCGGTATAATTCAAAGCATTGTTGTTCGATTTAGGTAGCCGATGCTAAAAATTAGGATTTTAAAAATCGTTTGTTTGGGATTTAGCGCGCTGATAATTTCATTTTTTCTTTATTTTCTGCAGTCTCCTTCAGGCGTTGAACAGTCTAAGGAGTTTCGCGTTGTCAAAGGCGAAGGATTGGCGGAAATAGCCGCCGGTCTGGAAGCCGATTATTTGATTAGATCGCCGGCCGCTTTTAAAATTTACGCGTTTGTTTCCGGATCCGCGCGTCACTTGAAGCCGGGAGATTATTTTTTAAGCCCTTCGTGGAGCGTTCCGAAGATTGTTAAAAAGTTAGTAGCCGGCATCCCGGAAGATGTTATAATTACCGTTATTGAAGGTGAAACGGTTGCCGATATTAACGTCAAGCTCGGGATTTTGGGAATTTTGCGCGAGGAGGAAGAACTAGCCCAAAAACTGGAAGGGTATTTGTTTCCGGACACGTATCGATTTTTTCTGGATTCATCGCTAGAGGAAATAGAAAAGAAGTTTTCAGAAAATTTCAATAAAAAAGCCCTATCCACCCTTGAAACTAAGACCAGTTACCAGTTACCAGTTACCGATTACCAGATATTGATAATGGCTTCCTTAATTGAAAAAGAAATTCCTTTCAGCGATGACAGATTTCTGGTCTCCGGTATTTTATGGAAAAGACTGAAGAGCGGCATGGCTCTCCAGGTTGACGCTTCCATTTGTTATGCTAAACTAAGGACTTCCAGCGGTTGCCGTTTGAGCAAGTCAGATTTTGATATTGACTCCGTTTACAATACTTATAAATACGCCGGTCTGCCGCCGACCCCGATTGGCAATCCTGGCCTTGACGCTATTTACGCGGCGCTTCATCCGCGACCTTCCGAATACTGGTATTATTTATCAGATCCAAAAACTAAAAAAACGATATTTAGTGAAACCCTGGATGAACACAATGATAATCGGGCAAAATATCTGGGCATTTGACAAAGATTAGGCCGATGATATATAATTAGCAATTGTAAGTTTAATAAACAAACCAAGCGAGAAAGCGCGCGGCGGCTTTGTTTATTTCTCATTTTTTATGGCACGCCCACTGCCTACTAAAATTTTTTCGTCACATCCCGGACAGTTGGTTTCTCAGCCGAATTTGGTTGAGATTCAAACCAGTTCTTATCAGTGGTTTTTAAAAACCGCCCTGGAAGAATTGTTTGAAGAAATTTCTCCTATCAAAGATTATACCGGCAAAGATTTGGAATTGCATTTCGGAAAATATTATTTTGATGAACCGAAATATACCGAGGAGCACGCTAAATTTAAAGATTTAACTTATGAGGCGTCGCTTCGGGTGAAAGTAAAATTAATAAATAACAAATTTAAAGAAACCAAAGAACAAGAGGTTTATTTTGGAGATTTCCCCGTAATGACCAAAAGGGGCACCTTTATTATCAATGGCATTGAACGGGTGGTGGTTTCTCAACTTATTAGATCGTCCGGAGTTTATTTTACCGCCAATCTTTGGCGGGGCCGGCGGCTTTTCGGCGCCAAAATTATTCCTAATCGAGGCGCTTGGCTGGAATTTGAAACCGACCCCGACGGTTTTATAGGCGTTAAGATTGATCGCCGCCGCAAAGTGGCCGTTACTAGTTTATTGAGAATTTTCGGCGCGACCGACGATCAAGAAATCGCGGAAACTTTCGCCGATAGCGACACCGGCTCCATTAAATATATCGCCGCGACTCTTAAAAAGGATTCGGCTAAAAATGCCGATGACGGCTATATTGAAATCTACAAAAGAATCCGCCCCGGAGATCTTGCCACGGTTGATAACGCGCGCAGTTTAATTGACGCGATGTTTCAGCGATTGGATCGGTACGATCTTTCCGGCGTCGGACGTTTTAAGCTGAATCAGCGTTTGGGCGTCAAAAATAAAGATTCGCGGCTTTTGGAACTCGACGATTTGATAAATGTCGTCAAAGAAATCATCAGATTAAATAACGAACAATCCGCCGAACCGGACGATATTGATCATTTGGGGAATAGGAGAGTTCGGCCGGTTGGCGAGCTTTTGCAAAATAAATTGCGAATCGGGCTGACGAGAATGCGGCGCATAGTTCAAGATCGAATGTCAACCTTGGATATTAAAACCATAACCCCGGTTCAGTTGGTTAACGCCAGGCCGCTGACATCGATTGTTAAAGAATTTTTTGCGTCTTCGCAGCTTTCGCAATTTATGGATCAAGTGAATCCTTTGGCTGAATTAGAGCATAAACGGAGAATCTCCGCGATGGGGCCGGGAGGATTAACAAGAGAACGCGCGGGCTTCGAGGTACGCGACGTGCATCGTTCCCACTATGGCCGTATTTGCCCGATTGAAACGCCGGAAGGCGCGAATATCGGTTTGGTCAATCATTTGTCCAGCTACGCGCGAGTCAATAATCTGGGATTTTTAGAAACGCCTTACGCGGTTGTAAAGAACGGCAAGATAACTAAAGAAATTGTTTGGCTAAACGCTCTCGAAGAAGAACGTCATAAGATTGCTCACGCGGGTGTGAAATTTGACGCCAGCGGGCGTATATTCGATGAAGTAGTGGAGGCGCGCATCAAGGGCGAGCCCGGAACATGTTTAAAAAAAGAAATTGATTTGATGGATGTCGCCCCCAATCAATCAATCAGCGTGGCGACTTCATTGATTCCTTTTTTGGAACACGATGACGCTAACCGCGCTCTGATGGGATCGAACATGCAGCGCCAAGCGGTGGTTTCCATAAATTCGGAGGCGCCTTATGTCGGCACCGGCATGGAAGAAAGGGCCGCGCGCGATTCCGGACAATTGATAATCGCCGAGGAAGAGGGCATTGTCGGCGCGGTTGACGCCCGCGAAATTGTCATTAAGGCCAAAGCCGGATCGAAGAAATACACGCTAAATAAATTCAAGCGATCCAATCAGTTTACCTGCATTTCTCATCGGCCGTTGGTTAAAAAAGGCGATCGAGTCAAACGGGGGCAGATTTTGGCGGATGGGCCGTCAATTGACAACGGCGTATTGGCGTTGGGCCAGAATCTTTTGGTGGCTTTTATATCTTGGGGCGGGGCTAATTTTGAAGACGCCATCGTTGTTTCAGAAAAAGTGGTTAGAGACGACCGTTTCACGTCTATTCATATTGAAGATTTTTATTGCGATGTGCGAGACACCAAATTGGGGCCGGAAATTACTACGCCGGATATCCCGAATGTTTCCGAAGAAAAACTGAAAAATCTTGATGAAGAAGGGATTATCAGAATCGGAGCGGAGGTAAAATCCGGAGACATTTTGGTTGGCAAAATTTCTCCCAAGGGAGAAAGCGAATTGAGCTCCGAAGAGCGATTATTAAAAGCAATTTTCGGCGAAAAAGCCCGCGATGTTAAAGACACTTCTCTAACTTTGCCTCACGGCAAACATGGCCGCGTGGTGGGGATCAAAATTTTTGCCCGCGAGCGGGGCGATAAGCTGGAGCCGGGAATTATTAAAAGAATTCAGGTGGAAGTAGCTCAGTTGCGAAAAGTTATGGCCGGCGACAAATTAGCCGGTCGCCATGGCAATAAAGGGGTAATTTCGCAGGTGCGGCCGGTTGAGGACATGCCCTATCTTGAAGATGGGACGCCGGTGGACATTGTTTTAAATCCGTTAGGCGTGGCTTCCAGAATGAATCTTGGACAAATTTTAGAAACTCATTTAGGTTGGGCGGCGGAGAAATTGGGCTATCGGGCGATTACTCCGGCATTGGCCGGCGCCACGGAAGAGCAAATAAAATCAGAATTAAAGAAAGGCAATCTTCCGGAAAGCGGGAAAGTTATTGTTTATGACGGTCGGACGGGCAGGCCTTTTTCCCGGCCGATAACCGTTGGCCTTATTTATATGATGAAGCTTAATCACTTGGTGGGGGATAAGATTCATATGCGCTCCATCGGTCCTTATTCTTTGATTACTCAACAGCCCCTGGGCGGCAAAGCGCAATTTGGCGGTCAACGTTTTGGCGAAATGGAGGTTTGGGCCTTGGAGGGGTATGGCGCCGCCACCATTCTTCAAGAAATGTTGACTATAAAATCTGATGATGTTTTAGGACGATCCGCCGCTTACGAATCAATTATTCGCGGAGAAGAAATAAAGAGTCCCAATATTCCCGCTTCCTTTAATGTTTTGGTCAGTGAATTAAAAGCGCTGGGATTAAATGTCGAACTAATTAAAAAAGCCGATACCAAAGACGCGAATAAACGCGAATGACGCGAAAAATATTATTCGCATGCGCCTTTCGCTAAGGCTTTCGCATACATGGATTTTGACGCCATAAAATTAAAAATTGCTTCTCCGGAAGAAATCACCAGATGGTCTCATGGAGAGGTTATAAAGCCGGAAACTATAAACTATCGGACTCAACGTCCCGAGAAAGATGGTTTATTTTCTGAAAGAATTTTCGGTCCCAGCAAAGACTGGGAATGTTACTGCGGCAAATATCGCAGGATCCGTTATAAAGGAATTATCTGCGATAAATGCGGCGTTGAAGTTACCCGTTCGGTTGTTCGCCGGGAAAGAATGGGGCATATCAAGCTGGCCGTCCCCGTCGCTCACATTTGGTTTTTGAGAAGCGCGCCTTCAAAAATAAGTTTGTTTTTAGACGTGCCGTTGCCGAAATTGGAAAAAGTAATTTATTACGCCGCCTATATTGTGACGTCGGTTAACGAAAATAACAAAAAACGCGCCCTCGATGAATTAGAAAAAGAATTTCAAGCCAGAAAAAAAACCGCTCGCAAAGAAGGAGTAAAAATGGAGGAGCTCAAGGCGGCGGCGACTCAAACCCGGCAAGATTTAGAATCAGTGAGGCCCGGGCGGATTTTGAGCGAGTCAGAATTTTATAATTTAGCCAGGCGCTTCGGCGATGTTTTTGAAGCGGGGACCGGCGCCGGAGCGGTCAGGAGAATTTTGGAAGGCATTGATTTAAAAGATTTCATCTCCGAGATCAAAAAGAAACTTAAAGACTTTAAAGATCCGATTAGCGAACAGCGTCTTTTGCGCCGCCTAAAATTGGCCAGCTTGATGTTAAAGGATGGGATGCGGCCGGAATGGATAATTTTGACGGTTCTGCCGGTGCTGCCTCCGGACTTAAGGCCGATGGTGGCGCTTGATGGCGGCCGTTACGCCACATCCGATTTGAACGATCTTTATCGGCGGGTAATTAATCGCAATAACCGGCTCAAAAAATTAATGGAGATACGGGCTCCGGAAGTTATTTTAGTTAACGAAAAGCGGATGCTTCAGGAAGCCGTTGACGCTTTGGTTGATAATTCCGCCCGTTTTGGCGTTCAGCAAATGTCCGCGCAGAGACGGCCGTTAAGGTCGCTGGCGGACATGCTGAAGGGCAAGCAGGGGCGTTTCAGACAAAATCTTTTGGGTAAGCGGGTTGATTATTCCGGCCGTTCTGTTATCGTCATCGGTCCAGAATTGAGAATTTCCGAATGCGGATTGCCGAAGAAAATGGCCCTGGAACTTTTTAAGCCATTCGTGATCAACAAAGTTATTGAAAGAGGGCTAGCGCATAATATCCGGAATTCCAACCGTTTAATCGAGCAGGCGCCGCCGGAAATTTGGGCTATTCTGGAAGAAGTGATCGCGGACAGAAAAGTCCTTCTCAATCGCGCCCCCACTCTTCATCGTCTCGGCGTTCAAGCTTTCAAGCCTCTGCTTATCGAAGATTTAGCTATTCGCGTACCGGCCTTAATTTGCACGGCCTTTAACGCCGACTTCGACGGCGACCAGATGGCGGTTCACTTGCCGCTTACCAAAGATGGCCAAAAAGAGGCGAGTCAAATTATGTTGTCCAGCTTGAATTTACTCAAGCCGTCCACCGGCGATCCAATCGCGGTTCCGACGCAGGACATCGTATTGGGCTGTTATTATTTGACGAAAATCCACGATGGAGCGTTAGGAACCGGCCGAGCTTTCGGCTCTAATGAAGAGGCGAAGGTTGCTTATGAGCTTGGGATAATTGAGATCAACGCGCTTATAAAAATTGGAAAGTTAGAAACCAGCGTCGGGCGACTGCTGTTTAACGAAGTTCTTCCGGCAGATTTTGAATATGTCAATGAGGGTTTTGATAAAAAGCGGATTTCTAAGATGGTCGGCGTGCTTATAAATAAGTACGGCCAGGAAAAATCAAGCGAATATCTGAACGCCATTAAAAATCTCGGTTTTGAATACGCGACCCGTTCCGGCATTACTTGGAGTATGGATGATTTAGTAACGCCTAAAGAAAAAACCGCGATAGTTAAAAAAGCCGAAGAGGAGGTGGCTTTGATAAAAGATCAATTCGAGCAAGGCCTGCTTACCGAGTCGGAACGACGCGCCAGAGTAATCGAGTCCTGGCGAAAGGCCAATGACCACCTTAACAAAAAGATAGTGCCGGTCGCGCTTGATCCGCACAGTCCGGTTTATTCCATTATTGATTCCGGCGCCCGAGGTTCATGGTCCCAGCCCGGCCAAATGATGGGCATGAAGGGCTTGGTGCAGAATCCTAAAGGCGAAACGATTGAATTGCCGGTGAAATCTTCATTAAAAGAAGGATTCAGCGTATTGGAATACTTTATTTCAACTCATGGCGCTCGTAAAGGTTCCACTGACACCGCCTTGAAGACCGCGTCCGCCGGTTATTTAACTCGGCGTTTGGTTGACGTTTCTCAAGACTTGGTTATTAAAGAACAAGACTGTCGGACTGCCGAAGGCATTGACGTGCCGAGGGGAGAGGGGTTGGAATTCGGACATACTTTTGCCAGCCGGCTGTTTTCTCGAACGTGTTTGGAGGATGTTAAGGTCGGCAATAAAATTCTCGCGAGGGCCGGAGAGACAATCGATCGCGCCGTCTCGGAGCTTATCGAATCCTCGAAAGTGGATTTGGTCAAAATTAGATCGCCCTTGACCTGTAAAACACTGTACGGCCTTTGTTCTAAGTGTTACGGATTTGATTTGGGGAAAAATTATTTAATAAAAATTGGCGAAGCGGTAGGCGTTGTGGCCGCTCAGTCCATCGGCGAACCGGGCACTCAGCTGACTATGAGAACTTTTCATACCGGAGGCGTGGCGGGCGCGGATATTACCCATGGTTTG
>MHJJ01000005.1:0-33430 GCA_001817915.1 Candidatus Harrisonbacteria bacterium RIFCSPLOWO2_01_FULL_44_18
ACTTCCACTACTGCTACCACCACTTTATTAGGAGCCCTAGGAGTCGGCACTTCCACTCCTGCGGAAAGATTAGCCACTGCCGGAAGACTCTATGTCGGCGGCACTGGGACTTCCACGATTGAAAATAATCTTTTGGTGAGAAATGCTTTGCAAGTCGGGACAGGGTCGCTTTATTTGGATACCAACAGTTTAACTAATCTCACCGGTAATTTAATTTTGCAAAAAACCGGAGGCAACAAAGTCGGAGTGGGAACCTCTACTCCTTTCGGCTTGCTTTCCGTTGAACACACCGCTGGGAATGTGGGATTTGTCGTGGGGTCTTCAACGGCAACAAGTTTTATAGTGGATGCGGCTGGCAATGTTGGTGTTGGGACGGCAAATCCCGGCAGTGCTTATGGAGTTGTATCAAAGTTGGGTCTTTCGAATAGTGGGGAGCATACCTTTCTTGATATTAATGCACCGTCAGGTAAAATCGCTGCCGTATCATTTTCAAATGCGGGTTCAGATCAGTGGTATATTAGTGGTCGAGGAACTTACGATACTCCTAATAATCGCTTAGCGATTGTAGACGCCAGCAGTGAGCGTATGACTATTTTGTCTGGTGGCAATGTCGGCATCGGAGTGAGTAATCCTGCTTCGAAACTTCATGTTGCTAGCGGCAACACCACGTCGGCGACTGTAATATCAGCAAGCGATAGTGCTGGGGATACAGGGGCATTCGTTGCTTTATGGTCGGGAGCCTCTGGCATATCAAATGCCCCGGCTATTATTTGGTCAGCCGGGGAAGATTTGCGCATTGGTGGAGGTATAACCGACATTGATGGAGGAACTGGTTTCGTAGAAATGATGAGAATTACAGATGCCGGTCTCGTCGGCATCGGCACGACCACCCCTTATGCCGCCCTGTCAGTAGTCGGCGCCAGTGGCGTGGTTGCCGAGGTTTATACCGCCACTTCAACTACTGCCACCACCACTTTACTAGGAGCCCTAGGAGTAGGTACTTCCACTCCTGCTGAAAGATTAGCCACTGCCGGAAGACTCTATGTTGGCGGCGCCGGAACTTCCACGATTGAAAATAATTTGATTGTCAGAGGCGCCCTTCAAACAGGAGTCGGTTCTACTTACTTGGACACCAACGGCCTTCAAAGTCTTTCCGGTAACCTTACTGTCAAAGCTAGCGGCGCCAACAATCTCTTGCTCAACCCTACTGGCGGCTTTGTCGGCATTGGCACTACCTCGCCTACATATACTTTGGCTGTCCACAATACTACGCAAGTACCCGCCATCTCGCTATCCGCCACTACATCAGTTTATTGGACTAAGCGAGGCGGCGATGCCGTCAATTCTTCTTGGGACGCGACTTATGGATATGTATCTACTATGACTACCTACAATGGCAAGCTTTACGCGGGGCTAGGTTATGGTGCCGGCCAGGGCGAGGTCTGGGAGTATAATTCTGCTTCTACCACCGTTTGGACCAAGGTAGGTGGCGACGCCGTCAATTCCTCGTGGGCCGCCGCGGCTGATGTTTTTTCTATGACCACTTACAATGGCAAGCTTTACGCGGGCCTAGGTTCTAGCGGTGCCGAGGTCTGGGAATACAATGGCTCAACCTGGACCCAGATTGGCGGCGACGCCGTCAATTCTTCCTGGGGCACGACTTATGAATATGTATATTCTATGACTACCTACAATGGCAAGCTTTACGCGGGTCTAGGTTATAGTACTGGCGAAGCCGAAGTTTGGGAATACAATGGTTCTGCTTGGACCCAAGTCGGCGGCGATGCTGTCAACTCCTCCTGGGCAGACGCTACTTATGGAACTGTATATTCTATGACTACCTACAATGGCAGACTCTACGCGGGGTTAGGAACTAGCGCCGGCGCCGCCGAAGTCTGGGAATACAACGGCTCCAGCTGGTCTAAAATTGGCGGCGACGCCGTCAATTCCTCTTGGGCTGACGCGACTTATGAATATGTACATTCTATGACTACCTATAATGGCAGACTCTACGCGGGGTTAGCAAGTGGTGCCGGCGAGGCCGAAGTTTGGGAATATGATTCTGCTTCTACCACAGTTTGGACCAAGATAGGCGGCGACGCCGTCAATTCTTCCTGGGCTGACGCGACTTATGAAATTGTATATCCTATGACTACCCACAATGGCAAGCTTTACGCGGGGTTAGGTGAAACCGCTGGCGACGCCGAAGTCTGGGAATACAACGGTTCTGCCTGGACCAAGGTAGGCGGCGACGCCGTCAATTCTTCCTGGGCTGACGCGACTTATGAACGCGCATATTCAATGACTACCTATAATGGCAAGCTTTACGCGGGGTTAGGTTGGACTGCCGGCAACGCCGAAGTCTGGGAATACAATACTGATTCCATAGCCATCGCCAAAAGCGGCACGGGAATGACCCTCGGCAATTCTTTGACGCTAAGCCGAAACAACCGAGTGGGTATCGGCACTGATGACCCCCAATTTGATTTGGATGTTTATGGCAATTTCCGAGTCGGCGGCTCCACTATTGTAGCCACTTCAAGCCGTGTCGGTTTCGGCACTTCTACTCCCTGGGGATTGTTCTCAATTGAGTCAAGTGTTCAGACTAATAATCAAACACCAATTTTCGTAGTTTCTGATTTTGGTACTTCTACCCCGCAATTATTGGTTAGCGCCGCTGGCAATGTCGGCATCGGCACTACTTCTCCCTATGCCCGACTCTCCGTAGTTGGTTCTACTGGTGTAGTTGCTCAACAATTCACCGCCACCTCTTCAAGCGCCACTTCCACCTTGCCTGTTATCGCCGCTTTTGATCCCACCGGCAATGTCGGCAGTGCTCTAGGCCGTTTGATTATCAACGCCGCCACCACCACCGGCGAACTTTGGCTCAATCCATACGGCGGCAAAGTCCACATCGCTTCTTCTTCTCCTGATCAAGTTAATTTAGTAGCGGGTGGAGCAGGATTCAGCGTTTCTACTACGACGTATTTTGGAGGGAATGTCGGAATAGGGACGACATCCCCGGCCTCCGGTCTTCTTTCTGTTGAAAACACAGGCAGTGGTTACAGTCTTTATGTAACTGATTCGGCATTAGATACTAGCCCATTTGTAATTGATGCCAGCGGCTACGTCGGGATAGGCACAAGTAACCCTCAAGATGTGCTTCACATCGGCAACGGATCTGATGCTCCTGCTTTTGGGTTCGTGGGGCAGAAAGTTTATATAACATTTAACGGCGAATCTGATTTGTTTATTCGAGATTCTACAAATAATGTAGAGGCTAGAATGACCGCGTACAGCGGAGGAGTAATACTCGGGTCAGTTACTAATCATAAAGTAGAATTTTATCAGAATAACGCGACTAAAATGGTTTTAGATACTGATGGGGAGTTCGGGATTGGCGTAGATCCCCCCACCGCGCAATTAGATGTCGTGACGGGTACGACAGGCGCCAGTAATTGGGCGGCCAGATTAACAAACTTGAACGCAACAAATCCCTGGGGACTTTTAATTAACACAGCTGCCAACTCTAACTCTATTTGGGGATTAGAGATTAGAAATAATACTAGTAGAACAGATTTTGTAGTAACTACTGCCGGCAACGTCGGTATTGGGACATCAACTCCTGGCACTACTTTAGCTGTCCAAGGATCAGCGGTTATCAATGGGCCTCTTACTACTTACAACACCCTGACTCTTTCTAGTTTGGTAGCCACAACTTCCGCCACTTCCACTTTCGCGGGACCGATTGCTTCAAACGCGAGTGATGGAAGATTGATAATCCACGGCGCCACCACCACCGGCGAATTGTGGCTGAATCCGTATGGAGGAAAAGTTCATGTAGCCAGCTCAACCCCATCAGCCAATCTTCTCGCCAGCGGCGTAGGTTTCAGCGTTTCCACAACGACGTATTTTGGCGCTAATGTGGGGATAGGGACGACTTCCCCCGGCGGGCTACTTTCCGTATCTGCAAACGGAACAGCACCTGCTTTTCTTTTAAATCAAACTTCAACTGGGGACTTGCTTACGCTTCAAGATGGCGGTTCAACAGTTTTTGTGGTTAAAGATGGCGGCAACGTCGGCATCGGGACGGCAAACCCGGGGACCCTCTTGGACATTAAAGATACAACTACGGCGAATACAAGTGGTCAGAATATTTTGACGCTGCAATCGGATTATATTGGAGCTACTGTAGGAAGTGGGGGGAGGATTGTATTTAAATATCAAGGCGGAACTCAGGAAACGGCCGATATTAGAGCTTATACTTTTGGTACTGGTGCTACGGGACTTGCTTTCGGCACGGGATTTAATGCAGTCACGACCAAAATGGTAATTAACAATGCTGGCAGTGTTGGCATTGGGACGACAGACCCTCAAGCGATTTTGGATGTGCAAGGAACTGGGGCCGCGGGTTACACGGTTATGCGAATAAATAATGATCAAGTAGGAAACACACTCGGTTGGTATATGACTTTAGCAAGCGGTGCTAGCCCCGGAACAGCTAGGGGTTACTTCGGTGTAGGCAAACCAACTGGAGGAACTGCGACGATTTTTACTAATGAAACTGCTGATTCGGTTGGTTTACGCTCTGAAGGTTATTTATATTTAGGGAGTGGAAACGCCGCAGATATGACTATTGATACAAGCGGCAACGTCGGCATCGGCACTACTTCTCCTGGCACTTTGCTTTCAGTTGCCGGTTCAGCAGTCATCAATGGACCCACTACTTTATACAATTCGGTTACCTTACCTTCATTAGTAGCTACCACCACTGCCACTTCCACTTTTGCCGGACCGATTGCGTCAAATGCCTCCGATGGCAAACTAATTCTTCACGGAGCCACCACCACCGGCGAATTGTGGCTCAATCCTTATGGCGGCAAAGTCCACATCGCTTCTTCTTCTCCTGATCAAGTTAATTTAGTAGCGGGTGGAGTAGGATTCAGTGTTTCTACGACGACGTATTTTGGCAGTAATGTCGGAATTAGTACTACTACTCCATGGGGCCGGCTCTCTGTCGAAATGGATACGACCAATCCTGCCTTCGTAGTATCTAATCAAGGCAGTTCTACTCCCGCTTTCTATATTGGGGGAGTTAATGAAAATGGCCGAATCGGCATTGGGACGTCAAGTCCGAAAGTCACATTTTCAGTGGGAGGCGATTTTCTCGCGTCCTCAACCAGCGGGTTTATCGCGGCTGGCCAACAAGGAGTAATACAGGTAAATCCTGGTTTTGGGTCGACAGGGGTGATATTAAGAGCAGTTGGCACAACTCCGTATGTAATTGCGCAACTTGGAACGACAAATGATACGAACAGCGCCTTTATCGTATACGATTCACTTGATAATGCCCGGTTTACGGTGTATGCGAATGGGAACGGCGTTTTCAGCGGCAATTGCAGCGATGCCGCCGCCGGCGGCGGATGTACTGCTGACTACGCTGAAGTATATCATCGCGACCCTGCCGATTTTATGGAAAAAGGCGACTTGCTTTCGTTAAACCCCGCGACCGGCAAACTTGTTCGCGCTGATAAAAACAATTCCAATATTCTTGGCGTATTTTCTTCATCGCCCGGTTCTTTGATTGGGCAACGGAAGAACTCAATATCGCTTGGCGTTGGCACGACCGTGCTTGATGATTTGGACCCCGATGAGATTCCGATTGCGCTTGTGGGGCGTGTTCCGCTTAAAGTCAATCTTGAAGGCGGTGAAATAAAAATCGGCGATCCGATTACAGTTTCTTCCGAATCGGGAATTGGCATGAAAGCCACTAAGGCGGGAAGGATCATCGGCTACGCGTTAGAGAATTACAATTTGGGGACATCGGAAGTCCAAAATATTGACGGCAATTCGGGGACTTCCGATGTCCAAAATATTGGCAAGATTTTAGTCTTCATTAACCTAAGTTACTGGATGCCCGTTGAACTTGGAGACCAAGAAGACTTAGCGGCAGATTCTTCTGGTTTATTGGCCCAAGTTATTGATATAGTAGCTAACTGGCTGGAAAATGCTTTTGTGAAAATCAAGGAATTGGTGGTGGAGAAATTGAAAATTGGCAGTCCCGAAAAACCAACCGGCATCACTTTGTATGATAAATCCACTGGCGAACCTTATTGTTTGGAAATCATAGGTGGCGCGCCTGTTTCCACGCCGGGCGAATGCGGGACATCGAATGTCGGGACTTCCGATGTCTCCCCGACATCCGATATCTCAAATATTGATGATTCTCCCGCCGAAAGCGGATCCGCCGAAGGCGGACAGATATCGGATGTCGAAAATATTGATACAATTGCCCCCACCATCATCATTAACGGCGACAACCCAACCCAAATTGAAGTAGGTTCAAGCTATGTTGATCTCGGCGCGACTGTAACCGATTCCGATGGGGCAGGCAATGTCAATGATAATCTAAGTATTTATTACCAAGTGGATGGTGTTTCGACCCCAAATGATGGCCGCGAACCCCCAGATGGTTCGGCAGGCTCACCACAAGGAATTGACACCAGCATCCCCGCTACCCACACTATTACTTATACCGCCACCGACCAAGCCGGGAACACCGCTGCCGCCACGAGAGAAGTAATTGTTTTTGACCCGTACGCGGGCGATAATTTGGGGACTTCCGATGTCCCAAATATTGACGCGAATTCACAGGACATCGGAAGTCCAAATATTGATTCCGAGCTTCCGCCAGAAGAACCGTCTTTGTAATCGCGCTTTGAGCGCCGCCGAGATTCTGGAATTATATAATTCCGCCAAACGATAACACAATAACATCCTTACAAACTTGAGAATGTAAGGATGTATTTACGAGTTTACGAGGCGAGATTTTGTAAAGAACACCTTAATAGCGCTTGTAGGGTAGGTGTGCTATATTAATTAAATGACCAAGCAAAGCAAAGATAAAAAAATAGAAGAAAGGTACTTTGGTGTGATTTTGGAAAACATGGATTCGAAATTAGATTTGCTTGTAGAGGGGCGCCAAGTTTCAGATAAGAAAATAGATAGAGTGGACGGAAAAGTTGATGATTTCAGAAAGGAAGTTGATTATAAATTTGAAGTTGTTTTTGATGAGCTGAGAATTATCCGGAACGAATTGAAAGAAAAAGTAGGCCGTGAAGAATTCGCTCTACTAGAAAAGAAGGTCTTGAAATTAGAAAAAGTAATCAATAGACAAAATTAATTCTCTGGCCCCATTGATGAAGTCCGCGTCTATAACCGCGCCTTGAGCGCCGCTTATGAATCATCTTAAATCTCAACTTTATTTTTTTCTGATTTTGCTTTTCGGGCTGCTCTGGCTTAGTTTTTTAGTTTTTCGGCCTTATTTTAATGTTCTTGTTTTTGCCGCGGCCTTCGCGGTGGTTTTTCACCCGCTTTATGACAAAATTTTAGAACGGTTGAAAAATCGAGCCGGTCTGGCCGCGTTTTTAACAACGGTTATCGTTATAGCCGTTGTCATAGTTCCGTTGGTCTTTTTCGGCTATTTAGCTTTTCAAGAAGTTAAGCAGATATACGCGCAAGCGGCAGGAAACGGACAAATCTTTTATTTATCAACGGTTTTTACGGCATTACAAGAGAAATTTCCGAATGTCATTCCGAACATTTCAGAAAATTTTTCTCAATACGCGCGGCAAATTTTATCTTTCTTGTTCAACAATTTAGGCCCGATTTTTTCAAAAGTTTCCCAGGGCATCATCGGCATTTTTTTGGCCGCTCTGGCATTTTATTATCTTTTGAAAGACGGCCCCAAACTTAAAGAAGCTTTGATAAAATTCAGTCCTTTGAGCGACAGCTATGATCGGGATATTTTCGATAAGCTGCGAGCGGCGGTAAATTCAGTCATTAAAGGAAGTCTATTGGTGGCTTTAGCGCAGGGCATATTAACCGGCGTTGGACTTGCCATTTTTGCCGTTCCCAGTCCGGCTCTTTGGGGAATGGTGGCGGTAGTCGCATCGCTTATTCCGGCGATTGGCGCGGGGGTCATTATTTTGCCGGCCGCCATCTATCTTTTTATTGCCAGCGGCCCTATTTTTGGTTTGGGAATTTTACTTTGGGGAGCGTTGATTGTCGGCCTTATTGATAATTTATTGCGTCCAAAATTGATTGAGCGAGGCATTCACATCCATCCGCTTCTTATACTTTTTTCGGTTTTGGGCGGCATTGGCTTTTTCGGCGTAACCGGATTTTTACTCGGTCCGCTTATATTGAGTTTGTTATTCGCGCTTTTGGACATTTATCCTATACTGATAGAGAAACATAAGCTTGATAACGAAAATAGCAATACATGAAGAAAATTTTCGGCATAATCGTAATTTCTTTTATTATTTTATCGTTTGTTTTGTCTTTGCTGCCGATTTTTTAATCTCACGAGATTTTTTTCGTGGTGGCCGCAAAATGAGACAGCTATGACTAATTCGAAAGAGCTTAAAGGTCACCTAGTAAAGAATTTGATAATTCTTGCTATCAGTGTCAGTGTGGCTATTTTTTTGGCAAAGACTGGAATTTTTGAAAATATCCTGGGAACATCAAAAAGCGTTAGATTTTTTGGCAGCTTCATCGCCGGTTTATTTTTTACTTCAGTTTTGACAGTCGGTCCGGCGACTGTCGCGTTGGGAGAATTGGCTCAAATGAATTCAGTATTTTCAGCGGCGCTTATCGGAGCTATCGGTTCGGTAATGGGCGATCTGATCATTTTTAGATTCGCGAAAGATCGCATTACCGATGATTTTGTCGCGCTTTTTGAAAGGCCTAAGGTTCAGAGATTGGTTCATCTTTTGAGACTTGAAATTTTCCGGTGGCTGCTGCCCCTTATCGGCGCCTTAATTATAGCTTCGCCGCTGCCGGATGAAATCGGACTAGCAATGATGGGTCTTTCAAAAATCAGAACCAGCCGCTTTATTCTTTTATCTTATGTTTTAAACTTTGTCGGGATTCTAGCCGTTGGTCTTGTCGCTAAGGGATTAATGTAGGAGGAAGGATTTCGGGAATCGATAGCGGATTTCGGGAATCCTCTGGATTCCCGAAATCCCGAATATTGAATTGTTCTGGCGTCCCGCCTTCGCCCCCCTTTTTTTAAGCGGGGCTTCGGCGAGGCGAAGGCCTGTGGATAACTTCTTTTGAAAAGCGATTTAATATGCTATAATAAATATTACAAAAAATAAAAAGGCGCGGTGAGGGCGCCTTTTTATTTTTACTGATTTGGCCTTGGCAGACTTTCTTTGCTGCCGTTTTCGGTGATTTTGACGAATTCGGCTTTTTGCCAGAATTCTTTGATGGCGCGCGCCCCGGCATAACTCATTCCGGACTGCAGGCCATCGATCAGCGCTCCAATTATTTTTTTCGCCTCGCCTTTATAAACAACTTTCGTGCTTATCCCTTCCGGCTCCCGATCTTGTCTTTCGGAATTTTTATCCACGGATTGCCTGTCTAATGACGCGTCGCGCGACGCCAGCCCCCGATAGATTTTTACCGCCGCGCCGTTTTCAATAAAATATTCTCCGGGCGATTCTTTGGTGCCCGCTAAAAGATTGCCAACCATAATCGTTGAGGCGCCGGCGGCGATAGCCTTGGCCGCGTCTCCGGAATTTTTTATGCCGCCATCCGCGATAATCGGAATATCTTTCGCGACTTTCTTAGCTTCCATTATCGCCGTTAGTTGCGGCATGCCCGCGCCGGCGACAATTCTAGTGGAACACGCCGCGCCCGGTCCGATGCCAACTTTGACCGCGTCCGCTCCGGCTTTTATCAAGTCTGTTACTCCTTGAGGAGTAGCCACATTGCCGGCGATAATGTCGGTTTTTTTAAATTTACGTTTCAGGTTTTTTAATAAATCAATGGCGCTTTTGTGATGTCCGTGGGCGATGTCTATTATTAAAGCGTCTGCGCCGGCTTTGACAAGTTTCTCGGCTCTTTCGGCTCCGTCTTTAACGCCGATAGCCGCGCCAACCAAAAACCTCCCGTTTTTGTCTTTCGCCGCGTTTTGATGCTGGGAGATTTTTTTAAAATCCGAAGCGGTTATCAATCCGGCCAAACGGCCGCGCTTATCCACTAACGGCAATTTTTCAATTTTATGCTCGTCTAAAATTTGAACCGCTCTTTTGAGGGATACGCCTTTTTTCGCGGTAACCAATCTGGCGCGAGCCGTCATTATGTTTTTAACTTTTAAATCCAAATCTTTTTTGAAACGCACATCCCGGGAAGTGAGGATGCCCTCAAGATAGTTTTTCGCGTCGCAGACCAAAATTCCGGTAATGCGGTTTTTGCGCATTACTTCAAGGGCTTCGCCTAATGTCGCGTCTTTAAAGATTGTAATAGGATCGGCGATTAAAATATTTTCCGCACGTTTTACTCGGCGGACTTCTTCCATTTGTCTTTCTATCGGCATAAAGCGATGGATTATGCCGATACCGCCTTCCACCGCCATAGCAATAGCCATTTCAGATTCCGTAACGGTGTCCATATTCGCGCTGACAATCGGGATATTAAGCTCAATGCGGCGCGAGAATTTTGTTTTAAGACTGATTAATTTCCGAGAAGGGATATCGGAATATTTCGGAATAATCAAGACATCATCGAATGTAAAACCCTCGATCATTCTTGTATTATAGCATATTTCTTTTATAATTAGCGCATGGACTTCGCGCTTTTCGTCATTTTATTTATTGTTATCGTCGCTGGATTCGCGGCGTTGTTTATTTTTTTAAAAAAAGGAACGTCTGAAAAAGCCGATAGCCAAGCCCTGCTTTTATTGCAGAATCAGATAAATGAGGTTATTCGCACTTTGGACATCAAATTAGGGGAATCAACTAAAGCGATTCGTCAGCAGTTCGGAGAAAGCGCTAAGATTGTCCGGGATGTCACGGAAAGATTGACCCGTTTGGACGAAACCAATAAACAGGTCGTCAACTTTGCCGATCAGCTGAAGGGCTTGCAGGATATTTTAAAAAATCCAAAGCAGCGCGGCGTTTTAGGAGAATATTATCTGGAAACGGTTTTAAAAAATGTTTTGCCGCCGAACTCGTATCAAATGCAATATCCTTTTAAAGACGGCACGATTGTTGACGCGGCGATTTTTATAAAAGACAAGGTTATTCCGATTGATTCAAAATTCAGTTTGGAAAATTACAATCGTATTTTGGAAACCCACGATGAAGCCGATCGCAAGCGCTTGGAAGAAGCTTTTAGAAATGATCTTAAGAATCGCATTGACGAGACATCAAAATACATAAAGCCGGAAGAGGGGACTATGGATTTTGCGTTTATGTTTATTCCAGCCGAGGCGGTTTATTATGATTTGTTAATCAACAAAGTCGGCGCGGTAAAAGCCAACACTCGCGATTTGATTGAATACGCTATTGTCCAGAAAAAAGTAATTATCGTTTCCCCGACTTCATTTTTGGCTTATCTTCAAACGGTTTTGCAAGGATTAAAGGCCATGCAGATTGAGGAATCGGCAAAAGAAATTAGAAAACGCGTAGAGGAATTAGGGAGGCATTTGGGCAGTTACGAAACTTATATGAAAAAACTCGGCGCTCATCTTGGCACAACTGTTAGTATGTACAATAATGCGTATAAGGAATTGGGGAAAATTGACAAGGACGTTTTGCGGATTACAGGAGAAGCGGTTGAAGTTGAACCAAAGGTTTTGGAGCAACCAACGATTGAGGAATAAAGTCGCCTCCAGCAGTTATGGACTCATTCGCACGAATGAGCGAATAACAAAAACATGTTTAGCGAACCGATACTAGAAAGACGGCAGCAGGTTTTGTATGACCAAAAATGGAAGAAATTCCTGCGGCGTTCTTGGCCGTTTCAATATATTCCTTTTATTGAGTTTGTCCTTGGAGCCGGGTCAATGGCGCTGGGGAACGCGACGCCAGAATCGGATTTTGATGTTATTGTTGGCGCGCGTTTTGGCCGGATTTTTACGGCAAGATTCTTTTGTTTTTTAACTTTTAGTTTGCCGGGTTGGTGGGTTGATCACCGACTTAATAAAGTAAAAGACAGATTTTGCTTCAACCATTTTGTTACGGAAAATTCTTTTCGGTTATCGCCCCCTTATGATATCTATGGGAAAAATCTTTATCAAAAGCTGGTTCCTATTTTAGGCAAGCCGGAAATAATTGATGCTTTTTTAGCGGCGAACCGCGATTGGGTGGGAGTCGGCATCAATTATCGCGATGATTTACGTCACCTTCATAAAGAGTCGGGCGCCGTAAAATTTTTTTTTGAAAAGATTCTTGGCGGACGGTTAGGCAATCAACTGGAAAGAATTCTTAAGGCAATTCAAATCAGAAAAATCGAACGAAGTTTAGAAAAAGAAAGGCAGTATAAACCCAGAATTAAGTATGATGATGACGAACTGGAATTCCACTGGTACTAGATCCTCTGGACGAATTGGAATAAATTGTTTAAACTAAATATAGTTTGTACCTTTAAATTTTAGGTGAAGGGTTGGACATCAGCGAAGGTCTGAAATCTGAAGCCAAAGCTCTTGAGGCAGTTCAAGAATTGCAACGTCGAAATTGGTCGCACAAGGGTTATTTAATCTTAAAAGCCGCCAGAACTTACCGCCACCCAAATGATAAAATTAGAAAGCTGGAATCAAAAAAGGTTGATCTAGTTATAGTTTTCCGAGATCCTAACGGGCACCCAGCGGTATTTGTTTTACAAATTAAGTCTACTCCCAAATCTTTCAGACATTTTTGTAATAATTCAAAGCATGCGAATATCAAATGTCTTTTGGTGCTAAAACACGAAATCATGGAAGATGTCATGCCAAGATTAAAGAAGATTTTGGAAGAGGTTATAGATACCGGTGGGCGTAAAAACAGATTCTTCCGCAGGAAAATTGATATAAAGTTACTCTGACGAGTAACGGCGGGGGGCTTGACAAGCGTTAAGCCCCCTATTAAATTTAGAATTATTAGCAGTCTAGGGTCGAGACTGCCAAAACCTTACCAATATACGAATCAAGCACGAATATACCAATATACGAATTACGCAAAAGATTAGTTATATTTGTATATCGGCGCTAGATCTGTATATTAGTGAAGTATATGAATTTTAAACCGCTTTCAAATCACATTTTTATAGAGCCGATTGAGGAGAGCAAAACTACGAAATCGGGGATTGTCCTCCCGGACACGGCCGAAAAAGAAAAACCCATCAAGGGGAAAGTAGTGGCCGTCGGGCCGGGAAAGTTTAACGAAAAAGGGGCGTACATTTCTATGTCCGTGAAAGTCGGCGATAAAGTTTTATTTAAAAAATACGGACCCGACGAAATCGAAGTTGACGGCAAAAAATATTTGGTCGGGGAAGAAGATGACATTTTGGCAATAATAGAGTAATATGCGAATTTATTTGCGAATGTTTGCGAATAATATGCGAATTCGCAGTAATAATTAGCATAAATTAGTAAATATATTAGTATGGCAAAACAAATTTTATTTAATGAAAAAGCAAGAATGGCTTTGAAGCGCGGCGTTGATAAACTTGCCAACGCCGTTAAAGTTACGTTGGGTCCGCGCGGGCGAGCAGTAGTTTTAGAAAAAAGTTATGGCGCGCCGGTAATCACGCATGACGGCGTAACCATTGCTAAAGAAATTGAGCTTGAGGATAAAGTTGAAAATATCGGCGCGGAATTAGTAAAGGAAGTTGCTTCTAAGACCAATGATGTGGCCGGCGACGGCACCACTACGGCAACTTTGTTAGCCCAAGTTTTTGTGCGGGAAGGATTAAAAAATGTCGCTTCCGGAACCGATCCGGTGAGAATCCATCACGGAATGAAAAACGCCTATGAAGTGGCGTTAGAAAGTCTTAAAAAATTATCTAAAAAAATAAGCAGCAGGGAAGAAGTTGCTCAAGTCGCGACTATTTCCGCCCGTGATGAGGGCATCGGCAGTTTGATCGCGGAAGTAATTGATAAAGTCGGCAAAGACGGCGTGGTTACGGTTGAACAATCTCAAACTCTTGGCCTTTCAAAGGAAATCGTTGAAGGAATGC
Source organism: Candidatus Harrisonbacteria bacterium RIFCSPLOWO2_01_FULL_44_18 (assembly GCA_001817915.1). GTDB lineage: Bacteria > Patescibacteriota > Minisyncoccia > UBA6257 > WO2-44-18 > WO2-44-18. The sequence goes on from MHJJ01000005.1 coordinate 14,005, forward strand.
AGTTTGACCGCGGGTATATTTCTCCGTATATGGTAACTAACTCGGAAAGAATGGAAGCGGTCTTGGAAGAGCCGTATATTTTGGTAACCGATAAAAAGATTTCAGCTATCAATGAACTCTTGCCGCTTTTGGAAAAGTTGGTGCAAAGCGGCAAAAAGGAACTGGTGATTATCGCCGAGGATGTTGAGGGAGAGGCCTTAGCGACCTTGGTAGTGAATAAACTCCGCGGAATATTTAATGTTTTGGCTGTTAAATCTCCGGGATTCGGCGATAGAAGAAAAGAGATGCTGCAGGATATAGCAGCGGTTACCGGCGCCGAGTTTATCTCGGAAGACGTGGGAAGAAAATTGGAATCAATTGATGTGACTGTTTTGGGTCAGGCTCATCGCGTAATCGCTAATAAGGATTTTACCACCATTGTCGGCGGCAAAGGATCTAAAACAGAAATTGACGCCCGAATTCATCAAATTAAAGCTCAATTGGCGAAAGTTGAGTCTGATTTTGACAAAGAAAAATTGCAGGAGCGGCTTGGCAAGCTTTCGGGAGGCGTGGCGGTTATCAAAGTCGGCGCGGCCACTGAAGTAGAGCAAAAAGAAAAACAGCATCGGATTGAAGACGCGGTTTCCGCCACAAAAGCGGCCATTGAGGAGGGAATTGTAGCCGGCGGCGGCGTGGCTTTTGTAAGGGCTTCGGCGGCAGTTGAAGAATTGATGGCAAAATTAAGCAAGGACCAATTGCCGGAAATAGTTGGCGCTAAAATTGTTTTAGAAGGATTGCGGGCGCCTCTTCAGCAAATTGCTGAAAATGCCGGCAATGACGGCGCGGTAGTTCTTAATAAAGTTCTTGCCGGAAAAGACGACTACGGATTTAATGCCGCGACCGGACAATACGAGAATCTTATAAAAGCCGGTATTGTTGATCCGACAAAAGTTACGCGGACGGCGTTGCAAAACGCCGTTTCCGTGGCGTCATTGCTTTTGATAACCGAAGCGGTTGTCGCCGACATTCCTAAAAAGGAAGAAAAATCGCCAGCTATGCCGCAAATGTCGGAGGAGTATTGAGATAGTTTCACTTCGTGAAACTCGCGGACTAACGCAGATTTACCTGCCTGCCGGCAGGCAGGCGCGGACCTCGCGGATTAATTGGACTTCGGGAATCCAATGGATTCCCGAAGTCCCAAATATTGAACAAAAAATCGCCACCTTGCGTAAAGCGGCGATTTTTGTTATACTAACAGCTAGTAATTTGAAAGGGGAAGCAATGGAAGCAATCACGGCTATTCTTGTTTTTTCTTTGAGTTTTTCGATTCAAGAAGGCAGCGAAGATAGCAGATTCCGCGGTGTCGGCAAAATTCTGGAATTGAACGACGCCAGAATCGCCGATTTTTATCATAAGTCAAACAGCGAGTTTATTAATGTCTGCCTTGTTTGGAGAAGGACTTCATATTGGGCGCAGATTCATATTGATTCGGCTAGATTACAATTGCGCGCCGAGCGCCGTTATGTAGGTTTGAGCGGAACTATTGAAGTAGGAAGTCGGATTTGCAAGAACGCGGTTATCTCTGCGCCAAGAATTCCTTATTATCTGATCAGACGGCAAATCGCGGAATTCCGTAGAAACGGAGGTGGATAAAATGGCCGATCCATATCTTGACCGACAGATCGCTTTTGTTGAAGAGATGCTTTTGAGCTTTTGTCTGCGCAATGGATTGCCAAATGTGCCGCAAGGCGTTTTACAAAAAGCTGCTCGAGATTTTGTCATCGCCAACCAGCAAGAAACGGCAAAATCGTCGCTCAACAACGATTTAAAAAGAGCGATTGAACTGCTAGAGAAAGCTAGGAGATTACTTCAGAACCCCAAGCCCCCTGCTTAGCAAGGGGCTTTTTTATTGTTTGTCTAAATTCTCAAGTGTCAAAATCACGAAGAGAATTTAGCTACAAACAATAAACCCCGTACCAATTTTGCCATTGCCAAACAAAAGATATAAATTTTTTAGAAATACAACTACAACCGCTCGCGAAGTGCATGCGTTCACCCCCTCACTCAAAATAACGGCGGCTGTTATGTGTTATTATGTATTTTTTTTGCAACGTTGCTTTTGTGGGTAAAACTAACAATATCATTTTGAGTGAGGGGGTGAACGCAACCCTTGATGGGCGAAGCGCTTCGCCGCTGTTAAACTTGCAAAATTGGCGCTGGGGTTGTTATTATTAGGCTTGGTTCTTTGAAAAATCGGCGAGGCAAAGCCCGCCTACGCCAAGGCTTCGGCGAGGCAAAGGAGGTGGCAGATGAGCAGAGCCGCGTTTTTGGCAGTTATTGTTTTAGCATTGTTGTTTACTTCTTGCGGCGTTCGGATTCGGGTTGGCATCGTGACGCCGCCAGGGTCGGGACCTTATCCGAGCCCAAATTATTGGTATATTCATAATGCTTTGATTGATTGTAATGGAACTTATTTTAATGATGCCACTGGAGATGTAAGTTTTTTGGTTAATGATAACGGTCGCGTTAGGAGAGTTGAAGTTCCGCCGCATCGAGTGCGGCTGTTGTTAAGAATTTATGAGTATCGTTCTACGGTCTTGGATGCCGAAATGACGGATAGCTATCATGCCAGCGAAGCGACAATTTATTGTCACACGCAGAGCACTTACAGATACTGGCAGGATCGTTTGGTAAACTGGAGGCGGCGATGAGAACTGTATTAGTCCTATTGCTAATTTGGGAATTTCTTTGGAAGGCGGCGGCGTTATGGAAAGCCGGGAGGAATAATCAGGTTTGGTGGTTTGTCGTGCTTTTGATCTTGAATACCGCCGGCATCTTGCCGATTCTTTATCTGCGTTTTTTTCAGCGCAAAGTAAGTATTGATTCCCGAAACCGATTGAACTGATATCTGAAACCCCGTTTGTTATGTAATGTATAATAGGATTACGGGAATCATTTCGAGCGCAAACAGCGCTCGATTTTTTATCATTTTGCTTTGTAAAATCGCGAACTCCGCTGACTTAATCCACGCACTAGAACAAGTTTGGTGCGGCAAGAATCGGGTTATTCCCGCTATAGTGGGAATAACCCGATTCTTAGGTACGCTTTGCGTTCAGGGCAAGCGCGGACTTACACGGAAAATGATTTTCCCGCGTTTTGCCGCGTAGATTAAAGAGCAAATTGTTGTCCGGTGAAAATCCAAAAGATGAATTGCGCCACTGGAGGAAGTAGGAAAAACGCGACCAATAACGCGAGAAAAATGCCGGCAAAACCCAATTTCATAAAATATTGCCACTGGCGGGGAAACAGATCGGCAAACACTTTTGAGCCGTCTAGGGGCGGAAAGGGGATAAGATTAAATAAGCCCAAAAAAATATTTATATAAACAATCAGTGCCAGAAGTTCTAAGAAAATCGAGGGATCGACTGCCGCAACTAAAACCCTTAAGATCAATCCTAAAATCAAAGCCAGCATCAGATTTGTGGCCGGACCGGCCACGCCGACTTTTAACGACCCGTATTTTTGATCCCGTAAATTGTAGGGGTTATAAGGAACCGGTTTTGCCCAACCGATGAAAATTCCGGAAGTAAAAAGCAAAAATAAAGGAACAATAATCGTGCCCCAAAGGTCTATGTGGGGAATCGGGTTTAGAGTTAATCTTCCGGCGTCTTTGGCGGTTGTATCGCCCAATCGGTAAGCGACCCAGCCGTGAGCGTATTCATGAAAAACCGCCGACAATATTATTACAAGATATAGAAAAAATCTTACGTCCATAACTAAATTATAAAGAGTTTAAGACTTTTTGTATATAAAAGCCCCGATCATACGGGGCCCGCGAGATTTCGCGTAACAATTTCTAAATACGATTTTTTCGTTGCTTGCGATTTTGGAATTCCAAGTTTCTTGGCAAGCCGCCTAATTTTAGCGCCATCATTTTTATTAGTTGAACAAACTTCAATGAATTTTTCCCCATTCTGGTCTTGCAGTAATTGATCAAGCGCGACCACCAAGCCGTCAATAAAAAATAAAGTTCGTTTTTTTGAGACTACGGCAAGCTGGCGATAATCTTTGTGGAGCAATCTTTCAATTTCCGGACTAATCGGGATGTCCAGCCGCGCCCTAAGCCGCAAATCATTTTCAATCAGCGGACCTTTATAGGTCAGCGTTAAGTCCGGCGCGCCGTCAATTTCTTCCACGCGTACTCGGATAATTTCATCGATCTGCCGCAACCAAATCGCGCTTCCAATCTTGGGAATAAAGTACCCGTCATATTGTTTAACCGATCCAAGTTTTTGAGCGCCGACGGCAGTGAGATCGTCTTCGTTAACATTGCCGGCTGGAAATTTAATTTGGAGTTCAAAACGGCCGGCTCGCTGCGATTCTTTGGCGGGGTCATATTCATTATGAATGACGATATCGGCCTTTTCTTTTGTCGGCTGCACGTAAGCGTCGTGCATCGGTTCTACCGTGGCGAGGAAATATCCGAGAATCTCTCGGAGACTTTGGTTAGTGCGCCCGGCAACCGCGTCGCGCATTAGCCGCCGAAGCATTCTGCCATGCATGCCGATGTCCACAAATATCTTTATGTCGGCATGATCGGCCACTTCCGGTTTTAACGCGAAAAGCCCCTCAACAATAACCGCTTTTACCGGCGGGAATTCTTCCGCGCCTTCCCGTCGGCCAGTCGTAAATGAGTATTTCGGTTTATTAAGGACAGGCAATCCGTTGGCGAGTAAATCAAGGTGATTTTCAAGCAGGCCAAGATCTAGCGCTTCCGGTTGATCCCAATTTAACTCCGGATGCTGTTTCATGAAATCAACGCCGCGATAATAGTCATCCATGCTCAAAATTTTCGCGTCTGCCAGCAGTTCTGATAATTTCTGCGCCACCGCTGAAGTTTTGCCCGAAGCCGATCCGCCGGCAACGGCAATAATGATTGGACGCGCATCGCGATTTTCCATCAGATTTTTCGCTAAAGAAACGGCCCTATTTATTCCGGTTTCCAGATTAAACTTCTCGGTAATCCCCAGCCCCCTTTCATATTTAGAAAGGGTTGAAATTTTAAGGCCGAATTTCTTTTGCAATATTTCGGCGATTTGCTTTAAAGATTCTTCGGTCGCGCCTTTATTTTCCAATTCAATCTCAAACTCCATTGGCTTGTCAGTATCTAAAAAAGAAATTTGATCAAACGCGGCTTCTATTTTTTCCGTTTGCTTTTCAATTTGCCGACTAAGAATCATCTTAGTTCTTTGAGTTTTAACTAACAAAATCGGCGACTTTCCTTCTTTTCTTAACATTTCTAGCCACCTGGCGAATACGGTAATTCTGTCTATCCAGCTGGAGGCGCGCTCCACTTTTTCCGTTTCGATTCTATTGAACGCTCCTCCATCTTTTGGCAAAGGAAATTTATTAGTCAAGATTAACTCTTGGTCTTTACAGCGGAGCCGAACGCTTTCGCCGCGCTGTAATAAAGCCTTGTCCGAAGTATCGAAATAAAGATCAAAATGGGTTTCTACTTTCGCTGACCCCACTTTAAATCCTTCTATTTCCGAATTTGAGAAGAAAAAATCTAGCACGGCGCGGAAAGTCCTTTCATCAGCCAGAAATTTAAATTCTTGCTCGACATTTGCCGCTTTCATTCTGCCTCCTTCCTACGAGTTTTCCTTTTTCAAAGTGCCAAGATATTATAATGCGCGAGTCAGATTTACGCAATCGTATGGTCGTAATTTTAGTAAGAAAATTTACGGAGGCGAGAGGATTCGAACCTCTGATGCCATTTCTGGCATAGCTGCTCTCCAAGCAGCCGCACTAGACCGCTATGCGACGCCTCCATGCCTGGACCCGGCGGGATTTGCACCCGCTTCTTCACTTACCAAGGGTGAGATTTTACTCCATAAACTACAGGCCCGAATCCAGGCATTAAAATTTTATCATAAAAAACATAAATAGCCACTTTCGTGGCTATTTATGTGGTAAGTGAAGATTTTTAATCTGCGGTTTATGCAGATCTCACCTAATTAATATGGTAGCAAATCCTATGGTCATGTCAAGCGGCACAATTAAATTTCCAGGCCGCGGAGGGCTTTAACGCGCTCTTCCACGGGCGGATGAGTCATAAATAAATGGTGAAGCCAAGAAGTTTTTTGCCTGCCTTTTCCGCCCAGGGCGGATCCGCCTTCGGCGGAAAACGGATTATTTATCCAAAGATGGGCAGTGGCGTTATGAGCCATACGAAGCGGCACGGGATCAGAGGAAATTTTTATTAAAGCGTTAGCTAGCCCCTCGGGGTATCTGGTTAATAGAGCTCCGGAGGCGTCGGCTAAAAATTCGCGTTTTCGAGAAATCGCGAGCCGCATCAGGGTCGCGACAATCGGCGCCAAAATTATTAAAGCAATGCCGATCAGCAAAAAAACCGGATTAACCGCGCTTCGCTGACGCTGACCGCCGAATCCGCCTCGCCATAGCATTGATCTTAAAAAGAAATCCGCGGCTAAAGAAACAAACCCAACCAAAATCACTGCCATGGTGGAAATCAGCATATCCCGATTGCCAATGTGCGAAAGTTCGTGGGCAATTACTCCTTCCAGTTCTGAACGATCTAATTTTTCCAACAAGCCGGTGGTAACCGCCACTACCGCGTGTTCGGGATTTCGTCCAGTCGCGAAAGCGTTGGGCGCTTGTTCATCAATTAAATAGACTTTCGGCATCGGCAAACCGGCGGTAATCGCCAGATTTTCAACAATGCGATAGATCTCCGGGGCATTTTCCATTTCAACGGGCCTTGCATGGGATATCCTCAAAACAATTTTATCCGAATACCAATAGCTGACAAAAGCCGTAGCCGAGCTAAAAACAACCGCTATTACTAAAATATCGGGATTGTTAAATACGTAAGAAAATAGCCATCCCAATCCGATGACTACAATTAAGAAGCCCGTGAATAAAACCCAAGTCTTTCGGATATTGGAATCGCGATGAGCGTATAAAGAAGCCATCTACTTCGGAACTTATAACTTATAACTTAACCCGTACTGGTTCTTTTTCTTCGGCGGTAGCGACTTCAAAGAATTTTTGTTCATGAAAACGGAATACTCGCGCGACTGCGTTCGTGGGAAAACTATGAATTTTCGTGTTAAGATCCCGAACCATCGTGTTGTGAAAGCGGCGCGCGGCCTGAATTTTATTTTCCGTGTCGGCGAGCTCTCTTTGAAGGTCCAGAAAATTGGCATTTGCTTTCAAGTCTGGATAATTTTCCGCCACCGCGAATAAGGTTTTAAGAGTGCCGGAAAGCATATTTTCGGCATTTTCTCTTTTGGGATCCAAAAGATCGCCGCCGGCGCCCATCACTTGAGTCCTGGCTTTTGTGACATTTTCCAGCACGGTTTTTTCATGCTGCATATATCCCTTGACGGTTTCGATGACATTGGGGATCAGGTCATACCGGCGTTTTAATTGGACATCAATGTCGGCCAAGGCCTCTTTTGCTCGAAAACGCAGACGTATTAAACTATTGTAGGTCCAAATCACCCACAAAACCGCGGCGCCCGCGATTACATAAATTATTGTCATTTTTTAATGATAACTTGACTGCGCGTAAAGTCAATGTATTATTGTGGATAAATGGAGTCAGATTGGGCCGAAGAAAAAGACGAGGTTATTCTGGCGGCGTCTTTGAAAGACCCGGCAGTTTTTGGTTTGCTAGTAGATCGTTACCAGGGGGCGTTTTTGCGCAAAGCCCTGGGCGTTGTCCGCCAAAAAGAAGAAGCGGAAGACATAGTGCAGGAAACTTTTGTGAAAATATACCGAGCCGGCGATTCTTTCAAAAAAATGCCCGACATTGAATTTAAAAGCTGGGCCTATAAAATTCTTATGAATACCTCTTTCACGCATTATCAAAATTTGAAGAAAAAATTGGGCGCCAGCGAGTATTTGGACCCGGATTTGCATAACGAGATAGCTGGAGAGGACGGCCGCGCGGCGGATTTTATCAATGACGCCAGAACCGAAGTGGGCGCGGTAATCAATAAAATGCCGGAACATTTAGCCAAAGTTTTGAAACTTTATTATCTTGACGACAAATCTTACAAGGAAATCTGCGAGATTGAAAATATTTCCATTGCCACGCTGAAAATGAGACTTTTTCGCGCCAAACGATTGTTTCATAAATTGAGCGCCGGAATATGAAGTACAAGATTTTATTCAAGGTATATTTAATCTGGTTTTTTAGGCGAATTTTACCGCTGATGGTTTTGCAGGTTTTAGTTTTGATACTCGCGCTTAAAATTTTTGCCGGGCAAGTTTTTGTCGCCAAAGTTTTTGAAAACGCGGCAGTGACCGCTCGCGCCGGTTACTGGGATTTTTTTAAGTATTTGGTCTCGGCATTTTTTCAAACTCGACCGCTGATTCAAGTCGTCATTTTAATTATGCTGGGATTCGGAGCTTTAATCTTGAGGGATATCGGCAGAGCATTGATTACTTACGCGGGACTTAAAGTTCCAGGAGGCAGGAACTTAGGAGAATGAAGTTTTCGTGGGCTTACGCTTATGGCCCTTTGCGAAGTGTGAAGGTGGATAACGCGCGGCTATTTTTTTTGTTTATGGTCTAATTCGCGCGAATAGGAGAATTGAAGAATTAATAAAAATTTGTAATCACGAAATCAAACCTCGGGCTTCTAGTTTTATAAGCAGCAAAGGTCGTATTGAACACCCCACATTCAGAACTCATCTCAATAATAATTCCTAACGCGATTATTATTGAGATGGGTTCAGTGACCTTTCGATATTATAATGGGTTATATTAAACGGAAGAGATAAAACCTTCCTCATAATAATGACCCGACAGAGCGCCTCATTCGACCGGGCGCTTTGTTGTTAATCCAAGCCTATTTCTCCCTTTATGTCAGCTATAGCGCGCATAACGGAAGTATTGAATGGAAGTATTGGTTGACACGGATTTGACATGCTAGTTAGGAAATTATAAACTAGAGACTAAGTTCTAGTTATAAGTCGTAAGTTCCGCTCGGTATTGCCTCGCTGTAAGTTTTACCGGCTTTGTAAAATTTCTAAAATTAAACTTATAACTTTTAACTTATAACTGAAGTAATATGCCGACTATTAGACAGCTGTTAAAAAAAGGAGGCAGGAAAAAGCTTGTTAGCAAGGTAAAAGCGCCGGCTCTGCGCCGTTATTTTAATTACCTAAAAAATAAACCCATAAAAGTTTCTTCGCCATTTAAACGGGGAGTTTGCCTTAAAGTTTTTACTACTACGCCCAAGAAACCAAACTCGGCTTTGCGTAAAGTCGCCAGAGTTCGGCTTACTAACGGCGCGGAGATTACGGCCTATATTCCCGGCGAAGGCCACAATCTGCAGGAGCACTCGGTGGTTTTGGTTCGCGGCGGCAGAGTTAAAGATCTGCCGGGCGTCCGCTATCATATAGTAAGAGGCGTTTTGGATATGAGCGGCGTTGAAGCTCGCAAACAACAGAGGTCGAAGTATGGAACTAAAAAACCCAAATAGCGATTAGTATTTAGCGACTAGCGACTAGAAAAATAAAATTTCTAGTGGCTAGTGGCTAGTGGCTAGTTTATGAGGAAAAAACGCAATTACAAACGAGAACATAAGCCCGATTTTAAATACGGCAATGTGGCAGTCGGCCGGTTTACTAATTATGTAATGGAGAAGGGCAAGAAATCGACCGCCGAGAAAATTGTTTATGGCGCTTTTGATTTTATTCATAAGCAGACCAATCAAGAACCGATGGCGATTTTTGAAAAAGCGATGGAAAACGCCTCGCCGCTCGTGGAAGTCGCGTCTCGAAGAATCGGCGGCGCGAATTATCAAGTGCCAAGAGAAGTAAGGGGAGACAGAAAATTTATGCTGGCCGCGCGCTGGATTATTAGAGCGGCGCGAGCGAAAAAAGGCCACCCAATGGCGCAAAAATTAGCCGAAGAGATATTAGCGGCATCAAAAAACGAAGGAGCCGCCATTAAGAAAAAACAGGACACTCACCGCATGGCCGAAGCGAACAGAGCTTTCGCGCACTTTTCTTGGTAGGTTTTACCAATTACTAATTTGCGCTAATTAGGCGAATGGCTAATGGCAAAAAAGATTGATCTCATTCATCCCGCGTTAAGCTACAAAATCGTTGGCTGTGCCTTTAGGGCTCACAACGCCCTAGGCGGGGGTCAATTAGAAAAATATTATCAACGGGCCCTGGCCGAAAGCTTTAAGGCGTCTGATTTATCGTTTAAAGAACAGGCGTATTTCCCAATAAGTTTTAGAAATAAGACAATTGGTAAAAATTTCATTGATTTTTTGATAGAAGAAAAAGTTGCGGTTGAAATTAAAGCTGGAACAAGGTATTCTAGGAATCACGTTTTGCAAACACTGAATTATCTTAAAGTAAGTGATTTAGAATTAGCAATACTGATAAATTTTGGCAAAGAAGAAGTCAGTTTTAAGCGGTTGGTTAATGTTCAGAAAGATGTGCCGCTAGCTTAATCCGTAATTCGTTATTAGCTTAATTAGTGTCAATTAATAATTAGTAGTAACACGAGATAAGCCATTGGCCTAATTAGTATAAATTAGTAATTAGTATTTATATGAGACTATATCCTATCGAAAAAGTTCGCGATATCGGCATTATCGCCCATATAGACGCCGGCAAGACAACCGTTTCTGAACGGGTTCTTTTTTATACCGGCGTTGCCCATAAAATCGGAGAAGTTCACACCGGCGATACCATTATGGATTGGATGGAACAGGAACGCGAGCGCGGCATTACTATTACCGCCGCGGCCACAACTTGTTTTTGGACACCGACTTATGTTCGTCGAGAGGTAAAACCCGACGGGCATCTTGCTTCCGGCCCGCGCGACCCCAATGAACATCGCATCAATCTTATTGATACGCCCGGGCATATTGATTTCACCGTGGAAGTGAAACGATCCTTGCGCGTTTTGGACGGCGCCGTGGTTGTTTTTGACGGCGTGGCCGGCGTTGAGCCGCAATCTGAAACTAATTGGCGTTACGCCGATGAATATGGAGTTCCTCGCGTTTGTTTTATCAATAAACTTGATCGGATGGGAGCGAATTTTGAAAACGATATTCGATCTATCCAAGAACGGTTAAATCCCAATGCCATACCTATTCAAATCCCGATTGGCATAGAAAGTTCTTTCGAGGGCGTAATCGATTTGTTAAGAATGAAGGCCTATCGTTTTGAAGGAGAAAAAGGCGAACAAATAGTTGAAGGAGAAATTCCGGAAAATCTGCGCGCGGAAGTTAATAAATATCGCAAGGAACTTATAGAAAAAATTGTTGAGCAAGATGATCAAGCGATGTCGAATTATCTGGAAGGCAAAGAACCTTCTTTGGATGAATTAAAAAAGATTTTGCGGAAAGCTTCTCTCAAAACCGCGATTATTCCCATTCTTTGCGGTTCGGCTTTGAAAAATAAGGGCGTGCAATTGGTGCTTGACGCAGTGGTGGATTATTTGCCGTCGCCGATAGACCTGCCTCCTACGAAAGGCCTTGACGTGAAAACCGGAGCGGGACTGGAGCGCCATCCCAAAGACGAAGAGCCGATGGCGGCGTTAGCTTTTAAAATCGCTTCTGATCCTTTTGTCGGTTCTTTGACGTATTTCAGAGTTTATTCCGGCGTATTAAAGCGCGGCAGTTACATTTATAACGCCGCCAAGGATTTTCAAGAAAGAGTCGGCCGAATAGTGCGCATGCACGCGGATAAACGGGAAGAAGTTGAAGAAATTCAGGCAGGCGATATTGGCGCCATCGTCGGATTAAAAAACACCACTACCGGCGATACGCTTTGCGATCCGCAAAATCCGATTGTGCTGGAAAAAATTATTTTCCCCGAGCCGGTCATCTCGGTTCGCGTAGAACCGAAAACCAAAGTTGATCAAGAAAAGATGGGCATCGCTTTGCGCCGTTTGTCGGAAGAGGATCCGACTTTTCGCGTCAGCGGCGATATGGAAACCGGCGAGACGATTATTTCCGGCATGGGCGAACTGCATTTGGAAATTATTGTTGAACGGATGAAGCGGGAGTTTAAAGTTGAAGCCAATACCGGCAAGCCCCAAGTTGCTTATAAAGAAACGGTCAAAGGAACGGCCGAAGCGGAGGGCAAATATATCCGTCAGTCCGGCGGCCGAGGTCAATACGGGCATGTTTGGCTTAGAGTGGAATCCAACGAACGCGGCAAGGGCTTTGAATTTATTAACGAAATTAGGGGCGGCGCGATTCCGCAAGAATTTATTCCGGCAGTGGAAAAAGGCGTAAAAGAAGCGATGGATAAAGGCGTGGTGGCCGGTTTTCCGTTTGTGGATACCATAGTCGCTCTTTACGACGGGTCTTTCCATGAGGTTGATTCTTCAGAAGCGGCTTTTAAGATCGCCGGCTCTATCGCCTTTCAAGAAGGCGCTAAACGTGCCAAGGCGGTAATCTTGGAGCCGATTATGAAGGTTCAGGTAATCGCGCCGGCAGATTTTTTGGGTGACGTTACCGGAGATTTAAGTTCTAAACGCGGCAAGATTGAAGCGATGAACGATCGGATCAATGTAAAAATTATTGATTCAAAGGTGCCTTTGTCAGAGATGTTCGGATACGCCACAAGCTTGCGTTCAATGACTCAAGGCCGGGGATCTTTTACGATGGAATTTTCTCATTATGAAGAAGTGCCGAATAGCGTTGCCCAACTTATAAAAGAAGGGAAAAAGTAGTTTTTATGCGAGAAACACACAGTCATTGAAAAACCGATTTGACGGAATTTGACGAAACAGAAATGGGCAAATACAATAGAATTGGTTCTTTGCGAGGTCTGCGTGGAAAAACAGAAGTGCGGATGCTGCGGAAAGAAAGAATATATTCCCACCCATCAATATGTGAAATTTGATGGAATTATTTATTATCTCTGCGGCGCGTGTTGGGATATTTTTCGCGCTTGGTTTTTCCGAGGCCAGAGATCTTCATAGTGATTGACCCCCACACCAAACGAGTTTCAAGATCCCATAATTCAAAAACTCGAACTCGTTATGGTGTGGGGATTGAATTGTGGATAAGCCCCCTTGACATCCAAGGGGGCGTTTGTATAGAATCGTAATATTGCTTGCCTCGCCGAAGTTTTAACGCGGGCAGGTCGTTAATAATAAAAGAGTCGAACAATATTAATTTAAAGAGCAGCGGTATGGCGATCCGCCTTCGCCGAAGGCTTCGGCGGATGTTTATTTTGTCAGCCAATCGCTTCGCTCTTGGGACAAAATGGCAGAAAAAGAAAAGTTTGTGCGGACTAAACCGCACGTAAACGTCGGAACAATTGGACACGTTGACCACGGCAAGACTACCTTGACCGCGGCTTTGACGCACGTCCTTTTCCTCAAGGGTTTTGCTAAAAAAGAAGAGTCGGTCGACGATATTGACAACGCGCCGGAAGAAAAAGCCCGCGGTATTACCATTGCCCTGCATCACTCTGAATATGAGTCGGACAAACGTCACTACGCGCACATTGACGCTCCCGGACACGCTGACTACATCAAAAACATGATTACCGGCGCGGCCCAGATGGACGGCGCGGTTTTGGTTGTTTCAGCCGCCGATGGGCCGATGCCTCAAACGCGAGAGCATATTTTGCTTGCCCGTCAAGTAGGAGTGCCGGCTTTGGTTGTGTTTTTAAATAAAGTTGATATGGTTGATGATCCGGAACTTATTGATTTGGTTGAATCAGAAGTGCGTGAGCTTTTGAAGAAGTATGAATTTCCCGGCGACCAAACGCCGGTTATTAGGGGATCGGCTCTGAAAGCCTTAGAAGCCAAGTCGCTTGATGATGCCGCCGTCAAACCAATTTTAGATTTGGTTAAAGCTCTTGATGAATATATCCCTGAGCCGGTCCGAGATGTCAGCAAACCGTTTTTGATGCCCATTGAAGATATTTTCTCAATTGAAGGACGCGGCACGGTCGTGACCGGAAGAGCGGAACGAGGCATTGTCAAAATCAATGAGGAAGTGGATATTGTCGGTTTGAAACCGACGCAAAAAACCGTGGTAACCGGCATTGAAATGTTTAATAAATTGCTTGACGAAGGGCGAGCCGGCGACAATGTTGGAATTCTGCTTCGTGGACTTAAGAAAGAGGACGTGGAGCGCGGACAAGTAGTCGCGAAACCCGGCAGCGTTAATCCGCATACTGAATTTGACGCTGAAGTTTATATTTTGAGCAAAGAAGAAGGCGGCCGGCACACTCCGTTTTTCAAAGGTTATAAACCCCAGTTTTATATCCGAACAACTGACGTTACCGGCGAAGTTACTTTGCCCGCGGGCATGGAAATGGTGATGCCGGGAGACACTGTTAGTTTCGCGGTCAAGTTGATCGCGCCGGTTGCCCTGGAAGAAAAACAGAGATTTGCCATTCGAGAGGGAGGAAAGACGGTGGGGGCGGGAGTAGTTACCAAGATATCCAAATAAGCGACTAGTATTTAGCGATTAGCCATCCCGCTTAGCGAGATGGCTAATGGTTATGCTAGTGGCTAGCTGAATGGTTAAAGCAAAGGAAATTGAAAAAGAAAAATTGAGATTGCGCATCAAGGCCTATGATCATAAATTGATCGATAGTTCTTGTCGGCAGATTGTGGACACCGCTAAGCGCTTTGACGCTGAAGTAATCGGTCCCATTCCGCTGCCCACGGAGATGCATAGATATACGGTTAATCGCTCAACGTTTGTTCATAAAGATTCGCGGGAACAATTTGAACTTCGAGTTCACAAACGATTGGTCGACATATTCAATCCCAAAGCCGCTTTGATAGAAGCGCTGTCAAACTTAAATCTTCCGGCGGGGGTGGACATAGAAATTAAAATGGCGTAGAATTGTTTGGCTAGTCTGCGTGTCCTCTAAATAACCGCGGCATAGCGGTTATTTTTATAGAATTTGTAAAGAGAATTTACAATATGACAAAATTTGTGGGAACAAAATTAAAAATGTATCAGATTTGGAAAGACGATAAGGCAATCGGCGTGACGCCCGTTAAGTTGGACAATGGCGCGGATTTAACGTCTTTGAAAGTCGGCGATTTAGTTAAAGCGAGCGGCATTTCTAAAGGACACGGTTTTCAAGGGGTGGTAAAAAGGCACGGATTTTCCGGCGGACCGAAAACTCATGGTCAAAAAAATCGACATCGCGCCCCCGGTTCCATCGGCAATACGACTCCCCAGCGGGTTCTGCCCGGCAGAAGAATGGCGGGACATATGGGAGTGGAAAGAGTGACAATCAAGAATCTGGAAATTGTTGATATTAATAACGATCAAAGAATTTTATTTCTAAAGGGCGCAGTAACCGGAAATGAGGGCGGCAGAGTGGAGATTTATAGCTGATTCTATAAATTTTATAATAATTATAAAATTGCATGAAAACTCAAGTCTACAATTTAAAAGGCGAAAATGTGGGCGAGATCAATTTGCCGAATAATATTTTTTCCCGGCCCTGGAATTCTGATTTAGTGCATCAAGTGTTGCGAGCGCAATTGGCTAATCGCCGTCAACCATGGGCTCATGCCAAGGGTCGGGGAGAAGTGAGCGGCGGCGGCAAAAAGCCGTGGCGTCAAAAACATACCGGGCGAGCAAGACACGGGTCCATCCGTTCTCCTATTTGGAAAGGCGGCGGCGTTACTCATGGCCCAGTTAAAGAAAAAAAATACGAGCTGAAAATCAATAAAAAGATGCTTCGGGCCGCGATTTACAGCGCTTTATCCAAAAAACTGGCTGATAATGAATTAAAAATCATTGATTCTTTAAAATTAAATTCGTTTAAAACAAAAGAATTAAATTTGGCGCTTGGACAATTTTTAAAGAAATCGTTAAGCGCGCTTTTGGTTCCGGCAATGGAGAACAAGCTTATTTATCGCGCCTCGCGCAATATTCCCAATATTAAAAGTTCGTCCTCAAACGCGCTGAATGTTTATGATATTTTGAAATATAAAAATGTTTTGATAGATAAAGAAGCAGTGCCGGAGATTAAGTAATTAAGAAAATAAGTTATTAAGAGCTATGAATAAATTTTTAGTTAAACATCCAATAATTACCGAAAAGGCGACTGACCTAAGTCATTTAGGAAAGTATGTTTTTTTAGTTGATGACGAGGCCTCATCTCCGGAGATTAAAAAAATTATTGAAACAAAATACGGCATTGATGTCATTCGCGTCAATGTTATCAACGCGAAACCCAAAAAGAGAAGATTGGGCCGGAATCAAGGAGTGAAACCCGGCTACAAAAAAGCGATTGTTACTCTGAAAAAAGGCCAGAAATTGGATATCATGCCGCATTAAATATAGATATGTAAATATTTAAATATTGAAATATGAAAAGTTATAAACCAACAACTCCGTCGCGGAGACAATTAGTGACTGTAGATTATTCCGGTTTGAGCAATGTTAAGCCGTTGAAATCTTTAACCGCCAAGATATTAGACTCTGCCGGCCGAAATAATCGGGGCAGGATTACGGTGCGCCATCAGGGCGGGGGAAATAAAAAAACCTATCGCTTAGTTGATTTTCTTCAAGACAAACTTGATGTTCCCGCGAAAGTGGAGACTATAGAATACGATCCTTATCGGACTGCTTTTATCGCGCTTATTCTTTACAAAGACGGCGAAAGGCGTTATATCCTCGCGGCCAAAGATTTAAAGGTTGGCGATGAAATTCTGACATCTAATTCCGCTCCGCTGAAAACAGGAAATCGAATGCAGCTTAAAAACGTTCCCATCGGCTATTTTGTTCATAATGTGGAGATGAGAAAGGGCAGCGGAGGAAAGATTGCTCGGTCTGCCGGCTCTTATGCCGAGGTTTTGGCGCACGAAAGCGGACTTACGGATTTAAAACTTTCTTCCAAAGAGATTCGCAGAGTTTCTTCCGAGGGCCTTGCTTCCATTGGACAGGTTTCTAATCCTGATTATAATTTGATAAATATCGGCAAAGCTGGAAGATCTCGTTGGTTAGGGATTCGACCAACGGTTCGCGGTTCAGTTATGAATCCGGTAGATCATCCCTATGGAGGCGGCGAAGGTCGTCAGCCTCGAGGCACCAAAAGGCCAAAAACCCGATGGGGCAAGGTGACCGGCGGTCGCAAGACCAGAAATAAAAAGAAGTGGTCGAATAAATTGATATTACAGAGGCGACCTAAGATTAGGTAATTTCTGCGTCGGTTTAGCGTAAAAGTTCAGTGTCAGTTCAGCGATTTCAGCAGACGAATGCGGAACAGACGCTAAATAAGACGCAGAACAGACGCGAAAAATCAAACCATGTCACGAAGTTCCAAAAAAGGTCCATATGTAGATCCAAAGCTATTAAAAAAAATAGCTAAATTATCGCCGGGCGATAAAACTGTTATAAAAACTTGGGCGAGAGATTCCGAAATCGCGCCGGAAATGGTAGGATTCACATTCGGCGTTCATAACGGCAAAGATTTTATTACGGTTACCGTTAAAGAAGAGATGGTAGGCCATCGATTGGGAGAATTCGCGTTAACTCGTAAATTTACCAGACATGGAGGTAAAATGCAGCGTGAGCTGGAAGCCGCGCAGAGTCAAAAAGAGGCCGAAGCTAAGACAGCCGCGCCGCCAGCAGCAAAGAAATAGGCGTTATTTATGAAACAAATCGCGAAACTTAAATATCTGCATATGGCGCCGCGCAAAGTGCGGTTAATCGCCGATACCCTAAAGGGTTTGCCGATCTCGGAAGCCGAGGCGCAGCTTTTAACGCGATCTCAGCGAGTTGCCGGTCCATTACTTAAATTACTTCGATCGGCGATCGCTAATGCCAAAAATAATGCCAAGCTGGATAGTAATAAATTATTTGTGGAGAGCATCAGAGTTGATCAGGGCCCCATGCTCAAAAGAATTTTGCCGCGAGCCCAGGGACGGACTACGCCTATTCAAAAAAAGATGAGTCACATAACCGTGGTTTTGGAAGAAGCCGCCGCGCCAACGACTCCGCGGTTTACGATCGCGCCGCCTCCCAAAAAAGAAAAGAAAACCAAGAAATCCGCCGTTAAGAAACCGGCATTGCGTGAAAAAAAGGAAGAAATAACCAAAAAGCCCGAAAAGGCCGGATTCTTCAAAAGATTATTTAGAAGAAAGTCAGTATAGCGATGCAGGTAACCCGCCTTCGCATAAAGCTTCGGCGGGTTGCTC
This sequence comes from Candidatus Harrisonbacteria bacterium RIFCSPLOWO2_01_FULL_44_18, assembly GCA_001817915.1. Classification (GTDB taxonomy): domain Bacteria; phylum Patescibacteriota; class Minisyncoccia; order UBA6257; family WO2-44-18; genus WO2-44-18. The sequence goes on from MHJJ01000005.1 coordinate 32,179, forward strand.
AATTTTGTAACTTCGCTATACTCAGACAAAATTGGCATGGGACAAAAAATTAGACCAGATTCATATAGATTGGGTATTTTCCGAGATTGGGTAGCCAGGTGGTTCCCGCGGAAGCGATTTAAAGACTACTTGGAGGAGGATCTTTTGATACGCAAAATTATTCAAGAAAAAATCGGCGCCGCCGGCATTACCAAAATCGAAATTGAAAGAAACGCCAATGCTCATCGAATTTTCATTAAGGCGGCCCGGCCCGGCCTGGTTATCGGCCGCGGCGGAAAAGGCATAGAATTGCTTTCTCAATCCATTGAGGGCGCGCTGAAAAAATTATTTAAAGATCGCGGCAAACCCCAAACCGCCGTTTCTTTAAGTCTGAACGTTGAAGAACTTAAACGATCCGAGATTTCCGCGGTTAACGTCGCCCAAAATATCGCGGCAGACTTTGAAAGACGCATGCCTTTTAGGCGGACTATCAAAAAATATCTAGAAAATATTATGCAAAACAGAGAAGTTCTTGGAGGAAAAATCAGAGTTTCCGGGAGACTTGACGGAGGAGAAATTGCCCGTCGCGAGTGGCTATCCAAAGGCAGTCTGCCCCTTCAAACATTAAGGGCCAACATTGATTATGGGGAATCCACGGCCTTTTGCGCCTACGGCACTGTCGGAATAAAGGTTTGGATATATAAAGGAGAAATTTTTACCAAAAAATAAAAGTTATAATTTTTTATAACAATTATAAATTTTTTAATTATTATAATATGCTAGTACCAAAGAAAGTAAAACATCGAAAATGGCAAAAGGGCAGGTCTTTGAATAGGCGGCTTGATACTCGGGGCGCTAGTTTGGCATTCGGGAGTTTTGGTTTAAAGGCGGAGAGCAGCGGCTGGATTAATTCTCGTCAAATCGAAGCTACTCGGCGGACAGTCAGTAATTTTATTAAAAGAGAAGGCAAAATTTGGATCAGAATTTTTCCCGATAAGCCGATAACCAAGCGTCCGCCGGAAATTACTATGGGCGGCGGGAAGGGGGCGGTTGATCATTATGTTTTTCCGGTGCGTCCCGGCAGGGTTATTTTGGAAATGGATGGCGTTCCCGAGTCGATCGCCAAAGAAGCGCTACGTTTAGCCGGGCATAAACTGCCGGTTAGAACCCGAATGATAAGTAAAATGTAATACTAATATACTAATTCATGCTAATGATACGAATGGCAACTAATAAATTTTATATTCGTATTCATTGGTATAATTAGTATGTA
>MHJJ01000005.1:33444-70127 GCA_001817915.1 Candidatus Harrisonbacteria bacterium RIFCSPLOWO2_01_FULL_44_18
CAACTAATAAATTTTATATTCGTATTCATTGGTATAATTAGTATGTATTTGTTGATTGGTATTACATCAGCGTAAGCGTATGAAAAAAAACGAGTTTGAACAATTTAAAACTAAATCGGCTGAAGAACTTAGGCAAATCTTGAAAGATTCACGAGAAAAACTCTGGAATCTTAAAATTGATTTGGCGTCGGGCAAAGTTAAAAATGTTCGGGAAATTAGAAAAATTAAACGGGACATCGCAAGGACAATGACATTAGTAAATGAAAGGGCGTAAGATTCCACGCGAATATATATGCGAATGTTTGCGAATGATATGCTAATATTCGCATAAAATTCGCAAAGATTCGCACTAGTCATTCGCATGTAACACCATGAGAAGATTAAACGGAATAATTGTATCAGATAAAATGAATAAAACCGCGGTTGTGGAGGTGGCTTATTTGCGGCTTCATTCAAGATATAAAAAATACTACAAGGTTACGAAAAGATTTAAGGCGCATAATGAAAATAATGAATATAAGGTTGGCGATAATGTGACAATTGAAGAAACAAGACCGTTATCGAAAGAAAAAAGATGGAAAATAATCGCGAAAATTTAAATATTTAAATATAAAAATATTAAAATATGATTCAAGAAAGAAGCATATTTCCGCCGAAGGCGGATCCGCCTCGGGCGGAAAAAGTTAAATATAATAAATTATCATGATACAAGAAAGAAGTATTCTAAAGGTGGCAGATAATTCCGGGGCTAAAATAGTCCGATGTTTTAGAATTTTAGGCGGGAGCAGAAAACGGTATGCCCGAATAGGCGATATTATTGTCGCTTCTGTGCAAGTCGCCGAGCCGCGAAAACCCGTAAAAAAGAAAGACATTGTTAAAGCAGTAATGGTTAGACAGCGCCACCCGTTGCGGCGTCCCGATGGTTCCCGCGTCCGTTTTGACGAAAACGCCGTAGTTTTAATTGATGAAAAACGAGAACCAAAAGCCACCAGGATTTTCGGCCCTTTGCCGAGGGAAATGAAAGAAAAGGGATTTGATACGATTATGTCAATGGCGGAAGAAATCGTATAACACACAAATAAATAGTGCGAATTTTACGAATGTTGGTGTGAATATTCGCAGTAATAATTCGCAAAGATTAGCAAATAAATTAGCATGCATATCCACAAAAACGATACAGTTCAAATAATAGCCGGCAAAAATCGGGGCAAAACCGGTAAGGTCATTAGGGTTGACGCCGAGAAAGCCGCGATCTTGGTTGAGGGATTAAATGTTTATAAAAAACATTCTCGGCCGAAACGCCAGGGAGAAAAAGGCGAAATCGTTAACGTATCGCGGCCGCTGAATATTTCCAACGCAATGCTGGTTTGTCCCAACTGCAGCCGTCCTGCCAAAGTGGGTTTTCGTTATGAGAATCAAGTCAAAATAAGATATTGCAAAAAATGCAAAGGGCGTATATAAAATGTAATACCAATATACTAATTCATGCTAATGATACGAATGGCAACTAATAAATTTTATATTCGTATTCATTGGTATAATTAGTATGTATTTGTTGATTGGTATTACATCAGCGTAAGCGTATGAAAGACAAAATCGCTAAAATTGAAAAAATAGTCGTTAATACCGGAATCGGCCGTTTATCAACGCAGCCGAATTTTCAGGAAAAAACGTTGCCGGAGTTAATAAAGGAGATAGCCGCGCTAACGGGACAAAAACCGGCTGTTTGCGTCGCGAAAAAATCCATCGCCGGATTTAAGCTGCGAAAAGGAACGCCCGTGGGGCTGAAAACTACTTTAAGAGGAAATAGAATGCGGTATTTTTTCGAAAAGGTAATTAAAGTAGTTTTGCCGCGCCTTAGAGATTTTCGGGGCATTGATTTAAAGAGCGTTGATAAAGGAGGCAATTTGAATATAGGCATAAAAGAACATCAAGTTTTTCCGGAAATAAGTCCTGAAGTTTCAAATGTAAGTTTTGGCGTGGAGATAACAATTGTGCCTAGACAAACAGGCAATCGCGAAGAAGCAATAGCATTATATCGGGAATTGGGTGTACCATTAAAAAAACATGCCTAAAACATCGGTTATAGCAAGAGCTAAAAAGAAACCAAAATTTTCCACGCGCGCGGTCAGGCGGTGTTTCCGCTGCGGCAGGAAACATGGCTATATGCGTGAATTTGGCCTTTGCCGAATTTGTTTTAGAGAGTTGGCCGGTCGCGGACAAATTCCGGGAGTTAAAAAAGCATCATGGTAAAACGTAATACCAATATACTAATACATTCGAATGATACTAATAATACGGATAATAAATAAAAAAATTAGTATTCATCCGTATCATTAGTACAATTCGTATATTAGTATTGTTTAGCGCAAGCGTATGTATACCAATGTTCTGACACAATTAAAAAACGCGCAGCAAGCCAAAAAAGAAAGAATAAGAGTGCCTTATTCCAAAATGGATATGGCCGTTCTTGAAGTTTTGGCTAAAAGCGGTTATTTATCCGAAGCGAGCAAAAAAGGACGTCTGCCTAAGCGGATCATAGAGATTAAATTAAAATACGAAGATGGCAAGGGCGTGATCAGCGGCATAAAATTTGTCAGTAAGCCATCGCGAAAATTGTACGTTGGATATAAAGAGTTGAGGCCGGTCAAACAAGGGTACGGTTTGGCGGTCATCTCTACTTCGAAGGGCATTATGACCGCGAAAGAAGCAAGAAATATGAAACTAGGCGGGGAGGTTTTATTCGAAATATTTTAAAATGTAATACCAATATACTAATTCATGCTAATGATACGAATGTCAACTAATAAATTTTATATTCGTATTCATTGGTATAATTAGTATGTATTTGTTGATTGGTATTACATCAGCGTAAGCGTATGAGCAAGATAGGCAAAAAACCAATCAAAATATCGGAGGGAGTCGAAGTCAAAATTGCCGACGGCTTTTTGGAATTTAAAGGAAAGGAGGGGATTCTGAAACTTAAAATTTTAGAATACACTTCGGCGGAGATTAAAGACGGGCAATTGATATTTTCCGTCGGCGAGAATAAGTTTAAACAAGCGAGGGCTAACTGGGGAACAATGGCGGCTTTGGCTCGCAACTGCGCCTTGGGAGTCAGCCAGGGATTTAGTAAATCTTTAGAAATTGAAGGAATCGGTTTTCGAGCGAACATGGAGGGCAATACGCTGGTTTTAAATGTCGGACTTACTCACTTGGTTAAATTTCCCGCGCCGGAAAGCATAAAAATTTCGGTTGAAAAAAGTATTATTAAAATTTCCGGTCCCGACAAACATTTAGTCGGCGAAGTGGCGGCTCAAATAAGAAAAATTAAAAAGCCGGAACCATATAAAGGAACCGGAATCCGTTACATGGGCGAAATTATTAGGCGAAAGGCGGGCAAAAAGGCGATTACCGCGGCACAGTAAGGGCTTGGTTGAAAAATTCAAGCCAAAGGCGTAGAATTTTTCAGTACCAAACCTTACCCCCTCACTCGAAATGGTGTGGCATTTACGCCGATCGAACAGTTGTACCATTTCGAGTGAGGGGGTGCTCGATTTTGTGGCTAAATTTTCATCGCCGCAAACGGGCTCGAAAATTTAGACAAAATCGGCATGGAAAAAATTACACGAGAAAGAAAAATATCAAGGAAAAGGCGGAACCGCGCCAAAATTTTTGGAACCGCGGAGCAGCCGCGACTTTCAGTTTTCCGAAGCAATCGGTTTACTTACGCGCAGTTGATAGATGATAGTAAGGGCAATACTTTGGCGGCCGCGTCCACTAAAGAATTGGGCGGCAAAAAAGCCAAAACCGAGCAAGCTCGCGCCGTAGGAGAAATTTTGGCGGAAAAAGCGAAAAAATTAGGAATTAAGAAAACTGTTTTTAACAAAGGTCCTTATAAATATCATGGCCGAGTTAAGGCAGTGGCCGAAGGCGCGCGCAAAGGCGGCTTAAATCTATGATGGAAAGAAGATATTTAAAAAGAAAAGAGGAATTTAAGGAGAAAGTTTTGGATCTAAGGAGAGTAACCAGAGTGGTAGCCGGAGGCAAAAGATTTCGTTTCCGGACCACGGTTGTTATTGGCGACGAAAAAGGACGGGTCGGCGTAGGAATCGGCAAGGGAGTTGATGTCGCGGAATCGATAAAGAAGGCGAAATTCGACGCTCAGAAAAATTTGATGATCGTCCATCTAAAAGGCGGAACAATTCCTCATGAAGTGGAAGCCAAATTCAGCGCCGCGAAGGTTAGGATAAAACCGGCGGTGACTGGACATGGCTTAAGAGCCGGCGGCGCGGTCAGGGCAGTTTTAGCGCTGGCGGGAGTTAAAGATATCACCGCGAAGTGTTTGGGACGGACTCCGAATAAATTAACTAACGCGCTAGCAACCATTGAAGCGCTTAAGAAATTAAAGCCAGTAAAATAAATATGCAGCTCCATCAATTACAACCAAGGCATCCCTTAAAAAATAAAAAACCGCGCGTTGGCAGGGGCGGCAAGCGAGGCACTACTTCCGGTCGCGGCACCAAAGGTCAAAAAGCCCGCGCCGGCCACAGGATTCGCCCGGCTGAAAGGGATTACATTCAAAGATTGCCAAAATTGCGCGGCCGCAAGAATAAACCGAAGTCGCCAAAACTAAACGTAGTAAACGTCGGCGACTTAGAAAGTATCATAAAAGGCGGCGTTATTGATGGTAAGATTTTACCAAAAACTAAAATTTTGGGAGACGGCGAGATTAAAAAGGCCTACCAAGTGAAGAATGTGCCGGTATCCCAATCTGCCAAGAAGAAAATAGAGGCCGCCGGCGGTACCGTGACTAGTAGTTAGCGACTAGTGGCTAGTGGCTAATAACAATGGACAAATTTTTTCAAATTTTTAGAATCCCCGATCTGCGAAATAAAATTTTGTTCGTACTTTTTATTTTATTGGTTTTTAGGTTGATGGCCGTTATCCCCATTCCGGGCATTGACGCCGTTAGATTAAAGGGCTTTCTTGAATCTAATCAATTATTCGGCTTTTTTAATATATTTTCCGGCGGCGCCCTGACTAATCTTTCAATTATGATGTTGGGCGTCGCGCCTTACATCACCGCCACAATCATAATGCAGCTTTTAACGATGATCTTTCCGGCGCTAAAGCAAATGTATTATGAAGAAGGCGCCGTTGGCCGCGCTAAATTTAACCGTTATTCAAGATATTTAACGGTGCCGTTGGCGGCTTTACAGAGTTATGGATTCCTGAATCTTTTAATCAGCCAAGGAGTGCTGGGAACTTTAACTTTGGCCGACACTTTACGCAACGTTGTTTTAATCACGGCCGGATCAATGATTTTGGTTTGGTTTGGAGAATTAATTACCGAAAAGAAAATCGGCAACGGCGTTTCCTTGATAATTTTCGCGGGCATAGTAAGCGGCTTGCCCAATGTTATTAGGACGGCGATTTTGTCTTATAATCCAAGCGCTTTGCCGACTTACGCCGCGTTCATTATTTTAAGCATTGTGGTCATTGCCGGAGTGGTTTTTGTTAATCAAGGAGAGCGTAAAATACCGATCTCTTATTCCCGTCGGGTGCGCGGCAATAAAATGTACGGAGGAGCCGCCAGCTATCTGCCCCTTAAGGTTAATCAGGCAGGCGTGATTCCCATTATTTTTGCCATTTCCATTTTGCTTTTTCCGCAATTTTTCGCCCAAATCGTTTCGATTATTTCGCCGGATTTATCGCTTCGCCTTAATGATTTGGTAAGTAAATTTTTGAACAACCAGTTTGTTTACGGAGGCATTTACTTCGCCCTAGTCATCGTCTTCACTTATTTTTATACCGCGGTTACTTTTGATCCGCAGGAAATTTCAAAAAATCTCCAGCGCAGCGGCGGATTTATTCCGGGCATTCGGCCCGGAGAACCGTCGGGAGATTTTTTGTCAAAAATCGTTAAACGGATCACTCTTTTCGGCGCGATCTTTTTGGGAGCCATCGCGGTTCTGCCGATTCTTACCCAAATTTTTACCGGAATCAAAACTTTGACTATTGGCGGCACGGCGCTTTTGATTGTGGTATCGGTGGCAATTGAAACTATGAAACAAATTGACTCGCAAATGGTAATGAGGGAATACGAAGGAATACAGTAAAGAGTTTCTTCTTCTCGCGACGCGCTTCGGCTCAACTTTTACTCAGCCGCTACCCCCTCCCTCAACCCGCTTCGTCCCGCCAGCGCGGGACTTGCTTAGTCCTCGCCGCTCGACCGTCGAGGCTTCGCCTCATACAACGACGGACCGTGCTCGAGCGGCTGTGGGGGTTTCGGAGAAGAGGTAGCGGCTTCACTTTTTTACTTATGGTCGCTACGAAGAAAAAAATTTGGCTTTTGGGTATGGATTTGCTAAAATCTAATTAAACCATTGAGCTCGTAGCTTAATGAGTCAGCTCGTTGAAATTTGAGAAAGGAGGCGAGAAAATGAATAAAAGCATTTCCATTCCTTTGGGCCTTATCGGTGTGTGCATAGTCGTCATTCTAGTCGCCGCTCTTTTAATTATAAACGAAGATAAGGGCAGGGTTTTCGCGGTTGGCGCGCTGGATCATTATGAGTACCTGCCGGGTTTGGGCGGAAATAGAGCAACTGTTATTTATTTCAGCGATGGCACTAGTTTTGTAATGCCGGGAGGTCACTATTCTATTCTGTATTCTCCGGGAACTCAAATCAGAATTGTTGGCGCTGGCAACGGGAATTATCGAATTGAACCAGTTCAATCCCAATAGCCCCTAGGGGCTATTTTGTTTTACCGATCCAAAGCTAAAGATTTCGGGAATCAATAGAAGCTTCTATTGATTCCCGAAATCCCAAATATTGATTAGTAGAAGCAAACATTATAAAATTTATTTATGCGAAAGCTGGCATTAATGATCTACGGGCCGCCGGGGGCGGGAAAGGGGACGCAAGCCAATCTTTTGGCTTGGCGGAAAAATTTTATTCATTTTGACACGGGCAAATATCTGGAACAGCTGGTGCATGACCCAAATCTTAAAAATGATAAAGTGATTCGGCGCGAACGGAAATTATTTGATTCGGGGATATTGATGACGCCGTCGTTTGTTTTGAAAGTAACCAGCGATAAAACTAAAGAAATCGCCAAGGCGGGATTTAATGTTATTTTCAGCGGTTCCCCGCGCACCCTTTTTGAGGCTCTTGGAGATACAAGCGCGGACTTACGCAAACTGAACGCAGACAAACGCGGAAATAAACAAAAAGGTTTAATAGATATTTTAGAGGAATTATACGGCAAGAAAAATATTTATCCGGTTTTTTTGAAAATTGATCCGACGGTTTCTATCCAAAGAAACAAAAACCGTCTGGTTTGCGGCGTCTGCGCCAACGCGGTTTTATATAATGACGCGTCGCATTGGCATAAAACTTGTCCGCTTTGCGGGGCCGAATTGAGGAGGCGCGTTGTTGATAACCCAAAAGTTTTTAAAACCCGCATCCAAGAATATCAAAAACGGACTTTTCCCATTTTGGAAGGATTAAAAAAGCGCGGATATAAAATTATAAACATTGACGGCTCGCCGTTGCCATATAAAGTGCATCAGCAAATACTCAAGAAACTGCCGATTTAATATTATTGGTTTCGGGAATCAATTATTGGTTTCCGAAACCAATAATTGATAATTTATGGTATATTTAAAATCCTTTGAGGAAATAGAAAAAATCCGTCAGGCCGGCAAAATTCTGGCGCGGGTTGCCGGAGAAATTTTGGGATTGGTTCAGCCGGGCGTAAAATTAAAATATCTGGATGAGGTTGCCAAAAGACTAATAGAAAAAGCCGGAGCAAAACCGGCCTTTTTAAATTATCGGCCGTTTGGCGCTTCCAAGCCCTATCCTCGTTCTATCTGCGCCTCGATTAATGAAGTAATTGTTCATGGCGTGCCCGGAGAATATAAATTAAAATCCGGCGATATTTTAAAATTGGATTTTGGCGTAAAATATCAAGGATACAATGCCGACGCGGCGTGGACGGCGCCGGTTGGCCAAATTTCGCCTGAAGTCCAAAAACTTATAGATACAACCAGAGAGGCGCTTTATAAAGCCGTAAAAGTCGCCCATCCGGGGAAAACACTGGGGGACATTGGTTATGCCGTCCAAAACTGCGTTAAATCGCGAGGATTTAAGGTTGTAAGGGGATTAACCGGCCATGGCATAGGCAAAGAGCTCCACGAAGAACCAAACGTTTTTAATGAGGGCCGGAGGGGCAAAGGATTGAAATTAGAGCCCGGCCTGGTAATCGCGATTGAGCCGATGGTCAGTGCAGGGTCTGATCAAATTATCCAATTAAAAAATGACAGTTATGCCACCGCGGACAATAGTTTATCCGCCCATTTTGAACATACAATAGCAATTACCGCGAAAGGCCCGCAAATCTTGACAATTTAATAACGCCTTGCTATACTGGGCTTTAGATAAGATGCGGCGTAGCATCTTATGTATTATGGGCGTTCTTTGAAAAGGAGGCGGCAAGATGGTGGGGGGAATGATTCTTTTGACTTTGGTAAGTGTTGCAGTAGCTGTAGGCGCAGGAGCACTATGGAATAACAATTATAGGAAGAATTCCAAGGCCTTTGGGCTAATACTAATCAGCGTATTTTTGCTATCATTTGCCTTAATGGATGCTTTTCAACTAGGAAATGATCGCCCAAAACTTGAACGATATCTGAACAACCATGCCATCTACGAAGTGCTTTCAGTTACTCCGTTGAACGACGGTTCGTACGCAGTTTGGCTACGGACGCAAGACGGCGCAGAGCGCGTTTACACGATGAAAACTTCGCCGCCACAGCCGCGATTTCAGGTAACGGGAAACGGAGAGAATCGACAGTACTTGCCATATCCGCCTCTATCGCCACAGCCGACCAATTAGGTCGGCTTTTTTTCTTTTTTTGTTTATGGTCTAATTCGCGCGAATAAGGGAACTAAGAATAGGCGATATCTCACACTAGCGGCGCCTCCGCCAGATGTTCTGAACGCGACCCGAGCGGGATATAAGATTTAATCAATATCTAGACATCCGATATCCATCCCGCCGGTAGCGGGATCGCTTACGCGGATTAAGGAGAGCAGGATTCGAACTAACATCAATTTAGTGAGCCAATTCCTGTCCAGATTCAAGGCACGAGGAGCGTAGTGTGCCAATAGGCACATAAGCGACGAGTAACAAAGAAGATGGGCGGGAATTGGCTCACCCGAAGGGAAGAGAGAATTTGGCCAATTTCCCTGCCTACCGGCAGGCAGGCAGAGTTGAAGGCGGGTTAAGGGAAGAGATTTGGCGAGTGAATAATGTTATAATATTCATAGCATGGCAAAGCCCTTTTTATCCGTAATAATTCCCGCGTATAATGAAGCGGACCGATTGCCGCTTACTTTGATAGATGTTGACAGACATTTGTCAGAACAGGAATATTCTTACGAAATCATCGTAGTTAACGACGGCTCCACGGATTCAACCGCCGAGATCGCGCGGCGTTTTATTTCTTTAATTCCCAATCTAAAATTGTTGGATAATCCGACAAATCAAGGCAAGGGACTGGCCGTAAAACAAGGAATGCTTTCGGCCAAAGGAAATTGGCGGCTCTTCATGGATGCCGATAATTCAACATCGGTCGTGGAATTCAATAAAATGATGCCGTATTTGTCCGCCGGAGGCGGCTCCATTTATGGCAAAAAAGAAACTTACGATGTGATTATCGGATCAAGAAGCGTTCGGGGCGCGAGGAAAAGACCCGGGCCGGCATTAATCCGTTGGCTGTTGGACAAATTTAATAATTTGGCAATTCAGCTTTTATTACTGCGCGGCGTCTGGGATACGCAATGCGGATTCAAATGTTTTTCCGAAGCCGCGGCTGATAGGATTTTCCCATTGATTAAAATAGACCGATGGGGATTTGATATTGAGGCACTGGCGCTGGCAAAGGTTTTAGGATACAAGATTAAAGAAATGCCGATATTTTGGTCCGAAAGCGGCTATTCTCACGTTAGACTAAGCGACCACTTGCAAATTTTATGGGAGGCCTTTAAAATTCGGTGGTGGCTTTGGCGGGGCAAATACGAGAATTTAGAATTTAGAAGTTAGGATTTAGGGAATATAAATTTTCCTAAATTCTATATCCTAAATTCTCAATCCTAATTTTATGGATTACTATTTAACTCAAGAACGATTGCAAGAGCTCAAGCAAGAGCTTAATTATTTAAAAACCGAAAAACGGCTTGAGGTGGCCGAGCGTCTTAAGCGCGCCAAAGAACTTGGGGATTTGTCGGAGAATTCGGAGTATTTTGAAGCCCGCGAAGAACAAGGGCAGGTTGAGGGCCGCATCGCCGAACTGGAGGATATTATTAAAAACGCGACTATTATTCAAAAAGCCGCGAGTAAAGATAAAGTAAGCATCGGCTCAACCATTGAAATCGCCAAAGATGGCTTAAAGTCTAAATTCACTATCGTCGGTTCTAATGAAGCAAGGCCGGAAGCCGGTTTGATATCCAATGAATCGCCGCTAGGCAGGGCGTTTTTAGATAAAAAGGCAGGAGACTTAGTAAAAGTTAAAACGCCCGGCGGGGAAGTTAGTTATAAAATAGTAAGCATTGAATAGAAGTTAAACCGATGCTTGACGATATCATCAAAGAACGGCTCAAAAAACTGGAAGCTCTTAAAAAAGCCGGCCGCGAAGTTTATCCGGCAAGAGTTAAAAGAACGCGTCTCATCGCCGAAGTCCTAGAAAAATTCGCCGCCTTATCTAAAAGTCGGGAAAAGGTTTTTTTAACCGGACGGATAATAGGCCTAAGAAATCAAGGCAGTATTGTTTTCGCCGACTTAAAAGACGGCAGCGATGAAAAAATACAGTCGGTTATTAAAAAGGATAACGTAAAAGACTTCAAGTTATTTAAAGAAAATTTGGACATCGGCGATTTTATTGAGGCGAGCGGGCCGGTTTTTAAAACTAAAATAGGAGAGCGAAGCGTTGAAGTAAAAAGTTTGAGAGTAATCGTAAAAAGTCTGCGTCCCTTGCCTTCAGTTTGGCACGGGCTAAAAGACGTTGAGGAACGCTTCCGCAAAAGATATCTGGATTTAATTTTAAATCCGGAAGTAAAAGAGAAGCTGATAACCCGTTCTAAAATAATAGAATTGCTAAGAGAATATTTATTTAATGAAGGATTTTTAGAGGTGGAAACTCCGATTTTGCAGCCCATCCCCGGCGGAGCTTTAGCGCGTCCATTTGTAACTCATCATAACGCGTTAGATGTTGATTTTTATCTTCGGATCGCGCCGGAGCTGTATTTAAAACGGCTGTTGGTCGGCGGATTGGAAAAAATTTTTGAAATCGGCAAAAATTTTCGAAATGAAGGAATGGATCGCGAACATAATCCGGAGTTTACTATGATAGAGTTGTATTGGGCCTATCAGGATTATTGGGGCTTGATGAAATTTACTAATAAACTTTTGGTTTCGTTGGCAAGAAAATTAAAGATTAAAAACTTAATTTATCAAGGCCAAAAAATCAATTTTTTGGGACATTGGGCGATCATCACTTACGCCGACGCGTTAAAACAATATGGCAATGTTGATATTAAAAAGTTAAAAACGGAAGAAATAGACGAGGCGTTCAAGAAATTCGTCCGCCCGAAGATTATTAATCCGACATTTGTAATAAATCACCCGAAAGCAATTTCTCCATTGGCTAAATCCTTGCCAGACGACCCGAGTCTCACGGAAAGATTTCAATTATTAGTTGCCGGCTTTGAATTAGTGAACGGATTCTCCGAGTTAAACGACCCGATTGATCAGCGCGAGCGTATGGAAAAACAGGGAAAAATGCGTAAGGCGGGAAATTTAGAGGCATCTCGGCTTGATGAAGATTTCTTGGAGGCGCTGGAATATGGGATGCCGCCAACCGCCGGTTTGGGAATCGGAATTGATCGCCTCGCGGCATTATTAACCGACAGCCACGCGGTTAAAGAAATAATGTTTTTTCCAACCATCCGCCCAAAATAAATAAAAACCATGCTAGACGTGGAATTGATCCGGCGGGAGCCGGAGAAAGTTAAAAGGGGGATAGCAAATAAAAACGTTGATCCAAAGCTGGTGGACGATTTTTTGACGTTGGATAAAAAGTGGCGGGAACTTACTAAACAAGCTGACGAGGCACGGGCTAAATTGAATATCTTAAGCCGCGAACGCAAAATAGATGAAGCAAAAGTTGTAAAAACGCAGATAAAAAGCTTGGAAGAAGAACTGACAAAAGCGGAGGTTAGTCGCGACGCGGCGCTGAAAATAATTCCCAACTTGCCTTTGCCGGAGGTACCGGTTGGAAAAAATGAAACTAGTAATGTTGTGATTCGGGAAGTCGGGAGGAAACCGAAATGCGATTTCCCCGTCAAAGATTATTTGGAGCTCGGGCAAAAGCTGGATTTAATTGACACCGAGCGGGCGGCTAAAGTTTCCGGCAGCCGTTTCGGCTATTTAAAGCGCGAAGCGCCGCTTTTAGAATTTGCTCTCGCGCAATTCGCGTTTGATTTTCTTACCAATCAGAAAAATATTACTAAGGTTATTAAAGAAAATAAATTATCCATAACGCCGGAGGCTTTTATTCCCGTATTGCCGCCAGTGCTTATAAAACCGGAAGCGATGAGCGCAATGGGTTATGTTGAACGCGGCGGAGAAGAAATTTATTTTCTTGAAAAAGACCAGCTTTATCTTGTCGGGACTTCCGAGCAATCCGTTGGGCCGATGCACATGAATGAGACATTTGACGAAAAAGACCTGCCTCGTCGGTATATCGCTTTTTCCACTTGTTTCAGGCGGGAAGCCGGCTCTTACGGAAAAGACACTAAAGGAATTTTACGAGTCCATCAGTTTGATAAATTGGAAATGTTTGTAGTTTCCGCTCCGGAGACTTCTACGGAAGAACATAAACTGCTTTTGGCGCTGGAAGAAAAATTAATGCAGGTCCTGGAATTGCCTTATCGTGTTCTGCAAATTTGCAGCGGGGATTTGGGAGATCCGGCGGCTGCCAAATATGACATAGAAGTCTGGCTTCCGGGCCAAGATGGGAGTAAAGGACAATATCGCGAAACTCATTCAACGTCAAACACCACCGATTATCAGTCTAGGCGTCTTAACATAAAACTAAAACCTTCCGCCGAAGGCGGATCCGCCTCTGGCGGAAAAAACTCAAAACTAAAACCTCAATATGTCCATCTGCTAAACGGCACGGCATTTGCCATTGGAAGAATTTTGATCGCGATTTTAGAAAATTACCAGACAAAAAAAGGCAGTATTAAGGTGCCGAAAGTTTTGCGAAGATATATAAAATTGAAAGAAATAAAATAATGGCCCCGTTTTACGGCCTATCGGGGCCTATTTTTTATTGAATTTGTACCAATGCCACAAACTTTCGATGGCAACGAAGGCGTCATTGGGAATACTTCCGCCTTTCCATGGTAGTTTAAACGGTACAAAAAGATTTATAATTTCATTGGCAGCCACAAGCATAAAGATAAGATTGATTAAAATCGATTCCGGGAATCCAAAATTTTTTTGAGCAACAATATATACAATTAAACAGGCTGTCATTACTAACAGGGTAGCCATGACACCAGCGACGGCAACAACAAACCGTTCTTTGGGATGTCGATGGGCGTAATAAAAGGATTCGGGATCGGATATTTTCTTATCGCCTACTTCTCCCAGACCTCGCGATTCGGCTTTCAGCAAAGGGACGCCTAAAATAAAATCCGTACCGCTTTTATGTCCCCACTTTACGATATTGAAAATTCCGATTTTGAAAAAAAGAACCCGAATGCCATATTTTCTCTGAAAATAAAAATGTCCCAATTCATGGATAATCATTTCGATCGGCACTACTAATAGTATAAAGACGAGCAGTGTTCTCCAGAGGTACTCATGAAGGTACTCTATCAGCGGATTATCGAAGTACACGAGGTGTCTCCTTTCTTGCCTGACGGCGGCATCTCGATGTAGAATTTTAAAAGAGCCTAGAACCTATCTCAATAATAATTCCTAACGCGATACTAGTCAATTTTACTCAGAACAAGGCGGGAGGAGGAAACTGTGCTTTACGCACGTTGACGACGACCAACGCAGTTATGAATAAAATTGGCTGTATCCCAAGGGGTTGTTGCTAAAATGAAATATCTCTGTGTCGTTCCTCCTCAATGTGGTAAAACCACAATTTCGTCGTCACTCCTTGATCTATTTCATTTTAGCTAACAACGCGTTTAGGGATTATTATTGAGATAGGTTCTGATTTAAGCGTATCTCCGAAGCTTTCAATATGTCAACGCCAAACTTTAATAATTTGAAAACCTGGATAGAAATTGACTCCGCGGCGGTAAAGAAAAATTTCAGGACAATAAAGTCGCGATTAAAATCCGGAACAAAACTTTGGTCAGTCGTAAAATCCAACGCGTACGGCCACGGGTTATTAACTTTTTCTAAACTTGCCAACGATCTGGGCGTTGACGGATTTTGCGTTGATAGCGTTATAGAAGGGGCAAAACTGCGGGACAACTATATTAGAAAGCCGATTTTGGTTCTCGGACCGACTTTGCCGGATTTATTCGCTAAAGCCCTACAAAATGACATAACAGTCACTATTTCTAATTTCGAAATTCTCAAAAAATTGGCCGCCTCAAAATATAAACCGCGCTTTCATTTAAAAATTGATACTGGCATGCATCGTCAGGGATTCTATGTTGAAGAATTGTCAAAAGTTAGCCGACTAATTACTAATTACCAATTACCGATTACTGGAACCTATACCCATTTTGCCTCCGCGAAAGATATCAATTATCCGACATATACCGAAATTCAATTCAAGAAATTTTTAGAGGCAATAAAAATCTTAGAAAACTCCGGCGGAAAAAATCTTATCAAACACGCGGCGGCAACGGGCGCGGTCTTAATCAATAAAAAATATCATCTAGACGCGGTTAGAGTAGGAATGGGACTTTACGGCTATTGGCCGTCAAAAGAACTGGAAATGCAAATCCCCGGAATTAATTTCGCGCCTGTTTTATCGTGGCATGTTTTAGTCAGCGAAATTAAAAATTTAAAAAAAGGCGATTTTGTCGGCTATGACTTAATCGAAAGAGTTAATCGGCCGACAAAGATGGCGGTTTTGCCGATTGGCTATTGGCATGGTTTCCCCAGGGCGCTTTCAAGCATTGGTCAAGTTCTTATCAGCGGCAAAAGAGCGAGGGTTTTAGGCAGGGTGTCTATGGATATAATTGTTGTTGATGTAACCGACATTAACTGTAAAGTAGGCAGTAAAGCAACTATTATTGGGAATCAAAAAAGCGAAGAAATTCCCGCGACTGAACTGGCTTTTCAATCGGGCACCACTCATTACGAAGCAATTACCAGAATTAATCCGCTGATCGAAAGAAAAACCACCAACGGATGAATATGGATGGTTATCGTTCCGAAGATCAACTAAAAAAACAACGTTTCTTTTTGCGATTGAAAATTTACGCCGGTTTAACAATCTTTTCTTTCATCGGCATCGGAGTTTTTTACTTACTGGCAATTTCGCCGATTTTTAAATTGAAAAATGTTGAAGTAACGGGAAACGAGAGCTTATTGACTCAAGAGATTTTATCGGAATTAAAGTCAAGAATGCCGAATAATTTATTTACCAGAATTTTGGGGTTTAGAAATTATTTGGTCTGGTCAAAAAATGGTCCGACAAAAATAACGGCGAAACAGCCGCTTCTGGCCGGCATTTCCATTGATAAAGATTTTTGGAATCAAAGCGTTGAAATAACAGTTCAAGAAAGACAGAAATACGGCATCTGGTGCTTTAATAATTCGGATGCCTGTTATTGGTTTGATAATGGGGGAGTTATTTTTATGCCGGCGCCGGACACGAACGGCTATTTAATAATTAAAATTCAAGATTTTTTAGAAAAAACTCCCATCTTGGGGACAAAAATTATTGACGAACGTTTAACGGCGAATTTTATCAAGATCATAGAGTCTCTAAAAAATTCCGACTTGCGTGTTAAAGAGTTCGTCATTGATCATTTGCTGCAGGAATTAAAAACCGAAACGCAAGAAGGAGTAAAGATATTATTTAATTTGCGATTTGATCCCGAATTCGGCATATCCGCGCTGAAATCTTTGCGAGGAGAAGTGTCTTTTAAAAACATTGAGTATATTGATCTAAGAGTGGAAAACAGGATTTATTACAAAAACCGCTAGAATTCACTATTAGCTGGAAAGTGTTAAAATATTTAAGAGATGAGCAGTTTGCAAGATAATTATAAAGCATGGGCCGTTGATCCTCGCGATTTTTACAAACAACAATGAACGATGGAAGGGGAAGGAAATATTATGAATATGACGGGATGCCCGAAATTCTCGATAGTAAAAATGTATCTTGTCTGGATAGCGGTGATTTTATCGCGAATGGAAAAGTTATCAAATCAAGCCAGGTTTACGATCTATTTCAGCCAACGGTTGACGGATTACTTCAGGATTTGATTCCCAATACGCCGCTAGCCGACAAATTCGCCGCTTATATTGAAAATGAAAATCCCGAGAGTGTCTGGTTTTTTTATCCTAATGATGAGGATCTGGTAAAATTCACCGCTCCTTTTTGGCATCGCATGGCTCTTTTGGCTAGAAACTCCTATTTGCTTCGCGATCCCAAAGGGGCTTTGAGCTGGGACGAGATAAGAAAGATTTTTGACAATGCCGTAATCGCGGTTGCTGGCTGCAGCGTGGGAAATAGCATTATCCACGCGATGGTTAGAGATATAAGACCAAACCATTTCAAAATTGCCGATCTCCATAAGTATAAATTGACCAATGCTAACCGGGTATTTCTAGGATATAAAGATTTTGGTCAAAATAAGGCCGTGGTGACTGCTAAACAGATTCACGCCATAGATCCTTTTATGAAGATTTCAGTTTATGCCGAGGGCGTGCATGAAAAATATATTCATGATTTTTTAGCGGGAAATCCCGCGCTTGATGAGCCAAGGGCGACCATATTAGTGGAGGAAGTGGATGACCCGGAAACTAAAATACGGCTGAGAGAAACCGCAAGGCAAAATAAAATTCCGGTGGTTATGGCTTCTGATTTGGGTTCGGGGGTTCAGATTGATATCCGCAGATTTGATCTGGATGATAAGCTTTCCTTAGCGCCGTTTGTTGAGGACGACCGGCTTTATTCGGCGCTTAATGAATGGAAGAAAGATATGGGTAGTAAGCAAAAACTGTTTGAATTTTATTACACCATGATCGGAAGGCGCAGCGAAACAAAACTCCCGGAATTTAGTTCAGTGGCCTGGCGGAAAATACCGCTTTTATTTGGCGGCGTGGCGCAATTAGGATCAACGGTTATGACTGCTGGCGGGCTGATGGGCGAAACAGTGGCGCGTCTTTTGCTGGGTTGGAATCTTTCTGAGCGCAGATTCTTAGTAAAACACACCTTCGAAGTTTTTGAAGAAAAAGAGAAAAAACAATGAAAGATAATTTCAGGGCGTGGGAAATTGAGCCATTGCCGGAGGTGAATAATCTATCTAAGGCTGAAATGATGAAGCATCTTGCTGGCTGGGCTATTTTAGCTCCTAACGCGCATAACATTCAGCCATGGAAATTCATTCTAAATCCGGCAAAAAATACTATCGCCATTTGCCTTGATAAACGCGGCATATTGCATGCCTCCGATAAAGACGGCAGGCAGGCAGTAATAGGTTTAGGATGCAGTATCGCGAATTTACTTCTTGCTTCTAAGTATTACGGCCTCATAAATGAACTCCGCCTGCCTAGCGAGAACGAAACTTTAAAATTGGAGCCGGGAATTCTGGCCGAAATTGTTTTTAAGGAGTGGCAGCCGAAGATATGCGGCGAATTCTTTAATTTTATGAAAGCTATGAAAAATAGACGCGTGAATCGAGGCAAATATGACCCGCAAAAAGAGATACCGGAGGAATTTGAGAAGACTATATCTGAAACTGCTAAGATTTTCGGCACTAAGCTTTATACCATTCGCGATATGCTGACTAAAATTGCAATTTCCGAGATTCAATTTAACGCGGATCAGCACGTGATGTTTACCAAGAAATTTAGAGAGGAATTAAGAGACGTGATATTGCCGAACGATACCGATCAATATGTCGGCATACCCGGCGGCACTTTAGGATTAAGCGACGAAACGACCATTAAAGTTATTGACGAATTAAAAAGAGAGATGGCCGGCGATCCGGATGTGTTAAGCGGCAACGCCTATGTGGGCCGAGAAGGCATAAAAAGTTCTCCCTTGGTTTGCGTCATTGCTGGAAAAAACGATACGCCGCATTGGTGGTTAAAGGCCGGCATAACTTTTGGCGCCATAGCCGCTGCCGCCGAGGCCGCCGGATTAAATATCGCAGTTCACGCCGCCATAATCGAAGTGAAAATACTGCGCGCCTCGTTAAAGCTGAGGCTTTTTGCTTCTGAGACGCCGCTAGTTCTTTTCCGACTGGGATACGCGACTGAGAATAAACCACGCTCGCCGAGATTAAATGTAGAATCTGTAGTTGAGATTGTTAACTAGGGCCGGATTTTTTGTTATACTGAAAATAGCAGCTTGAAATAGGTTTAGAGATGAGAAAGGGAGGAGGGCAGGCCATGAAAGATCCTTATAAAACTGTAATTCCAAGGTTAACGCTTGATGAAATAAGAGGTTTGGTGAGATCTTTGCCGGAGCCGCATGAAAAGATTAGTTTAGGGAAGCGCGAACAACTTAATTTCGAAGTCTACCTTGTTAAGAAAATGCATAATCGGCAGTGGGAAAACCGGGTTTTATTGAAATTATTGCTGCACGCGCGAGGGTCTTTTTATGTCTATTCCGAATTGCCGCCGCTAGATAGCTATGATTTAAAATCACAGATATATTTAGTAAGGATCCGCTATAATGTTAAGATAGCCAACTCTTGCTATCCAGTTGAAGAGTGGGTGAGTACGCGTTTTATTCCTTACTATGGCGATCCTGAAAAATTTCGTGATATTGAAATGTTTGAATATCGCGGCCGAGGAATAGAATCTCAAATTGAAAAACGTTTATTGGATGTCGCAAAATTAGATTGGGGCTCTGTTGTCGGCGCTTCCGGACTTTGCGGCATAGAGCCTTTTTCCGCTTCAGAAAACATTGTTTCTCAAGAAAGCCTAGCGATGCGTTATACTTCTTTGGCTTTTGCTTTGATCGTGGCGCAATTCATTAAGAGTTGCGAGGGCTGCCCGCCAGCTTACTTAGCGGCTCAGGTAGCCGAAGAATTTGTGCAGGGAGTGCTGAGTTTTCGAGCGCAAAATCAGGTATTCCGGCCAAATTTTACTTTAGCCTCCGATTTGCTAATGATAAAAAATGCCAGTCAAGTGAAGCTTCGCCGCAATAATCGTTTGATTTATAATAGACCCCTCTATTTTTTTAATAGAAAGGCCCTGCTTGAACTCTTGAGGGATTTGATCAGAAAAGAAGTTTTGACTGCCAAAACCTTCGAGTATTATATGGGCGACTCGGCTTTGGCCAAGAGACTTCTAAACAGCGAAAGAGTGGCTGCGTCAGAGTTCGCCAAGTTGGGCCGAATCTTTACTGCTAGCGGCATGCTTTATGGCGCGAAAATTACCGGCGCCAAGCTCCGTAATATCCTCAAGAGGGTGCCAGACGGGCCCAAATTCAGAATTATGAAATTGAGCGAATTTATTTTAAGCCTGCGAAAGATGATTAGCGCCGCCGATAGCTTATAGGCAGTTCCCAAACTGCCTATTACTTTTTAATTTAGGACATGTCAAAATAAAGACGTGAACACCATTTTTCTAATTTCGCATATTATTGGCTTTGTTACGCTTTTAATTTTGGGACTGGCAGTGATCATCAGAAATTCTAAATCGGCTACGAACATATTATTCGTTGTTTTTGTTTTAGAATTTTTAATTTACCTCGTCGTTAATTATCTTTCATTAATCCCCAACCAGTCTTTAGATATGGCATTAACATGGATAAGATGGGTTATGGCGATCACTTCTTTTACCGGCCCCACCGTATTACTTTTGGCATATACTTTCCCTCGACCAGTTTTAACGGTGCCCCTTGGGTGGGTGGCAGTTCTGGGTTTGCTTGGTTTGGCGTCCGCCGCCTCCGCCCTATCTCCTTATTTATTCACTGAAGTGGTTGGCTATACGGCTAATAATGTTCCTCTCCCCAGTCCGGGACCTTTGATCGCAATCTATGCCATCTCTGTGCCCATGCTGTGGTTAGCCAGTTTCATCGTGCTCATTAGGAAATACAGAGGATCCTCGGGTTTAGAAAAATCGCAATTGGCTTATTTTTTGTCCGGCATTATCATCAACCTTTCGTATCTATTATTATTGGGCATTGTGGCCGTGAATATCTTTAAAACTTCGGCATTTATCCCTTTTATGCCGCTTAGTTTTGTGGCCCTTGCCATATTTATCGCCTATGCGATTTTACGGCACCGCTTTTTGGACATCCAGCCCAGTATCGCGCGAGCGGTTTCCTACATCTTTTTCATTGTCATAATAGCCGCGATCTACTCCGTCTTTTTTGTTTTCGGCCCGACTTTTTTGTTTGATATTTCTCTTGATTTGCCTATTATCATCGGTAGCATAAGCTTGACTGTCATCGCTGCATTAATTTTCCAGCCGCTTTACAAACGGATTACCAAATGGACCGGTAAACTATTTTTTCAGAGTCTTTACGATTCCGAAGAACTCCTGTCCAAACTTACGCATATCATGTCTTCAACCATTGACCTGAATGTTATGAGCCGGCAAATTTTGGCGACATTGGACGAGGAAGTAAAAATTACCAAAGCCGCCATTTTATTCTTAGACAATCATCGCATAATTTCTATCAAGGGTTCGGGCTATGACGTTGATTTATTGAAATCGCCTTTGGAAAAAATTATTCACAGAGAAATTATTTCCAGTTACCACGCTATTTTGTTTCAGGATTTGCGCGACGAAGCTGTTAAGGAAATCTTCCGCAAATATGAAATTGAGGCAATTTTCCCCATTACAGTAGGGCAGGAAGATATTGCTATTTTAATTACCGGAGCAAAAGCTTCGGGGAGTATGTATTCTTTGCAGGATTTAAAATTGCTTGATGTGTTTGCCTCCGAGGCCGGCTTGGCAATTAAGAACGCCGTTCTTTATGAGAATTTAAAAATTGTGTCGGAGGCGAAATCAAAATTTATTAGTGTGGTATCTCATCAATTGAGAACGCCTCTTTCCGGCATCCGTTGGAGTTTGGAAATGTTAAACCAAGAAGCCATGGATCCGAAAGAGAGTAAAACGTTTTTGGATAATTCTTATCAAAGTGTGATTTTTTTATCTGAACAGCTTGACGATATTTTAACCGCTCTGGATATTTACGACAAAAGAGTGTTTATTAAAAAAGACCCCTGCAATCTATTTCAGCTTTTCAAAGATAATTCTGAAGAATTTTCAACTTTGATAAAATCTAAAAAGTTAATTATTAAATATAATATTGACGATGTTGTTAGTTTGGTTCCCGCCGATCACGGTAAGCTTAAAAAGATAGTCAATACTTTAATGAAGAACGCGATTGTTTATTCTCCCAATGGTGGTAGGATTAGTATTACCGCGCGAAAAGAAACTTCCAACGACCGAAATCGAGCGGTTATTTCAATAAGCGACGAGGGGATCGGCATTACCGAATCGGAACGGGAGCATATTTTTGAAGAGTTCTTCAGGAGCGATAAGGCCAGAACGGCGCTGCCCAATGGTCTTGGATTAGGCATTTTTATCGCGCAAGCGTTTATTAAAGCGCATGATGGCGATTTGTGGTTTTATTCAGAAGGTCGAAACAAGGGCGCAGATTTCCACTTTTCGTTGCCGCTTGACTAGTGTATAATAAAATTTATGAAAATAGTCATTGTTGAGGACGAAGAAATATTGCTTAAAGTCTTAAAAGAGAAATTCGAAAAGGCGAATTTTGATGTTTGGTCGGCGATTAACGGAGATGAGGCTTTCGCGGTCATAAAGAAAACTTTGCCGGATATGGTTGTCTTGGATTTAATCTTGCCCGGCAAAAGCGGCTTTGAAGTTCTTCAAGAATTGAAATTGGATGCCGAAACAAAGTTAATTCCCGTGATTGTTTTGTCTAATCTTGGTCAAGATGAGGATATCAAGAAAGCCCTGCAAATGGGCGCCGAAGATTATATCGTAAAGACTCAGCATCCGATTAATGAAGTAATAGAAAAAGTTAAGGCGAGAATACTAAGCAAATCAAGATAAAATGTAATACCAATATACTAATGCATTCGAATGATACTAATAATACGAATGATAAATAAAAAGATTAGTATTCATTCTTATCATTAGTACAATTCGTATATTGGTATCGTTTAGCGCAAACGTATGGCTAAAACGCTATTTCTAATTGAAGACGACAAGGCCCTAATTGAGACTATTTCCGAATTTCTTCGGAGCAAAGGATATATTATAGAAACGTCTTATAACGGCGAAGAGGCCTTAAAAATGTTGCCGGTGGTACGGCCAGATTTAATTCTTTTGGATCTTATTCTGCCGGAGATGAATGGCATTGATTTTCTGAAAAAAATCCAGCTGGACAACACGGAATTTGCTAATATCCCGGTCTTAGTATTAACCAATCTTCAGGGAGACGAAGAAACGTTCCAAAAACTAGGGCTAAAAATAGATGGTTATTTTATAAAGGCCAATACCTCCCTTGAAGAACTGAGCGAAAAAATTAAAGACGCGTTGTTTGAAAAAGTAGGCATAAAAGTGCATGGCTACTTGATAAAATCAAATATATCATTGGCTGAATTGCATAATAAAATTAAAGAAATTTTAGCTTAGTCCCACGCCCTTGGGTTTTTTGCCCTCAATTTGAATTTTTTTAAGTTTTAGCCGGCCATCAATTAATTCGGCCTCTAATAATTTAATCCTTTTGCCGTCTTGTATTGTCCAAACGCCGGGTTTGGGATTCAGGGCGCGAATTCGGCGCTCAATATTAATAGCCCCTTCTAAATTTGCGCCGTCCTGAACCTCTCGGTCCTGAGCTCGGGGTCGAAGGACTTGCCGAAGAATTTCCGGATTTATATAAGCATCTTGAGTTGTGAATTTTTTAGTATAAGTCGCCTCTGATCCGTTTTGCGGACGCGGCTTAATTTCGCCCTTGAGGTATTGCGGCAATGTCTTAATTAATAAATTAGCCGATAATTCCGCCAATCTTTTAAGCAAGCTCCCGTAATTATCCTCATCTCTAATTTCTAATTTCTCGTTTCTTAAAACCGGCCCATGGTCTACTTTTTCATCCATAAGGAAAACCGTTGCGCCTGTTTCTTTTTCGCCATTTAGTATCGCGGTTTGAATTGGCGTTGGGCCGCGATATTTGGGCAATAAAGACGGGTGGACGCCGATAGCGCCGAGGCGGGGGAGTTGGATAATTTCTTTAGGTAAGATTTTCGCGTAAGCAGCCACTATGAAGAAATCAAACGGCATTGAATTATGAAGCATGAATAATGAATTATGAAATTCGGAGTCCAGTTTTTCTGGTTGAATAACTTTAATTTTATTCCTAATTCCTAATTTATAATTCATAATTCTCGTTTTGACTGGCGGTGGAGTAATAATTTTTTTCCGTCCGACTGGGCGGTCGGGATTACAAACAACTGCCGCTGGCGCTAAATCGGCATCAATAAGTTTTTTCAGAATTATGGCGGCAAATTCAGGAGTGCCAAAGAAAATGAATCTTGAATTATGAAGCATGAATTATGAATTTACTTTAATTTTTCCCTCGTTATTATCCATAATTCATTATTCACGATTCATGCTTCTAGGAAATTTTGCTTTATCTATAAATAGTTTTCCATTAAGATGATCTACCTCATGCTGAAAAACGCGGGCTAAAAATCCCCAAGCCTTAATTTTGATTTTTTTACCTTGCGCGTCAAAACCTTTTAAAGTAATTTTGTCCGATCTTTCTACCGCGCCGAATAAGCCGGGAACGCTTAAACAGCCCTCGCTAAGCATCGCCAATTTTTCCGATTGGCCTTCAATTTCCGGATTAAAAATCGCGTAAAACTTAGAGCGGCCTTTTTGGCTGGGAACTTCGGCGACAAATAATCTTAAGTTCAGGCCGACTTGATTGGCGCTTAGTCCGACGCCATCGGCCGCTTTCATAGTTTTGCGCATTTTTTCCAAAAGTTCTTTGATTTCTTTTTTGGTAAATTTAGAAAAATCAAAAACGCCAGTTTTTCGACGCAAAAATTTCTCATCCTTTTTATTTTGTATAGTTAAAATATCCATTTAGGGCTAGAGTATAGGATTTGGGGTTGTTCTGAAAATTCCGTCCCCTAAATTCTAAATCTTAACTTCTAAATTCAGTATTCACGTTATTTTGAAACGGATTCGCGTTGTTCGCGATTACTTCGTTGTAGCACTTTCATAAAATACGCGCCTTTATTTTTAATATCCTTCTTTTCCGCTACTTGCTTGGCTAGCTGTATTAGTTTATGTCCGTCATAATTTTTCGCAAGTTTGATATATAGGGCTTTATGCCGAGGATCTTCAAGAATAGCCGCGATTTCCAAACCAATCAATTGGTGGGGCTGATGAACGCGGGATTTTTTGGACCTTTCCCGCATTGTATCGAAATATTGTTCACTGGAATCCTTAAGTGACTTCATATTATGATTATACCAAGATGAAACGGCGTTTGTTTATTGCTATTAATCTGCCGACGGAAATTAAACGGGGCATAGAAAAAGAAGCGGAAAGGTTAAAGCCAATCTTGGATCCATCGGTGAGATTTTCTCATCCCGAAAATTGGCACCTTACTTTGTCATTTTTGGGCTACCAAGATGATCAAGATATTAATTTGATAGTCAATTCAATGCAAACTGCGACGCCCAAATTTTCACCTCCAACGATTAAGTTTAAAAAAATTCTTTACGGCCCTCCTGATAAATCTCCAAGAATGGTTTGGATTTTGGGCGCGCCGGAAACCTCGACGATCTTAGGCAAAATTAAAAATGAGCTGGAAGACACCCTTTTACAAAATGGCATCGGGCTTAAAATTGAAAAACGTTCGTTTTCCGCCCATTTGACTCTGGCAAGATTTCAAGGAATTCCGTCAAAGTCTTTGCTGAAAATTGAAAAAGATCTATCGCTCGAGTTTGAAGCCGAAAGCCTGGATCTTATGGAATCAACGCTTAAACGTTCCGGGGCGGAATACGCGGTTTTATTAAAAGTGGCTTTTAAAAGCGATTTGTAATAAGATAAATAAGATTCCACGCGAATATATATGCGAATGTTTGCGAATGATATGCTAATATTCGCATAAAATTCGTAAAGATTCGCACCAGTCATTCGCATGTAACACCATGAAATTTACTTCCAAACAAATAATTTTGGCGGTCTCCGCGGTAATGATTGCCGCTCTGCTTAGCGGCGGCTTTTATTATTTTGGTTATAAAACCGGCGTTCAACAATCTAAAACCATTATTATCGAGGAAGCGCGCAATATTGAAACTCCGGAAAAAATCGGGGTGGATTTCAGCGTTTTTTGGCAAGCTTGGGAAAAACTTAAAGAAGAACACGTTCGCGGCGCCGAAGCCAAAAATCAAGATTTAGTTTATGGCGCGATTTCCGGAATGGTTGATTCTCTGAAAGACCCCAATACTAATTTTTTCCCTCCCGAAGATTCAAAGAAATTCGAAGAGGACGTTAATGGCAGTTTTGGCGGCATCGGCGCCGAAATCGGCATCCGCGACGATCAATTGGTCATTGTCGCGCCGCTCAAGGGATCGCCCGCGGAAAGAGCGGGATTAAAAAGCGGCGATAAAATTTTGAAAGTTGATGACAAGGTTACGGCAGGGATGAAAGTCAATGACGCGGTTAAAATTATCCGAGGCGAAATAGGCGCCAAAGTAGTCTTGATGATTTCACGAAAAGACTGGGAAAATCCCAAAGATATTTCCATCGTCAGAGAAACGATAATTATTCCAACGGTTGATTGGGAAATGAAAGAGGGAAATCTGGCGCACATAAAACTTTATAATTTCAGCGAAAACGCCCCCTTGGCTTTTTACAAGGCCGGATTGGAGGCGCTTCTTAACGGCGCCCAAGGAGTTATTTTGGATTTAAGAAACGATCCCGGAGGTTTTTTGGAAGTAGCGGTGCATTTAGCCGGTTGGTTTTTAGAAAAGGGGAGTACGGTGGTAGCCGAAGAATTTCGCTCCGGCAATAATCGAACCTTCGCGGCTCAAGGCAATGAAGCGTTAAAAGATTTGCCTGTAGTGGTAATTATTAATCAAGGTTCGGCGTCGGCCTCGGAGATTTTAGCTGGCGCGCTTCGAGATAATCGCGGCGTTAAGCTAATCGGAGAAAAAAGTTTCGGAAAGGGGACTGTTCAGGAATTATTTCGGCTTAAAGATGATTCATCCATTAAAATAACCGTTGCCCGCTGGTTGCTGCCAAATGGCCAGGTAATTGATGAGAACGGACTGCAGCCGGATTACGAAGTTAAATTGACCGAAGAAGACGCGAAAGCCGGCAAGGATCCGCAATTGGAAAAGGCGATAGAGGTTTTGAAAGCAGAGCTTTCAAAATAATTGAATTATGAAATAAGTACGGATAATGACTCCGTTCCTTAATTCATTATTCCTAATTCATAATTCAAGTTCCACAATGAAAGTCTTATTATTACTGGACGTTAAAAAGGTGGGGAAGAAGTATGACGTCAAAGAAGTATCCGACGGTTATGCCCGGAATTTTTTAATTCCTAAAAAATTAGCGGCGGCGGCTGATGAAAAAATGATGAAAATTAAAACTGACTGGGAAAAAGAGGAAAGCCGAAGCCTGGAAGAACGGAAAGCAAGGGCGGCGAAACTGAAAAATGAGATATTTGAATTTTATTTAAAAACCGGCGAGAAAAACGAGGTTTTTAGTTCAATTAAGGGCCTTGATATTAAAAAATCCTTGCTGGAAAAAGGATTTGAAGGCGCGGAGGTCGTTTTGGATAAACCCATTAAAACAATGGGAGAGCATTTGATTGAGGTGAATTTTGGCAAGGGCGTTCTCGGAAAAGCGCGGGTTATAACACGTGCACAATCTTGATATAGCGTCGGCGGCCGTCAAAACGGGTCTTTTTGCCGGAAACAAATTTAACCACGCCGGTTTTTAACGCGTATAATGTGTCGTCCCCGGCTCTTGCCACGTTATCGCCCGGCGAATATCTTGCGCCTCTTTGTCTAATAATAATTTCGCCGACGTTAATCTTTTCGCCGTGGTTTATTTTGATGCCAAGACGTTTGGCGGCCGAATCCCGTCCTAATTTAGTTGAACCTCCGGATTTAGTATGTGCCATACTTGTCTAAAAATTATAAATAATTTTTAGCTACAAGCATGAGCAATCCGCCAGTTGGCGGAGAAGGCGGATGCCATACCTATAGCTAATTGTTATAGTATAGAGTATAGTATACAAAAGCCATGCCGTCAAATCCCTAAAAACTTGTCTATGTAGGTCTGCGAAATACGAAAAAATACAATGTTTTTTAGAATTAAGTTTTGGTTTCAGGAACACAAGCGGGAAATAGTTCTTTTTGCCCTGCTTTTTTTGATAAGTTCAATTAGTTTCGGTTTAGGATATTTATTCGCCAGGGAATCAAACACGGCGCCGATAATTATTGAAAAAAATTCAGTGGGCTTGACAGATTCTGTGGATATGCTATAATGGAAATAGAACCTTAAAAAACCTACCTGCCTCGATCAGAGGCCCCGAAAAACAGCATTTTAAATAAATATAGGGGCCTCCGATCGGGTGCAGGTGGGTAGGCGCAGCCACTCGAGCACCCCCCGGGAATCCTAAGGGGGAAACCGCCTTGGGCAAGGCCGCGTCGCGAAAGCGAGGCGGCGGAGGGGGAACTTAGCCTTGATCGCCCTGATCTGATTGGGGTACGGCAGTTGTCATTCAGGAAATGGGAACCCTCTGGATGCGTACCACTGTCGTCATGGCACTTCCCCCTCCACTGCGCCTGCGTCTGAAAAAGTTGCAGATCAGGGTTGCCGCAGGCAATCCTGATGCGCCCCTCCGTCGGTCGGAGGGGCCTCTTTTTACCCTAAACGGTCATTTTGAATAAAAATACGAAGTCCTTTTAGCCAAATTTTCATCGCTTTCCAGAACGGTAAAATCGAAATCAGATAATTTAATTCCACCAAACCTTTAATAACCCATCCTATTAATCCCGAGACAACAATCGGGCCGAATTTAGCAACCGCCCACTTTCCGCCGACAGGTATGATATAAGGGTAATCCATCGGCTTGTAGCTTTTGATTCGGGGTTTATAGTTTTTAAATTCTATAGATTTGATTTGTTCTATAATATTGCGCGCCGCGACATTGGCTTGAGATATGGCGGCTCGAGCAACTCCGGGAATCGGTTTTCCGGTAACAATATCATAAAAACAAACCGCATCGCCAATGCCATAAATTTTCCCGTACAATTTGAGGTTTGAACTTTGTGGTAAACATTCCATTTCACCGGCAACCTCGATACGCCCTCTTTTTTCCGTTTTTAAAGGCAAAGTTGCCACCAGAGGGACTGCTTTGACTCCGCCAGTCCAAATCAAAATATCGTAAGACATTTCACGTTTGCTTTTCAAAATAGCTTTCCCGGGCCGAATAAGTTCAATGGAATCGCCGACTGATACTTCCACGCCCAAATTTTTTAATCGTTTTTGAATCTTATTGACAATTTTTGGATGAAACCCGGGCAGAATCGTCAAACTTGCCTCAACTATCGTAACTTGAGAAACGCATTGCCTAATGTCTTTTTTTAATTGGCAAAGCCATTCTTGAATTTCACCGGCAAGTTCCACCCCCGTTGATCCGCCTCCTCCTATGACAATTTTTATAATATCCTTGCCTAAAGCCGCCAAATCCAAAATTTTATCCCGAATCTTTAATGCGTCTATAAAAGTTTTTAAGGCGAAAGAATTTTCTTTTAGGCCCTCTATGTCAAAATAGTTTGTTTCCGAACCAAGCGCCAAAACTAAATAATCGAATTTTAGTTCTTCATGGGTGACTTCAAACGCTTTGCAATGAACATCGCCGTTTATCAGATCGATTCCTTCGACTTGGCTGTTGATAAATTTTATGGGCAGATTTTTAATTACTTCCGCCATCGGGAAAGTAATAATTTCTTTGATTTGAAAATAGTTGGCAGTTTCTTTAGATGTGGTGGCAGCCTCGTACAATGTTGGCGTGAAGGTTTGGTAATTATTTCGGTCAACCAAAACCACTTTGTATTTATTGGCTAGATTCAGATTTTTGATTTTCTTGGCAATTAAAACAGCGGCTCGCAAACCGCCGAAGCCAGCGCCCAGAACTACAATGGATTGTTTTTCGGCCATACCATCATTATATATTTAAGTGTTATAATTTTAAAATGCGGTTTTTAAGCAAGCTGACAGATCATAATTTAGGCAATCGAATCGCGCTGCTGCGAGTTGATTTTAATATTGATTTTTCGGCAATAAGATTGGGACAAGACTTGCTACGTCTAGAAGCTGTTTTGCCGACGATAAAATTTTTATTGGAACGCGGCGCCAAAGTAATTATCCTAAGCCATCGCGGCCGCCCCGCCCCAAAGAGAAGCGAGGCTTCGAAGAGGGTTGAGTTTTCTCTAATATCGTTTGTTTCGATTCTAGAAAAAAAGCTAAAACAGAAAGTCGGTTTTACCTCCAATCTATCGACATCGCAAGTCCATAGATTGTTGCGGAACTGCCGTATTGTTTTGTTGGAAAATCTTCGATTTTGGCCCGAGGAAGAAAAAAATGGCCTTAATTTTGCCAAAAAATTGGCTAAATTAGGCGATTTTTACGTTAATGACGCGTTTGCCGTATGCCATCGAAAGAACGCGTCAGTCGTTCAATTACCGAGATTATTGCCGTCATACGCCGGGCTTTTATTGGAAAAAGAAATAAAAATGTTGTCTACGCTTATAAAATCGCCCCCAAGGCCGTTTGTTCTGATATTTGGAGGGGCCAAAATTAAAGATAAGCTGCCGGCCATCAAGAATCTTTTATCAAAGGCTGATGCCCTGCTGTTGGGTTCTTCAGTTTTGCAGACAAAAGAACGATTGCCTTATTCAAAAAAAATACACAAACCGGCCGATTGGATTATGAAAGATGGAAAAATACTGGACATCGGCGCGTTAACGGTTGATGATTACAGAGTTTGGATTAAAAATGCGAAAATGATTTTATGGAATGGGCCGCTTGGTAAAACTGAAGATTCTCGTTTTGCGAAAGGATCAATCGAAATTGCCAAAGCGCTAATTCAAGGCAAGGCATTTTCTATAATTGGAGGAGGGGAGACGACGGCGCTTTTTTTGAGCGTAATTTCTAATTACCAATCGTTAATTTCTAAAAATAAACTGTTTCTTTCCACTGGCGGCGGAGCAATGTTGGAATTTTTGAGCGGGAAAAAATTACCGGGCATTGAAGCTCTGAAATAATGAAAAATATAATTATAATTTATCATGCTGATTGTTCCGACGGTTTCGGTGGGGCTTACGCCGCCTGGAAAAAATTCGGCGATAACGCCACTTATATTGCCGGTAAGCACCACGAACTGCCGCTGACTAATCTAAAAAACAAAGAAATTTATTTCATTGATTTCATCTATCTTGCTGACGCTTTAAGACTGCTAATGAAAAACAATCGCCGCGTTACGGCCATTGACCATCATATCTCGGCCAAAGCGCTGGCGAAAACCACTCAGTATTATTCTTACGCGCTGAACCATTCCGGCGCCGTATTGGCTTGGCAATATTTTCATCCGCAAAAGAAAGTGCCACAGTTGTTGCGCTACATTGAAGACACGGATTTATGGAAATTTAAACTGCCCAAAACGAAAGAAATTTTTGCTTATCAAAATCTTTTTGAGCGGAACTTCAAAGTTTGGGATAAAATGATTTGCGATTTTGAAAATGCCAAAAAACGGCAGGAGGTCGTTAAAAACGGAGGCCTGATTCTGAAATACGAGGATATATTGATCAAACGTCTGGTGAGCAATGCCGAAACGGTGGAATTTGTCGGCCATAAAACCCTGGCCGTTAATTCGCCGGTGCTGATGTCGCAGATCGGTCACGAGTTGGTCAAAAAGATGCCCCCGATTGGCATCATTTGGAACAAAAAAGAAGGTAAAATTGTAGTTTCGCTCCGTTCCGATGGCAAAGTTAATGTGGCTAAAATCGCGGAACGCTACGGCGGCGGAGGACATAAAGCGGCCGCTGGGTTTTCCTTAGATGCCGGTAAAAAAATGCCATGGATAAATTATTCCCCGAAGAAAAAATAATCATATATACTGATGGCGGCTCCAGAGGCAATCCCGGCCCTGCCGCTATTGGGGCGGTTGTCGGTTCAAAAAAATACGGCGAATATATCGGTGAAGCTACTAATAATGTCGCCGAATACAAGGCTTTGATTTTTGCTTTGAAAAAAGCGAAGGCGTTATTAGGGAAAAAGCAGGCGGCGGAAACTGATGTGAAAGTTAATTTGGACAGCGAGTTATTGGTTAAACAGCTGGATGGCCATTATAAGATTTTGGACATCAACCTTCAGCCGCTCTTTATAGAAGTCTGGAATCTTAAACTTGATTTCAAGAATGTTGAGTTAAAACATATCCCGCGCGAGAGGAACAAGGAAGCGGACAGGTTAGTCAACGAAGCGCTGGACAAAAGAATATAAAAAAGCGGCTAATTGCCGGAAATTTTATTCCTTGTCAACTAATAAAAATACCTCGTCTTAAGACAAGGTATTTTTAGCGGCTAGCAATTCGTAAGCCGGATTCTGTCTAATCCGATTAATCATCGGATCGAGACGATCATTTATCTGGGATCAACATTGCTGTTGACCTCTGGCGGCACTCCCTAAAACAACTTGCGTTGTTCGGGCTCGGCCTTGCGCCCAGTAAGGATTTAGCCGTTTCACATCCGCTTTTTATCCCTATAGCGGATCTGGACCTTCTACGTTAGGATGGGGTCCGTCCGACTCTTTCGCGTCGGACCGTCTCTGTTCGCACCTCTTCCGCCGGTTGGCGGATGACGGCTGTTAGCCGCTACCTTTTTATCCCGCCAATGGCGGGAGGGTGTCCGGACTTTCCTCTCCTCGGCCTACGCCGAAGAGCGATCGCCTGAATTACCAGCCTTTTAAATACTAGCATGTTCTTATGCGCTTGACAAGGGGTAGAATATAGTTCATAATGCCAAAAAAGGAGGTGGCGGATGGCTTCAGTCGTAAGAGTGCTAAGTGTCCTGCGACAAGATAATAAAGCTTGCCGAGTCAAGGTTGCTGTCTGTGACGAAACGGGCGCAGAAGACTATGTCGCGACCTTTGTGTTTCGTAACGGCAAAATGCGGATTCGCGACGCGCATCCAAAAGACGATCGGGGCCGTTGGTTTATCCCGCCAAAGTACTTTGGGTCGCTGAGAAAAACGGCGGCGGCGATCATTTACGAAAATCGCGCAATACCTAAAGCGGCTCGATAATTATCGGCCGCTTTTTACTTTGAGCCAACGTCCAAATGACTTAAGGCATACTCCATATTCGCGTCAACTTTTTTGCCGGGATTAAAGATATTATTAGGATCAAAAATATTTTTAACCTCTTTGAATAATTTGTAAATTTTATCGCCGTACATCGCTTTTAGATAAAAACCTCGGATAAGTCCGTCATTGTGTTCGGCGGTAATCGAGCCGCCAAAATCCAAAACTAATCTATAAACCTTTTCAGAAAGCTCGGGGATAATTTTTCGCGATTTTGGATCTGCCAGATTCATCAAAGGAATAATATGGAAATTGCCGTCGCCGACATGGCCGGCAACGGTATAAATAAGACTATATTCGCTCAAAATTTGGTTAAGTTTTGGCAAGAATTCCGGCAGTTTTTCTGGCTTAACCACAAAGTCATCAATAAACGGCGCGGTGCGCAGTCCGCGAATGTGATGGCGAAGCAAATTAAAACTTTCTCTCCGCATCACCCAATATTTTCGGGCCTCTTTTTCATTTCTAGTAGCCCTCATTTTTATTTTCAATGATTGAAGGTCGGTTTTGGCCGCTTCGATTTTTTCGTCAACTTCCGCGATTGAATCGCCGGTAAATTCCGCGAGTAGGATCAATTTCGGGAATCCGCTGGTTAGAATAGTCCAAAATTCCGGCAGAAATTGCCAAGCCAATGAAAAAATATTTTTGGCCCTAAGAAGTTCTACGAATTCCGGTAAAAATCTTATTACAAGCTTAAGAGTGTTGTCGTCATATGATTCAAAACTTTCAGGGCGATGTTTCAAAACTTTAGAAACGATTTCGGCCAAAGGTTTAATATCCTTTAAAAATATCACCAAAAGCTTGGAGTGGGTTTTTGGTTTAACTAATTTGAATTTAATCTCGGTGATTATGCCCAATGTTCCCTGGGAGCCGACGAATAATTTTGTTAAATCAAAGATATTCCTATCCCAAACATCCCAAAGCAAGTAGCCGGCTGAATTTTTAGAAACTTCGGGCTTCGCCTTTTTAATTGCGTCATAATTATCTTCCGCTAGCTTATAAATTTTTCTGTAAATTTCTCCTTCAAAATTTTGAAGCTTTATTTTTTCTTCCAGCTCCGACTTAGTCAACGGCGAAAATTGATATTCATTGCCGTCACTCAAAACTACTTTCAATTCTTCGATATATTTTTCGGTTTTTCCGTAAGCCAAAGTTTTCTCTCCGCCGGCATTATTGGCCGCCATGCCGCCAACGGCGCAGATTTCTCTCGAAGCGGGATAGGAAGGCAATAAAAGATTATGTTTCAAAGTTTCTTTTTCAAAATCGCGATAAAAAACGCCCGGTTCGGTTAAGGCGTAATTATCGCCAATTTTTTTAATATGATTAAAATACTTAGTAAATTCGACAACTATTGATTCGCCTAACGGCCCGCCGGTCATATCGCTGCCCGCCGAACGGGGAGTAAGATGAATTTTTTGATCAAGATTTTTATTGACAAATACAACAAGATTTTTTATGTCGTCAACGTCTTTTGGAAATACCACAATCTGAGGCTTAATTTCAAATAAGCTGGCGTCGCGGCTATAAAATTTTAACGTCGCTTCATCCTCTAAAACTTCGCCTTTCAAAAAATTAAGCTGATTTTTCAAATTCGCCATCATTTAATTATACTATCTTTTTATTAGATAGATTGCTTCGCGCTTGGTATCTAATTTTTTTTCAAAACGGGCGTCGCTTTCTAAAAATGAATTTACTGACGGATTTTGCTGTTTAGTAAGGACAATGTATTTCGCGTTAAAATTCCGAACAAGAACTTCATAAGTGTCTTCCAGCATTTCTTCGGCGCAGGCAATCGCGCCGCAAGTTTTTTCCGCGACAAGATCCGCGGAAAGATAATGAAATTTCCAATAAAGCTCCGGATTATACGAGTATTGGAAAATCGGATCCAGCCCTCCCACATAGTAATTCTTTTGATTCCAGAAAAATAACGGTGAAAAATCGCTCCAATGAAGATTAAAAACAATATCGCCGGGGTCGCTATTATTTTTTAGCCAAAGCGCCGCCTCTTTTAATTTATCGGGGGGCAGGGCATTATTGGCAAGACTAATCGTGTTTTTATAGCCGGAATAAAAAAACGTGAACAATAAAACGCCCATAATTGCCGCCAACGCCGCGTTTTTTATAGATTTTTGATGTCGCGTTGGCAAAGATAAGATAATATAAGTGAACACCGCGCCGACAAAAAGAAGCGAGAATCCAACCCAAAATCCGTAGGCCTTTCTGGCAACCAGCATTGTTAAAAAGAAAAATACCGTTGACAGCAGTAAACTGCTCCAAAGAAAGGTTTTTCTAAAAGCCGGCAGCGCCGGAATTTTTTTTATCAAAACCCAAATAAAAATTGCCATTGCCGCGCCCCATAACAGCATTAAGGGCGTAAAATTTTTGAATAACGTCGCGATGCTGAGCGGCAAATTTTCGTTGCCGAAGAGAAGAGGCAGTCCGCTTTGCTTTTCAAAAATCAATTTAAAAATCTGAATATAAAAAAGCTTGGCCGCGTTTATCGCCTCCGGCCGAAACAGCCAACCGGTTATTATGCCGCCTAATACGGCAGCGATTTTATGCCACTCGACTCTTTTCTCTATAAATAAACGCGTCACGATAACCGCGCCAAGAAGCGCGAAGGGAAGCCAAGCGAAATTCATATGAAACCAAACCAAGCCCGAGCTAATAAGAAATACGCTCCAAGCTCCGCCGCTTATCAAAAAAGAAAAAAGCAAAATGCCCAGTCCGAAAGATAATAATTGCGGCCGGGTCATCAAAAAAGAAAACAATACGTTAGGGGCGGAGAATAACAGTAGAAGCGGCCACAAAGCGGCAAATTTCAAATCATGTCTTCTGGCTGCCAAATAATAAAGCGTCAGCGCGAAAACAGTAAGGAATACGCCGGCCAGTTTAATCGCGAAAGCTGGATTATTAAAAAACGAAAAGGGGAGCATAAACAGTCCGAAGCCGTACCAAAGCGATGAGGACAGTGTTTTTATAACAGTGTATGGGAGTGAAGAAAGTTCCGTATTGAAAATTCCCTGACTGCGATATAACGACCCCAGTCCTAAATAATAAAAACTATCCGGCTCGGGAATATTCGGCGAAGAGAAATGAAAAACCGCCACGACTATGATGAAAAGGGCAATTGCGCAGAGCCGCTGATATTTTTTAAACATCGTTTCCTTACTTAAACGCGAATTTTTCGCGCAGACTTTTGAAAAAATAATCTTTATCCAATTCGGCAAAAGTTATTAAGCGGGGCGATCCGGTTACCTTAATAAGATCGCCTTTTTCGATGGAAAAGATAATTTCTCCGTCGGCTGCCAAAATTACATCAACCGGCGCGCCGGTTTTAGTAAGCGAAAGAAGTCCTCGCTTCCTGAAATTATTGATTTTTAACGTAATTTCTCTGTCACGCTCAATGACAATGCTTGGAGTCGGAATATTGTGATCGAGCAGTTCCGTCAAAATCAGACATTTTATATCCGGCATAACAATCGGCCCATGAGCCGATAAATTATAAGCAGTGGATCCTGTCGCGGTTGATATTAATACGCCGGTTCCCCGAATATACTGAACCGGACATTTTTCAATGCTTACCTCAATTTCCATAAGTCCCAACGTATCTTGAATGGCTATATCGTTAAGCGCGTTGGTAGAAAATATTTTTTTGCCATCACGGATAACTGCCGCTTCAATCATTGTGCGTTTAACCTTTTCATACTGACCGTTAAAAAATTTTTCCAATGCCGGCAAAAATCTTTTAGGTTCGCGGACGGAAGCCAAAAAACCAATTTGGCCAAGATTCAGTCCGATAATAATTGAACGGCTATTTTGATATTTGCGGGCGGCTTCAAGAATGGTTCCGTCGCCGCCGAGCGCTATAACTACGCGGGGATTTTTCGCGTCATACGACAGCGAAAGGCCGCGCTTATTCAGCCATTTTTCGATTTTGTTCGCCCAGCGAATCGCCAAAAAATTATCCTGGCGATAAAATAAGCAAACCGGTTTCATTGACGGATTTTTCATGCCGATAGTGGGTTT
>MHJJ01000005.1:70156-75548 GCA_001817915.1 Candidatus Harrisonbacteria bacterium RIFCSPLOWO2_01_FULL_44_18
ACCCCAAATATTGACCCCGTTTCCGGGAATCCCAAAATTGATTCACTAATATCGTGTTGGGTTCTATTATAGTGTATAAAAAAATAGCAAAATTTTCCAATGGATAACCACGTCCAATTCTGAATTTATGATAATTTGTTGCGGAGAACGTTTCTAAGAATCCGTTTGCGGATGCGTATGCTTTTTGGCGTTACCTCGACGAGCTCGTCGTCGCCGACATATTCAAGGACTTGCTCGAGCGTCATGCGGCGAGGCGGGAAAAGATCGCCGGTAACCTGCTCGGTTTTCGCGCGAAAATTGGTAAGCTGTTTCTGTCTGCAGACATTTACGACAATGTCTTCAAGTTTCGCGTTTTGCCCCACCACTTGCCCCTCGTATACCTTCTCGCCCGGACCGATAAACATAGCGCCGCGTTCCTGCGATCGCAGCAGCGCGTAAGCGGTGGAAACGCCGGCTTCATGAACGACAAGAGAACCGTGTAAATTCGTTTCCACGACATCCCATTTGGGAAAGTACCCGGCGAAAAGCGTATTCATAATGCCGGCCCCCTTGGTTTCTATTAAAAATTCGTTTCGAAATCCGATCAGCCCTCGCGTTGGAATGAAAAAATGAAAGGACGCGATGCCGTTTTCTACATGCATGTTTTTCAGTTCGCCCTTCCGAACGCTCATCTTTTGAATAAGCATTCCGGAGTACTGCTCTGGCACTTCAATCCAAACATCTTCCGCCGGTTCCAACGTATGGCCGTTTTCCTCTTTCAAAATTACTTCCGGTTTTGAAACTTGAAGTTCAAAACCTTCTCGGCGCATCTTCTCAATCAGAATCGCGAGATGCAATTCGCCGCGTCCGCTCACGATAAATTCATCGGCTGATAATCCTTGCTCTATGATAAGCGCCACGTCATTGTCTAACTCTTTATAAAGACGCTCGCGCAAATTTCGCGACGTGCAATACTCTCCTTCTTGTCCGGAAAATGGAGAGTTATTAACCGAAAAAATCATTTTAACTGTCGGCTTTTCTATGGAAATTGCGGGGAGGGGATTGGGATGTTCGGCGTCCGCGATCGTGTCTCCGATATTTATATTTTCAATGCCCGAAATCGCGGCTATGTCCCCGGAAGGCACCTCATCCGCCTCAACGCGCGTAAGTCCGGAAAATGTCGTAACGCCAGTAAGCGCGTGGTTTTTTAACGCGCCCTCCCTATTGATATGCGCGACTCGCATGCCATCGCGCAACGAACCGCTTTCTACGCGTCCGATGCCGATACGTCCTTTATAGTTGTCATAGACGATTGAGACTATCATCATTTGGAGAGGTTTATCAACGTGTATCTTAGGCGGCGGCACATGTTTCACGATCATTTCAAACATCGGTTCAATGTTTATCATATTATTGAGTTCGGGGGAAAGCCCCGCTTTTCCAAGTTTTCCCGCGGCATAGATAATCGGAAAATTCAATTGTTCGGCGGTCGCGCCAAGTTCAATAAAAAGTTCAAATACCTTATCAAGGGCATAGTTCACTCGAGCATTTTTTTTATCAACTTTATTAATAACGACAATAATCGCGTGCCCGGCGAGGAGGGCTTTCTTTAAGACGAATCGCGTCTGCGGCATAGGTCCCTCTTGCGCGTCAACAAGAAGAAGCGAGCCGTCCGCCATATTCAAAACCCGTTCCACTTCGCCGCCGAAATCCGCGTGGCCCGGCGTATCAATAATATTAATTTTTGTCCCGCGCCAAACCACCGCGGCATTTTTTGAAAAAATAGTGATTCCACGTTCTCGCTCGAGCTCATTCCAGTCCATTATCATTTCATTTTCCGTCGCTTTCCCGAGATTTGTTTCCGACTGGCGGAGAAGAGCGTCTACGAGCGTGCTCTTTCCATGATCAACATGAGCAATGATGGCAACATTACGAATTTCCATAGAATGAATAACTGCGGGGCGCGCCCCGCAGTCTATAAAAGTAAACTACCAAGAAAAAACTACAATGTCAAGTTTTTTTTACGATACTTTGCTCCGTCGCCCTTCCGTAGGGAACATCCCGGAGGCACGCCAGCTCGGTCTTTTTGTTATAATCGTTCGTTAACAAAAAGTGGCGCGCCGAGGGCGAAGAAAAACCGGCCGCCGGAGTCGGTTTATTCTGTTTCCCATAGGAAAGGCGGCGGAGTTTTATTTAAAACTTGGTTCGGTTTTCAAATCGGCGATGATCTTATTTAAAATCTTTTTTACTTTTTCTAAGCTGTCCCAGTCATAGACAGAAATAGGGAAAACATTTTTGTTGATTTTCTTCAGGGCGGCTATTTTCTTTTTTATTTCCTCTGCCGACACCATGTCGCTCTTGCTTAAAAATACATATTCGGTCTTTTTTGAAAGCTCCGCGTTGTACGTTTCCAGCTCTTTTTTGATTATTTTGTAATCTTTCGCGGGACGTTCCGATTCCGCGGAAATTAAATGGAAAAGAATTTTCGTGCGCTCAATGTGGCGGAGAAATTTTATCCCTAAGCCCTTGCCGGAAGACGCGCCCTCAATCAATCCCGGAATATCCGCGAGAATAAGTTCATAATACGCTCCCAGGTTCGGCTCCAACGTCGTGAAAGGATAATTCGCGACTTTGCTCTTCGCTTTTGTAAGTTCGTTTAACAAACTGGATTTTCCCGCGTTCGGTAAACCAATAAGACCCACATCAGCGATAAGTTTAAGTTCGAGCCGCAAAGTAAAGCGTTCGCCGGGGAGACCCGATTGAAATTGCGTGGGACTGGTGTTTCTTGAAGATCGGAAATGAAAATTTCCTTTCCCGCCCAAGCCGCCTTTCGCGACAAGGATTCTCTCGCCGATTTTTAATATCTCTTCGGCGGGCGAAGTTGAACCATCGATTTTATGAATCACTGTCCCCACGGGAACTTTTAGGATGAGATCATTTCCATCGGCGCCGTCCCTGAATTGCCCCCTTCCATGCGCGCCATCTTTCGCCTTAATATCTTTTTCATATCTAAATTGTCCCAGGGCATTTAAGTCGGAAATGCCCTCAAAATAAATACTGCCGCCTTTGCCGCCGCTCCCGCCCGCCGGCCCCAAGCTCATTAAATTTTTATTAAAAGCCACGGCGCCCTTTCCGCCATTGCCAGCCCCAACTTTAATTGTTACGTCGTCAATTAACATAGAAATCCACAGGCAGGCCCGTGGCACTACGTACCTTACTATTTAATTTATATCCAAAAAATTCTTTGGCAATACGCGCTTATGCCGATTCCATTAGTATTATTAGTTTGAACTCTATAAGTCGGTTTGCCGTCAATATAAATCGCATATCCTACATCGGTTAATTTATCCTTTTTCGCTTCAATACTTTTTATAATTTTTAGCTTCTTTTCTATTGGTTTGTAAATGATTACATCAACAGAATTAACGATTATTACATATAAATTATCGTCATTACAATCGGTGATGAAATTAAGAAAATCTATTTTCTTTTTCGTGGATAACGAATTGAAGGCATTAAAACATAGCTCATTTAATTCAATTTGGTATTTTCTGCCATTTTCTGTTGCCCATTTTAATAACTTTTGATTTCTTTGTACCTTCTTTTTCAATTTTTCTTGTGGAGCTCCAAGGTCATTTAAATAATTCCTTAATTTTAGCCACATTTCTTCATATTGTTTAGAAAAATCAACACCTAAAAAATTCTTAATTTGTCTTGCTCCTAAATTTTTAAGTGTCCCTGTGCCGGTATTAGCAATAGACTTTATAGAAAATCTTGTTCTCTGTTTGTTAATATGCTCTGCATCAACATCAGAGGTAGTTTCTATTAGTAAATTTCTCCCGACCCATATTACTCTTACGACCTTGCCTTTTTGGCCTATTTCGTAATCTAAAATTTCTTTAATTTTCGGTTGTATTTTAATAAAGTTGTTATTTTGTAATTTTAATCTTGCTTTGCCATCAGGTAATATGAGAATTTTATTTGATAATTTAGCTAAATCCTTGCTATAAGAAAAAGTTACATTATATAAATGACAAATATATTGGCAAACCAACAACTCAAAATAATCAGCTTGGGCTCTATTAGATTTTACTTTTCTGTTTTTCATAATTATGAAATATAAGAATTAACAATCTGATTTATCTTTTTTTGTTCTAAAGAAAAATCATAATCTAAATTACTCTTTTTTTGCTTAATTATATTTC
Source organism: Candidatus Harrisonbacteria bacterium RIFCSPLOWO2_01_FULL_44_18 (assembly GCA_001817915.1). GTDB lineage: Bacteria > Patescibacteriota > Minisyncoccia > UBA6257 > WO2-44-18 > WO2-44-18. The sequence goes on from MHJJ01000005.1 coordinate 74,341, forward strand.
TAACAATTTGGGAAATTTCTTGAATATCTTCTTTTTTGAAATTAAAAAGAGGAAGTTTTTTAATATCTCTTATTTGTATTGAATTTGTATGATTTAGTATTTTTATAATTTTATTATACAAATCGCCATTCAGAATCCCTACAAAAAATTCCGGTGGATATTTTACTGGATCTTTTGGGAAAAAGCACATCGCCTTATTGCTTTCCCATAATGCGCCTTTTGTAGCCAAGCGCGTAGATAAAGTCGAACAAACGCCAGAAATCAAAAATCCTTGTCTGCTATCATTTAAATTAAAATTTTTGGGCATTTTATAATTTTTAATTGATTCTTCGTCCCATCTTAAGCAAAATTCTACTGGTAAATAATACTTTGTATCTCCGCCTTTTTTGTGATAGAATTTCCACCCGCCTTTTTTAATCTCATCTATGGACACAATATTTTGGACTCTATTTTTAGCATATCTTACTCCGCCGTAATCAACGATGCCCAGAAATTTAATATTATTGGTGGTATGCATTCCTAATCCGCCATCAATAAAATCTACTAATTTATTAAATTTTTCTATTTTTTCAATCAATTTTCCATTTCCGTTAAAATCAAAAATGTAATCAGGATAATTTAACAAATTACTTTGATTTATAAAATATTCTTTGCCGTTATAATTTCCAGTTTCTAGATTACGACAATCATTAAATAAAATAGTATCTTGTTTGTTTGGTTTTTTATTGACTAAATTTATAATACAGGTATTTACCAAAGCACCAACATTTTTAAATAAATCTGGCGGACACAAGATTATGTTTTTTATAACAAAATTCTCCAATAAAAATTTCCTTAACTTTTTATGAATACCTAAAGTTAAATAAGTATCGCTGGTAATAAAACACAATTGCCCACTATTTTCTAAAAGATGACAACAAAGATAAATAAAAAGAGCATAAGTGTCATTTGCTCCGATTTCATCATAAATTTTCCTTAATTTATTTTTGTTTTTTTTAATATAACTACTTTGCTTGTTCAGATATGGTGGATTACCAACAATATGTGTAAATTTTTTGATTTTGTTAAATAAATCTTCCTCCTTAAAAGTAGTTTCCAGCAATGAATCTTTTAAGTTAAATACAACACCAAATTTTTCTATATAATTTTTAACTTCTGGATTTATGTCCCATACTGTAATTTGATTTGGTTTTAATAATTTTTTTTCT
>MHJJ01000005.1:75557-102993 GCA_001817915.1 Candidatus Harrisonbacteria bacterium RIFCSPLOWO2_01_FULL_44_18
GGTTTTAATAATTTTTTTTCTGAAACAACAGATACAAAAGCCCCATCGCCGCCGCAAGGTTCAAGCAATTTGCTTTGTTCATCGAAATTCAACAATAAATCAAGCATGTAATTTACGACATGTTTCGGGGTATAAAATGCACCTAAATCTTTTTTGTTCATATTACTTTATTAGATCATCTACTCCAATCGTCCAACGCTTTGGCGATTTTTGCCAGAGTTTCTATTCTCCCGCACATAGCTGGGGGACAGGGATTCGAACCCCGATACTCGCCTTCAAAGGGCGATGTCCTACCATTAGACGATCCCCCAGCTATAAGCGGGACAGGCATCGGCCGCTGTCCTACCATTAGACGATCCCGCAATAAAACAAGCACAGTTCCATGTGCTTGTTTTATTTTATTCGATTCTATCCTTTTCGTAAAGTTACGGCTGTACCGCGTTATACGCGTTCACCAAACCCCATCCATACAGATTGTCATATCCGAGATCTCCGAGGTCAACCGCGCGATCCTGCAGTTTTTGCTGAACTTCAGACGGATCCCAAACACCATTGCCATTAGCGTCATACGCGCCAACCGGAGTGTTAAGAACCAACGCGGCTGATCCAGTCACGTGCGGAGCAGCCATTGAAGTTCCAGACAGGGTAGCGTACCCAGTGCCTTTGTAAGTGGAATAAACGCTTACGCCGGGCGCTGCCAAATCAACTTCCGGACCGCGGCTAGAGAATGAAGCCAAATTATCGCTAGAGTCCGTAGCCGAAACGGCGATTACTTCCGGATAAGCGGCCGGATAGCCAACCGCGTCACCGCTATTTCCCGCGGCCGCGACTACTACTACACCGGCGTTATACGCGGCGGCAACGGCATCGTGCATGCTTTGAACGTCAGATGATGTTCCCAAACTCATATTAACCACCTGCATACCGTTCGCGACTGACCATTGAATGCCTTCAATGACATCGGACAAAAATCCGGAACCATTGCGATTCAAGACTTTAACCGCGTAAAGATCAACCAACGGCCCTACGCCAACTACACCAACGGCGTTATTTAACGCTCCAACAGTGCCGGCCACGTGCGAACCATGGCCATTGTCATCATTCCAGCTCTTGGCGGGGTTAATGGCGTTGTGGCCGCCTTTGATATTATCAACCAAGTCGGGATGACTGGCAGAAATACCGGTATCAACAACAGCCACCCTAACCGGATCGGCGTTATTGTCGGAAGGCCAGACCATTTCCGCGTCAACGCGATCAATGCCCCAGGGCATAACTTGCGACGGCTGAGGAGCCGGCGCCGGTTTAGCTAAGGCATAGACCGTTACATCCTCATCCACCCTCAAAACTCCTGGCCGCTGTAACAAAGCGTTTTCATTGACTTTGGATGGCAGTAAAACCACCGAAGCATTAATTAAAGACAAATCTTTTACTTTCACGGCGCCATGAGCGGCCAATAATTCATCGCGGGCAGCTTCATTAAGAGTCGGATCAAAAACAACTATCTTTCTTTGGCTCGAATCTTTTGCCATTACCAAAGCTACGCCCGCCAGCAAAGCTAATGATACCAAGCCTGAAGCAATTAACGATTTTTTAGAATTCATTTTTGTATTTTTATCTTCCATATAATTTATAATTTTTACGACCTTTTTAATTAATTTTAATTTAACATTATTTCATTATTGTTGTAAATTTTCTATAATGGCAATTTCCAAAGGAACAACAGCAAACGGCGAATAGCGCATTTCGCCATAAGCGCGGATCAATGACTTTAATAATTTTATATGTTTGTTCGGGTTAATTAAAGCGCCGTGTTTTTTAAGTTGTTCCAATTCTCTTGCGGTCAATTCTTTTTTAAAAAGCGTTTCCAACCGGGGATCAATGCTTAAACTCAAAGCGCGGCGAATATAATGGATCAACTCTTTATTTAAGTCTGTCAAATTATAGCCCATTTCATCGATCTTTGTCAAGTAGTCTAGCGCGCCCGTCAAATTTGAATTTAAAATAAGATCCGCTAATTCCGCCGTTCTGATAAAACCGACTTTTCCGATAATTTTTTCAACGCTTTTCAGCTCTATGTTTTCTTCCAGCGACGTTAGCTGATCAAGCAGAGATTCGGCGTCTCGCAAACTTCCCTCGGCCGCGGCGGCGATTAATTCCAGGGCGTCATCGGCGACTCGCAATTTTTCCTCGCCGACAATTCTTTTTAATTTTTTGACAATTTCTTCAATCGCTAATTTTTTAAAATGGAATTGCTGCGTTCTTGAAGTTATGGTTGGCGGAACTTTTTCATATTCCGTAGTGGCCAGAATAAGTATCGCGTGGGCCGGCGGCTCTTCCAATGTTTTTAAAAGCGCGTTAAACGCTTCTTTTGTCAATTGATGCGCTTCATCAATTATAAAAACCTTATATTTGTAGGAGGTAGGGGAGAGTTTGATGCCCTCTTTCAAATTTCTTATTTCATCAATGCCCCGGTTGGAAGCGGCGTCAATTTCTATCACATCCAGCGCCTTTCCCGCGTCAATCTCCAAACACCTCGAACATTTATTGCATGGCTCGCCTTTTTGCCTAAAAACCGCTTCTGTTTGTCGGGTCTCGCAGTTAGCAATTTTAGCAATCAAACGAGCGGCCGTGGTTTTTCCCGTTCCGCGAGGTCCGTAAAATAAATAAGCGTGCGCCAATTTGTCATGGCGAGCGGCGTTTTTAAGGATTTCAACAATATGTTCCTGTCCCAATAAATCCTCCAGGCGTTTAGGCCTATATTTACGATAGATAGCAATTGTCATTAGCGTCATTATAACTTAAAATTTAAATATGTATAAGTACTTGGGCGCAACGGTATTCATAGTGTTGCTCGGCGGGACGCTTTTTTTATTTTTGACAACTGAAAATATAATTAATTTGGCTCTTCTGGGAGAAACCCTGAACGTCATCTTGCCGAATATTGACCCCAATGCCGATATTGAACCGCAAAAACCGCTGGCAAACCCGCCCGAAACCATAAAAGCTATTTATGTCACGAATTGGTCCGCCGGCAGCGAAAAAAAGATGAAATACTTAATCGATCTTGTTAAAAATACCGAGCTCAACGCGATGGTGATAGACATTAAAGATTATTCGGGATATGTTGGCTACGAAACCGATATAGATTTGGTCAAAAAATACAACGCCGAAGAAAAACGGATCCTCAAACCTAACGCTCTGATAAAAAAACTCCACGACGAAGGCATTTATGTAATCGGCAGAATTTCAATTTTCCAAGACTTACAATTAGCGAAAGCAAGGCCGGATTTAGCTTTAACAAGCAGTTCAACCGGTAAGACCTGGGGGGATTATAAAGGTTTGACATGGATGGATCCGGCTAGCCAAGAGGTTCGGGACTATAATATACTCATCGCCAAAGACGCCCTAGAGCGAGGATTTGACGAGTTAAATTTTGATTACATCAGATTTGCTTCGGACGGAAATTTAAACGATATTAAATATCCGTTTTGGGATGAAAAAACTTTAAAAACGCGCGTTATTCAAGAATTTTTCAAATATCTTAGACAAGAATTGGCCGATGCTAAATTATCAGCCGACCTTTTTGGATTAGTGACGATCAATGCCGACGGCTTGGGAATCGGACAGCATCTTGAATACGCCCTTCCGTATTTTGACGCCATAGCGCCGATGGTTTATCCGTCTCATTATTTTAAAGGATTTAACGGCTATCAAAATCCAGCCGAGTTTCCTTACGAAGTGGTAAAGTATTCTTTGGATCGGGCAATTGAGAGAATTACAAATTATGAATTAGGAATTATGAATAAAGCGACTACGACTACTGCCACCTCTTCCATAATTCATGATTCAAACTTCATAATTCCCGTTGCGAAGCTTCGTCCCTGGCTTCAGGATTTTGATTTGGGAGCGGACTATGACGCCGCGAAGGTTCGAGCGCAAATACAAGCGGCGTATGACGCGGCCTCAAATACCCCTAAATTTTTAGACGGATGGATGCTGTGGAACGCGAGCAATGTGTATACGAAAGAAGCGCTTATTACCAATTACGAATAAAGTCTAATCTACTAATGTCTAATTCGCGAATCCGCCATTTGTAGATTGGTATTGCATTAGTAATTAGCCATTAGCCTAATTAGTTTCAATTAGTAATTAGTAATGACATTCATGAATTATGAAGTTAAACTAGAACAATTTACTGGGCCGCTGAATAAATTGCTGGAATTAATCGAGGCCAGAAAATTGGAAATAACCGCTTTAAATTTAGCCGAGGTTACGGAAGATTTTATTAATTATATTAGAAGCTTGGAAAAAGGCGCCGATCCCGAGATATTGGCGGATTTTATAGTGGTCGCCTCGCGATTGATTCTAATAAAATCTAAAACGTTGTTGCCAAGTTTAGAATTAACCGAAGAAGAAGAGGGCGAAATAAAAGATTTGGAAGCAAGACTGAAAATATACAAAGAATTTTGCTCCGCCAAAAGCGAAAAAGACGCAAGCGCGACTACATATATTAATAAGCTCTGGAATCAAAAACAAGTTTCTTTTTCCCGAGAGCTTTTTAAAAATCTTCCCCCGATTTTTTATCCGCCGCGAAATCTAAACGCGGAAGATTTGACTAACTCAATAATAAAATTAACCGCCGTTTTGAAAGAATTGCTTCCCGAAACGCGAAATCTAAAAAAGGCCATTGTCAGCGTTGAAGAAAAAATAAAAGAATTGTTAAATCGCTTAACGCAAAAAGCTCAACATAGTTTTAAAGATTTAGCCAAAGAAAAGCCGCGGCAGGAAATTATCGCGGTTTTCTTAGCCATTCTTCATCTATTTCGGGATAAATTTATCAATATCGAACAAACCGAGCCGTTTGGTGATATAATTCTCAAAAAACCATAATTTATGGAAAATGAAGGCGGTAAAGAAAATTTAATAGCTCAACTTGAGGCCCTGTTATTCATCTACGGCGAGCCCTTGGATTTTAAAAAAATCGCCAAAATTTTGAACACTGAGGCAGTGGAAGTTAGGGAAGCGGCGGAAGTTTTAAAAAAAGATTTAAGTCAAAACAATCGCGGCTTATTTTTAATCCTGAACGACGGTAAAATCCAATTGACAACCAAACCCGTTTTCGGAAAATTTTTGGAAGAGGTGGCTAAAAAAGAATTCGTTGAGGATTTGACGCCGGCTTCTCTGGAAACGCTTGCTATCGTCGCTTACACCGGACCAATTTCGCGCATTCATATTGATTATGTTCGGGGCGTGAATTCAAGCTACATTTTGCGATCCCTTTTGCTCCGCGGTCTTATTAACCGGTCTTTGGATCCGGAAGGGTCAAACGCTTATCTTTACAATGCCAGCTTTGACCTTTTGAAACATTTAGGAATTGCTAAAATTGAAGATTTGCCGGAGTATAACAAATATAAAGAGTTGATAAAAAATGTTGCGATTTAATGTCCAAAGCGTTTTATTTGTAATAGTGGTTTTGATATTTGTTTTGTGGACAAGGATTAACCATGACGATTTTATTAAAACTCCTCTTGACAGTAAAGTTGAAGTCAGCAGTCTCCGGGCCTCGGTCCCGTTAAATATTTATAAAACTAATACGGCCAGCTTTGACGCTAATCGCGCGACGGCCCAATCTTTATCTCCAACTAAAAAATCCGACGCGCCCCCTCCCGAAATAAAAGCTTCGGCCGCTTTAGTTAAGGAGCTGAACAGCGGCGCCAGACTTTTTGAATTTAACACTTACCAACGTTGGCCGTTGGCTTCTCTGACTAAATTAATGGCCGCCATTGTCGCTCTTGAACAGATCGGCGCGGAAAAAAGAGTGACGATAAGCGAGTCGGCGATCGCGACTGAAGGAGTTGCCGTCGGTTTTAGCGCGGGCGACGTTTTTACGGTTTGGGATTTAATTAAAGCCACATTGGTTGTCTCCAGCAATGACGCCGCCGCCGCTTTGGCGGAATTCTTCGGCGCGTCAAATTTTTTCGACGCCATGCAGCAAAAAGCCGCCGAATTAAATATGTCCCAAACCAGTTTTTTTGATTCAAGCGGCCTTTCTTTCTTGAATCAATCAAGCGTGGGGGACTTGGAAAAATTAGTTGAGTACATTTACGCCGAGCGCCCCGAACTGCTGCTCGTTACCCGCGAAAAAGAAACAGCCATCACCGAAATTAATTCTCAAATTACAAAAATACTGCGGAATATAAATTATTTTGCCGGCAATAATGATTTCTTGGGCGGCAAAACCGGTTTTACCGATGAAGCTCACGGCAATTTGATATCAATTTTTCAATATCGCAACCGCCCGATCCTGATTATAATTTTAGGCGCCGACGACCGATACGAAGAAACCGCGAAACTTTATAAATGGGCCTTGGAAACGTATAATTTATAGAATGGAGGTTTTACAACTTACTAAAATCTTAATACTTTCAGTCTTATCCTTTTTGATCGCTTTTGGCATCACGCCTTTTATCAGCCGAATTCTTAATCGATTTCAGCTCAAAAAACAAATACGCACCAGCGACGCGACGCCGATCTTTTCCAAGCTGCACGAAAAAAAAGCCGGCACGCCGACCATGGGCGGAATCATTATTTGGGCGACTGTTTTGGGAATGGCTTTATTATTTTGGATTTTGTCGGGATTGTTTGATGGATTGTGGGGCTATCTGAATTTTGTTGACCGCGCCCAGACATATTTGCCGATTGCCGCTATGTTTATCGCGGCGACATTAGGCCTGGCGGATGATCTTTTGGGGGTCTTGAAAATCGGGCCTCACGGCGGGGGATTGCGAATCAGCCAGAAATTGGTTGTTTATATTTTTCTGGCGCTCCTGGGCGCGCTTTGGTTCTATTATCGCTTGGATTGGGATGTTTTATTGGTGCCTTTTATCGGCAATGTCCAAATTGGCTGGCTTTACATTCCTTTATTTATGTTTATTATCGTTGCCAGCGCTTTTTCGGCCAATGAGACTGACGGTCTGGACGGCCTTTTGGGCGGAGTAATGCTATTCGCTTTTATCGCTTTGACAACAGTGGCGTTTGTTCTAGGCCGTTATCATTTGGCGGCTTTCGGAGGAGTAACCATCGGAGCGTTATTGGCGTTTTTATGGTTTAATATCTATCCGGCAAGATTTTTTATGGGAGACACCGGCTCAATGTCATTGGGAATAACTATGGGCATTATCGCTATGTTAACCAATACTACTTTACTCCTGCCATTCTTCGCTTCCATATTGGTGATTGTGTCGCTTTCGGTAATTATCCAAGTAATCAGCAAAAGATTTTTCGGCAGGAAAGTTTTTTTGGTGGCGCCGATTCACCATCATTTTGAAGCGTTGGGCTGGCCGGAAACCAAAGTAACGATGCGTTTTTGGATTATTTCCGCTATTTTTTGCGTGCTTGGATTGGTGATTTTCTTTTTGAATCGGTTCTTGATTTAGTGATAATTTTGATGTACTATTATGCCGGTACATTGAAAGGAGGCGGGCATGGAAAAGTGGCTGGCGCCGATCTTCGTATCCATTTTTTGGCTATTGCCGCAAGTTTGTTTGGCGCAAAAATACAGGGAATATAAGCCGCCCAGAATTTTTGAACCATTAACCGTTACTATTGATACGCGGCCCATTCCACAAAGAATTTGGGAAGAAATTTTTAATAATGACTTGTTTCATCCCGATCGCTGGATTGACAAGAATAGGCCATACGATCCGCCGAATATCCCGTCTCCGACTCTGGCGCCCATCGAATCTTAACGCAACAATCATGCGGGACCGCCTTTGGATTTCGGGAACCCATCGGGTTCCCGAAATCCCAAATATTGACCCCGTTTGTTGATCCGTATTGGCTTTCGAGAATCTAAAACACTTCACAATTATACGACACTGATTTATGCTTATTATTAGTTCATCGTAAACTTGAAAAAGGTGAAGCAATGGACATCAACAGACTCCGGTGGATGACAGAGGCCGCGGTTTCACGCTCACAAAAAGAATTATCCCGCGACGGAAATCTTGAAGAATCTAGGGCCGAGCAAGTAATTTCTCATATTCCAAATTTGACGGAAGCGGCGGCGCGGACGGGCAAAAATAAAGCGGTAATTATGGATATAACAGCAAAAGACTACGAACGGCCCAGTCAATGTCTTTTCCGGGCATGGGATTGGCGAGTTTGCAAGCCCGAATGGCTTGCGGGCGCTTGCAAGTTAGTTTTTGACTACTGCCAAGAGGCCGGTTTAGATCCGCGGATTGAATATTGGCACGAAGACGTCGGAATGAAAACGGATGGATTCTATATGGTTGTTCATTGGTAATCAGTCTGACGCGTGTCAGACTGATTTTTTTGTGCTATTATTTTTACAATGGAGGCCCTAGAAAAACTGACAGCCGAAAAACCAAAAGCCGAAGCGGCCGAGATTTTTGATCCGCAAGCCGAGTTAGGGCGCGTGAAGGAATTGCCGAAAGAAGAACGATCCGAAGCATTGAGGGAATATAAAGAAAATTTGGCGTGGCAAAAAGAAGGCATCGCCAAAATGCAAGCCGCCTTTATAGAAATAATACGGAATAATCCCGACATTTCGTTGGAGGAATTAGATCAAAGAGCTGAAGACTTCGGCAAAGAATTAAAATTAAGCCCGCATCAAAAAGTTGTCACGAGAACTGTTTTGGAAATATACGTCAAAAAACATCAAGCAATCAAAAAAATTAGAGAAAAATATCCGGACGATGCCGATCTTTTTCAAGCGCTCTTTGGACAAAAACCAGAGGGATTTGTAGAAATCCTTCATGGGCCGATAACGCTTTTTGTTAGATGCCATAATGTGAAAGATTTCGCGTTGATTCAAACGCAGGCTTTTAAAACAAAAAAGGTGATTAGCCGTGAAGAACTAGCTATGGCCAGTATAATGGGCGGCATCAGCGTTTATCCATCGTTAATTCCCGGTTTAGAAGGAGTAATTACCGCTGAAAATACTCAAGGCAGGAAATTTGATAAAGGCGGCGCCACAATCTTTAAGCACGAGGAACAGCATGCGCTTAATCGCTGGTTCGAAAAAGAAACGGAACGGCAAACTTACGTTGGGGAGCTAGAAAGAGCCAAAAGCGACGGGGAGCGAGAATTCAGTCTTAAAGGGCTTCTGCGAGTTATTCGCGAGTCAAAATTAGAATCGGCAAAAAACGAGCTATTGGCTTATTTTAAAGAGGGAAGGGGTGGTGTTGCCATTTTCGATACTCTCACAACGCCAACCGAAAAAGGCGGTCTGTATGACTATTTCGCTGGCGCCAAAAAATTCTGGCGCGATTATTTTCTTAACATCTTGGGGCGCGAACATGAAAAACTGATTGAGCGATCTATTAAAGCTGTTTTTGAACTGGAATACCACGACTTGCTAAGGGGCGGTATTGCCGCTTTTGTCATCTTAAAATCAAACGGATTTTCAACCGATCAAGCCATAGGTTTTCTGATCGGCGAACCGTTGGAAAAATGGCCTAAAGTTGTCAGGCGAATACTGGAAAAAAGAATTTCTGCGCGAAAAAATGACAATAATTAAATCCGCTCAAATTATTGATGGAACCGGCAAGCCGCCCTTTCGAGCCGATGTTCTTCTGAAAGACGATAAAATTTCCGCTATCGGCAGTTTTCCAAACAAAAAAGCGGACACCGTTATTAACGGCCTCGGTTATTATCTTGTTCCCGGTTTTATTGACGTAAACACGGACTCCGATCATTACCTAAGTCTATTCACTAACCCGTCGCAAAAAGATTTTTTGCTTCAGGGAGTTACGACAATTATCGGCGGACATTGCGGATCGTCATTGGCGCCGCTTCTTTACGGCACTTTAGAATCAATCAGAAAATGGACCGATATTAATCAAATTAATGTTGACTGGCACACTATAGCCGAACTTTTCAAAACTCTGGGACAAGTAAAACTCGGCGTAAATTTCGGAACATTGGCCGGACATTCAACCATCCGCCGCGCCTTGATCGGCGAAGATTTAAGAGACTTGACCGAATCGGAACTGAAAATTTTCCAAAGAATTTTGAATCAGGCGCTGGAAGAAGGCGCTTTGGGGTTTTCCACCGGCCTAGGATACGCCCATTCCCGATTAGTTCCCTATAACGAAATAAAAGCTCTGCTCCCGATCGTCGCGAAGCGCGGAGGAGTTTACACCACGCATTTACGCGACGAAACAAACGGCCTTTTGTCCTCAATTAACGAAACAATAAAGATTGCGCGAGAAACCGGCGTTAAAACTTTAATCAGCCATCTTAGGCCGCTAGTCGGCTATGAAAAAGAATTTGAGAACGGCCTGAAATTATTAGAAAAAAGCGCCACCGATCTTAATCTGCATTTCGACACTTATCCTTTTGATACCAGCATCGTGCCGATTTATACTTTATTGCCGCTTTGGGCCCAAAATGGCGGCCTGGAAATAATGGCGGCTAATTTAAGCGATCCGTCTATCAAAAATCGGATCATTCCTGAATTGCCGAATTTAAAAGAGAACGACCTGGTTGTCGCTCAAGCCATCGGAAATGATTATTTAGTCGGGAAAACGCTCGGTGAATTCGCGGCCAATAGAAATCTTGATCTTAAATCGGGGCTGCTGGAATTAATGACGGTGGCTAATCTTAAAGCTCTGATATTTTATAAAAATGTTAATTTGGAATTGGTAATCAAAAGTTTAACGAGCGAAAAAGCTTTACTGGCGTCAAACGCGGCAAGCCTGGAAGAAAGCGATAAATATATAAAACATGAGCGAGGTTATAACACATTCCCGCGTTATCTGGAAATTAATAAAACGATCCCGCTGGAAACGGCGATCAAAAAAATAACTTTGATCCCCGCCGAAAAATTCAATTTGAGGGGCAGGGGAGTAATTAAAGAAGGAAATTTTGCCGATTTAGCGCTGATTTCAGATAATAAAATTCAACAAGTGCTTGTCAGCGGCCAAATAGCGGTCAGCGAAGGAAAATCGCGGAACATTGCCGCCGGACGAATTTTGAGGGGACGCGGATAAGCGCGGAAAATATTTCATTTCATCAATGAAAAAAATCGGATTAAAGCCGACTCATCGGCCGGACTATCTAATAATTTTCTGTGTTTTTTCTTTGGTGATATTCGGCCTTATTATGCTGGCCAGCGCTTCGTCTCATCTGGGGAAAACCAGATTTGACGATTCTTATTATTATCTTAGACATCAAATAATTTTCGGTTTAAGTTTCGGCATCGCGGGATTTTTGGCGGCTTACAAAATTTGCTACCGCTACTATGAAAAAATAGCCATTTTTCTGCTGATCCTTGGCGTTGTTTCTTTGATTTTGGTTTTTACGCCCCTGGGATTTAACGCCGGGGGCGCCGATCGTTGGCTGAAAATATGGCCCCTGACTTTCCAGCCGTCGGAGATATTAAAAATAATTTTTATTATTTATTTGGCCGCTTGGCTTGGCAATAGTCTTGAGAGACAAAAAAAATTGTGGCAAGGTTTCGTGCCTTTTCTAATCGTACTTGGAGCTGTCTCAATGTTGCTTCTAAAACAACCGGCTACCAGCACGGCGGCTATTTTAATTTTCGTCGCTTTAATTGTCTACTTTGTCAGCGGCGCGAAATTAACTTATATCTTCGGCGCGCTCCTTTTAGCCGCGCTGGGATTGCTTTTAATAATTTATTTAACGCCCTACCGCTGGAGCAGAATTCTTACTTATATAAGTCCGGACACGGATCTTCAAACCACCGGTTATCACATAAATCAAGCGCTGATTGCCATTGGATCGGGCGGGCTGTTTGGCGTAGGCTACGGGCAATCAACGACAAAAATTCATTATTTACCCGAACCGGTTGGCGATTCAATTTTCGCGGTAATCGCCGAAGAACTGGGATTTATCGGAGCAATAGGTCTAATCGCTGTTTTGATTTTGCTGACTGTCAAAACGGTTCTTTTATCAAGAAAAATCAATGACCGGTTCGGCCAATTGCTTTTGGTGGGTTTTGCTTCTTTAATCGCCACTCAATCGCTCGTTAATATCGGCGCCATATCGGGTTTATTGCCGCTAACCGGGACGCCATTGCCGTTTATCAGCTATGGCGGCACTGCTTTGGCGGTATTTATGACGATAGGAGGAATTATCGCGAACATATCAAAGTACGCAAGGTGGTAATCTAAGGTCATCGCAAAAGCGCGGGGCCGGCTGGCTTGACTAAAGCTTTGATAATATGCTAAAATAAACGCAGTTCATTACGGCTCAAAATAGGGGCGCTTTTGTGAAGGAGGAAACGTGAGGCGCGTTCTAGCAGTATCGGTTTTTTCTATTTTATTGCTCATTGGTTGCGGCGGGGGCGGAGGCGGGAATAAACAGCCCGATTATCATGGAAGATGCGATTACTCGGTTCTCAATCCTTACAGTCGGCCGCCGGTTGATCTTGTTTGGTATCACAATGCCCAATTTAATTTGGATCGGACAATCCGCTGGCCGCATCGCGATGTATTAATCGCAGTCATGGATACTCGGATTGACCGCTGGGCGCTGCAGCAGATTCTGGACGAGATTAACAGATATATCTACCCGACTCGACTAGTTGTGGCCGATGTCCCGCCTGTCTACGCCGATATTGAAATCTGGCACAATCCGGTTTTGGACCAACTTGACTGGTTGGGACAGTGCGAATGGATCTTCGGCGCGGGCAACTTTCTTGTCAAAGCTATTATCGAAATAGCTGACAGTCCTTTTTATGGCTGTCTTTTCTATGCTGTGCTCAAACACGAGCTATTGCACGCAGTAGGCATTTTTGAGCACATGACGGATGGCGGCGTTATGAATAGTCCGACGTACAATGATGTTATTACCCCCAACGTCATTGACGTTCTGGTGCCGCTATACCGCTTTCCCGCCGGCACGCCAGTCTACCCCTAGAAAGATCAAGCCCCGATGAACATCGGGGTTATTAATTTATGATATAATCAAATCAATGGTTCGCATTTTACTGACCGGTGGCGGAACCGGCGGGCATATTTATCCGTTAATCGCGGTTTCTAAAAAACTTCAGGATTATGCTGATAGGGGCGGCTTGGAAATAGATCTTCGTTATTTCGGGAAGGCCGATTATTACGCGAAAGAACTGGAAACGAATAATATCAAAGCCGTCTATATCGCGCCAAGCAAATTAAGGCGATATTTTTCTTTGCTTAATTTAGTTGATATTCCAAAATTTTTCTGGAGCATATTACAAGGACTTTGGAAAGTATTCTGGTTTATGCCGGATGCCGTTTTTTCCAAGGGCGGACCTGGCGCGCTGGCAATGATATTAGTTTGCCGTTTTTACCGAATTCCTCTTTTAATCCACGAATCAGACGCCGTTCCCGGATTAACTAATCGGATATCCGCTCGGTTCGCTAAAAAAGTTGATATTGCCTTTGAGGCGGCGGCTGATTATTTTCAAACCAAAGCCGAACTGGGCGTAACCGGCAATCCGATCAGGGAAGAATTATTGATTCCCCAAGATCAAGCCATGGCAAAAAGAAGATGGGGATTTGACCCGCGAAAGCCGGTTATTTTAGTTTTAGGAGGATCTCAAGGATCGGAACGGATTAATAATTTTATCTCGGAAAATTTAGAAGATTGGCTAAATAAATTTCAGCTGCTTCATCAAGTTGGCTACGGGAAATACGCGGAATATCAAAAATGGATGAAGCAAAAAAGTAATTATCAATTTGTCCCGTACTTTGATTCAGTTAAAGATTTGCGCGACGGCTTTGCCGCCGCCGATATAATTGTTTCGCGGGCCGGCGCGGGAGCGATTTTTGAAATAGCCGCGATGGGCAAACCCTCAATTTTAATACCGCTTCCGGAAGCCGCCAATAACCACCAAAACCAAAACGCTTACGAATACGTCAAAACAGGCGCCGCGATAATAATTGAGGAAGAAAATCTGCTAGTTAATTTGGCGATCAACGAAATTGAAAAAATTTTAAATAATCCGGCGCTTTTAATAAAAATGTCGACTGCGGCAAAAAACTTTTATAAACCGGACGCGGCGGAGAAAATAGCAAAAGATATTATATCGGTTATTAAGTAATTAGGACATTTGTAGTTATGCTTTCTAAATTAAAACAGCCGATTAGAGTGCGAATTGCTCCCAGCCCCACTGGCTTTCTTCATATTGGCACTGCTCGGACCGCGCTTTTTAATTGGCTTTTTGCCAAAAAATACGGCGGAGCTTTTGTTTTGCGAATAGAGGATACGGACCTAGAACGTTCGGATTCCAAGTATGAAACGGATATTATCGAGAGTTTGAAATGGCTTGGGCTAGAATGGGACGAAGGGCCGCTAGACGCCGACCAACGCGGACTAAACGCGGACTCACGCGGAAAATTTACAGGCGAATTTGGACCCTATCGGCAATCGGAACGATTGGAAATTTATGAAAAATATATAAAAAAACTGCTTGATGAAAAACTGGCTTATTATTGCTATTGCGACAAAGAAGAACTGGAAGCGGAACGACAAGCGCTGTTAGCCCAGGGTTTTCCGCCAAAATACAGCGGCAAATGCCGTTCGACAAGCTCACGGCAAGTCCGTTTGGCAAGTAAACATCAAGGCAAGCCGCAAGTAATCCGATTTATTGTCCCTGAAATCAAGCTGACATTCAAAGATTTGATCAGGGGCGATATTAGTTTTGACACGGGGTTAATAGGCGATATTGCTATCGCCAAGGATCTTCATACTCCTCTCTATAACTTCGCGGTTGTTATTGACGATTTTGAAATGAAAATATCGCATGTTATCCGCGGCGAAGATCATATTGCCAACACGCCTAAACAAATCTTGATTCAAAAAGCGCTCGGATTTTCTCAGCCGGAATATGCCCATTTGCCGCTTATTTTAGACCCGGATCGAAGCAAAATGTCTAAACGGTATTCGGCAACCTCAATCAATGAATATAAAAAAGAGGGTTATTTGTCGGAAGCATTGATAAATTTTATGGTTCTTTTGGGTTGGCATCCTCAAGACGACAAAGAAATAATGAGCCGCGAGGAACTTATTGAGAAATTTGATTTAGGCAGGACGCAAAAAGCCGGCGCTGTTTTTAATGTCGCGAAGCTGGAATGGATCAACGGGCAATACATAAAAAGCTTGACCGACGAACAACTTTTTGAACGGCTGGAAGATTTTGGCGTAGATACAAAAAATCTGCCCGAGCGGCAATTTTTGAAAATTATTGCCCTGATAAAAGAGAGGATGAAGACTTTGAGCGAATTCAACAGTCTTGCCGATTTTTTCTTTAAATTGCCCGATTATTCTCCGCGATTATTAATTTGGAAAAATGCTTCTCAAGAAAAAATTTTAAAAAACTTGGAAATGGTTTTGGCGTTAGTTCCTGATAAGCAAAAAATAACGGCGCTAGCGGAAAAAGAGGGCAGGGGAGAGGTTTTGTGGCCATTGCGCGTCGCTTTATCGGGAAAAGAATTCTCGCCGGGACCGCTTGAAATAATGGACGCGCTTGGAGAAAAAGAAACAATCCAAAGAATCGCCGCGGCGATTCAGAAGCTGAAATCATGAATTATGAATTATGAAAAAAAAATAAAAATAGTTTTTTTATTGTTCCTAATTCTTAATTCATACTTCCTAATTCCCGCGCTGGCGGCTGCCCCCGAAGAACTTAAAAAAGCCGTTCAGGATAAATCTAGCGCGCTTCAGGAAATTAATAATCAAATTTCGATCATCCAAAAAGAATTGGACGCGACCCAAGGCCAAAAAAAGACGTTGAAAAAAGAGCTGGACAACGTTGATTATTCAATTAAACAAGTAAGTTTAGGCATCCGTTCCAGCGAAATAAATATTGAAAAATTAAAATTGGAAATAGAATCATTGCAGTACGATATTGATGACGCTGAAAATAAAATTATTCTCGAAAAGGAAGCGATCATTCAAATTCTGCGATTGCTTCAAGAGAAAGATAATGAAGGGTTTTTGCTGGTTTTCCTAAAAAATACCGCCCTTTCTGACGCCGTCTTAGAAACACAAAATCTGGCCAATCTTAATGATAGTCTGTCGCAGGAAATCGAAAATCTTAGGAATCTTAGAAAAAATTTAAAGGATATTTTGGATACAAAATCAGAAAAGAAACAATTAATTGAATTAGAAAATAAGAATTTAAAGAATAAAAAAATCATCGCCGAGGATCAGAAAAAAAATAAACAGTTTCTTCTGGCGCAAACTAAAAATCAAGAAAAAGCCTATCAAGATTTGATCGGCGATTTGGAAAAAAGACAAACGGAAGTCGCCGCGGAAATTGAAAAGATTGAAGAAGAACTTAGACAAACTATTGATCCCAGTTTACTGCCAATTCCAAGACCGGGCGTTTTGGCAATGCCGGTTAACGGCAGATTAACTCAAAGTTTTGGCGATACTCCATTTTCCAGAGCCGGCGGTTATCGCGGCAAAATTCATAATGGCATTGATATCGGCGCTCCGATCGGCGCTCCAGTTTTCGCGGCAGAAGACGGCAGAGTGATGGCAACAGGGGATCAAGATAAATACTGCTATCGCGGCGCTTACGGAAAATTTATTTTAATCGAACATAAAAATAATCTAACAACATTATACGCCCATCTTTCTCGCCAAATTGTCAAGGAAAATGATATAGTGAAAAGAGGGGACTTGATAGGTTATGTGGGCAAAACCGGATACGCGATAGGTCCGCACCTCCATTTTACCGTTTATGGCACGCCAGTGCTTATGAAACAAAGCCGAGTTTGCGGACTAATGCCTTTTGGCGGATACCTAAACCCGTTGGACTACTTATAATTTACAACTTATGACCATAAGCCGCTTGTTGGCGATAATATTACTAGTCAATATCTTATCTTTGAGTTACGCGAAGGCCGAGTCAAACTCGGTTCTTGCCGCGGAAGCCCCGGTTTCGGGAGAAAAAATTGTATCAATTTTTAATGAAATACTTGGCGGTTTTAATGATTTTAATCAATGGTTAGACGGTAAAATCGGCTTTAATATCTATAAAGCCGTAGAGTTAGTGGGGCAATGGTTAACCTGGTCGCTAACTTCTTTGATCAAGCTGGTTAAATTAGGGTTGTCTTATTTATGAATTTTTACTTTTTGAAAAGATTCTAGCGTGCCACAAAGTTCCTGAGTCGGTTTATTTTTATACATTTGAAATTCTATAGCCAATGTTTCCGATGGCACTAAAAGAATTGTGGAGTCACTCAACGACGCTAAATTAAGATAAAGCTTCATAGTTTAACTATTCTTTAATTTTTGACCACTGTGATATTTTTTATGGATTTCTTTAAGATATTTTTTAGTCACGTGGGTGTAGACCTGGGTTGTCAATATATTTCTATGCCCCAAAAATTCTTGAATCAGGCGCAGATCAACGCCTTGAGTTAGAAGATCTGTGGCATAGGAGTGGCGAAGAACGTGAGGTGTTACTTTTTTAGATAATCCGGCAAGAAGCGCGTACTTTGCCACTAATCTTTCAACCGATCTAGGGGTCAAGCGCGTTGTTCCTTTATTGGCTTTTGAAAAATTAATAAACAACGACCTATCTGCGTCTGTCCTGGTTTTTATAAACTTTGCTAACCAACTTAATGCCCGATCGGAAAAATATATTGTTCTAGGATAACCGCCCTTACCGACAATTTGTAATTCCATGCCATCAGGCTTCTCTTTTTCTATTTTGTTAAAATTAAATTGATTTTTGTTTAAAGAAGTGAGTTCGGAAACGCGCAATCCTGTTGAAAAAAGAGTCTCTAAAATAGCTCTGTCTCTCAACCCGCTCTTTTTGTTAACGTTTGGCGCCAGAAGTAATTTCTCAATATCTGGCAAATTTAGAAAATTGACTTGTCTTTCTTGAAAAGTTCGCGGGAGCTTAATTTTTTCTTGGGGCAAAGACTTAATATCTTTTTCAACAAAATATGACAAAAGACTCCTAAGGGCTATAAGATAATAAACTTGAGTTATTTTCTTTACTTTTAGTTGGCGTGAAAGAAATAATCGGTATTTCCAAATATGGTCGGGGGATAGTTCATGCGGCTGAAGATTTATCAACGATTCCTTGTCCAACCATCGTTGGAAAGGGCGCAAAAAATGAGCATAGTTTTTCAATGATTGATCGGCTAGTCCCTTTTCTAATTCACAGTATTCAAGGAAGTCAGGAATATAGCCAATTATTGATTTAGGGGATTGAAGCATTGTTTTGATTATAATATGAATCGTTTAACTTATATTAAGCGACGCGATTTATATTATAAACTTAGCACAGGCAAAACAGTCCCGCCATGATGGAACTGTGGATAATTCCCCTAGAACGCGCGGTGCGCGTTCGGACGACACCGCTCTCCGCGATATCTAGTTCTATTACTATTGAGCGGGAGCCGGCGGCTGGTTCGCGGATTCCTTAAGTTGTTTAATTCCGTTTAGAATTGGAGAATCGGCTTGAAGGTCTTCTATAAATAAAATTTGGTCGCGGTTAACGCGCATTTCGCCTTTTGGTTTATGAATCTCTCCTTTGCCAAGTTGCACCAGCAATATATTTTGCTGAGGGGGCGCCTCTTCTCCTTGTTTTACCGGCTGAAGCGTCTGTTCAACTTGTAGATAATACACATCTTTTAAGGTAATAAATGGGGAAGTAAGACTAGAAAGTTTGCCAAAATAAATTTGTCCGTTATTAAGAAATACCGCCTGATAAGCGCCGGCGCCGCGCCCCCAAAACGACACTCCCCCGCCCAATAAAGAATTAACTAATAGCGTGACAACAATTAAACCGACTAAAATCGCGATGAATAGTAAAAATTTCCTTTTTTTTGGCGGAGTTTCTGCCTGTGGCGCTGTCGCTATTTCTTCTTTAACCATTTCTGTTAATGCCGCTTTTTCTTTTTGTTCCTTTTGCGTTGAAGCCATTATATGTCATATTAGCAAATTTAATCATAAAAGTTATCCACAGCCCGTCAGAGATGCCCGACTTGGCCATTTATCTTATATAACCAACTTTTCTTAACCAATAATCATTCTCCCACTCCCATAATTTCTTCGCGCCCAAAAACGCCTGAAAATCATCCTTCCAAAATGGAAACTCTTTTAATTCTATGACTCCTTGAAGTTCCAGCCATTGATGTTGCCCATCGAGACATGGAAGCTGTCCGGATTTTTTCGGCGGAGTTTTAATTTTTTCCCGTCCACCCTTAAGACGAAGCGTGGAATTACAAACGGAACAAGTTTTGATTTGATCAATCCTTAAAATCCAACGCGTTTGAAAATTATCAAATTCTTTGCTCAAGGCATCCGCGTAAGCGGCGGTTTGGAGATTGTAATCGCGGTATATCGCTTGAGAAGTTTTAATGTCTAAAACGCCGAACTTGCCGTCAATAAGAGCCAGAGTATCAATGGTGCCGGCATAACGATGATCAAGGTTAATGATTTTCCTTTCAACAAATTCCGGATCAACCTGAACATTATTTTGATCCAAGAATTTAACAAAAGCGTCAATGGCGGGCGCGATGGACGGATCAATTTCCGGTTTCTTGCCGATTAAAATCTGCTCAACAGTTTCGTGAACCAATGTCCCTTCTTTGGCCGATTTTTCGCTAATTTCTTGTCCGGCCTTAAAATTTAAAGCTTCGGCATAAAATCGATAAAGCGCCGGCTTGGCTTTAATATCCACGATTTTAGTTACCCTCGGATACCAAGTGCCGTTGATCTCGTAGCCGTTAAAACTTTTAAAATGCTCCTCGTCGCTATAATACATATGATAGCAGTTTACTTAATAATCAAAATTTTGTATAGTCATAACGGTTCTTTTCGAGGTAAAAAATGGGCAACGGTCGCTCGCGAAAATTGTTTTTGTCGTTCACCGAACTATTGCGGCAGATGCGCGATGAAAAAATCACGCCGAGCGATTTAGATACCGGACTTTATTTCTTTTTTTGCGCGCCGGGGCATGTTTTTGATACTGGTAAAGGCGGCTGGGACAACGAAGCGGAACTCATTTTCAAAGACTGCCCTAAGCGCGGCCGGCAAACTCTGAAAAAAATCCGAACGGCGCTGGCGAAGGCGATGGAAGAAAATCGTTCCAGATCGTGGCTGAATGATATTAAAAGATTCGCGCAAGCTTACAAAGGCGGAAAGTTTCCTGAATATCTATACGTGCTTTTAAATGAATTGCTGGAAGCCAATGGCTATCCCCCGCTCCCAATTTCATCGCTTGATGGAGAAGAATACAACCGCGCGAGAATCAAGCAAATAATTAAACGGTTAAAAATTGGTTTGGATGCTATCGGCCCGAGGTGAAATCGGGCTATTTTCTTAATCGTCTTCGGAAATCTATGGCGGATTTCGGGAATCGCAAAGTTAATTCACATCCGTTTGTCGGGGATTCCCGAAATCCTGTCCCCGTGGGACATCTCTATCCCTACGGGATATCTCCCGAAGGGATGACCGAAAGGAGACAAATATTGAAGATTCGCGGCAACTAACCTCGCAATCGCCCCAAAATATCTATTTCTACTTCTTCGCGATTCCGGCCATAAACTTGCCGGGAAAGTCCTTTGAGCTGTTCTCTTGCCGCTATTTCTCCCGCTTTGGCTGGCAAAGTCCTGATGTTAAAAGATTTGGAAGTTTGGCCGCCGATCAAAAGTTTCACGTAAGCATTGAAATTATCAATATTAATTAAATCGTTTTTTGAAAAAATCGGCTCAAATTCTTTGACTAAAAACTCCGCGTCGTCCGGCCCGACTCGAAAAGCGACAATCGAACCGACATTCCCAAAAACCGCGTCCCGAATTTTTTCCGCCAGTTGAGCGATAAATTGATGCGCCATTACCAAATTTAAACGGTATTTTCTCGCTTCCGATAAAATCGTAGCGATGGACTCGGTCGTAAAATTTTGAAACTCGTCAATATAAAGATTGAAGTCGCGACGTTTTTCCTGCGGAATATCAACGCGAGAAAGAGCGGCCATCAATAATTTTCCGACAACAATCATCCCTAAAAGCCCTGCGTTTATATCGCCAATTCTGCCCTTGGAAAGATTAACTAATAAAATTTTTCCTTCATCCATCGCCACCCTGAAATTAAATGCCGATTTGGGCTGGCCGATAATCGGCCGAACATAGTCATTGGCGATAAAATTATTGAATTTGGAAGTTATGTAGGGAGTCATATTGGCCAAAGAGGCTTCGCCGCCTGCCTTGACCGCTTCTTTTTCCCAAAAATCCACGACAGTCGGATTTTTAGTTTTTTGAAGCAATCGCCGCCTGAATTCGCTGTCCGTAAAAACCCGCGGCACTTCTATCAAAGTAGAGTTTTCCTCCGGATTGTCCATCAAAAGCAATAGAGCGTTGCGCATATATTGTTCAAACATTGGACCCATGGTTTCGGCCACGAATAATTTATTAAAGATGCTCTGCATTT
Organism: Candidatus Harrisonbacteria bacterium RIFCSPLOWO2_01_FULL_44_18; assembly: GCA_001817915.1. GTDB lineage: Bacteria > Patescibacteriota > Minisyncoccia > UBA6257 > WO2-44-18 > WO2-44-18. The sequence continues at coordinate 96,978 of MHJJ01000005.1, forward strand.
CGTTCACGATAAAAGTTTTTTGTTCCGGACGATTAGGGTCGTATTCCAGCATATTTAACCCCAAAGGCCTGTTGATGTCCCCGGGATCAAAAATTATGACGTCCTTATGCCGACTTTTAGGCGTCAAAGTTAAAATTGAATCAATCAAATCGCCGTGAGGATCGATAACTGCCGCTCCCTTTCCATTTTCAATGTCATTAACCGCCATATTGATAAGCAAATTAGATTTGCCGGTCCCCGTTTGACCGATTAAATACACGTGCCGGCGGCGATCGTCATCGCTGATAAAAACCGGTTTTGATTCTCCCCGAAAAACGCTCTCCCCTATCAAAACGCCTTTCGCGCTTAAATTCGTCGGAGGCGGAGCTTCTTTTGCCTTAATCCATTTTATTTTCGGAACTTCCGTGGTAGCCGTCGGAAGATGGAAAAGACTGGCCAGCTCGTCGGCGTTTAACGTTATCGTTTTGTCATCGTCAAACTCTCTGAAAACAAACTTAAACAAAAATTTCCGCATATTGCGCGGCCGGACAATTCCCAGTTCATTGCGAAGCGGCGCGGAAAATTGACTGAAAGAGCCCGCCAGTCCGTCTAGCAGCATTTGCGCGCGATCCGACGTCTCTGCTGAAGTGATAAGTCGAAAATTAACGCTAAAAATCGGTTTGGAAATCTTTTGCTCTAAAAGTTTTACCGATTCCTCATCAACAACTTTTATTTCCTTTTCTTCCTTTTCTTTCTTTTTAGTTTCGCCGATTAACGGCGGGAGCGCGAATTTTCTTTCTAAAATATCCGAGAGCCGTTCGCCTTTTTTAAGCCGGTAAATAAGATCGGAGACGGTTTTTTTAACGCTGGTTGGCGCCGGCCTAACTAAAACTTGAATAGCCATCCCCTCCCCGGCCGATTCTAATTTGGAAAAATTGCTTAAAATAGGCGAGAAAGTGTCAATCCCCGCTTCGCTGTAAGTTTTAATGGGCAGCGCGTAATTTGATTTTTGTTTTAAAAAAACTCCGTCAGCGGCGCCTTGAGGATTAAAAATCGTATAATCCTCCGCTTTCTCCACTTGAGCGTCGCTCCAAAAACCCTGAATTTGCCGCATTACAAACTGAACTGATTCTTCCGGCACCGCCAAATAAAAATGTATATCCTCGCCCACGCTATGCACCGCCACTTCCATGGCAAACGGAAGTTTAAGATTGGCCAAAATGCCGAAAAGCTGGCTTGAAAAATTAATTTCTGAAAGCGCCTCTTTTTTTTCAACGCTCTCAAATTTTTGCGGCAAACGAACCGACAGCAGCTTCAATCTTAACGAACGCAAAATTGATCGGCGAGCCGCCAATCTTTTCAAAAAAAGAATGCCCAAAAACAGCAGAATCAGAGCTAAAAAAATATAACCGGCAATTAAAGGAGTCATTATTTTAATTCTTGGATTTCGATTTCGGGAATCAATAGAGATTTCTATTGATTCCCGAAATCCTTATATTGAATATGCTTTTTACTTAATTAATTTTCTTTTTTTAAACTCGTCATAAAGTTTATCAGTCAAGGCGTCATGAAACGCGTCCAAAATAAAAACGCCGCTTCGACGGGCCTCGGCGACAGCCGAACTTATGCCTTTATGCCATGCCAGATCTATCAGCTTTTCAATCCGCAATTTAAAATCCGCGCTTAAATCTTGCGCATAAGAAGGTAGCGCGGAAGACGCCCCTGCGGATGGCGCCTCCGCGGACGCGGGAATTTCTTTCTCCGCGCTTAGATCAATTTCTTTTGGCTCGCGGTAAATCCGGCTTCCTATAGCCGATCGCAAAATTTCTTTTTGGGTTTCAAGCGAGACTTTTTCTCCGCTTTTTTTACCAATCTCCGCCGACAACCTCTCAATATCTTTTTCCAAAGCCGAATGCTCAACTCCAAAATCCTTTTGTTCTGGCATACCTAAATTATACAACAATTTGTTGAGAAAGTCAGACTTTTAACTCCGCCACATCTAAACCGGCACCATTTGAATTTAATCTTTGGGTTTCGGGAATCCGTAGGATTCCCGAAACCCTTAATATTGATTAATCACAGCAATTATCCGTGTCGTATTACGACAACATCACCATCTTTAAATTCATATTCCTTGCCCTCCAAACGGATCCATCCTTTACTCTTGGCCTGTCCCCAACCCCCGCTTTCTAAAAGCCTCTGCCAATTTATTACTTCGGCGCGAATGAATTTTTTTTCAAAATCGGTGTGGATTACGCCAGCCGCTTGCGGCGATTTGGCGCCTTTTTTAATTGTCCAGGCGCGAGTTTCGTCTTCGCCGGTCGTAAAAAAACTGATTAAATCCAAAACGGCGTAAGCTTTTTTGATAAGCGGCGACAAATCCATATCAGCCGAGAGGTCGGCAATGATATAATCGGCGCCCGAATCCTTAATTTTTTGAATCAGCTCCGGCGGCGCGTCATTTGGCCGGCCGTTGAGTAAATAAATCTGTTTTTTGGCCATCAACAAATTCAACTCTTTCATTCTTACGTTCTCAAGAACGTCAGAATGAACACTATTCCATAATGACTTTCCGGATTCTAAAACTTCTTTGGCTTTTTTGAAAACTTCCAGGTCTTTTTGCGCTTCTTTCTTTCCGGTTTTGGCTTCACCCTCAACTTTCTTCCAAACTTTTTCAATGGTTTCCAAATCTTTTAGAGCAAGTTCCGCGTTGATAATCTCCATATCTCTTATGGGGTCAACCGAATTTTCAACATGAATGATTTCGCCGGCCGGGAAACACCTTAACACTTCCACAATAGCTTGAGTTTCACGGATATGGCTCAAAAATTGATTTCCCAGCCCCTCGCCCTTGTTAGCGCCTTTAACTAGGCCGGCAATGTCATAAAATTCCACCACAGCCGGAATTTTTTTGACCGATTTCGACAATTCCGCCAGCTTATCTAGCCGCTCATCCGGAACCGAAACAACGCCAACATTCGGATCAATTGTCGCGAATGGATAATTAGCGATATTAACCTCGATTTTTGTTAAGGCCTTAAACAATGTTGATTTTCCAACATTAGGCAGACCCACTATGCCAATGGATAATTTCATAAGTGCTTATTATATTAACTTAAAAAGGCATAGAAATCCATGCAATCAATGGCTAAGATTTAATCCTATTACTCGTTATCCAAAACCGATAGAGTTTCTTGCCCCAAACAGGTCCCGCATAATCTACGCCGATACGCGGTCCCTTCTTTATTTCCGATTTTTTAACAACCACTCCCCCATTCTCAATCCAAAGACCAGTTTTGCGGTTAGCCGGTTTATTGTTGAAGTTTTTGCCAATATGTAAAATTTTGGTCAATCGCGCCGGACCGTTTATTCCCTGAATCCCTCTGATTAAAATAGCGGCGGGATAACCTTCCTTACCAGTAACGATATTCAGCATCCAGTGCATTCCATAAGTAAAATAGACATACCAGCGGCCGGCTGGGCCGAACATCGGTTTATTGCGGGTCGTTAAGCCTCGCGCGGCGTGAGAAGCCTTATCTTCGAAGCCACCATAAGCCTCCACTTCGGTTATTATAAAAGCCGTGTTTTTACCGCGCCAGCGTCTTACCAAAAATTTTCCCAAAAGATCTTGAGCAACTTCGAGGGTCGGCCTTCCAAAAAATTCGCGGCCCAGCGCTTTTAACTGGAACAAGTCACCCGTCAACATTCAATAATGTAAAGTATTAAATGTTAAAAACTTTAAAACCACTCTTTTTTTATTTCGTTTAATATTTCCTCGGGAATCGGGATTTGTTTGCCGCGTTTGCTGATGCCCGGATATCTCCAGGCGCTTATCAAAATAACCTTTGAACTTTTCACTTTAAACTTTTCACTTGCCGGCAAAAGCCGGCAGTACATCACCCAGATTTCCTCTTTTCGTTTTTTTGTGTCATTTCGCCGCATCGCCGCGAAAGTTTTCGGCGCGATCCCCTCCTCTTCTCTTTTGGGATCATTAAAAACCTGACGGATTTTTTGCGCTGAAAGCCGATAAAACATCATCTTGCCTTTAACATGATTAGTCCAATAAAAAGTTTTGTCGTTCTTAGGAAACGCCATATCAATTATTGATTCCCGAAACCAATTATTGGTTTCGGGAATCAATAGGAACGCTTATATAAAAAGTGACGCCAGAGTTTTCGTGGATAGGAGAATCAAACCAAATCGCGCCGCCTAAAGATTCTATGGCCAGTTTAGCGATAAAAAGGCCCAAGCCGCTTCCCTCCGGCTTCATGCGCTGCGCCACGAGGCCGCGATAAAACTTCGTGAAAAGTCTATCGTGTTCAATTTCAGGAATAGGCGGCCCGTCATTATGAATGGCGATCACGTAATTTCCATTTTGGGCGCTTATATTAACGTCTACTTTTGTATTTTCCGGAGAATAAATAACGGCATTATCCAAAATATTTCTTACTCCCTGAATAAATAACAATGGATCCAATAAAATTTCCTTAACATCCGTTTCTAATTTTAAATTAATCTTAATATTTTTCATTTCTGCCTCTGCTCTGCATAATTCAATTTCCGATTTTATAAGGTTTTCAATATTACTCAACTCGCGTCTTGCTGTTATTTCTCCCGCCTCTAATTTGCCGACATTTAATAAATCGGTAACCAAAGCTATTAAACGTTCGTTGGATTTATAAATATTTTGAAGAGTCTCTTTTTGTTCGGCAGTCAACACGGGCCCATTTTCTAAAAGCATCTCAACAAGCCATTTTATGGCCGACAACGGGGTCCGAAGTTGATGGGAAGCGATAGAAATAAACTCCGATTTAAATTTATTAGCCGTCTCAAGTTTTTTAATATTATTAATCAAATTATCGCTCATATTTCGGATCGCGTCATAAAGTCTGGCGACTTCATTCTTGCCCTTAACCTTAAGATAAGGTATGGAACGGGATTTTCCAGCGGCGATATCCGAAGCAATTTCTGAAAGTTTTTCAATGGGATTGACGAAATCGCGGAAAAAAATAAAAACTAAAACGCCGCTAATGGTAACGGCGCCTATCCAAAGCCCCAAAAGGCCAAAGTAAAACGGCCGCATTTCTGCGAGGCAATCAATAGCCGCTTGATGGACGCTAAAACATTCCAGCGCGTTGTTATAAAAATAAACGCCCGCGACTAAAACAAAAAAATAAGGCAGGGCAACAAGTATAATCAGGCCTAAAGCAATTTTTTCCGCAAGGCATAACCGAATCTTCATTCATTCTAGTATACCTTAGCGGATTCCCGAAACCAATAGAGGTATCTATTGGTTTCGGGAATCCCAAGTATTGATGGATTCAATCTGGGGATTTCGGGAATCCAAAGGATTCCCGAAATCCTTAAATGGGTTCCCGAAACCCAAAATATTAACCCCGTAATTCCCAAACCGCTCTTAAATACCGTCTATTACCACAAAAACGCCGATAGAAAATAAGACAAGCAAGAAAAATACCAATAGCCCCCAAACTATTAACTTATGTTTTGTTTCCGGTTCCATATCTATAGCTTCTCGTCCTCCGGCTTATGGATTCTTATTCCTTGATCAAGCGTTACCGGCACATCTTTCTGGCAGTGCGGACAGCGCATAGTAAAAGACACGCTTCCGGTTTCTTTATTAACTTTCAAATCTCGGAACAACACTCCTCGGCAAAACGGACAATTCGCGGTTCCATTCTGTTTTTTGCTTATGTATTTATCCATATTTGTATTGGATTTCGGAACTCGTCGTGGATTCCCGAAACCGATAGATACTTCTATTGGTTTCGGGAATCCCAAATATTGAATCTTTTACCGGTTCCCGAAATCCGATTGGGTTCAATCTGGGGATTTCGGGAATCCAAGGGATTCCCGAAATCCCAAATATTGAATCTTATTTAAATCTTCTAATCCATAAACTATTGCTGTTTAATAAAAATCGACCTACCAATGACGTCCATGACATAGCACGAACGCCCTGTAGGCCGTAGAGCTACAAGCTAATTTCATCATAACATATAAACATATAAAGCCCCCC
>MHJJ01000005.1:103008-106853 GCA_001817915.1 Candidatus Harrisonbacteria bacterium RIFCSPLOWO2_01_FULL_44_18
AAACAGCTGTGGATAACTCTCGGGGATTCCCGAAACTAGGATTTCGGAAATCCACGACCGGATGGATTCAATCTGGGGATTTCGGGAATCCTTTGGATTCCCGCAATCCTTAATATTGATTAATTCAACTTCTGGGTTTCGGGAACCCAGCGGGTTCCCGAAACCCCAATTATTGAATCTATCCGTGAGCCGTTTACCTTCTTAAGCTTAAATATCCATCGAGCATTTAATGATTAACGTGATTCTGGAAGAGCGCAGGGATATAGCACGGAATCTCGATAAGTGCATAATTGGGCAGACCTTCGACGATCAGCAGGATGATTTGGCGGGAGGGGCGAATCTATGTCAAGCTGAGCATCGCACCTAGTACTAGCTTCAGATACAGACTGGCCGCTGCCCGTTGCCGTTGCCTGACAATATCGGTCAGTTGTGTTACAAACAATCATGCATGTTATCTGCCCATTTGTATTATCAAAGGGCCATCCAATGAAGTTTCCGTCAGGATCAAGGATTGTACCAGAGAATATCCCGCTTGTAGTCATTGTCACAGTTTCTCCGGCAAGCACTACCCTTTTTGCTGCCACAGATGAGAGCGGCCCACATAGCGCTGCGGCTTCAGCATCATTATCGCAGGCCGAGAGAGGGGCATGGGCGATAATCGTAGGCATCGCTATAGGATTTACGCCGACTCGGCAACAAGTACACGTCCAGAGTTGAGAAGCGGGGGGAGATACTACTTGCGCAGTCGTTTTATTTAGCGCGTACAAACCGCCCACCCACATAACAACTAAAGTAAACGCAAACGCTAAAAGCAGCTTGTTCGATACCTGAATTTCTTTAAATAGAATTTTTTTAATCATGAATTTAATTGTTAGTTTATTTTCAATTATTTCAGTTTAACATTACAATCCGCTCAAATAAAGTACAAATCCTACCGGCAGTAAGCGGTGGTCGACTCCCCCACCATTCACGCCCCATTCAGAAATGTTGATTTTATTCAGCAAAGCGGCGGTTACTACGGCTTTGCGAACTTCTTCATCGGAGGTGACGCTCTGGCCATTGCTTAAAAGATATTTCTTGACAACGCTCCAGAGGGTACCACCTTGCTCGAGAGTCACCCGAGCCTGAACTCGAGGTTTATTGCCATGCGGCCTTAAGCTAACATCAAACTCGCCATCAAGTCTTGTCTTTTTCGTAACCTTGCCTCCCTGCTTTGCGTTCTTAAACTCTACGTCATGCGAAACCCGTCCTTTACCTTTTTTCTCGGCAGCCAACGCGACCTTAACTACCCCTTTGCTAGCGCCGCCAAGCGCCGTGTCTGAACAACTCATTTCCCACACCAACGCTTTGGTTTCAAGCGCGCCGGAAGTGCTTACCTGCACTTCTTGAGAGCCGGGAGACATTGTGCAGCCGGAAGGAGCGGTTGGCGCGGTAACTATTTGCCAGGCCGCGTCGGCTGATTCGTACATAAACGGCACATCGGTGGTTTGACCCGGGACAACCGGAACTTCTTCGGGTTCAAGGATGCGCAATTCGCTTCCAAGAACCGTTTTTACATTGGCGCAGGAAACGGTGGTGATGCCGCTCTTGTTGTTGGTGCTTTGCATGTATGGATTGGTTATTCGATCAACGGCCCCATCGGCGTTCTTGTCTTCGGGCGCTCTCAATGAACAAAGGGCGTTTGGAGTAACGGTCTCATCTCTGCCTTCCCAACGTCTTGAAGTTGGAGCTAGGACAATGGCATTTACTTTGCTACTCAAATCAGCTCCGCCAGTGTAGTCTTTGCCGTCCATGACAACCGAAGTAAATGCCACAGTTTCGGTTGTGCCAGTTACATCCAATGTTGTTACGCCGGTGCTTGATTCAACTAATCTGCCATTCACCGGCAAAAGACTTTTTGCCACACTGCCGCCGCTTCCGGTTGTTTTCTTGTCCATAATCAGCGGCCAGCATTTGTCGAGGGCAGGGTCGGTTGAAGACTGGCATGTCACGCTAATATTCCCCGTCAAAGGCATATGAATTTCATCAAATTTGAAACTCGAGAACAATATGGTATATGTCGCTTCATCTTGTGGCGGATCTTCCCATGGTGGCGACGGTGGCCGTGGTGGCATTTCCACGTCTACGCGTGGGCGGAAACTATCTGCCGGTGTCTCTGTAAACCCAGCAGGCTCCGGAGGCTCCGGAGGGGTAGGCGGAGGAGGAGGATCAGTGTGCGCAAGAGGAGGGAAAGGGTTATGGGGGTCAGGTGGCACAGGAGGTGGGTCAACATATGGAGGCAAAGGAGGAGGATGGTGATTTGACATTTTTTTGAGAGGCCTATTAAATATATTTGCAGCGGTGTCACCTTCATTGGTATTTCCAATAATAACTCCAAGAACACCAAAAGTAGTAGTAAATGTCCTAGAATTGACCTGGTACTCGGCATTCTTGGGTAATACTAATCGCAAAATCCCACCTGACACAGAGCCAGTCGTTGGTAATTCGTCTCCACCTTGTACAGTAACACTAGGGGCCGAACCATCTGCGCGTACACTAGTCCGCGAGCTAGAAGGTACGTTAAATATTACATCAAATATTACATCGTTACCGATGAGTGCTTGACTGCTTCCAACTTCTTGCGTATAAGCGCCATTATTCGAAGTTGTAAAACCCCCTCCTGGCCCAACAGCGGCAAGCGTGGCGTCCATCACTCCATCGCCATCAGTATCCATTTCAGAAAGATTCACCTCTCCGCTTATTGTTGTTACCCCGGGACAACCGGTTACTACCCCGGCAAGATTAGGACATGGATCGTTCGTATCTGCCACCCCATCCCCATCTGAGTCGGTAGTATACGTCGCCGTAACCGGACCGATATTGGCAGTATTGCCAGCCAAATCGCCATATGTAACTATCGCAGAAATAGGACCTCCCTCTACGAGAACGTTAGCGGCCTTAAGCCCATCGACATCCAAAGAAGTAAGCGAACCTCTTAACCTCCTCTGATTAAGCTGGCCGCCTACGGACGTCAATGGGCAAACAAATTGTGCGCCGTTAACGCTGACTAATGCTTCATTAGCCGGATTGTCATCAAAAACATTGCCGCTGAAAGGTGGGCTGTCGGCTGCATTTATATCTATAAGATTTGTGGGGTCGGCTACCGCGAAAGTAGTTGGGTCTGGGGAGGTAGTATCAACAATAAATGCTCCCATCGGGGACCAAGCGCTAATATTACCAGCAGCGTCTGTCGCGCGTACATGCCAGAAATAATCGCCGTCAATTAAAACTTCTGGTGTAAAAGTCATGCTTGCCAAATTAGCAACTGCCACTACTGGCCATTGATTAGCATCAACTACTTTAAGAGCATACGTCACCGGAAATGTGTCCGCAGATGGCTTCCAAATAAGGTCCGGGGTTGAATCACTTATGCGTCTAGGTTCTACCCCCTGTACTTCTTGCGAATCTATTCTATATGTAATCACGCTAATTACAGGCGAAACTAGCGTTGGCGCTGACGGCGGAGTGGTATCAACCGTTACGCTAAACACCGAATCCACAACCGCGTTGCCGGCAATGTCTTTGATAATAGACATTCCCGGTTCACTGACGGCAATGGAATAATTTCCGTCGGAGAAATTGCCAGAAACATTGGTAAGGGTTATTTGGTCGGTGGCTGGGTTATAGCCAAAAGTATAATCAACTCCTTGGGTAAGAAGGACGCCGTCTTTGGATAAAGATACCGCTCCGGAAACCACCGTGGCGTCATCAATGCCACTGCCGCCTGTATTGTCGCTCAACTGCACGACAAACTGCGAGAAAGGAACATTTGTCAGCACCTCTTTGAGATCCGGGTCAGAATCATC
>MHJJ01000006.1:0-53033 GCA_001817915.1 Candidatus Harrisonbacteria bacterium RIFCSPLOWO2_01_FULL_44_18
AAAAACTAAACCCGCCAAATGTGCCTGCCTAAAACAAGCTTTTCTTTGAGTTTCTCAACAAGCTGCCCAATCACATTCTCGCGATATTCCTTACACAAAACTTCATAATTCGGGCTGTTTATAAGTTGTTCCGCGCTTATGCCATGGTATTTCGCAATCACCATATTTAGATCTTTCTTTTCGGCGGGGCATAACTTACTTAATTCGTCATTGATCTCATCTAACTTAGTTTTATCAAACTTATCAGCGTCTAAACCTAGTAGTGCAGAACGTAATTCTAAGTCAGTATATGGAATTTCCATCCTAGCCACCTCCTTTCAAAGAACATAAACTGCCTAGAATCCATCCCAAAAATACATCCGCTCGCGATATGAGTCAAATTTTCCGAACAAGCGAAGTATCTTCTCAAAGAAGGAAGCGTGATTGAGAAACGTGAGTTGTTATCTAACCTCAAAAGTGGCCTGAAGTTGAAGAATAAGCAGATTGTGATAGAGGGGAAATATATTGAAAAGATTCTGTAAACTTAGTAACTTACGTAATAATCGTTAGTTTTGCTGTCGGGAGAGAATCGGAAAAACTTAATATTACCATAGCTGAAAAATTCCTTTGATACGCCGGGAAAAATTTCTCCCTCCTTAAACCAATTAATCGTTATATTTCTTCCGTCTGGATAGAATGCGTCGGGTAATTTCGTGGCAACTCCTGTTTCAATATCAAACTCATAGGCGGGTGAGAAATTATATCTGGATGTCGGTTTATAAGTATTTGATGTGTTGCTTTGAGTGACAATCAGCTGGCCGGTTCTTACTAGCGCTTCGTCTGTATGGTTAGAAAGATATGGCGGAATGCTTCTAGATAAGTAGACCTTGCCGTCGTGGGTCGCAAAAATACTTCTGATATTTTCTAATTCACCGCTGGCTGATTTGATGAGGTTATAACTGCCAGACTTGGTGTCAATTTGATAAAATCCGGTTGAGGAATGCGGCTTCGGTGAACTTTGCGACCACTTTTCTTTTTTCGCTTTGTTCGTTTCCATGGCAAGTATTCAAAAAGATGGAAATGGGCATTCTCTGGCGCGTAAATATATTGATAGATAGCTTCATGGCTGATCAGACGATGTCCATATTTTTTCTCCAGTCGCCCAGCTTTTTGACATACCCGTATAGTATCAAATCTATACAAGTGGTCGGATTCCATTTTGAACTTTCTCGGCAAAACCCGGGGCCTCTCGGTCTCTCGATAAAAAATGTTGACTGCGGGGGCACAAGGAATCGAACCCTGATCTGCTCTTTTGGAGAGAGTTATTCTGCCGTTGAACTATGCCCCCAATCTTTTCTTAAACAATATAACAAAAATCGGTTGCGTCGCGCAACCGACATTTAAAAATACAAGTTTATTCTAATGTTCTCAAGAACATTGGAATAACTCCTCTTCGCTGTTTTTGCTGATAATTCTATTTTATGAATAAATGCTTGCGCAGAACTGTGAATTTGCTATTCTAAAAGAGGCTCATTGAAAGCTCGCTTTCGTCCTGCTTGGTGAGGACTACAACAAGGCAAAGGAGGTGGCTATGCCGCGAGAATCTCGCCGCTATTATGAATACTCTATTATCGGAGCAAGCGGCAAGGTTAGAAAAAATAAAATCTATGAACTGACGGAGAAAGAAGCCGCAAATTGTGGATTGATCGGCACAGCCTCGGGACAAGATTTTCCCCACTGCCTATATCTTGCCGCCAGATACGGCGGCAAAGATTTCCATGAACGAGTCTACGGATACCGCCGCGCAATGTCTTCAGCGCCCAAAAATTGCGCGCTAAGTATTTCTTTTTACGAAGAACCCCGGAAATAAACCGGGGTTATTTTTTTGATGTTTTGCCTCATGGGATTTTATACGGATCTTGCCTTTATCGATATTTTAATTTAAGCTGGGGGTGTTGTTTGAAAATCAAATAAGGAGGTAGCCACCTCCTTTCACATAAATCTCTGACGCGTTGTTAGCCGACATCCGATATCCCAAAGATTGGGCATCCTTTGCCGCAGGCAATCCCGCCATCGGCGGGACGGATATCGGATGTCGCGATATTGATTCAACTAATCCGTATTTCAATTTTTCGATTCCCGAAATCCTACGCGAATACTGCTTAATATTTGGGATTTCGGGAATCAAAAAATGAAACGGATTACGTAAGAAATATGAATACGGCCCTCGATTTTCATCGGGGGCTTTTTTCGTTCTATCTTTTAGATTCTTTATGGACTGTGTGTTTACGACACCAGCGACAATATTTAGATAATCCAATCTTGCGCTCGACTAATTTTTTATTTTTCCGCGTATAATAATTCACCCGCTTGCAGGCCTCGCATTTCAACTTTATTAAATTAGCGCTGAATTTTGATGACATTGATAAATATCTTAACCCATTTAATCGGCGAGTTCAAGTCTATCCTGAGCTTGCCGAAGGATGAGCCGATGGTCGGGATTGAACCGACGACCTACTCCTTCGCTTACACCTCCATTTCTCCCGCTTAACGGAATTATAGAAGGACTAGACTGTATCTTACTCCGAATTAAAGACGGAGCCCCTTGTCAGTCGTTCGGGTCCCGCTTAGCGGGGCCACGGTCTTGTCCATTTAAAATGGATATTAACCGTAATTCGGGATTCACACTATTATTACTAAAAGTGTGGGCAGGGATCTTGCGACCCACCATGGAGTTGCTCTACCACTGAGCTACATCGGCTTATTTTTAAATCAGTGCCCCGCCAACGGCGGTGGCTACATCGGCAAGGTATAACTAAAATTAATATATCATTGATCGTCTATAAAAAGAAGTAGACTCGAATACATTGATGTAGAGCCGCCCCCCGGATTCGAACCGGGAACCTTCACTTTACAAAAGTGTTGCTCTGCCATTAAGCTAGGGCGGCAAAAAATAGAGTCTATTTTCTTTTGGCACTGTAAGGCACAAATTTAGAATATAAAAATAAGTTGCTTTGCGCAACTTATTAATTTAATGCCAACCTCTGCAAGCGCACAGACCACCTATTACATCACATTTAATTCCGCCGCTAACACCCAAATCAACATACTCCTGATGAACACCAATTAGAGAAAAAATGACAATGCCATCAATAGTACAACAGATTATTAGATCATTGAGATTATGTCTGTGTTTGTTGGGGTGCAACTTGATATCTTTAAGAATACCGGCCTTTGTTCGCGCAACTTTCTTTCGCAACATCCACGCCCTCCCAAAAAAATTCTAAGGTTCTAGTAACAAATGGTAGAAAAATAATCGTTTCTTGTCAAATCAAATTTGTGGGTGCGGCAGGACTCGAACCTGCGTAGCCATAAAGGCGCCACGTCTACAGCGTGGTGCAATTGCCGCTATGCGACGCACCCGTTTGCTAATTTTTAGGTTCTCCGGAGTTTTTGGAATCCGATGCCGCGTTATCAAACAAGTTAGTTCCGTTTTTAGAGCCGTTTAATCCTTTTCCGTTCCCGTTAACCTTTCTAATTTTATTAATATACATATTCAAAAGATTATCAACCTTCATCACGACGACTTTCGATTTTCTAAGAAACTTCTCAAAAAATGAATTAAGAGCGGCGTCAATCTTGGAAAGCGGAAGCCGAGAACCAAGACGATCGAAATAACTGCGAAGACTGGAGGGCTTGCCCACATTTTCCTCGCCGCTATCGCTAACCCGCGGAATAGCTCTCGCGAACAAATAAATAATTACTCCCAAACTAAGAACGGCAACGATTTGAAGAAAAAAATTGTACATTGCTAGCCACTAATTATAGTTCGTATCTGCAAAACCTTTCTATGCGAATATTTTCTCCGGTTTTGGCAACAACTCCTTTTATCAAATTTTCTACTGTCATTGATTCGTCTTTAATAAAGGGCTGTTTTAATAATTCTTCAACATTCTCCGGGTCCATAGCGGCAATCTGCATTGCCAGATTTTTTGCCAATTCTTTGAATGGATCAGAATGCGCCACAAAATCGGTTTCGCATCTTAACTCCAATAAAACTCCGACTCGGCCGTTATGAATGTACAACTCCAAAAAACCGGCGCCAGTCGCGCGCGTCGCCTTTTTTTCCGCTTTTATCAGTCCTCGCTCATTGATTAACTTGAGCGCCTCATCAAAATTTCCCCGGACATCCGCGAGAGCTTTTTTACACTCCATCACTCCAGCGCCGGTAATTTCACGAAGTCTTTGAATGTCTTTAGTCATAAGATGTCTATGCCGCTGGCTGTTGCGCGACTGGCGGTTGCTCAACCGCTTTCTGCAATTTAGCTTCTTCAATGGCTTTATCAATTTTATTCAATATCCAAGCAATCGCCGAACGCGCCGAATCATTTGCCGGTATAGGATAAACGATAGCATCGGGGTCGGCATTGCTATTGATTATCCCCACGATAGGAATCTTGAGGCGGTTCGCTTCTCTTACCGCGGTAAGATGATTTTTGTAAGTCGTATCTACCACCAATAAAGCGTCCGGCAATTGAGAAAGACTCTCAATTCCTCCAAAAAAACGATTGAATTTTTCTATCTGCTTGTCCATTTCCAATCTTTCTTTCTTTGTGTATTTCTCAAGTTTTCCCGCGGCTTTGTCCGCTTTTAAATTCTTGAAGTGTTCAATTCGTTTGGAAATCGTTTTGAAATTGGTCAAAGTGCCGCCCAGCCAACGTTCTATTACGTAAGGCATATTGAATTTCTCCGCTAATTCTTTTACTAAATTCTGCGCCGCCGGCCTTGTCCCCACAATCAAAATCCGGCCGCCTTTTCCAATAACTCCTTTGATAAAATCAGCGGCTTTATCGAGCATTTCCAATGTCTGCGGCAAATCAAAAATCTCGATCCCGTTGCGGATAGTAAAAATATACCTCTTCATCTTGGGATTAGTCTTGCTTTTCTTCCGGCCGTACATCGCGCCGGCTCGCATCATTTCTTCCAAAACCGCCGGGTCCGCGGACGGCCCCTGAGCCGCTTCCGAAACCTCTTGTTCGACGCCTGTTGTTATTTCATTGTTGGCGTCTAAATCAGACGCCGCATCTTCATTGTTCGACATATTAGGAGTGCGGGACTCTAGGTTCAAATCCTGCGCTCTAGAAAGTATATAGCAAATCCCATCAAAAAGTCAAAATTTTTTTACCGCATCAAGAAATTGCCTTTTGAAATTCTCTCTTGAGAATTTTTGAACAGATTGGCTGATCTTTTGCCAATCAAAACGCATTTTTTCAAATCGCTGAATAGTAGCAACTAAACTTTCCGGTGTCTGTTGATCAAAAAATATGCCGCTTATGCCATCTTTAATAGTTTCCAAAGCGCCGCCTTTGGCATAGGCAATCACCGACGTACCGCGAGCCATTGCTTCAACCGGCGCGATCCCAAAATCTTCAACTTGCGGCATTAAAAAGGCTTTCGCGTTGGCAAGATAAAAATCCCGTCTTTCGTCATTTAATCCTCCTAGAAACTCCGTATGTTTGCCGGCTAATTTTTTAAGCCGCGCGAAATCCCGCCCGACTCCAATGATTTTAAGATTCCTGCCAATGGATTCGCAGGCCTTTATGGCGATATCAATTCTTTTATAAGGAATCAGCCGCGAAACAATCAGATAAAATGGCTGTGTAATTCCTAATTCATAATTCTTAATTCTTAATTCTGCGCAGACTGGCGGATAAATCACTTTTTCGGTCTGGCGCCGATATTTTTCTCGCGCTTCCTTTTTTATATGCCGCGAGATCGGGATAAGAACATCCGGCCTTTGCGCGGCCGCGAAATCCCATTTTCTAAGACCTCCGACTGCTAGTCTTGCCAATGGCCTTAAAAACACCGGCAGTTCTTCATTGATCCGCTGTTCGGATTCATCCCACAAAAATCTGGTCGGCGTTAAGAGATAACAAAGATGCCTAGTCGGCGGCTTTGTCTTAACGCCTTTAGCAAAAGACGCGCTGATTGAAATAACCAAATCAAAATCGGAAAAATCCCACCACTCAACCGCGAACGGCATCAACGGAAAAAACCAGCGATGGTGTTTCGCGGCTCCGGGAAAAAAATTTAAAAACGAAGCGATGATTTTTCTCCCTTCAAATTTGCCGCAGGTGCGCGCCGAATCGTATAAAAGCGCGTAAATCGGCGCTTCCGGAAAAATCTCCATCAAAACCTCCAAAACTCTTTCACCGCCGCCATATTGATTCAAATAATCATAGACTAATGCCACACGCATAAAGATGTTATATAATTTTATTATGCGCTATAAATCGGTAAAACGCATAATTGATATTTTGGGTTCGGGTTTTGGACTTTTATTGACAGCTCCGTTATGGCCCATTATTGCCTTGGCAATCAAATTAGACAGCCGCGGGCCGATGCTGGTAAAACTTGACCGAGTCAGCGATGGCCGGATTATAAAAGTTTATAAATTCCGTTCAATGATTGATAAGGCCCATAATTATAAACCGATTCTCAACCACCTTAATGAACGGCGCGATGGTCCGTTTTTCAAAATCAAAAATGATCCGCGCGTTACCAGAGTCGGGAAAATTCTGCGCCGTTTTCGCTTGGATGAAATACCTCAATTTATAAATGTGTTAAAAGACGACCTGGCTTTAGTCGGCCCAAGACCGCATGAACCGGAAGAAGTAATCCATTACCCGGGCGAACATAAACATCTTCTTTTGGCAAAAGCCGGGGCCACCGGACTTTCGCAAGTTAACGGCGCCTCAGCCTTGCCGTTTTTAAAAGAATTGGAATTTGACAGCCATTATGTAAAAAATCAGTCATTGCGGCTGGATGCCAAAATAATCGCCAAAACCGTTTCTATAATCTTTTTTGACCCAACCGCGGTTTAAATTCAGAAATATGCTAAAATAATAAAGATGCGTAAAAATTCCGGCTTATCGTTGATTGAGCTTTTAATTTATGTGGGCGTATTTTCCGTTGTCGCGGGACTTCTTTCAAGTATGCTGATTATCGTCACGCGGGTGCAAAATCAACAAACTGCCGCGGCGGAAGTCGGCAGTCAATTGAATTTTGTATTGCAAGTCATCCAAAGAATAATTAGACAATCAAGCGTCATTATAGTTAACAACGATGGCAATCCGAACAATGACGCGCCCCCATTAGGTTCGTCTTACCCAAATCTGGTATTGAGAATGTCGGATCCAACTACGGATCCAACGAAAATTTATTTATTAAATAATAAAATTTATCTCCAAACCGGCAACGGCGCCCCTACTCCGTTAACAACGGACAGAATTTTGGCGGATAGTCTTCAGTTTACCAAATACGCCAATTATCCCGGCCACGATACGGTTTCAATTGATATCACTTTGAGTTTTAACACCCAAAATCCCCAGCTCGCTCTTTCGCGGACGCTCCGCTCGGCAATCAGCAGGGTTTCGGCCGCAACCTTTGATTCCTCTTTAGTGCCGGGCGCGGGAAACGCATATGACGTTGGACAATCCACCGCTCGCTGGCGGAATGGCAATTTCTCCGGAAGTGTTGATGTCGCCGAAGATTTAACCGTAGGCGCGGCTAATGGCTCCAGCGGGTATTTACAATTTAGAAGATTCGGCTCTGGAGCGCCGACTGATACTTGCACAGATACCGAACGAGGCCGCTTATATATCGATACCCTGAATAATCGCCTTTATCTTTGCAACGGCGACGCGCGCGGATGGGATTATATTCCGCTTGTAAACTAGAACCCATCTCAAAAATACCTCCAGCCCGATGTACTTTTGAAATAAATTCTAATAATTTGACCCTTTTCGTCAATCTGATAATCTCAAGATAATTTACTGTTCTTTGAACAAGGTGGCAAATGGCAGAGCCGGCAAGACCATTGATACCATGGGATTCGGAAGACGCAAACCATCCGAAACTTATCTGGAGAAATAAGATTGATAAAAGATTCCTTATTGAAGTGCGTCGCGCCGGAAATTATTCCGCCAAACTTTTTATTTTTGACCACCAAAAGAACGATCGGCCAATTGCTTGCTGGAGAGTTAGTTTGGCTTACGGAGCTATGTTTGGACCTGAGGTCGCGGATGTCAACGAATGGCAAGAAAAAGTAGTAAATTTCATCGATAAGGCTTACCTTAAGCGGAAAAAAAACGGAAAAATCGGTAACAATCTTCCCCGCTTCACGCTGGCATAAATGCCAGCTTTTTCTTTTCCTCACGCCCCATGGCACTTCTATTACTTACTGACCAAGTCGCAGGAGTTTCATCTTAAGCCGGATTGTTTTCTTCGTTCTTCAATAATGCGCTCTTGCTCTAATTTTCTTCTTTCAACATCTTTATCAATTTCTTCCAATATTTTTGTTGCTCCTTCTTTGTGATTTGAGCAGTAAAATGATCCTTCGATAAACCATCCTTCTCTGTAAAATTGAAAATTAGTACCCCTGTCCATACACTTATCACATTGCCTGGATTCATCTTCTGACAACTGCGCTCTTTCAATTTGATAGCCCCTCTCACGAAGCTTTTCTTCCAAACTTTTCTCAATTTTTAGTTCTTTTTCCATATTTCTCATAATATCACTTCCTCATGACCCATGACACCTTTTACATTTCTTCCCGCTGCCGTCCGCCTTCTCCGCCAGCTGGCGTTATGGACCATGACAACGCTTATACTTGATCGAATGCCCATTTTCATCCTTCGCTCCGCAAGGACAAGGATCATTGCGCCCCACTTTTTCAATGTTTAATGTTGAATGTGCCATGTTAAATGTATTATTAACCGCGGTATTTTTCATATGGTCCGTACTATTTTCCTTGGCGCTCGGCACATTTAACTTTTCTTTATTTTCACCAACCCATTGGTCAAAGTCATGTAAAAGTTGCTGGAACAATAGGTGCCCTTCCCTTCGATACTCCACCAGCGGGTCATGCTGGCCATACGCTCGCAATCTTACTGATTCGGCTAGCGCTTCCATATTTTCCAAATGCGACATCCACAAAAAATCCAGCATTTGTAAAACTCGCGGCGCTACTCCATGGGATAGCGCTATCTTATGAGATAGTACCGTTCCTCCGTTTTCCTGTTTACTGTTTACTAATACCTTGTTACCTTCCAAAATTTCTTGCCGTTTTTTATAAATTGTCTGCCGCTGTTTGTTTAAAACATCGTCGTAATCAAGCAAGTGCTTACGGGCGTCAAAATTAAAGCCCTCCACCTTACTTTGAGCTTGCCCTATTGCTCGCGAAAGCATTCCGGAACGGATCGGCATATCCTCGGGAACATTCAAAGTTTCCATTAATTTTTTAATCCGTCCGCCGCCAAAAATTCGCATCAAATCGTCTTCTAAAGACAAAAAGAATTGCGAAGAGCCGGGATCGCCTTGGCGGCCGGCTCGGCCGCGAAGCTGATTGTCAATTCGTCGCGCTTCATGACGTTCAGTGCCAATCACATGCAAGCCTCCAAGGTCTTTCACTTTCTGCGCTTCTAAGATATCGGGTGGATTTCCTCCTAAAATTATGTCCACGCCGCGGCCAGCCATATTAGTCGCGACCGTAACTGCTCCGGGTTTTCCGGTTTGAGCAATTATCGCACCTTCGCGTTCGTGATTCTTCGCGTTCAATACTTCATGTCTTATACCCGCTTCTTTAAAAAACCGCGAAAGCACTTCGTTCTTTTCAATCGAAACCGTGCCCACCAAAACCGGCTGGCCTTTTTTCTGCTTTTCTTTAATGTCGTCAACTATCGCCCGATACTTTGCCTCAATGGTTTTATAAATCAAATCCGGATTGTCAGCCCTAATCATCAGCTGGTTAGTCGGAATGCTCGCTACTTCTAATCCATAAACTTTATCAAATTCTTCAGCGGAAGTTTGAGCAGTCCCCGTCATGCCAGCCAGCTTTTTATACAAACGGAAATAATTCTGAATAGAAATTTGCGCGTAGGTGCGCGACTCATTTTGAACCGCGACTCCTTCTTTTGCTTCAATCGCTTGGTGCAACCCCCCAGAATAACGCCGCCCCAGCATCAATCGCCCCGTGAATTGATCGACAATGATAATTTCATTATTCTTTACAACATAATCGCGGTCTTTTAAAAATAGGGCTTTGGCGCGGAGACATTCCTGCAAATAATGAGTCAGGCGCAAATTCTCCGGAGCATATAAGTTTTTTATATTCAAAACTTTCTCAACTTTATCAATGCCCTCTTGAGTAATATCCACGGATCGCAATTTTTCATCAACTAAATAGTCCGCCTCCTTTTCAAGTCGGTCTGCCACGCGCGCGAAAGTTTTATAAAATTGACTTGACTCGGCATCGGGCGCGGAAATAATCAGCGGCGTCCGAGCTTCATCAATTAAAATGCTGTCTACTTCATCAATCACAGAAAAACTGCGCGCTGATTCACGCTGATTAGTACGCGGATTTACGCGGCATTGAACTTGATCCTCTAAGCGATAAACCAAATTATCACGCAGATAGTCAAAGCCGAATTCGTGATTTGTGCCGTAAGTAACATCAGCTTGATATGCCTCGCGCCGACTGATTGGCCGCAGATATTCTTCTTGAACTAAATAACTGCCGGTTATGTCCCGTTCTTTATCCAAAAGTGCCGATTCTTCATGTCCGTCATTGCGAGGAGCCCCGTCACTGCGGGGCGACACGGCAATCCTGTGTGATTGCTTCGCTTCGCTCGCAATGACATTGCCGCGGAAATGCGGATCATAAATCAACGCCCCCTCATGAACTAAACACGCCACACCTAGACCGAGCGCGTGATAAATCTGCCCCATCCAAACAGTATCGCGTTTAGCCAAGTATTCGTTGACTGTTATGATATGAACTCCTTTGCCAGCAAGCGCGTTCAGGTAGGCTGGCGCGGTGGCGGCAAGAGTTTTTCCTTCGCCGGTTCTCATTTCCGCGATCTTTCCTTGATGAAGCGCGATGCCGCCCATCAACTGAACATCAAAATGCCGCTGGCCCAAAGTGCGTTTAGCCACTTCCCTGACCAATGCAAAAGCCCGTGGCAGGAGTTGGTCCAAAATAATCTTTTGATGATTATCGTCGGTGGCAAGCTGGGCTTCTTTTTTAAGCAAACCGCTTTCCTGCAAAATCTGTTCTTCGTTTAATAACTTAACATCATGCTCCAGGGCATTGATTTGCTCAATAATTCTCCGCGATTCTCGATCGAATTTTCCGCCAAAGGCGGAAAATAATTTAAAAAACCACTTGAACATGCCAA
This sequence comes from Candidatus Harrisonbacteria bacterium RIFCSPLOWO2_01_FULL_44_18, assembly GCA_001817915.1. Classification (GTDB taxonomy): domain Bacteria; phylum Patescibacteriota; class Minisyncoccia; order UBA6257; family WO2-44-18; genus WO2-44-18. Next base: position 11,217 of record MHJJ01000006.1, read on the forward strand.
ATTTGTATAAATTTTCTAGCTCAATTTGTAGCGACGAAAATTTATCTACAAATTTGAGCACCCCGTACGTTTTACGAGACTGGCTTCACATTAACACAATCAAAGCCGGAGGCGTCTTGTTAGCAGAAACATCTCACTAAGAAAAACTTTTAAGAAAACGGTGCGGGGTTGATATGATTATACCCCCGAGTATGCGCACTTGACAAATCTTATGGGTATGCTATACTGGTAGAATACTTGGGTCATGTGACTCGAGTGGAATCAGCTCTTTGGCAAAGTTTTTTGGAGGCGCTATGATCACCGTGACGCCGACCAGAGTCAAGTCTGGCGAACACTTCGACTTCGGAGCGCGCCAGCTGACCACGGAACAAGCCATGGAATCGCTCGTGAAATACGAGCTCGGCTACGGTGGCAGGATCACCGAGGCTTCGCCAACCCGTATCGTGGTTCAAACCCGCGTCTTGGGACACTGTCTGGACACCACGATCTTCGAGGGCTCAGAGGAAGAGATGCGCCCCCTGCGCGCGGCGACTTACTACTTTCTCCGAGCTTGCGGGGAACAGATGACAGACCTCGTCTTCGAGCAGGCATTCACCGATCTATCCAGGAAGGATGGGACGGCATTGCAGGCAATTGTCGCCTGGGCCGGCCCTTTGATCATCGGCCGACACCGAGTTCGAGTCGCCATGATGCTCGCCATCGGAATCACCTCCGAGGAAGACATCAAGGCGGCGCTCGCAATCCCGGATGGCGACTTCGTAGCCACGTTGGAGCTTCACTCCGCGAATCCCAACATGCCCCTCCGAGACATCATCCACCAGACAATGCCCAGCGCCGCCTAAAGCGACCGAGGCCCGTACACTGTGTACGGGCCTCATTTATTTTCCTCTCAACTTCCTTAATTCTTTCTGTCCTCCAGAATCTTGCCAGGTAGTAGAAACTCGACCTTAATTTTTCAACCTTTTTGAATAAAAGTATTCTTTGAGCATTCGCTTTAATAATCTTGCGCCCTGATTAGTTTTTAAATAACGCTCTCTTCTTACAGCGTCATCTCCATTAAGAAATGCTTCACAATAAACGATACGCCAAGGTTTATGAGACTTGGTTGAAAAATTTAAACCGCGATTATGTTCTTGCAACCTGGTTTTCAAATTCTTTGTAAGACCCACGTACAAGCTACTATTTTTGAGACTTTCTAAAACATAAACGTAGTGAAACATAATCGCGCAGTCGAGTTTTCACTAACCTGGCATACTAGGTAGTGAAAACTCGATTGCTCCGCCTTCGGTGGAGAAGGCTATCTGGCAAGGCGTTGTTTCCGAGGCAAACAAAGTTAAATAAACAAGTCGTAATTATTACTAATTAAAATCGAGTTTCTACTACCTGGCATGCGGCCTATAGTTTTCCACGCAAATCTCGGATCTTCCTTTGTCCATTAGAATCCTGCGGTCTGATTTTAGACATATATTTTTTAATCTCTTGCTGAAGTTCTTTTTTTATCTCATCAATACAGCGGCGAACGTCCCAGTCCTCGTGCGCGGCGCGCAAAAGCTTTCCGGGCAAAACGATATTGCATTCAGCTCGATAAACCAAACCTTTTCGGTGATGTCTGGTGGTACGGCCAATTTCCACGTCAATATCAACACCCCCTTTTGTTTCGAGGTCTTGTAAAAATTTTTTCAGCGACCCAATCTTATCGTAAATATAATTCACAATCGATTGCGGCAAATCAATTCCTGTGGCTTTAAATTTTATATCGTGGCTAAACATAGTTCGACAAGCTCACTATAAATAAATTATAGTTCGACAAGCTCACTATAAATAAATTATTTCCTCTTCTAATTCTACGCCGAATTTTTTCTTCACTTCTAATTTTACCAAATTTATAAGAGCTTTAACATCTACAGCCTTGGCATTCAAAACATTAACGATAAAATTCGGATGCTTCGGTGAAATCATCGCTCCCCCCCGGCTCACACCCTTGAGGCCGCATTCTGAAATTAGGTAAGCAGTCGGAACAACTGGAAAGGGATCCGTCTTCATCGGCGCGGTGAACGCGGACTTACGCGGACTTGAACGCGGACTTACGCGGACTGTATCGCTATTAATCTGTGTTATTTGCGCTTTTAGATCCGCAATGATCTGCGCTAAAGGCACATTTTTAAAAATACTACCTATATTGGGATAATCCAGCGGCTGGCGTTCTTGCCGATATTTGATCTTTTCTTCGGCGGCATCGCGGATTTCTTTTTTGTCGCCTTTTTTTATCGCCAAAGTCGCTTCTAAGATAATTTCCTTACCGTCGCGCATTTTAAATATGCTATTTCGATAGCCAAATTTACATTGCGCATTATTGCGTTTTACTAGCTTTGGCCGCTTACCGGAAATATCTAAACTAACAACTTCTTTTATAGAATCTTTAATTTCTCCGCCAAAAGCTCCGGCATTGCCGCGTATCGCGCCGCCAAGAGTTCCGGGCAAGCCGCCGGCCCATTCTAAACCGGAGAGAGATTTGGTTATTACGCAATTAAGTAATTGGGATACCGAAACGCCGGCGCCTACCTTGATTATATTGCCTTCAGTTTTTAACAAATTAATTTCTGGTTTAAGAACTAAGCCGTTAAAGCCTTCATCGCTTATCAAAAGGTTGGTTCCTCCTCCCAATACAAAAACAGGCAGTTGAAACTGCCTTGCTTTTTCAATTGAGCGAATCAGCTGTTCTACGTTTTTTGCCCGATAAAAGTATCTTGCTAACCCGCCAATTTTATAATTGCTGTAATTGCTTAAATTGATTGACTGACTAAACATAAATGAATTGGGCACTGCCGCTCCACTCTTTCCATAAATGCCATTCTGGAAAGGGTGGAGCGGCAGTGGTGACCTCCAATTCTTCTGTGTTGAATGAGTGCTCTCCTGCCACTCCACTTATAAATGTAATTTATTTTAAACAAAAATACAAACCCCATATAATACAAAACTAAAACCCCGACTTGCGTCGGGGTTTTAGCCACAGAAGAGGAAGGACAATCCTTAATCGATATCATCGTTAAGGGCTGTTCAGCGCTCATTCTAATCCCATTATAGCGCAAGAGCGCTAGAAAAGTCAAGACGCGATGGCGGGGGGATCCATCGAGTGAAATTTGGGTTTAAATACAAAAAACTTGTAGCCAAAAAAATTCCATAAAATGGCCACTGGCACGCCGATGAGCTTGGCTACATTTTCCCAAAACGCCGGAGATATACCGCCCGGCGAACCAATCAAGGTGGTCAAAATATAAACAATGGCGGTATTTATCAGTGCGCCGATGAAAGTTACAGATATAAAATACCAGTATTCCGATGCTCTGAGTTTATTTCTTTGCTCAAACGCCCAATATTTATTCCAGAAATAACTATTGGTCACGGCGATTGAAAAAGAAATTACATTAAAAAAGGCCAGCCATAAACCATGATAAATCCCAAAAATAGCGCTCAAAAAATTCAAGATTCCCAGATCTAAAAATGAATTAAAAGATCCGACGGCCGCGTATTTTGCAAACTGCCATATTGACGGCATCCAGCGCGCTAAAAAACCAGCGACACCAAGAGAAAAAATAGCGAAAAGTCCGAATCCTATGGCCAAGCCGATGATGCTGAAAAAACTAATCCTCCAAAAAGCCGGCTGAATATTCTCAAAAATTGGAATAAAAAACAGGCCAAAGCCCACGCCAAGTATAAAGACCAAAAAATAATCTTTTTTTGTAGCCACAAAATTAGCCGCTAATTATTTAAAAAACTAAAAATCTTGTCTATTACATCCGGTTGGTTTTCTAAAATAGCCGTGCCGTGGCCGCCGGTTTCATAAACAACCAGATCTTTAACAACGCCCTTCGGCGCCAAATCCGCCAATATTTCATTCATATTAACATTGTTGCCTCCGCTGCGGTCATCATCTCGAGCGGAAACAAGCATTATTTTTTGTCCTTTAGAAAGTTTTTTAACCAATGGTTCTGTTTTAATGCCTCGATAATCCAATCCGGCGGAAAGAAGAACGGCTTTCTTATATTCCGGATTTTCCGCCAGATATTGAAGGCTTAAATTTGCTCCGATTGACGCGCCGATAAAATAAATTTTTTCTGGCGACGCGCCCCGCTCTTTCAAAAAATCCACAGCCGTCTGCAAATCCAAAATACTCTTTTGATGCTCGGTGTCGGAGAAATTTATGTAACCATTTGGGCCGCCATCGGATTCGCCGTGCCCGCGCAAATCAACGGCTATGCTCGAATAATTATTTTCCCGCGCTAAAACGGCGAAATCCTGCCATGACTCTTTAACGGCTGGCATCATATGAACCAATACCAAATAAGCCCTTGGCTTTTCCGCCGAATATAAATCGTAAGCAATTTTAAAATTGTCAGCGGCGGTAAAAAACATGTTCCCGTTAAACCTTACTATAGCCATTACCATGACTATAACAACGGCGATTACGCCAATTGCCAACGAAAGCGATGACCATTTAATCGTAGTCATTTGTCATCGGTTATCGTATCTCATATGTCACGCTCACCTGCAGTGTAACTTCCTGCGTGCCCGGCTCAATGGTTGGCGCCAGAGGCGACGACAATTCCCCGCCAATCTCGCTCTTGGCGTAAAGCGGCATCGGGGAATAACCCTGCGACTCGTAGAAATTAACTACCCTTTTTAATCTCACGCCATTTTGTTTCGCCATTGATTCCGCTTTGACGCGCGCTTTTTCAAACGCTTCTTTACGAGCTTCATTTAGATATTGATCCGGCTCATCCACGTCAAACTGCAGTTGGCCAATTTCGTTTATTCCCAGTTCCGGCAACCCGCCTAAAATAGCCGAGATTTTAGAAAAATCGCGCAATTTTAATGAAATATTCTGACGCAATTCATAGCCGACAATCAATGATCGCCGAAGCTTTTCGTCATACTCATAACGGGGCGCGAGATTATATTGAGCGGTTTTTATATCCTCCGCTTCCACGCCCTGACTTTTTATAAATTCAAGAGCGCCGTTAACTTTTTTAGCATTATCAGTTTGAAGGTCAACCGGATTAGCGCCTTCGGAGATTACTCCGAAATTTATTTTCGCGACATCCGGGATGACAACTGATTTTCCTTCAGCCGAAACTGAAATAACTCGCGCGGGATTCAAAGAGCGACTATAAAAACTGGCTGCTTTGATTCCATAAATTAATCCAACGACTAAAACTGCTAAAGCTACGTTTAATAAGACCCAAAATATCTTTTTTGCATCAAAACTAGGCATATTTTTTTGAAATTTCTACTATTTTTTTAATTTCTTCCGCATCAAGACTGGCGCCTCCAACTAAAGCGCCTTCAATTTCTTTGTGCTTTAAAAAATCTTTGGCATTCTTACTATTCACCGAACCGCCGTAAATAATAATAGGGTTTAGGGTATAGCCACTAGCCAATAGGGTTTTTTTTATAAACTTTGCCATTTCTACTGTATTTTCCGGTTTGTCAGGAACGCCAGTGCCGATTGCCCAGATGGGCTCGTAGGCGATTATAATAGGGTTTAGGGTATAGCCACTAGCCACCAGAGAAAGATCGATCCTTACTTCTTTTTCGAGAACTTCTTTTGTTTTGCCGGAAGCACGTTCCTTTTTTGATTCACCGACGCATAAAATCGGCGTTAGGCCGGTCTTAACCGCGGCCACGATTTTTTTAGCTGCCATTTCATCGGTTTCCCCCAGTTTTCGTCTTTCGGAATGGCCGATTATTACATATTCAACCCCTAAATCTTTTAATTGAGCGCCGGAAACTTCTCCGGTGTAAGGACCTTCCTCTTCCCAAAATAAATCCTGCGCGCCAAGTTCCGCTTTTTTAATAACCTTTCCCGCTACTTTCAAAAATGGAAAAGGCGGGCAAATAACCAAACCTTCAATATCGCTTTCTTCGGCTAATTTTGTCGCGCGTCCTGTCGAATCCGGATTCATCTTCCAGTTGGCTATAATAATCTTTCGCATACTTTTCTAAGTTTAACATAAAATATAAACCCTCGCAGTGAAACGAGGGTTATTGAGCGGCAAAAGTCGCGGAACCGAATTTAACCTGGGGCGTCCCTTTTCTTCTATCCAAACAGGTTAAGAAAGTCGTCCCCTTGTGTATCACTAAGGCAGGAGTGTCGCTTATATAATGCGTGGTGCCGGGCAACTCAACCCAATGATGGAAAAGCGCTCCGCGATGCTCTCGGACAATCGCCAATCCTTCGGTTACGGTTGCCGGCGCTCGCTTTGCTTTTTGGCAAGACGCCAAAACGACTTGCGGATGGTCGCCAAGCACATTGCTGCCGTCGTCAAAATCATAACGCCAGTAAAGATCGTCCGCGGGCGGATCAAAAAGATCAACGCAATAATCCAAATCTATGCTGCTAAAATCCACATTAAGCAATCCGCACTGCTTTGCCAAACTTATAAATTTTGAAGAAACTACTAAAAGCGGATTTGGCCTGTTCGGCGTTGGCAAAGGTATTCGATCCATAAAGATTTTCCCCGTCAGCCCCGCCGCCTTATGAAAACTCCTGCCGAGAAGATGCTGGCCTTGATTGTTCTTTTCAAGCTCTTCCGGCGTCATAGCCACCTCCTTTCACATAAGCTCCCGACGCGATACTGGCTAGTTTGCTGGATAACAAGGCGCGAAAGCGAAGGTGTATAAGCATACTCCAAGCCTAAGCAACGAAGTTAGCCGGCAAACTAGCCGCATCCCGAAGGGTTGTTGCCAAAATTGTCCATCGCGACGTCGTTTCTCCTCGGAGTGTGCTTACACACCTTTGTCGTCACTCCTTGCGCTGAACAATTTTGGCTAACAACGCGTCAGGGATTTATGTGAAAGGAGGTGGCTGCCGCTCCGTGAAATTTTTTTGAAGAACCAGTATCACTATAAAGTGAACTCGTTAGAAAGGCAAGGCCACTATGCCTTTAATAGCCGCGAGAACAATCAACCCGGATGTCAGAACTCCCAAACCAATTGCTAAAGCCGCTCGCCAAATGGGTATGCCGAAGACAAACGCCACTACCGAACCGCTCCAGGCGCCGGTAAAAGGCAGGGGTATGGCCACAAAAACAAACAGTGCCCAGAATTCCAGCAACGGCCGCCAATGATGATGGTGATGATAATCAAATTTCTGCTGGTGCTTATCCCGAGTGTATCGGAATAACCAACCAAAAAATCGATTAAAGAAAAATGATTTTTGCGTCAAAAAATTGCTTAATTTATACAAAACCAGCAAAGCCGGAATAACAGGAAGAAAATTGCCCAAGACACTCCAAAAATAAGCCTCCGCGGCCGTGAATCTAAAAATTCCCATAGCTATCGGTATGGCGCCGCGAAGCTCCAAAACAGGAGAAGCTCCCAAAAGCATTGTAAGAAATTCGTTCATTTTTTCACGAGTAGTTTTGCTGCTGTATCTGGATCAATAGAATTAATTTCAACTCCGGTGCCTAATTCAAAACCGGCATAGATGGCAACCTTAGGTAAAATTTCTATGTGCCAATGATAATGTTTATAATCTTCTTTATTTTTTAGCGGCGCCGTGTGAATGAAAAAATTATAATCAGGATCTTTAAGATTTTTGTAAATGAGCTTTAGGGTGTTTTGAAGCGCGTCAACCACGGCGGCCACATCATGGTCATAAGTATTTTCAAAAAACGGCAGGTGCTTTTTGGGAAACACGCGCGCCTCAAAGGGACTGCGCGAAACATAGGGCGCAATAGCGATAGCGCCGTCGTTTTCATAAATTATCCGCTTTTTCTCCTTCCGTTCCCATTCAATCATCAAACAATGCACGCATTTTTTGTGCTTGTCAAAATATTTTCGCGAACCGTTCAACGAATGCGTCACGTCCGGCGGCACCACGGGGATCGCGATCAACTGATAGTGAGGATGATAAATAGACGCGCCGGCGGTCGGCCCCCAATTGTGAAATATGGAAATATATTCCAGACATTTGTCGTTAAAAAGCGCCAAATAGCGATCGCGCATCGCTTGAAAAACTAAATTAGCTTCCGATTTTGTCAATTTGGGAAAGTTTTTGTTATGGTCGCGAGTAATAATAATATCATGGTGACCAAAGCCCGGTTGAATCGCGTAAGGGCCGCGCCGAGAAACAACGCTGCATTTTTCGCCCAAATGCCGCACGGCTGGATATTTATTTTCCACAATCTGAATAGCCCAAGTGTGCTTATTGGGATAAACAAGATATGGTTCAGTGTCATTATTCTCCGGGGAATTCTCAAACGGGCAGTTTTTAATCGGGGCTTTTTCGCGCGGCGCGTCACGGCGAATAAAATCGCGCGGGCGCTTGACGCGCCCCGGAGCAATAACAATCCAATCGCCGGAAACAAGATCTTGCCGCAATTCGGAATTTTTAATCATAGTTAGATGGGGTATTAAATTTCCACGCCCTATACGCTAAACTCTAGTCGCTAGCGGCTAGTCGCTAATCTATTATCATAGTACCATTCAAAAACATCTCTAGCGATCGGGACGGCATTAAGGCTTCCTTCTCGGGCATTTTCTATTAATACTAAAATCGCGATTTGCGGATTATCGGTCGGACCATAACCAACAAAAAAAGCGTTAGTGCGCGTATTATCGGCGACTTGAGCGCTTCCGGTTTTTCCGGCGGTTTTAAAAGATAAATCAGAAAGCGTATAAGCAGTTCCGTATGGTTCGCCTACGGCGTCTTCCAATCCCCTTTGGACTTCTTTAATATCGCCGTCTAAATCGTCTAAATCAACGTAATTGGTTAACTCCTCTGCTTCAGTTTGTTTGATTAACTTCTGATTCGGGTCAATGACGCGTTTCACCAAAAACGGGCGGTAAATCTTTCCGCCATTGCCGATCGAAGCGGTAAAATTTAAAAGCTGAAGCGGCGTCACCAAAATATCGCCCTGACCGATACTGACGTTATAAGTATCGCCAATGCGCCAAATCTGCCCGGTGCGTTTTTCTTTTTCTTCGGCGCCGGGTAAGAATCCGCTATTTTCGGCAGGTAAATCGATTCCGGTCTTCAAACCAAAAACGAATTTCTCCCAATAATGCCGAAGTTTATCTATGCCCAAGCCTTTGATGCTGTTAAAATCGCGGGTGGGGGCAAGATCGGCGCGAGGCAGGCCGCCGCCGACCGCATAAAAATAAATATTGCTGGACCTCGCCAAAGCCGAATAAAGATCTACCCAGCCGTGAGCTTTCCAATCCAAAAAACGACTGGGCTTTTCCGGATCGTAAGGATTGGGTATTTCCAAAGATCCAGACGAATAAATCTGATCTGTCGCGTCAACGATATTTTCTTCAAGGGCGGCTAAAGCCACCAACGGTTTGATGGCGGAACCAGGGTTATAAACGCCGGAAATAGCCCGATTAAATAACGGCTTGTTGGCTGCCGCCAAAATTTTTTTGCGCTGATCATTAAGTCCGCCGGCGACAAAAATATTATTATCAAAACTGGGCAGACTAATCAAAGACAAAATTTCTCCATTTTGAGGATTAAGCGCTATTCCGACCCCCGAATCACGGCCCAAAAATTCCAGAGCCGTTTTCAAGCGATTATAAAAATAATTTTGCAGCTCCGCGTCAATCGTCGTTTCTAAACGATAGCCCGATCGCGGCTCCTCCGCCGCCTTTTCCTCAAGCGGCCGCGCTCGAGCATCGCGATAAATTATGCGCTTGCCGTCAACGCCCTTCAACCAGTCGTCATAATAAGCCTCCAGTCCGGATTTACCGACAATGCCGCTTCCTTGATCGGCCATGCCGGTATAACCAGTAATGTGGGCGAAGGCCGATCCACTGGGATATTTTCTGGTGTAATCATCAATAATTTCAACCGCCGGCAATTCAAGACCTTTTAAGGCAATGGCTTCCTCGGTGGCGATATTTCGATCAATGATTATTGAGCTGGTTTTTTCCAAATCAGCGTCATCAACCGCCCGAAACAAGAGTTGTTCATCAATGCTCAAAACTTCGCTCAAGGTTTTCAATACGCCAGCCAACGAATCGGATTTGTCTTTAACCAATTCATTGATATTTAAAGAAACGCTGAAAGCCGGCGCGTTCTCCGCCAAAACATCGCCAAAACGATCAACGATAATTCCCCGGTTGGCCATCAAATTTATTTCTTTATGGACATTAGAATCGGCTCGGCTCTGATAAAAATTCTTTTTAAAAACATTCAAATAAAAAACACGCCCTAAGGCGATAAAACTAACTAAAAAAGCCAAGACGGCAACTAAAATAAAAGCTCTCTTGGATAAAGGCTGTTCCAGACTATCAAACCCGCGCGCAAAGTCATCAAAAACCACTTCATCAAAATCGAGATCTGATTGTTTTAATTTTTTTACCATATCTTCTTATAAGTTCCTGCCCAAAATAAAACCGCGCCTAAGATAAGATTATACGCCGCCTCTGAAATAAAAATACCGACGCCGCGCGAAATAAAAGCCGGATCAATTAAAAGATAAAGCAGTAAAGTGCCGGCGAAAATCAATATTAAATTGTTGAGGGACGCGCGCCAAGGAAGCAATCGCCGGAGAAAATAAAATATGGCGGGAATCGCCGCGAAAACGATTATCGAAATTTCAAAACCAGCCGCGGTTTTTATTAATAACGCGCTAATAAGAATTAGAATCAGGTAGTCGGTGAATTTGTTGATAAAAAATCCTAAAACTATCAGCGCCGCCAAACTTAAATTAGGTTTGACGCCAGCTATGTTCAGCAAATCGGTATTTTGCAGGATGCCGGCGGCTATAACTAACAAAATGGCCGAAGCTAATCTAATCATGCACGTAAAGCTCGTCGAGATCGCTGAAATTATAAGACAAGTCCAATTCAGCTTCCTGAAACACCTCGGTTGGAGCTGTTTTTATATTTTTCACTTCTCCCAGCTTAATTCCATACGGGAAATCTTTACCGACAGAATACACTTCTTGCCCATTCTCTAAGACTTTATCTTTGGCGATCATTGTGAGGCGCGGCAAGAGGCCTCCGACCATCAACGCCGTAATCCGTTCGTCTCCGATCTTAACCGACAGTCGCCAATCAGCGTCAAAAATGGTCCGGGTAACGCTGTAATCGTCAAAAACCTCAAGCACTTGTCCGAATAAAATATTTTCTCCCGCGGTAACCGGCGCTAATTCTTTAATGCCGGCCCGCCTGCCGGCGTTAATCGTTATCCGGCTTTGATTGTTAAGGGGATAGGTGGAATAAATTTTTACGAGAAGTTTCCGATGATCGCCGCCGCTTAAAATCTTAGCGGAATTTTTCAGCTGCGAAATCTGAGATTTTAAATTTTCATTTTCTAAATTCAGCGCGATGAATTCTTGGTAATTATTCGCGCCGATAAATAATGTCTTTATCAAAAGAATCGGCAGGGCGAAAGTTTGAGTCACCCTAGAAACAAAGATTCCTTTTTGAACAATAAAAAAATTTCCGTAAAAGAAAAGTAATAGTAGCGCCGCGACTATAACAATTCGCAAAATCATTTTATTACCCGCTTACCAATTCCTAGTTCCTAGTTCCTAGTTACCAGTTACCAGTTCCTAAGTCCTAATATCTCTTGGTATCAAAGGATTATCTAAAATCTGCTTGTATTGATCAAAATTCTCTACCGCTATGCCCGTGCCTCGCGCCACGCAAGTCAACGGATCGTCAACAACCGCCGCATTAACAGTTAAATCTTTGGCAATAAGCTGGTCTACACCCCTAAGCAAGCTTCCGCCGCCGCAAAGATAAATTCCTCTTCGTAAAACATCTCCTACCAATTCCGGAGGAGAAACTTCTACGACCTCCTTAACGGCTTCTACAATGGCTTTAAGCGACTTGGCGAGCGCGGCTCGAATATGAGTGTCTTTAACCAGTATTTCCTTGGGCAAGCCAGTCGCCAAATCTCTGCCGCGAATAGTCATTTCCAATTTTTGATCTACCGGAACTGCCGAACCGATAGTTGACTTTAATTCTTCGGCAGTCGGCTCGCCGATCGCCAAACTAAATTCATCGCGGATAAAACGGATGATGTCTTCGTTGAATTTATCGCCGGCCACTTTAAGACTTTTGGAAGTTACGGTGCCGCCCATGGAAATCACTGCGATTTCCGTTGTGCCGCCGCCAATGTCAATAATCATATTCGCCGTCGGCTCGTTAATCGGCAATCGCGCTCCAAGAGCGGCCGCCAAAGGTTCTTCAATCGTATAGGCCTTGGAAACGCCGGCGCCAACAATAGCGTCCTCCACGGATTTTCTTTCAACTTCGGTCAAATTGCTTGGCACGCCGATAACCGCGCGGCGATAATTCAAAAACGCGCCGGAACCGCCGATTTTTTTCAAAAAATAACGCAGCATCTCTTGAGTCATATCAAAATCAGAAATGACTCCGTTGATCAAAGGTTTAATGACATTAATATGTTGAGGCGTTCGGCCCAGCATATTTTTCGCTTCTGTCCCGATAGCCAAAATCTGGCTAGTCTTATTGTTTAGGGCCGCGATCGACGGCTCATTAATAACAATGCCTCGGCCGGCCAGATAAACCAATGAATTAGTCGTTCCCAAATCAATCCCGATGTCTTTTGAAAAATAATTGAATAGAAACATGAGTTAGTTGGCTAGTTGGTTGGTTAGTCGCGCAAGAGTAACTAGTTTAACGTTCTTCTGATTCCTTGCCTTGACCTCTATTTTGCTTCCGGTTTTCTCGCTGACTACCAGTCGATAGGGAATCCCGATTAAATCCGCGTCAGCAAACTTCTCTCCGGCTGACGCGTCTCTTTCATCAAAAAGTATCTCAACGCCGGCTTTTTGTAAAGTATTGTAAATTTTTTCCGCTTTTTTCCTAATTTCTAATTTCTCATCTTGCCTGCCGGCAGACAGGTTTCTAATTTCTAACAAATGAGCTTTATACGGCGCAACAGACTCCGGCCAAACGATACCGCGCTCGTCATTATAAATTTCAACTAGCGTGCCCATCAATCTTGTAGGACCGATGCCGTAAGAACCCATGATCACCGGTCTTGAACTGCCGTCTTTATCGCGGAATTTTAAACCATAGGCGTCTGAATAACGAGTGCCTAATTTAAAAACATTGGCGACCTCAATTCCGCGCGATTCCTTAATTTCTCCGCCGCACCGCGGACATTTCAACATTTCGACATTTCGATATTTCGACGTATCAACTATTTCTTTATTTTGAGAAAAATCACACTGCGCACAATGAAAAATAGTATCTTCGCCTGCCGGCGATAAAACTTGGAATTCATGCGTATATTCTTTGGTAAAAGCTCCGCCGGCGGCTTCGGTAATTTTTGCGTCAAGCGAAAGTCTTTTTATAATTTTTTTATAAGCGGTAATTACTTTTTGATAATAATTGTCTAAATCCTCCTTGCCGGCATGAAAACTGTAAAGATCTTTCATTAAAAATTCGCGGCCGCGCAATAATCCGTTTTTGGCGCGCGGCTCATTGCGGAATTTAGTTTGAATCTGATAAGCGCCCAACGGCAAGTCCTTGTAAGAATGGATGAAATCGGTGGCAATGTGAGTTATAGCTTCTTCGTGAGTCCAACCAAGGCCAAAACTTGGTAATTGGTAACCTGCCTGCCGGTAGGCAAGGTTGGTAATTGGTTAATTTTAAACATAATATCCGCGTCCCATCTGCCAGATTTTTCCCAGTATTCTTTAGCAACCAACGAGGGCATCATAAGCTCTTCCGCGCCGATGGCGTTCATTTCTTCGCGGATTATATTATTTATTTTCCCAAGCACCCGCCAACCGAGCGGCAAATAGGCGTAAACACCGGCTGAAAGTTTGCGAATAAAACCCGCCTTAATCAAAAGTCGAGCGTTAATTGCTTCCTCGTCTCTGGGAAAAGTTTTTGAGGTTTTAGTAAAAAGTTGGGACTGTTTCATAACTTGATATTTCGATATATCGATATGTCAATATATCGAGTTACTCTTCTCCATACATCCTCTCATAAACTTCCGGCGCGTATTGCTTTATTAATTCTTTCGCCGGATCTGCTTTTGGGATATGTTTGAACTGCAACCCGCGCCTTGATCCGCCTTTAACTTTTTCTGAAAAACTTTGAATTAACCGCGAACATTCATCTGTTAATTTTAAACCATCTCGAAATTTCGATATATCGATATATCGTCTGTCGCTTGCTATGTACAATTGACTTCTTACTTCGCCAACTTCGCCTTTAGCAATAAATAACGCGTCAACAAACTCAGCTTGGGTGCCACGATCAAATCCCTCGGCAATATTTGACATTGGAGAAGTCGCCGCTCGCCTTATTTGACGCTTCAAATCCGGATCGCGAAATTTTGAATCGTCGGTAATATCATAAACGAAATTTGCAAGCGCTTTTGCTTTCTGCCAACAAATCAAATCTTCAAATTTTTGAATAGAAGCCATACTCGATATTTCGACATATCGATATTTCGATATATCAATTGTCTTGAGTATATAGTCTTTTAAGATAAAAAAAAAGCCTCGCGTCAAAAGGCGGCAGGGGGCAAGAAAAGAACTAAACAGCGCCTGACTCGACTCGCTTATTGTACGACTTGTATGACGACCGCCGGCCGAGTTCGTAAAGAAGGCTTAGGATATTTGTGGCGTAATAAGCGACAATACCCCAAGACAAAACCGGGTGCGCAGAGAAAAAAATAATGAAATCGTTCAGTTCAAGGACGTCGGATACCGCTATCAACGATAGCGCCAATAACAAAAGTGTGACAAGACTAATGACTGCTATGGGCGGTATAAAACAGACGCAATCATCATGATAAGCGCCGACGTTGTGTTCCTTGTCACACTTGCGCTTAACCGTAGCGGTAAAAAACGATCGCAGTACAAACTTCGTTGTGCCACTCAATGTATACTTGATAATCGTAAAAAGTTCGATAAACGGATAGCTGACCGGCAAGAGAATCGGCTTGAGGGGTTTAAGCACAAACGCGGAAAGCAGAGCTAGCGGCCAAAAGATGATATATCGCAACATCCCGATGAGACTTACGACGCTCACGCTAACAATTGCCAATACCAGCGATAAATACGCCAAGTTGACATGCGCTAGGACTTGATTAGGTGTAGACATCTCTGAAATCAAAACGGAATCAACTCCTCCAGTTGGTCTTGATTCCAGATCCAAGATACCAACGCCGTGCAAAAAAAAATACAGGAAAAAGATGGCCGGAGCAAGAATGACGACGGCGGCCGTAAAAGGGCTAAGACCGGGCTTACCAGCAATTGCCGGCTCTGGATACAAAAGCTCTGCCGAAGGCGGATTCGGTTGCTCCGGATTAACAGAAGCTTGAATCGCAATATGCAGTTCCTGATGACGCTCGCAAAAAGGGCAAGTTTCATCAAATCCCGGATTATGACACAAGACGTGAGAAATGTACACAAGCAATCGAAACCGCCTACGGCAGACGGCGGTGAATCAATTTTGGAACTCCCGGAAGCGGGGTCAATATTTGGGATTTCGGAAATCCGCTGGATTCCCGAAATCCACTATCCGTTTCGAGAATCACCAAATTGAATTACGTTCAATATTAATTACAATTCAATATTTGTCTCCCTGCAGGAGATGTCCCGCAGGGACAGGATTTCGGGAACCTGTGGAAAAATTTCGATCGTAGATTCATGGATTCCCGAAACCAATAGATACCTCTATTGGTTTCGGGAATCCCAAAATCCCAAATATTAAAAAAGCGCAGCGACGTCTTTAATGGTAATTGCCAGCATTAAAGCAAGCAGAAAAGCAAGGCCAAGGCCGTTGGCTACCGCTTCTAAACGGGGCGCCATAGGAGAACCTTTGATTTTTTCAATTATGATAAATAGCAAACGTCCGCCGTCTAGCGCCGGAAACGGAAAAATGTTTAAAACAAAAAGATTCAGCGAGATAATACCGATTAACTGCAAAAGATAGATGTAGCCGAGTTGTCCCGCTTGAGTCGCGACCCCGAAAATTCCCACAGGCCCAACAAGGTTTTCAAAAACCCGCGCGCCGGTAAAAACGCCGATGATTAACGATAGAAGCCCGGTAAATATCGCGCTTACTATCTGGATTGAAGTTTTAAATCCTTCAAACAAACTTCCGAAAAAAGATTTTTGAGGGAAACCAGTTTCCGTAATGGCCACGCCCAGCGCTCCCTCGCCCTCGGGAACATTGACTCGAGGAACGACTAAAACATTTAAAATTTCCCCTCCTCGCCTTATGTTCAAATTCACTTCTTCACCTTTGCGCGCGTCGACAAAACTAATAAATTCATCGGCGGTTTTAAAATCCGACAGTTGATCTCCCGACTTCAAGCCGGCAATCGCCGCCGGAGTATCCTGCAAAACATTAGTCACTAAAAGCGCGCTAGGCGCGCCAACCATAAATATGAATGAAACAATTAGCCAGCCGATAAAAAAATTCATCAAGACGCCGGCGATGATAATGAGAGTTCGCTTGCCGGCGTTCTGACTGGAAAAACTCCGGTGTTTTTCCGTTTCCGGAACCGGCGCCGCCGGACTTTCTCCTAAAAGCTTTACAAACCCGCCTAACGGCAAAAGATTGATGCTATATTTCGTCTCACCAACTTGTTTATAAAACAATCGTGGCGGAAATCCAAAGCCGAATTCTTCCACTTTAACGTTAAAAAACTTGGCCGCCAAAAAATGCCCCAATTCATGAACCAGTATTAATATGGAAATTCCCAGTACGACTAATAAAATGGTCATTGTTCATTTATCTCTTTAGTTTTTGCTTCCAGCAGATTTTCTATTTCTTTATTGATTTTATCAATCGCGTCCTGAATTTGTTTTTTAAGTTTAAATTTCTGATCTTCGCTGATTTTTTTATCTTTGAAGGTCTGCTCTATTTTTTTGTTAGCATCGTCGCGCAAATTCCGAACTTTTATTTTTGTTTGCTCGGTTACTGATTTTACCAATCTTGTAAGCTCCTGCCTTCGCTCATCGGTCAAAGTCGGCAAATTAATTCTGATCAAATTGCCGTCAATGTTGGCGCTGACACCTAAACTCGACGCCTCAATGGCTTTAGCAACTGGAGCAACGGCATTTTTATCCCAAACTTGAATATTAATTTCTCTCGGCGGCACAACGCTGATTGATCCCAATTGCTTGACCGTCAGTTTTTGATCAAAATAATCAACTTTAATATCTTCCACTAATTTGGGGCTTGGCCGATTCGTCCGAAGAGTAATAAATTCCTGCTTCAAGGCGCCAAACAGCGGCCGTATTCGATTTTCTAAATCTTTTAAAACTTCATCATTCATATAGGATAGACTTAGCTTATGGGATCCAAGAAACCCGGGCAGGATCAATATTCGGGATTTCGGTCCCGTCGTGGCGGGACCGAAATCCGCTATCAGTTTACGGCTTGCAAACTAACGGCAAAAAATACAAAAGTATGCCGGCAAAGACTACGAATAAAATTATAATAAGGGCTTTATCCATACGCTTACTAATTACAAATGAAAACTAATTAGGCGAATGGCAAATAACATTATTAGCCATTAGCTTAATTCGGTCAGTATTCGTAATTGGTTAAGGGCGGCTTCTAGCTGTAATCTCTTATTTGTATTATATCGCCTAATTAATGTCCAGCGTTTAAGCAGTTCTTTAATAGTCCGCCAGTTATTCATTGTATCACGGCGCAATTCGCTTATTAAGCCGGTAACAAAATCTTCCAGCTTTCCATCGTCTTCAATGACCTCTTTAATGATTTCTTTGCGCCTCGCCGGCGAAGCTTTTAAAAATTCTTTAGCGATCTTGTTCGCGTCATTCGCGTTTTCCTTCGTATTTTTCGCGTCGGTAAAGTATATTTTCTGAAATCGCGAAACCACGGTTGGCAACAACGTCTCAAGATTATTGATCAAAAGAATGATAAGCGCGTGTGCCGGCGGCTCTTCGGCGACTTTTAAAATCGCGTTTTGGGCTTCCGGGGTCAAATTTCTCGCGTCCGGTATTATGAGAGTTTTACGCGGAGATCTAACCGGCTTTTGCCACAAAAAATTTATGCCCGCCCGAACGTCGTCTATCCCGTTGCCTATTATTCTAAAATCTAAAAGCGGCGCGGATGATTTTCCCCATCGGTTATTCTCTAAAAAATTAGCTAAGCCGTTGGCAAAATCTAATTTCTCCGCCGATTCTCCAAAAAAAATATAGCCGTGAAATAAATTTCCCTTTTTCAATAAACGGGTGAAATCTTTTTTAAGCTCTGGTACGCTTGCCATTTATTACATTTTATCGGTACCACCTTTTGCAGAACCCTACCTCTTATTCAAAAGAGTCCTCTTATAAACATCCAAATGATTTAAGATCAGGCCGGTGCCTTTGGCAACGCAAAAAAGCGGCTCCTCGGCTATATAAGTTTGAACGCCGCCGCTCATTCTTTTGAAAAATTCGTCAATGTAACGGAGATGGGCTCCGCCGCCCGACAAAATAATCCCCTTTTCCATAATATCAGCCACCAATTCGGGCGGAGTGCTGTTAAAAACATTTTGAACCGAAGCGGCAATGTCCAACAAATGGGGCTTTAACGCTTCGGCTACTTCATTGGCATTAATCACTAAATCTTTTGGCAGACCGGACATCAAATCTCTGCCTCTTATTTGAAACTCTAATTTTTCCTTAGTGGGAAGAGCGGCGCCTATTTCAAATTTGATATTTTCCGCCATCTGCTCGCCGATGGATATGGCATACTTCTTTTTAACATAATCCGTAATGGCCTGATCAAATTTATTGCCGGCTACCCGCAAACTGGACCAAGAAACAATGCCCCCTAGAGAAACAACGGCCACTTCGGAAGTGCCGCCGCCAATGTTAATTATCATATTGCCGGAAGGAGAATTGATGGGAATGCCCGCGCCCAAAGCCGCTAAAATCGGTTCCTTAACAATGTAAGCTTCGCGAGCGCCGGCATCGAGCGCGGCATTAAGCACCGCCCTTCTTTCCGTCGGAGTAATTCCGGCGGGTACTGAAATCACGACTTCCGGTTTAAAGATATTTAATGAACCGACTGCTTTGGCAACGAAATATTTCAACATCGCCCGGGTAATATAGTAATCGGCGATTACTCCGTCTTTAAGAGGACGGTAGGCGACAATGTCGTCGGGCGTCCGACCAATCATTTCTTTTGCTTCTTTCCCAACGGCAAGCACGGTATTGTCGGGCAAACTTAAAGCCACGATTGTAGGTTCGTTAATAATAAAACCGCGGCTCGGCACAAAGACGATGGTATTAGCAGTTCCAAGATCTATTCCTATTTGACGGGTAAACATGATGTTACATGCGAATGACTAGTGCGAATGTTTGCGAATTATATACGAATATCGGCTAATGGACTCGTTTTATATCTGCTCCCAATTGCCCTAATCTTTCATCTATTCTTTCATATCCTCTGTCAATTTCTTCAACTCCGCTGATAACTGATTCCCCTTCGGCGATCAACGCGGCGATTATGTGCGCGATTCCAGACCGCAGATCTCTTACCTCAAGATTCGCCGCTTTTAACGGGGTCGGGCCGTTTATCAGCGCGCTATGCTGATAATTTTCGCCGCTAAACCGGCAAGAAAGTTCGCCTAGACACTTCGTAAACACTGTAATATCCGCGCCCATTAAATTCAAGTCCTTGGTATAACCAAAGCGATCCTCGTAGATAGTCTCGTGAATAATAGAATTTCCTTTTGCCTGCGTCAGCAAAATAGTGAACGGCTGCTGCCAATCGGTCATAAAGCCGGGATGCGTGTCCGTTTCTACTTCGACGCCGCGCAAATTATCGCGCCGGTAAAAAGCAATGCCGTCGTCTAAAACATCGTACTCTCCGCCAACTCGCCGAAGCATATTCAGGAATGTTATTAAATCATCCTGACGCGCGCCTTTTACTAAAATTCTCCCGCCGGTCGCGACAGCAAGGCAAGCGAAAGAAACTGCTTCATTGCGATCGGGCAAGATCCGATGCCGCGCGCCGCGCAGTTTATCAACGCCGTCAATGTAAATGGTTCGGTTTGTTCCCAAAGAAATAATCGCGCCCATTTTTTGAAGCATCTTTATCAAATCCGTAATTTCCGGTTCGGTGGCGGCATTTTGAATAATTGTTCTGCCCTTTGCCAAAACCGCGGCCAAAATCGTATTCTCTGTCGCGCCAACGCTGGGAAACCGCAAAGCAATTTTCGCGCCATGAAGGCCGTTTTTCGCTTCCGCCGCGTAACTATTCTGATTAATTTTGATAGCGGCGCCCATAACCCGCAAAGCGTCCAAATGGATGTCCACCGGACGGGGGCCAATTTTATCACCGCCCAAAATCGGCACCTCGGCTTTGCCAACGCGCGCCAAAAGCGGCCCCAAAGCTAAAATCGGAATGCGATTTCTTCTGGTCAAAGAGGTGACGCGAAAAGTTTTAATTTCCGGCGTATGAATGTCCAATCTGCCCGATTGAATATCTACTTTACTGCCCACCGACCTGCAAAGTTCGGCCGTAATGTGTCCATCGCCGATCTCGGGAAAATTTTCTAAAGAGCAGGCCTCTTCGGTCAATAAAGACGCAACCATCATTTTTGTGGCCGCGTTTTTCGCGCCGGACAAACTAATTTCTCCGTTCAATTTTCTCCCGCCCTTAATAACAAACTTCATACGCTTGCGCTATCGTAATACTAATATACTAATTCATTCGAATGATACTAATGGCTACAAATATTATTAGTATTTATCCGTATAATTAACATGAATTCGCAGATTAGTATTTTCATAAGTATCATTAGTATGCATTCGTATATTGGTATCGCATTACAAATATACCTAAATTCAAAAAAATAGCCAACGGCACGTAGCGTTTCTTATTCTTAAGTTCTCAAGAACATTAGAATAAAAATTTTTTCGCGCTAAGCGCGTAAAATGCCAAGGCGGCAAGAATTCCACCGGCGAAGTCCAAGAAAAGATCAGATAAGGTATCCACTCCCCACTCGGCCGTGCCGACCCAATGGTCCTGAAAAATAAATCCGACGGCGTATTCAAAAAATTCCCAGACAATCCCAACAAGCGCCACGAAACTTAAAACGAAAAAAGCCGTCAGCCAGCGATTTTGATAAATATTGAAAAGGCGCAGCCGATTAATAAAAAAATATAAAAAAATCGTCGCCATCCAAACGCCTCCAAAAAAATGCAACAACTGATCCCAAATATCCCAACGGAGTCGAGCTCCGGTTGTCTCTCCGATCGATTGAAAAACAAAGATAAAAATTGTGAGCCCAATGAGGATATAACCCAAAATCCCGTCTTTACCGCTTTGCCCACTGGGGGGCCCGCCTTGCTTTTTTAAGTCCATATTTTTTGCGCTCCACCATCCTGGAATCTCGAGTTAAAAACCCAACTCGACGCAATCGCTTCTTAAAATTATCGTTAAACTTAACCAGGGCGCGCGAAAGTCCATGACGAACCGCCTCTGCTTGAGCCGTCAATCCACCGCCGGACACCTTAACCGTCGCGCCCAAAGTATCAGTCATTTTCATTGTCTCAAGCGGAGCAATGACAATTTGTTGATGTTTGGGCGCCTTAAAATATTCCCGAAAATCTTTATCGTTGATTAAAATTCCTGTCCGCTTGCTGTAAAGCCGCACTCTGGCAATCGCGGTTTTGCGTCCGCCTCTTGCCTCGTAATATCGCTCCTTAACAACCGGCTTCTCATGCGCCGCCGGTTTAATCCTTTTAGCTTGGGGTTCGGCTGTTTTCGGCTTTGCCATTTTATTTTTTAACAATTAATCTTTTCAATCTTTCCGCCCTTAACTTATTCTTGGGCAGCATATTATAAACGGCCGTCCATAAAACCTTTTCCGGAGATTTAGCAAATGCCTCGCGATAGCTCTTTTCCTTTAAATGCCCCATATAGCCGGTATGGCGATAATAAATTTTCTTTTCAAATTTTTTCCCCGTCACCTCAATCTTAGAAATATTTTCAACAATAACTCTGTCCTTACCGGCAAGACGCGGCTCGTAGTCGGGCCGCAGCTTTCCTTGTAAAATCAACGCTATTTTTGAAGCTAAACGTCCCAATTTTTGATTTGTGGCGTCAATAGTATAATCCATAGGTTGTGCCAGTTGCTATCGAATGAATTCTATTGTCGCTAATGGCGCGCCGTCGCGTTTTCTCGCCCTAGCTTCTTTAATAATGCGGAGATAGCCGCCTTTCCGTTCTTTATAGCGAGGCGCCAGATCGTAATAAAGTTTTTGGGCGGCGTCTTTGGGAAGACGGGAAAGCAAAAGGCGCAAACCGGCCAAGTTCTGTTTTTTGGCTAAGGTTACCGATTTCTCCACTAACGAACGGATTTCCTTTGCCCGCGCTTCTGTCGTTTCAATTTTCTCTTTCAGTATTAAATTATTCGCCAGTCCTTTCAAAAAAGACCGGCGAGGTCCGCGTTTGCGATGAAACTTGCGCATAAATCTAGCCACTAGCCACTAGCCACTAGTATCTTTCTAGTCGCTAAGCACTAGCCGCTCACTATTATTTCTTCGCTGCCTTTTTTGCTTTCTTGGTTTTTTTAGCCGATTTGGTTTTACTTTCCGGAACTGCTGTCTCTGACTCTTTTACTTCTATCTGCGATATCTTGCTAAAATGATCCTGTAAAATATTGCTTGCCTTGCGGAGGGCGGCCGAAGGAGTAATGCTCCCGTCGGTTTCTATCGTCAACCTTAAACGGTTGTAATCCGTTCGTTCTCCGACGCGCATGTTTTCCACCGAGAAATTAGCTTTTACCACCGGGGAAAAAAACGCGTCCAACGCGACCACGCCTATGGGCAACTTTTCCGCTTTTCTCGCTTCTATCGGTACATATCCAAGCCCTCGTTCAAGAGTTAATTCCATTTCTAATTCAGCGCTCCTGCTGGTTAAAGTGGCAATATGAACATCGGGGGTGATGAGCTCGACTTGCGCGTTAGTCTTAATATCCGCCGCGGTTACCGCTTTTTCTCCCCCTGCTTTCAAAGTTAAAATCTGGGATTCATTGGTATGAATCCTGAATCGAATTTTTTTAAGATTAAGAGTGATCTCCACTATGTCTTCCACGACATTGGGCAAAGTAGAAAATTCATGGCCCACCCCCTTAATCTTTATTTGAGTAATGGCGGCGCCGGGCAAAGAAGAAAATAAAACTCGGCGGAGGGCATTGCCGATTGTTATGCCATACCCGGAATACAATCCCTCGATTTCAAAAACTCCCTCTCTGTCTATCTCCGAGACTTTTTTAATTGTTACGTTATCGCTAAGATAAACTATTTCCATAATTTATTGTATTTTAGAATAGTAATCTACGACCTTGTTAACGTCAAATGATATGTCGGAATCGCGAGGCAAAGAAATCACCCGTCCTTCAATTTTTTCTTTATCAAGATTAAGCCAGACGGGGGGGTCATATTTTTTAATGCTCGCCGCCAAATCATTAAAAACCGGGTGATCCTTCGATTGCGGCCTGATTGAAATGATGTCATTCACTTTGACCCGATAAGAAGGAATGGTGACTTTGCGATTATTGACTAGAATATGGCCGTGCCCCGTCAACTGTCTCGCGACTGACCTGCTCGGCGCCAAACCAAGCCTAAAAACGACATTGTCAAGGCGCCGCTCCAATAAATTGACGATCATCTCGCCGGTTACTCCCGGATTTTTCACCGCCGCCGAAAAAATCTTTCTCATTTGGGCCTCCCGAATGCCATAAGTAAATCTGAACTTCTGTTTTTCCTGAAGCTGTTGTCCCATTTCTGAAAGCGCGCGCCGCCGCGCTTTACCATGAACACCCGGCCGTTGCGGCCGTCTTACCGTAACGCATTTGGGAGAATTACAGCGGTTCGCTTTCAAAAAAAGCTTGGTGCCCAGAGATCGTTCTTTTTTTTCTTTGGTATCAAACATTTCGCGATATTTAAATATTTAAATGTTTAAATATTAAAGTTATACTCTTCGAACCTTCTTCGGTCTTGGACCGTTATGCGGGATCGACGTCACGTCTTTAATTGATAGCAAATTAAAACCTTGATTGGCCAAAGTGCGAACAGCCGAATCCCGACCGCTGCCGATGCCGTTCACGAATACTCGGACGCTGGAAGGACCGGACTTTCTAAGTTTTTCGGCAAGAGCGGCAACTACCTTGGAAGCGGCAAAAGGAGTCGATTTTTTAGGTCCTGAAAAACCGAGCGCTCCGGCAGACGACCAAGCAATCAAATTCCCCTTGTCGTCCGTAACAGAAACAACAGTATTGTTGTACGACGCGTGTACGTAAACCCGGCCGGTTTCAAACTTTTTAGCCACGGTCTTGCCGGTTTTGGCCATCGCCGTTTCTAGCGTTTCTTTTTCTTTTAACGCTTCTTCTTGCGTTTGTTGAGTGATTTTTTTCTTTCCCATTGTTCGCTATCGCTCACCGCTGACTTACGCCGACTTTACGCGGACTTGCGCTGAAAAAATTTCTGCGTAGTTCTGCGTTCATTCTGCGTCGGTCTGCGGTTTTACGAAGTAAAACATTATTTCAGCTCAACCTTCCTTTTTCCGCTGCCGGCTGTCTTGCGAACATTGCCCCGAACCGTCCTGGAATTAGTTCTGGTTCGCTGGCCTCTAACCGGCAAATGTCTCATATGTCTTATGCCTCGATAAGTCTGGAGGTCTTTTAAAAGATTTATATTTTGTTTAATAACTTGCCTCAATTCGCCCTCGATTTTATAGTTTTTCTCCGCGTATTCTTTGATTTTATTAATCTCCAGCGGCGTCAAATCCTTTGCTCTTTTATTCAAATCAATCTTGCTCCCCGTCAAGATTTTACGCGACAAAGAAGGGCCAATCCCGTAAATATAGGTTAGGGCCACTTCAATTCTTTTATGGTCGGGGATATTTATACCGATAATCCTCATGGTGTTACATGCAAATGACTGGCGCGAATCTTTGCGAATTTTATGCGAATATTGGCATATCATTCGCATCGCATATATATTCGCGTGTCACTAGCCTTGTCTTTGTTTATGTTTCGGATTTTTGCAAACGACATAAATCCTGCCCTTCCGTCGAACGGTCTTGCACGATATACAAATTGTTTTAACTGATGAACGTACTTTCATCGAAGTGTTCGCTAATAATACTAATTTCAGCAAATAATGCGAATTCGCGTTATTTTGAAGCGGATTCGCGTTGTTCGCGATTACTCCGTTTTATAGTCTTCTTACTATCCTTCCTCGTTTTGTGTCGTAGGGGCTTAACTCCACCGTAACCCTATCGCCGGGCAAAATCTTAATATAATATATCCTCATCTTTCCGGAAAGATGCGCCAAAACTTCCTGCCCGTCGGCGAACCGAACCCTAAAAGTGGTTGCCGGAAGCGCTTCCGTAACTATTCCATCTACTCGCTTAACATTCTTATTATTGGGCATTGATTACAAATGGTAGCATATCGCGCAATTGAAAGTCAAATTTATTCAATGACAATCTTCACTTTATTCTTATCATTGGGAACTTTCTTTACCCAAAACGGCCAAAGGGAAATCTGCGCGCTTTCCAATCCGGGCAAGGCGAAAATTAAAGATTTAAGATCTATTTCTGATTTCCCCAAGACCCGTTCTCTTAAAAGTTCAACGTCAACTTGCCTGGCCGCGACGCCCTTAAAATCAATCGGAAAAGTTATCTTCCCGGCGCCGAAATCCCCTCTGGCAACGCCGTACGTCAATTCGGAACTGTTAAATTTATAATCTTCGCCCAACTCCTTTTTAACTCTGCCTGCCAGCATTGACAAAACATCCTCTTCTCGAAAAGCAACCAACTCCATCTCTCCTTCAACAAATACGCCGAAATTGCCGGATTCATCGACTTCAGAATTAACCTCCTGTTTTGTCAAATCAAACCGGCTGGCGCCTTCAATCGCTTTAAATTCTTTAGGCGCTTGAGCGAATAACGCTATCTTGGCCGCGTCTTCTAGGGTCTTGGCGGTTTCTGTTTCTGCTTTTTTAATATCCCCTTCGGTCGGATAAGCGACCTCGCCGATAAATCCGCCGCTCATTGATTTTTTAGTCTCACCGTAAAATCCCGCGTATTTAGGAGTATCTTTAAAGCCGGGTATGCTGAAATAATTGACTGGCCCGATATTATAGTCCTCGCCGGGCTTGTCAGCGACTACCTGCGTTTCAATGTTTGAGGGAACAATTTTGCCCTCCACGATCTTGGCGCCGGGAACCGTAATATTCGCGGTCAGTCTAAAAACTTTGCCATCCGGGGTGACAAAGCGGGTTCGCGCCACCAACGGTTGCGGGTCAGAACTATAGGCGTTGTAAACTATCATCGCGCCGCCGGCCGCTTTCTCAACTTTTTTCTTCCCGGTGGCCCGAAAAGAAATTTGAGCGTTTTTCTTTTGAACAAAAACTTGACCGGGAATTTTGGCCGCGGCGGCGTCAATAACAGCCGTTGATTTTTCAGCAGCCACTGAATCTTTATAAGCCCAATTAGTTTTTTGCGTAACAATTTTTATTTCCGCTCGCGGTAACACCTTTACGGCAAACAAAACCGCTAATGCCGCGACAATCAAACTGGCGCCGACAAAAATCGCGGCTCGGCCGGGGATTTTAAAACTCGGCATCTTCCATTGTTTCCGCGTTTTTTGGGATTCTTTTTCCGGCTCCTCAACTACCTCTTTGATTTTCTCTTCTTTTTTACTGCTTTTCATTTGTTCGCCGCGAACCTCTTCCATCCCGCGCGTAACGTTTCTACGAGCCGGATCCATCCCGCGTTTTGTTCCGGGAGCGGCAATATCAGAAAATTGCTTCTGCGATTTGGCAAAAAACGGGTTGATCGCATCTAGCCCGCTCATCTCGGCCAACTCCACAACGCGATCATCGACAGATTCAATAATAATTTTTTTGCCCAAGGCCTCGGCCTCTCTTTTTATCAAATGAAAATTGCTTAATGAATCGGCTAAATGGGAAAATTTAGGAATATTCAAAACGATTTCCTTAGAATCGGAATCAATAATTTTTTCCGCGACTAACGCGACTTCATCGCTTTTATTGGTATAGATCTTCTTCATGCGCTTACGCCACTAATTACAAATGAAAACTAATTAGGCGAATGGCGAATAACATTATTGGCCATTAGCTTAATTCGGTCAGTATTCGTAATTGGTATCTATGGTAATAACCATCTAACTCTTCTTCGGGCCATCCTGCTTATTTTATCATTTTGCGGCGAAAGATGGGATTCAAGCAAAGTGGCTAGAGTCGCGAATTTATTATTCATCTTGAGACCCTTCTTAAATTTTACCTTAATACCGAGTTTTTCGCCAAAAAAGTCAGAGGAGGCAAGATCCATTCGAATCGGTTTGTCAAAAACCCCGCGGAACCCCGACGAAAATACAACCGGCGGTAAATTATAAAATGAATTTAAATAAACAAACTTAGCGTCGGTTTTATTCGTCGCCGTTTCAAGATGTTTTGCTAAAACTCGTAGCTCTTCCATAAGCACTTTTTCAATCTTTTTAATAAATGCCGGCGATCCTTTGTTCTCAAAGTAGATTTTAAAAATCGCGCTGGATGTTTCGGGAGAAACCGCCAAATGCCTTGCTAAAACCGAATGAAGATTTTTTTCTCCCCAACCAATATGCCCCCAATGGCAAACTCTGCCGTCATCCGCGTGGAACAAAGACGTCTGCTCGGGAAATAAATTAACCAGTAAAAAACTTCCACTTTCCTCGGATTTCAACAAAACATTAGACCAAGCCGCTCCCGCTTCAGTAACAAACAGCAACCGATCTTCCGGTAAAAACTCTTTAAGTTCTTTTATGAAAGCGCGAGGGGCGAAAGTCTGGCTAAGATAAAACTCCACGGACTTGGCTTGAAATCCGAGAGGATTAATCACTCGATGGCCGTCTAATTTAATTCCCCGAATACGGACATCAGTCAATAAAACATCAACATCGCTGATTTTCATTTTTACCGCCACTCGATTTCGCTGGCGATCAAAAAATTTCCAGATGGCTTGAGAAATTAAATTATCCAGTTCGGCTTCGTCAATCGGCTCTTTAGTATGCTGATGAACCAAGGCGGAGGAAGAATAAACCGTGGTCGCCAAACTGGAATCCAAACTCAAAATAATCCGATATTTGGATAGATTTTTAATCTTGAGTAAAAATTTTCTAATCGCGTCTAGCGGGTTTTGATTATTTTCAAGAGAAATTGGCGTTTGCCAAACTTTTTTGACAAAAATTTCCTTATTGGCAAAATCGGCGTTGATTGAAGCGGCGCGCAGTTCGTGGTGTAAAATTTCGACAACTAAAAACCTATCTTCGTTTTGAAATAACGACAAAAAATTTGAAAATAGTTCTTTAAAATTGACTAATCTCACTACCCTTATTATAACACAATTTAAAAAGAAAAAGCCGC
Source organism: Candidatus Harrisonbacteria bacterium RIFCSPLOWO2_01_FULL_44_18 (assembly GCA_001817915.1). Classification (GTDB taxonomy): domain Bacteria; phylum Patescibacteriota; class Minisyncoccia; order UBA6257; family WO2-44-18; genus WO2-44-18. Next base: position 39,623 of record MHJJ01000006.1, read on the forward strand.
GGAGAAAAACATTTCTCGCAAGCTAGTGACCCAAGTTAATAACCATATTCTGGTATTCTGCAGAATACCAGAATATGCTTAAAAAATTATGGAAATACGGCGGCGCGGATGCGACGCGCTCCCGCGCCCACTGCCTCCTCCTTTATTATCTTAAATTTTCCTATAACAAGCGTGTTTCCAACATGCGGGCCGCCGCAAAATTCTTTGGAAAAAGCGTCTTTTAGCGAATGACCGACATAATAAACTTTTACACGCTCCGGGTATTTTTCTCCGCCTCCACCGGAGGTCGATCCTCCTTCGGAGGAAGAGGCGGAGAAAAAATGCAACGCCCCGGTTTTCTTAGCTTCCTCAAGCGGCATTTCAACAAAACCCACCGGCAAATCTTTCTGGATAACCTCATTCACCAAATTTTCCGCCTTTTTAATTTCTTCCTGCGTGAGTTTCCGAGAAAAAGTAAAATCAAAACGCGTACGCTCGACAGTAATGTCAGAACCCATTTGCTTTACTTCCGGCCCCAAGATTTTTCGCAAAGCCGCTTGAAGCAAATGAGTAGCGGTATGAAGCCGCGTAACTTTTTTAAGTTCTTCTTCGTCTTTAGCTTTAAGTTCGCCTGTATTAAACAACAGTCCGTGACCGCCGAATTTTTTCTCCGCTCCTGCTCGAGAAATTTCCTGATGTTTTTTAAATTCCTTTTCAAAATCTTTATATTCCAAATCTTTAACTGCTCCCGGCGGCGCCAATTCTTTGATCAATTCAAACGGCAAACCAAAAGTCTCATATAAATAAAAAGCGTCCTGCGCGGAAATTTTGTCGCGCTTTTTCAATTCGAACAATCCCGCGGCGATTGCTTTTTGGAATTTATTTTTTTCACCTTCAAAAACTTCTCCGATTTCCTGAGTTTTTTTAACTTCAAGATAAAATGGGCCAAATTTATCTTTTATAAATTTTAACGCTTCCGAAAATAGATCGGCGTGAATGTCATATTTTATCTGATAGGCCAAAGTCCTGCGCAATAAACGGCGCAAAATGTAGCCGGCTTCCTTATTTGACGGACGGACGCCATCGGCGGTCAAAAAGATCGCGGCGCGCAAATGGTCGGCAAAAACTCTTACTTCTCTGTCCTTCAAATGCGGGGCGATTTCGTTAATTTTTTTGATTATCAGCTCAAAAATATCAGTTTGAAAAACATTTTCAACGCCCTGCGTAACCTTCACGATTCTTTCAAATCCCCAACCAACATCTACGCCTTTCTTAGGTAACGGTTTTAAAGTTTTGTCTGGCAAACAATAAAATTCCATAAAAACTAAAGTAGCCACCTCCATATCATCAACGTAAACCTCATTAGCGGCGCCGCAAGGACCCTCGCTACCGGCAGGACCCCAAAAATTATCTTTTCTCTGTCCTTTGCGAATTTTGGAATGCGACAAAAACTTGGACCAAGCGTCAAAAGATTCTTTATCAAAAGCCACCGCTTCATCGCCAGTAAAAACAGTCGCGGATATTCTCTCGGGCTGGACGCCGAATGCTTCGGTCAGTAATTGATAGGTCCATTCTATGGTTTCCTTTTTGAAATAACCGCCGAATGAAAAATGGCCCAGCATTTCAAAAAAAGTCAGATGGGTTTTATCGCCCACTTCATCAATATCCGAAGTCCGGAAGCATTTTTGGATTGAAACGGTATTTTTACCGCCGAAATCTTTTTGCGCGTCCAGCTCGCCGGTGAAATATCGCCTGAATTGCTGCATGCCGGCGGTAGTCAAAAGCACCGACGGATCATCGGGCATTAGCGAAGAAGAGGGCACTATTACATGCCCTCTTTCTCGAAAAAACTCTAAAAATTTTTTACGGATTTCTTCGCTTTCCATTATTTATACTCCACCAATATGGCTAATCTAGCGCCAATATACAAATGCGCGAATTCGTTATATTGGTATATCCGTGCTTGATTCGTATATTAGTGGAGTTTATTCAACTACCTCAATTATGCCCGTATTGCCCGGATTTAAATGATCGTGATACTTCCAAGAACCTACTTTATCAAAAATAAATGAGTATGTTTTGCCAGGATTTATTTCACCAAGAGCGTCAAAACCGGGATAAACAGTATGGGTCGGGTGAATAGCTGAAGCCGGCCAAACCGATTTTTGACTCTTGTTGGTCCAAGTTACTTTGCCGCCTTTTTTGACTTTCACCGTGGTGGGCGAAAACTGACCGCTTTCATCAATGGCCACGAAAACATCAAAGAAACTATCTATAGGAGTAACGGCGGCTGGCGTTGGCGCCGGAGCGCCGCCAGCGGTTCCGGCAGACGGTTCTTTACATTCCCCCTTAAATTGAATCTTAACATCGCTTGCGTTGGCAACGCATTCATTGGAATAAGTTTTACCATTGACGCCGCAAACCGGACTATAATCCTGCGCGCAAACCTCTGTCGCTGAAGGCGAAACGGGAACTGGGAGCGCCGATGTTGGAAGCGGAGCCGAAGATGGAACCGACTCCTTTTCGCAAGTTGAAAGTTCTTTTTTCAACGATTCGTATTTTAGCTTGTAGTCTTGTTCGCTAATCCGTCCAGCTTTTAGCAACTCGTCCAGCTCATTAAGATTTCGTTTGACGGCTTCACATCTTGAAACAACTCTTTGAGGAGCCGCGGAGGGTTGAGCGGGGGCCGGAGCGACTGCCGGAACGGGCGCGACGCCAAACAACTCTCGAAGCAATTGCTCAATAGTTGACAAGTGTAACTTTACATTCCTGATCGCGTCAACAATTTTGGCGGGGTCGGCTTTGGCATTGATCAGATTGGAAAGTTCAAGAAGTTGCCTTTCCGCTTCGGCAACAAGCGCGAAAAGTTTTGGATATTTTTCCTCTGAAAGATTTAATTCCTGGATCTTCTTTATTAATGAATCGTAATAATTCTTCAAGCTTGCAATATCCCGAGAATAATCTTCGGCCGTAGTAGTCAACGGCCTTAACGCGTTTTTAGCCGCTACTGCCGCCGCGTTTGCCTGACCAAAAGCATTGCCGTACTTTTGAGCGTCGTAAGCGGCGCGAGCTTGATTAAGTTGAAACTCAGCCCTTTCCAACAGTTGCCGCACGGCATTAGAAATATCCCCCTCGCGAGCGCTTACCGCGCCCCGAAGTTCGTTAATCAGGCGCTCGGCTTCCAAAATCATTTTTTTAGCTTCTTCGGCGCCAATCTCTTTTTGCTCTTCGGCCTGGCGAAGAACATCTTGTCTGGCGACGTTAAGCTGGCTTTTTACGCTGGGACTCGCTTTTTCCCTGACTTCATCTAAAAGCTTTAAGCGGCGCGACTGATCGCCGGATAGATCTCGTAAATCCTGAATGGTTGTTTGAAGCGGCGCGGGCGCCACGGGCGTCGGAGCTGCGGCCGCTTCCGCTCTAATAATTTCCTGCGCCTCCAAACGAGCGCCGAATTTCGATACAAAATTGTCCTTTAAAGCAGAAATCTCATTTCTTAATTTGGCGTTTTCTTCCCGAATTTTAGCCAATTCTTCTTTTAGTTTAGCGATGTCTTCCGGCACGGCCTTTTCAACTTTTTCCCCAATCTCAACTAGTTTTTTCTCGGTATTTTCCACGAATTTTTCTTCCAGGCGGTCAACAAGTTCTGCCGCTCTTAATTCCCTGAATTCTCCTTTCTGACTTTGGACTACATTTTCAAGTCTCTGTCCAAATTTAGCGATATCCTCAAATTTTTCCGGAACAACCGCGACTGCCGTCAAAATCGCCTCTTGGGCCTTGCTAGCTCCTTCGACAAATTCCGCGTTGTTCTCAAATTTAACCTTTAATTCATCAAAAAGCTCTTGATGTTTTAGGCTGCGATCGGCTAATTGATCCGCGAGTCTGGCAATATTCGGATTTTCGCTGGTTTCCTGAAGTCCATCAAGGCGCGCTTTCAACCGCTCAACATTCTTTTGATAATTAGCGGTCGCCTTGGTAATCGCTTCAATATTTTGAGGCGCGACGCTTTTTAATTTTTCAATTTCGGTAGCTCTTTGATTGGCAATTTCCAGTTCAAGTTCGGCTTTTTTAACCGGATTAAAAGTAAAAACTTGGCGAATGGTTCTTGTCCAATTTTTGAAGAAATAAAATGGGTTAGTCGGCAAAAGGCCCGCGTTTTCAACTTCGAGATCCTGCGCGGTTACCCCTTCTACCGCCCGCGTCCCGCTGCACGGATCAGGATCATCATCGCAGGTTGTCCCATTGCCGGCATACCTAACTCCGCCGGAATTAGTGCAATTCTGCGCGGTAGTTGCTTCAGCGCATTCACCGCCGCTAAAACAACAAGCGCCAGAAGCGCCGACGCTATTAACCGCGCCCACCAATAAAAACATCGCTACGACCAAAACTATAAAAATTTTCTTCATATTTATATTTTTCTTAACTATTTTTCCGACTATTTTTAAGCATAACACAAATCTAATATCCTTCCAAAGTATGCGACTTCTCGTGATCTTTTATCCGCGTAATGGCCTTGGCCTCAATTTGCCGAATTCTTTCCCTGGTCACGCCGAATTCTTTTCCCACTTCTTCCAGGGTATGGGTTATGCCATCTTCCAAACCAAACCTCATTCTCAAAATCTTTTGCTCTCTGGGCGTTAAATCTACCAAAATCTCTTTTATCCTTTCTTTCAAAAGCGTTTGCGAAGCAATTTGAGAAGGAGTGAGGTTGCGCTCATCCTGAATAAATTCTGAAAGCGTTGAATCCTCGTCATCGTCGCCGACGGGCGATTCCAAAGAAACGACATCCTGGGAAATTTTTTGAATATGATGAATTTTATCAAGCGGTATTCCCATCTCAATGGAAATTTCCTCGGCTAACGGCTCGCGCCCCAATTCTTGAACTAATCGCCTTTTGACTTGAGTAAATTTGGAAATCGTTTCCACCATATGAACCGGAATTCGAATAGTTCTTGATTGATCGGCCAAAGCCCGAGTAATGGCCTGCCGAATCCACCAAGTGGCGTAAGTTGAAAACTTAAAACCGCGGCGGTAGTCAAATTTATCAACTGCCCGCGAAAGGCCGATATTTCCTTCCTGAATCAAATCTAAAATGCTCAAATTGGGAGTGCGATTAACATAACGTTTGGCGATAGACACCACCAATCTCAAATTGGCTTGTATAAATCGTTGACGCGCTTCTTCGTCGCCTTTTTCATGTTTTTTGGCCAACTCCTTTTCGTCGGCAGAAGTTAAAAGCGGAGTCCGGCCTATCTCTTTTAGATACATCTGAACCGCGTCGGGCAACTCTCCTTCAATCCTGGTAGCCTCCGCTAATTCTTTGGCGCTGATTTCTTCGCCGGGCATCTCAATCAACTGACTGGTCTCAATGACTTTAATGTTGACTTTATCCAAGCGGTCATAAATCTCTTCAAGAAAACTGACATCTTCTTCAATGCGCGGGAAAAAATGCAAAACCTCCGTGTCGGTAACAAAGCCCCTGCCTCGGCCGCGATCAATAAGTTCCTCGAGCGCCTGCAAATCTAACGCGTGCTTTTTTTCTTTTCCGGTTAGCTCTTTTTTCTTCGGTCTTCTAATTCTTTTAGATTTGCCGGTTTTTTTAGACTTTCTAACCGAGGTTTTTCGCAACTTTTTTCTTTTAGATTTTTGCATAATAGACTACACTAATATAACGAATCTAGCGCGGATATTCCAATATACGAATTTGTAAATTAGTATATCGGCGCTTGATTGGCATATTGGTGGAGTTTAAATATTCTGCATCATTTTTGAAACTTGGTCAAATTCTTTGAGCGCCTCCTGCAGAGCTGTTTCATTGTTTGAGGCCTCGGCTTTTTTAATGCGCTCGCCAATCAATTGCCGCTGTTCCTTAAAATGTTCCCGCTTTAATTGCTTGGTTAGGGCGCTAAATTCATCCTGAATCTTTTTTTCATCAAGATTCGCGGCCATCAAACTGGAACGAAGACTTGCCAAATTTATCAGATTTTTAGTGTCGGCCGACGCCGCCTGATATTGAAATGGCAAATATGGCTTGAGCTTCGGCATTTCATCCATCAACTCTTTTTTTGCCAAAACCAAACTGATAATTCTTTGAGCGATAACGTCTTTTCGGGAAATTTCGGCTTCTTCATCCGGCTTTTGAAAATTCTCGGCAGACAAACGTTGGGGCGCGATTTTTAACGCCTCCATCTCTTCAAACAAAGGACGCTCGTCAATGTTAATTAAAATAGACAATTGCTTTAACCAGTGCGACCTCTCTACCGGACTATAAATGTTTTTAATTTTCGCCAAAACCGCGCGGATGTTCTTCTTAAAACCAACCGGCCCTTTATCCTCCGCTTTTTTTATCAGATATCGATCAAAATAAAACTCCATTGCCGATCTTGCCTTAGTTATCAAAGCCGCCATTAACCCGGGACTTTCTTTGACCACATCGGCCGGATCTTTCGCCTGCATTTCCAAAACTTTTACGGAAAAGTCGCTTGCTTCAGCCAAATCAATGGTTCTTTCGGCCGCCGTTTGTCCGGCTTCATCGCTGTCAAAACTCAAAACCAGTTCGTCGGCATAACGTTTCAAAACTTTAAGATGGTCGCCGGTCACGGCGGTGCCGGAAGTAGCAACGGCATTTTTAACGCCGTCTTGCCACATCATCAAAAAATCCATTTGCCCTTCCACCAACACTGCGGATCGCGAATCGCGAATCGCGTCTTTTGATTTATGCAGGCCATAAAGCAATTTTGATTTATTAAAAATCGGCGTCTCGGGGGAATTAACATATTTACCGACATTTTCATTTTCATATCCGGGCATAATCCGACCAGTAAACCCCGCCACTTTCCCAAAATGATTATATAAAGGAAACATCAGTCGGTTTCGGAAACGATCCCAATACAAACCTTTTTCCGATTTAACAACCAAACCGGCTTTTTCCGCGTCAACGATATTAAAGCCGGATTTTATCAGATGTTTTAGTAAGGCATCGAATTCTTTTGTTGAAAGTCCCAATTCGAATTCTTTAACAGTTTCCTCTTTAAGACCTCGCTCTTTTAAATATTTAAAGACGGCGCCATCGGCATAAAAATTTTTTTGAAAAAAATTTTTGGCCGCTTCATTGATTTCATAAAGAACGTTATATCGCTTGTAATCCTGTCCGCCGCTGGTTTTAAAATCAACGCCGGCTTTTTCGGCCAAAATTTTCAGCGCTTCGACAAACTCCAAGTTTTCATAACGCATCAAAAATTTGATAACATCGCCGCCATCGCCGCAGCCGCCGAAACAATGCCAAATTCCCCGATCGGGCGAAACAACAAAAGAAGGAGTTTTTTCTTTATGAAAAGGACAAAGGGCTTTGTAATTTTTTCCCGCCGGCGTTAATGTCACATATTGCCGGACAAATTCTATGATATCCAACCGCTCTTTAATTTCTTGAACAATATCTTTCATCCCGTTAGAAGTGGGACCAATTTTGACGCGAACCTTTAATCATCGTTTTATTACCAAGCATATCCCGTATAGTTACAGCGGCCGCGTTGGGCGCCACTTCTAACGGGATGAGTCGCTTTAACAGTATAACTCTTTGTGGGGTTTTTCAATAAAAAAGCGGCTCATTATCGAGCCGCAATCGTCTATCGTTTCTTTATAAATTCTAGCCACGCCCTTGACCACTCTCGACGCTCCAACTCATTCTCTAATTTGCGCCAATTACAAACCACTTTCTCTCGTGAATCTTTGCGCAGCGCCGTTAAAACTTTTTTAATAATCGCGTCGGATCCTCGAAGCCTAGCCGCGCGACGAGCTAAAAAGGCTGCGTCAATCGGCCAATCAAAAACCATTTGATTATACCAAAGGGTTTTTAAAGCTTTTTCGATATTTGAAGACATCGGGTCAATGGACAATAAAGCACTAAACGCGTAGGCGGACAAATTAGGAACTCTAAGAAGAGACTTCAAAAAAGAAATGTCAATCGCGTTAGTGTAGCCGCAGTACGCCCTCATGGCCGCTTGGAGAATACCAGGACATATATTAACATTCCGACTCTGATTCATAAGCGTAGCCATCAAACACCGAGCGTAATTCTCTAATTCTGGAGGCGACACTATGTCTATAATCCAACAAAATCTAATAAAAACATCCGAGCTATTTTTAGCTCTGGCGTTCCTCAAACGATTATCATTAAATTCGCCCAGAATCATCCAATCAACTATCTTGGCGTAAATATCCCCGCAGCCTTTCATGATGGCCTCGCGAACATTTCCAGGAAGCTCACTGTCGCGTAAAAGTTGAATAATCAATTCCTCGCTTGGTTCGTCGTCTCCGAAACCGCAACCATAGAATACGGAATAAATATCTGCCCCCAAAATACGATCTCTCGTTAATTTTCTAATCCTGCCATTAGTCATATTTTTAATGTACAATCGGGCTTGATCTTTCAATGTCATCACGGCAACTCCTTCAAAAGTCTTGCCAGAACCCATTTCAAAAATACCTCCGCTCGCAATATTAGTCAATTTCCGCATTTGCTAAATTGCTGTTTATCTATTATTCTTAATCAAATATGAGACATTGTTCCAATTGCGGTAAAACTTCTATTATGGCCGGTACCCGGCGTTTGCTTAGGGGCCACTACAATCCGACGAACTGGAGCCGCAAATATCCCAATCTGCAAAAAACTAAACTGCCGAACGGCAAGAGAGTTTTGGTTTGCGTAAAATGCCTTAAGGGCCTCGCAAAGAGCAAATAGCAAATAGTTAACGTGTTTAGATATGTATAAAAAGGCTGCGTTACTAATTAGGAAAGTGCGCGGTTTTAGTCATCCGTTAAAATAACCATTGGCAATTTGCCATTTACGATTTGCAGTAAGACGGGCGTTAAAACGGGCTATAGTATAAAAGCAGTATACATGCATGGGGTGCATGAGGCCCCGGAGCATTACCGGGTAGCCCGACAAATGCGATTATATTTAGAAGACAAAACAAAAACTAAAAATCCGGCGGCGCTTTTGCGGCAAGCCGACTATCATCAGGAAACCGATCGAAAAACGGGTGAAGTTTCTTTTGTTAAAAATATTGACGGCCGCGACTTCCCTCGTTTTCACATTTACGCCGAAGAAAAAGAAGGCGGCTGGCAAATCAATCTCCATCTTGATCAAAAACGGCCGTCATACAGCGGCACTTCCGCGCATGCCGGAGAATACGACGGCGAAGTTATAGAAAAGGAGGCTGGCCGCATAAAAACAATTATTCCGCAATTGCAAATTTTAAACGGCTGATTTATATTAAAATCAGTCCATTGAAATGAGGTCATCGTGGCAAAACCAAAGATAGTCAACGCGACAAACAAAGTGATCCCGCCAAAAAAATTAAAAATTGTTGAACAAAAACAGTCCAGTACCTGCGGCCCGGCGGCGCTAAGGATTCTGCTTTCCTTTTTTGATATTGACAAGTCCGAAACATACTTGGCGCGGCTTTGCCGAACAACAAAAAGAGACGGCACTCATCCATGGCAGCTGGTTACGGCTTTAAAAAAGATTGGCTTCAGAACCAAATCTGAAAAGTGGGGGACGTGGGAAAAACTTGATTACTGGATTAATAAACGCGGCTTGCCGGTAATCGTTGACTGGTATTCTCCGGCCGACGATCTGCACGACAGCGATGGCCATTATTCCGTGGCTTATCGTCTGTCAAAAACCCACATCTGGTTAGCCGACCCCAAAGAGCACCTTCGGAAAGAGCGCAGGCGGAAACTATCTTGGGACGACTTTCAGCGGCACTGGTTTGATTTCGAAGGCAACTACATTCGCCGCCTAAAGGATATGGAAGTCCGCTGGTGGCTGGCGGCTTATCCAGCTCCGCTTTCAAAAATTAAAAAATAACCCCTCCCGAATCACCAGAGGGGTTTTTTAATCTCTAAATTCTTTAAACCGTAAGATGTGGCAAACAAAGCCAGTTTGCCAATTTTCCGGCTGGTATAATACAAGTCTTGCTTCTTGACAAGAAACATCAAACCAGTGAAAGGCGCCGGCGCGGTAGGCATAAAAACTGTGCAAAGTATTGCCTTGTCGCCATTCTTATCAACAACTTCTTGTTCGTTCGTTACGGCCCCGGGCACCCACATATATTCATTCCATTTTACAAGCACTTCATCGAATTCATTTTTTCTCAACTTATTTTCGTCAGGAAAAACAAATTCGACGAAGATTGAAATGACGGGTATTTTACCTAAAATCGTTCGGATCCCGCTCCTCAACCAGCCCAGCCAAGATCTTTCCAAAAACCAGCCAACAAAATAGGCAATCACTATTAGTCCAAGCAGATTAACCGCGAAATTCAAAAAAACATTGCCAAAAAAAGCCCAAGAAGTCAGCAAATTCCAAATCCACTTAAAAATCAGCGCTAGAATAAATACCGGTATAAGAGCAATCAAACCGGCCTTGAGGGTAGAACCAAGCTTTTTCACTAGCCACCTCCTTCCGTGTAAATCTCTGACGCGTTGTTAGCCGACATCCGATATCCCAAAGATTGGGCATCCTTTGCCGCAGGCAATCCCGCCATCGGCGGGACGGATATCGGATGTCGCGATATTGATTCAACTAATCCGTATTTCAATTTTTCGATTCCCGAAATCCTACGCGAATACTACGCAATATTTGTCTCCTTTCGGTCATCCCTTCGGGAGATATCCCGTAGAGATAGAGATGTCCCGCAGGGACAGGATTTCGGGAATCAATCAGCATCGCATCGGGAGCTTACATGGAAGGAGGTGGCAACCACCTCCTTTTTGAATGTGCCGAGAGGCCGACGGCGCTAAACCTTATCAGGCCGTGGTAATATCCATCTTATAATAACTGCGCTTGTAAGCGCAACTAGCGCTCCAGCTAAGATGTCAAGCGGCCAATGGACGCCGACAAAAATCCTTGCTAATCCCATTAAGACCGTGACAGCCAAAAACCATAAAAACCAGCGCCTATCAATAAACCAAACGGCAAAAGCCAGGGCGAAAAAAACGGCGGCATGTCCGGATGGAAATGCCCAGCCAGCCGGGGGACTGATTAAGGGCGCGAAACCAAGCTCTACGAATGGACGGGGGCGATTATAAACAAAGCGGATTATTTCGGTAATTACCCATCGAGATAAAAGAACGGATAGGGCTATCAAAGATAAGTAAAAAAATCGCGAACGCCAATCTTTTTTTAAAAACAGCAAAACCAAAACGGCCAAAATTAAAAAATAGCCAACATAGTTAGCTAAAAAAATACCGACAAAATCTAAGAACTTGGACTGCCTAGATAAACTGTAAATTGCTTCAAAAACTGCCCGATCGTAAAACACAAAATTCTCATGATATTAAGTTATTAAGAAATTAGGTTATTAAGAAATTGAAAATTTCAAAAAGTTTATTTCTGAAATTCATTTTTCTCAATAACCCAATAACCAATCACTTAATAACTGTTAAAATATTTATCTTCTCACAAAAGGCAATAATCCCATAAAACGGGCTCGTTTTACGGCTTTGGCCAACTTGCGCTGATGTTTAGCGCACGTGCCGGTATAGCGAGGATCTATGATTTTTGCTTGCCCTGAAGTAAACCTCTTGAGAAGTCCGTGTTCTTTATAATCAACCTCTTCTAAATTTTGCGAACAAAAGAAACATTGAGTCATTTGTTTCAAAATAATAGGTTCGCGTTGTTCGCGATTACTTCGTTAAAACGGCAGATCTTCCGCCTTCACTTCTTCTTCGTCTAAATTAATTGTTGGCACCTCGCCGGATTGCTTGGCATCTTCCGCCGCCCCATCTCTCGCCGCCTCGCTTGACGAAGCGGACCTCGCCCCTCCGGGGCGGGGGCCTAACTGCATTCTCTCGGCAACGATCTCGGTGGTTTTTCGACTTTGTCCTTGTTTGTCCTCCCAACTTCTAGTCTGGAGCCGTCCTTCGATCAAAACTAAACTGCCTTTCTTCAAAAATTGACTGGCAATCTCCGCTTGCCGAGCCCAAACAACAACATTGTGAAATTCAACCGATTCTTGCTTAGCTCCGGCTTTATCCGTCCAGACACGATTGGTGGCAACTGAAAAACTGGCCACCGATTGGCCGCCCGAGGTTGTCCTCAACTGGGGATCGGCCGTCAACCGACCCAATATAAATACTTTGTTTAAATTCATACGCCTACGCTTAATATAATACAAATCTACAAATTCATACAAATGCTACGAATATATTTGTGGCATTCGTGTTTCATTTGTAGATTAGTATTACTTCAAAATTTCTTCTAATTTTTCTTCCAATAATTCATTGCTTAAAATTTCTTGTCTTGGCGGTTTGATGTCAATCTCCGCGGGCGCCGCCGCTGGTTTAACCGGAGCGCTCGGCCTAGGAGCGCGGCGGCCGGCGTCAGTTTTTGATTGAACAGGAGGCGTTATCAGCAAATATCTCAATACTGACGGCTTTAAAAGCAAAAACTCGCTGACTTTTTGGGCATCTTCCGGCTGGCCGCGAAAATAACAAAAACCAAAATAAGCCGAACTCTGCTTCTTAATCGGATAAGCCAATTTAATCTCGGAAACGGGACTTTTCTCGAATATCTCTAGCTGATGCTGGCTTAAAACATCCGCGATTTCTGTTTCTGCCTCCGGCATCTTCAGCAGAAAAGAAAGTTCATAATCTCTTTTTTGTAATTCAATATCTTGCGCCATAGGATAGTAGTTAGTAGTTAGTGGGTAGTGGGTAGTGGGTAACGACTGGTGGCTGATGGCTATTATTGAAATAATAAAGATTTACGGCCATTAGTCAATTCCTTTTTCCTCCGGTTTTTTAAGGCCCGTGCCGACGGGAATTTTGCGGCCGATAATAACATTTTCCTTCAAGCCGCGAAGAATATCAACTTTGCCTTCGGTCGCCGCGTTAATTAAAACTCTGGCGGTTTCCTGAAAAGACGCCGCCGACAAAAAGCTCTCGGTCGAAAGCGCGACTTTTGTAATTCCCATTAACAACTGCAGACCCGTTGCCGGTTGCCCGCCGGATTTTTTAATTTGGCGGTTGGCCTCCAAAAACTTCGATTTTTCAAGAACGTCGCCCGCGACAAAATCACTGTCGCCTGAATCTTTTATTTTTATCCTGGAAAACATTTGCCTGATAATAATTTCCAGATGTTTATTATTAATAGAAGCGCCTTCAGACAGATAAATTTTCTGAACTTCTTTGATAATATAACGCTCCACGGCCCGAGTGCCGCCAAGCCCGAACAATTCTTTAAGATCCAAGTGGCCCTCGCAAAGCTGATCGCCTTTCTTAACCGCGTCATTAACCTTGAAGAATATTTCGGTCGTTCGAGAAACGGGATATTCAAAAATTTTCGCTTTTTTCAATCGGCCGCTTTTCGCTTTCACCTTGATAATTTTGAGCGACCCCTTTTCTTCAATGACATCTATTATTCCGTCTT
>MHJJ01000007.1:0-20008 GCA_001817915.1 Candidatus Harrisonbacteria bacterium RIFCSPLOWO2_01_FULL_44_18
GAACGTGCGATGTCGGTTGGAAAGAATGAAAAGATGGAAGTTCTCTACTCTTATTTGACTGGCGTGGAATTCAAACAGCGAGTGGAAGCAATTGTGGAAGCATTTACTAATATGGATGTGGGCCTAAGAAAGGAAAGGTTGGCGTACGAAAAGATTTGGTCTGAGCGAGAAAAACAGATTAAAAAGGTCATTACAAACACCGTTGGTATGTACGGTGATTTGAGCGGGTATGTCGCTTTGCCACAGATAAAAACATTGGAATTACCGGAGAGTGAAAACTATAATGAAAAATAAACTTTAAATATAAATATGATAAAGAAGATAAAAATTACAAAACTGCATAAAACTATTCAAAAAGATTTTGAATTAGAGCTTGAACAAATGACGGTTATTACCGGGGAAAACAATTCGGGGAAAACTAATTTTATTCAAGCTGTAAATAGTAGAAAAGATACAAAATTTACTAATGCAGAATTCTTGGATGAAAAGGGTGTACCATTAACTCCAGGCATTGTTTATATAGCAGCCGAAAATATAAATCCATCCGATAGCGAGTCTAAATCTTCTGCAAAAACAACTGGCCTAATTAAAAATTTATCAGAGTTATTTTCCAATCTGGGCATTAAATTTGAGGTAGAGAATAAAGAGGAGATCACTGGGTATATAGAAAATTTAATAGATAAAACAAACAAGAACCTCCATAGTTTTGTTGGGCACGATAAGCATAAACTTAACTTAGATCTCAACAAAAACGAACTTGAACCCGCCATTATACTACAGGCAATCATTAAGAATATTGCCACTCTTGAAGATATTATCGGAGATGGGGATGAGAAAGAAATGGAATTGGATGATCTAGGGCAAGGGACACAGAGAATTATCGTGGCATCTATTTTAAAGGCATATATAGACATTCTAGTTGAAGGAAAGAAACACACCGAAAAACCGATACTAATTCTTTTTGAAGAGCCCGAGATTTATTTACATCCCAAGTTAAAGAGAACTCTTAATGCGACATTGGGAAATATCGCAAATCAACCCGATCATCAAGTCGTTATAACAACACACGACCCATATTTTGCCTACGCTAATTTAAAAGATGAAAATAGTGTAATCTACTCCTTTTTTAGAGACGAGAAAGGTAATACAGACAAAAAAGAACCCAATGCTATTTTTGGCATTGACGATGAGTTGCTTCATATCCATCTTTTCGAAAAGGTATTACGGAAAGCACATGTTGATAAAATTATAAGCGACAAATACTTAATGGATCAGGATAGCCCGTTAGATAAATATTTAAAGGGCTATTGTAATGGTGAAACAAGAGACAATGTTTTTCCTAGTGGTAAAACTCATAACTTAGCACTTCCTCTACATATTAGACATGTAATACACCACCCCCTTGATGTTCAAAATAAATTTAACGATGATGACTTGGAAAAATCAATAAAGATACTAAATAAGATTTTAAGCGAATAATACATAACTTTCATTTTGTTTCCTCTCTTTCCGCCAAAAATCCCGTCCGTCCGAGCAAGGGAATGGCGGAAGGGTGTGGGGGGAATTCCGCCGCACCCGAGCGAATAGAAAAAGAGGTCAACCCCGCCGCCCTGCTCGTTGAGAGCAGAACACCACAAAAAAGTTTTCTTTTCCTCTTAGAAGAAAAAATCCGGCGTGCGCAAATCAGGAAAAGCGAAGAAAACTTTTTTGTGGGGTGGCGAGCGTCAGCTTGCGGCGGCGGGGCGGCTTCCTTAGTTCCGTTCAAAGTAGGTTCGTCCAAAGTTCAGAATATCCCACCAAGACAAAAACCAGCGCCCATCGCACTGGTTTTTGACTTTCGTATCATTACCTGCTAAATTCTAATTATCCCAGGTAGTAGAATCGCGATAAGATTTAACCCAATTTATCCAGCGACTATCTGGACAACTAGTCAAATCAAAGAGTCGTGTTAATAAAATATACTGCGCGTTGAATCTCCAAAATTGCAATCGCAGTTTCACTACCTGGTATCGTTAGAATCAGAACCAACAATCAAATAACCGCTCTTGAGTTGAGAGTTTTGGATGAAACTGGAAATAATCTTGGCGTGATGTCGAAAGAGGCCGCTTTGAATTTAGCGCGAGAAAAGGAATTGGATTTAATTGAAATATCGCCATTAGCTCAACCGCCTGTGGCGCGGATAATGAGCTTTGACAAATACCGCTACCAGCAGGGGAAAAAAGAAAAAAACCAGCGCGTCAAACAAAAAGGCGGCGAATTGAAACAAGTCCAGATAAGCGTCGGCGAAGCCCGGCATGATCTGGAGCATAAAGCCCAAAAGATCGAAGAATTTTTTGAAGCAGGCAATATAGTAGAAATTCTTCTCGTGCTAAAAGGACGGCAAAAGGCCAATAAAGACTGGGCAAAGTACAAACTGAGCGAATTTTTAAAAATTCTTCCCGAACACCAAGTATTGTTACAGCCAAGATTCGGCGGAAAGGGATTTTCTCTTCAAATCAGTAAACCCGCGCACCCATAAAAAATTGTAAACTATAAAATGGCTAAAAATAGTATCACAGATAGAATCAAAGTAACGAAAACCGGCAAGCTCATCAGACGCAAAATGGGCCTGGGGCATTTTCGCGCCAAAAAAAGCCGAAAGCAATTACGAAGAAAAGAAGGTCAAACTTTAATAAACAAGTTTGACCGAAAAGTTTTTATTAAAAAATACGGCCTAACTAGTCGCTAGTGGCTAATGGCTAATCAAATATGACCAGAGTAAAACGCGGAAAAATCGCGACCAAAAAACGCCATAAAATCCTGAAATACACAAAAGGATTTCGCTGGGGCAGAAAATCCAAAGAACGCGCCGCCAAGGAAGCATTGCTTCACGCTTGGACGCATGCCTTCCGCGGCCGCAAAGAAAAAAAGCGCGATTTTCGACAACTTTGGAATGTAAAAATTAATGCCGCCAGCCGCGCTAACGGGATAAAATACAGCTGGTTCATAGCCGCTCTAAAAAAACACAACATAAAACTGGACAGAAAGATTTTGGCTGATCTTGCCCAAAACGAACCGAAAGTATTCCAAAAAATCGTGGAACAAGTGAAAGTGAAAACTCCGGCCTAATGCCGGAGTTTTCACTTTTTCTTCAAAAAATCGTAGGCGGTAGTAAGTATCTTTGTGTTCTCGTGGTATTGCGAGAGCACTTTTTTCGCTTCATTATACGTAAACCAGCCATAGCCCTCGTGTTCCCATGATACCGCGATACGCGGCTGTTTGGTTTCGGCCAAATACAAAATTACAATTTTAAATACCCTTTCCTTGCCATGACGGAACATAAACCGTTCGTAGGCTTTAAAATTTTCAATAAATTTAAGTTCTGAAGCTTTAAGTCCTGTTTCCTCTCGCACTTCCCGCAAGGCGCTTTGCCAGCTTCTTTCGCCGGCTTCGATTTTTCCTTTGGGGAAATTCCAGTAATTCCGGCCGTGATATAAAAGCAAAAACTTCAAACCCTCCCTAGTTCTCCTAAAAATTATTACCCCCGCCGATATAATTTTTCGCATACCAGGTAGTAGAAACTCGATCTTAATTTGATAATTCTACAATTAACCTTTAATTCCTGTTATTGCCGCAATCTTGATTTTACCAGATAGTTCTAGCCGCTTTCAGCGGCAAATCGAGTTTTCACTACCTGGCATACCAGGTTAGTAGAAACTCGATTTGGTTAATTTACTATCATGACTTTTACTGTTTGCTTCATCTGTTGCCAAATAGCGATTGCGCCGATAACTTTCTCCGACTAAAGTCGGAGCAATCGAGTTTTCACTACCTGGCATATTTCTCCGTTTACCGTCGACCAGATAATTTTACCATTTTTTCAAAAATCCCAACATTTTTTCCAAAGGCCAAGCATTGATTATATCCTCCCGCTTGGCCCAGCCGCGTCTGGCTTGAGCTACGCCGAATTCCAAAACATCAAAATGATTGACGGCGTGAGCGTCAGAATCAATGGTCATTTTTACGCCCAAATCAACGCACATTCTGATATGCTGATCTTTTAAATCCAAGCGATCCGGAAAAGCGTCAATTTCCATCACTGTGCCGGTTTCTTTAGCAGTCTTAATCAATTCTCCCATATCAACTTCATAGGATTCTCGACGCTGAATCAAACGGCCAGTCGGATGAAAAATAATATCAACATTAGGATTTTTCATCGCCCGCTTAACGCGTTCCGTCTGCTCTCTTTTAGAAAGATTAAAATTCGAATGTACCGATACGCCCACTACATCAAGTTTAGCTAAAATTTCATCCGACAAATCCAATGAACCGTCTTTCAAGATATCGCATTCTGTACTTTTCAAAACCCTAAATTTGCGATTGGCCATTTGCCATTTATCATTTAACCCGTCTATCTCTTCCCATTGCTTTTGAATTCTTTTATCGTCAAGTCCGCCGGTCATAGCCAATCGCTTAGTATGATCGGTAATAGCTACGTATTCCAAACCTTTGGCCATGGCCGCTTCTGCCATTTCTTCGATTGAATTAGAACCATCAGTCCATTTTGTCTGAACTTGAAGATCGCCCTTCAAGTCTTTATAGCCGATTAACTTGGGCAATGTATGTTTTTGAGCGGCTTCCAACTCCCCAGTCATTTCCCTCATTTCCGGCTCTATATAGTCTAGGCCTAAAGCTCTATAAATTTCTTCCTCGGTTCGTCCGGCAATTTGTTTTTTCCCGTCGAAAAGTCCATATTCGCTTAACTTATATCTCTTTTTGACAGCAAGCTGACGGAGCGCGATGTTATGATCTTTTGAGCCGGTAAAATAATTTAAAGCCGCGCCATAAGATTCTTCCGGTAGAACTCTCACATCAACGTCCATCCCATTTTTTAATTTTACCGCCGATTTTGTTTCGCCGTGGGCGAAAACTCTCACCACTTCCGGCATAGAAACAAAATAATCCATAACCTTGCCCGCCGTAGCCTTGGCAAAGGCGGGTGGTTTACTCTCGATAACTACCAGAATATCGGCATCGCCGATGGTTTCTTTTCGTCGGCGCACTGAACCGGCCGCTTCCGCGCGTTTTATTCCCCGAAGGGCGCGCAGACGATTTTCAATCATCCTTATTTCCGGCATCACAAAACCTAAAATAAACCGGCCGCCTGATTTTTTAACAAATTCTATGCCCTTAAGGATATTCTCTTCGCTTTTGACGCCAAATCCTTCCAGCTTGCTAATCTTGCCTGTCTTAGCGACCCTTTCCAAATCTTTCAGATTCTTCACGCCCAATTTCTGATACAACAGCTTTATTTTCCGCGGCCCCAATCCTTCAACTGCCGTTAATTCCGAAAGATCAACCGGCGTTTTTTTCTTTAATCCGTCGTAATATTTTAATCTTCCGGTCTTAATCAACTCCTCGATTTTTTCGGCGATAGAAACGCCAACCCCGGGAATATCCTCAACGGCTTTTAATCCTCCTCTTTTATAAATATCGGTCGTCTCCTCTTGTAAAGATTCAATGGTTTCAGCCGCTTTTTCATAGGCCCGCGGCTTAAAAGCGACTCCCTGCATATCAAGATACTCTCCGATCTCATATAATATTCGCGCTATCTCCTGATTAGTAATACTCATAATATTCCCTACGCCTATAAATTCCAAAATTATAAATTACAAACCACAAATCACAAACAAATTACAAATTCAAAATCGCAAATTCTAAACCGTTTTGAGTTTTGGTCATTAGAATTTTGGCATTGTTTGTAGTTTGGAATTTGGAATTTCGTATCTAGCGATGCGGTTTATGTTCCGGCATGACGCGCTCTTGATGATTTTTCGAGAACAAATCTTTTTTAATTAACAATAAGAAAAATGACGATAAAATTGCTAAAATGCCGGCGGCGGTAAAAAGAAAATTAAAACCGATTTTATCGGCAATATAGCCGCCAAGAGCCGTGGCGCCGGCAGTCGCCATTCCCACGGAAAAAACGCTGTATAAACTCCACTCAAAACTAATCCGCCACTTATCTACGTGGCGCGTAAAAATGCTGTACCAAGCAGGCACCGCGAAGGCCATGCAGATTCCCAAAAATGCCTGAATAACATACAAATGCCAAGGCTGAGTTACAAAATTATAAGCAATCGGCGCCAACCCGGCGAAGATATAACCAAAAAATAAAGCCCAGAAATCATCGCGTTCTCCATCAGTCTTATCCAAAAATCGCGCGATCGGAAGCTGTAAACTAGATTTGGCGATCCAATAAACGGCGGCCGCGAAACCGGCCACCTTCGCCGATCCGCCGGCAACTTGCCCGACAATAAAAATAGCAAACACCGGCGCGAAAGAACCAAAAGCCGAATTGACAAAAAAATCCATAATCACCATCAGCCGAACTACTCTATTAATATCTTTAAACATAATGCTATAAAATCTTAAATTGAAACTCCTCGTTTTTAAAACCGACCGTTAATTTACTGCCGCGACTTATTTCATTTTTTAATATCTTTTCGGCCAGCACTGACTTTATTCTATCAGAAATAACGTTACGGAGCGGCCTGGCGCCGAATACGGGATCATAGCCAAGCTCGGCGACTTTTTTAATCGCCGGGTCATCAAAAGCCAATTCCACACCCTGATCTCTTAAGGTCGCGGCTAATTCTTCCAGCTGAATCTTGGCAATTGCCGCGATGTGTTCGGGCAAAAGATTTCTGAATACAATGACGCCGGAAAATCGATTTAATAATTCCGGCCGGAAAATACTGGTTAATTTTTTCTTTAATTCATCGCCAATATCTTTCATATTCCGCCCTTTTTCAATTTCGGCTTTGATAAAATCGGAGTGGGCGTTGCTGGTGGCGATAATAATAGTATTTTGGAAATCCGCGGTTCTGCCCAAGCTGTCGGTCAAGCGGCCATCGTCAAAAACTTGCAGAAAAAGATTTAAAATATCGGGGTGGGCTTTTTCAAATTCATCAAGTAAAACTAAACCATAGGGCTTTTCCAAAACCGCGTTAGTAAGCGTTCCTCCCGCGGTTCCGTCGGGCGAACCGATAAACCGATAAATACTTTCTTTGTTTTGATATTCCGACATATCAAATCTAATCATTGCCTCTGTCGCTCCAAATTGAATTTTTGTCAGAATCTTTGAAAGTTCGGTTTTGCCGACACCAGTGGGTCCCACAAATAAAAAAGTGGATATCGGCCCTCCTTTACGGCTTAAACCGCTACGATACTCTCGCATTGCCCGCGCCACCGCCCTCACTGCCTCCTCTTGGTCAATCAAGCGCCGATGAATTAACTCCTCCAAATCCAAAAGTTTTTTGGCTTCGGTTTCTTTAACCGCCCGAAGCGGGATATTAATTTTCCGCTGGGCAATTTCAATCACGTCATCGCCGCTAAGAATTTTTTTTCGCTTTTCAGAGGCGTCAGCCAATGCTTCTTTCAACAAATCTTCGGCGCTCGTCGGCAGCAATTTCTGGCGGAAATATTTGTGCGCCAACATTGCCGATTGTTTAATCGCCGAAAAACTAATAATCATCCTGTATTGATCTTCTAAAATTATGCTGTCATACACTAAAAATTTAATCGCTTCGTCTTCGCTGATCTCTTGAACCCGCACCACTTCAAACGCGCTGACAAAATCATTATTGGGCTCAATATATTGTTTAAACTCGCGAGGATAAGTGGCGCCGATAACCGAAAAAGCATCGCCTTTTATAGCCGGCATTAAAACGTCAGCCGCGCTTAAACGCATTTGTCCGGAAGTTTTCACCAAGTTATGAATATCCGGTATGTACAAAATTATATTCCCGGCGCTAACGATTTCCTCTATGATTTTTTTCACCCTTTCCTGCAATTCTCCTTCGTTGGCTCCGGCCACTAAGCTGCCGATTTCCAAAGAAACCAGCCGTTTATCAAAAAGCGGCGGCGGCACCCGATCTTTCGCGATTCTGAAAGCCAGATGAGCCGCCAACGTGCCTTTGCCCGCGCCGGGATCTCCCACTAAAAGCACATTTGGATTGCCGGGACGCGAAAGCACATCCGTTAAACGATCATATTCTTGCTCGTGGCCGATCAAAAAACCGACTTTCTCCAAACGCGCCAAAGCAGTAAAGTCTTCGCTGAATCTATCCAAAAAAGGAGTCGGCCTGGCGGTCCACGCTCTATTCATAATCCTCTGCCGAAATTTAAAAGGACGGTGGGCAACGCCCGCTAGACTCGAAGGAAGCCGCCTTAACAAAGAAAAGCGCCGCCGGAAACGGCTGAAAATCAAAACATTTTCCAAATCGCTCTCGCCGATGTTAAATAATTTAAAAACTTTAGCGATGTTTTCACTTTTAAGCTGTTGAAGCGCCGAAAATAAATCTTTTGGTTCAATATAGGCATTTCCGCTTACGATTGCCTGATGAAAGGCGCCCGCTGACAATGCCTCTATTTGTTGATCTAAAACCTCTTTAGATAATTTATCTTTTGAAGACAACCCAAGATAATCATCAACTTTTTGCTCAATTTCTTCCGGCTTAACATCCATCCTGATAAGCGCTGTTTGAATGTCTTTTTGATCAATCAGCCGCTGAAGAATAAAAAGCGCCAAATCGCCGCCCAGCGCGCCGGCTCTTCCTCTCGCGTACTCCAGCACTCCCAAAGTAGTCGGCAGTAAATAATTAGCGATGTTGATCCGGCCCCGACGAGGCAACTTATACAAAGATCTATCGGCTTGACCGATATGCGAAAGCCGATCCCCTAAAAATAAAATCAAAAGCCAGCCCAAACCATTGAGCCAGCGAATATCCGACAAAGAAAAAACAAGAGCCGCGGCCGCTGCCACGCCATAAGCCGTAAAAGAAATCAGCCGCGCCAAAAACCTGCCCAAAAAACCCATCCTCAATCTGGGCTCATCAAAGTAAAATTCAAGCTTTTGATTCATATTGATCTGTAAATTATGTAAATCGGAATGGCAATCCAAAGGATATACAAGCAAAAAGCCATAAGAGCGATGAAAAAATAAATAAATCCGGCAACAATAATTCTTCCGGACCTGAATAAAAATCCTAAAATATAGCCGACAAAAGTATAGTCCTGATAAAGCGGCCTCCAAAAATTTCTTAAAGTAATTTTTAAAGCCAAAGTTCGATCAAGTCTTTCCAAAAAATTAATAGTCCGGCCGGCAATAATCCAAAAACTGTTCACATACCAGTGCCGCAAAAATTCCTTGAGACGGAATAAAAACCGATTGACTAAATATAACAACGGGAAGCTCATGCCTTTATTATAGCAGGCAGAGCAAAATTACTTAAGAACTAAAAAGGCCGCGGCAAATTAATCGGCACTGTTTTTTCTGTCTCGTTTTTGGCTGGAGCGGCGGGCACGGCTGATTTCAAAAGTTCATCAAATTTCTCAACAATTTTTGGCAATCTTTTAAATTCTTTTCCGTATCCGTCCAGTAAGTTGGGATTGCGCAATACGGCGGCGGGGTGAAAAAAAGGAACGAGCAATCGGCCGTTCATGCGGAAAACTTTTCCATGGTCGCGGCTGATTTTGAGATTAGGATTAAAATAATTCATGGAAAAACGGCCAAGTGTCGCGATAATTTTAGGATTTATAACTTCGATTTGCTTAGTTAAGTATGGTTTGTAAACCTCAATTTCTTCCGGCAATGGATCGCGATTATTCGGCGGGCGACGCTTAACGATATTGGTAATGTAAACGTCTTGGCGCTTCCAGCCAATTTTCTCAATCATTTTATTAAGCAATTGGCCGCCCTTGCCCACGAACGGCCGTTTTTGAATATCTTCTTGTTCCCCCGGCGCTTCCCCGATAAACATTACATTACAATCAGGATTCCCCTCTCCAAAAACTAAATTCGTATCTAACTGCAAAGATTTGTCTTGCCGCATTTTTCCTTCAAGCTTTTTTAATTCGGCGGTTTTGTCCATCCCGTTAGAGACAGGTCGTCTTTAGATGACCGTAAATAGGCCGATAAAACGGCTTCCGACTGTTTTTATTTTTGACATCTTTGAGCATATAGTTAATTAGTCTTGGTTGTCTCTAACGGGATCTATTTCTTTAAATTATAACAAATATATTCCTTGCCCCAAATACTAACTATAAAATACAAGTTTTATCCCGTTATCAAGCTGGAGCGGGATAACGGGATGAGTGGTTTCTACGTCTTACTAAAAATTTGAACGAAGTGGAATTTTTATGTGCGCCCATGTGGAATCGAACCACAATCTCAGCCTTCGGAGGGCTGCGCACTATCCATTGTACTATGGGCGCTTGATACTCCAATTAAAATACCAATTATTAACCATAGCATCAACCGACCCGGCTGCAATGTCCAAAGAAAGTGGTCAACAAAACCAAACAACAATAAAGTAAATAGTAATTGGTAAACAGTAATTAGTAACAACTTGTCTCTTAATTTCTCCCGCCACCTATTCAATGAAGCGTTGGAAGGCGGGATCCCGCCAACGGCGGGACAATTACTAATTACCAATTTCGCTACGAATATAAGAAAGACAAATAGGCCCAACAAACCAACTTCACTGGCAATTAAAAAATAGATATTATGTGCCGGCTGCCATTGCCACGGCTGATCCATCCCGAATTTTTGATAAATGCCGTTTTTAACCGAATATAAAACTTGATTGCCGATGCCAACCCCGAACGGATTTTTTTTGATGATATCCAACGCCATTTTGTTATAACTTAAGCGATAAACAACGGCCGGTTCGGTTTGCGAAACAGCCGCGCGGACGCGAATATAAGGACTGAATACAACTGCCAGCGCAAAACTGCTAGCCACTATCATTAATGATAGTACCGAAGCGGCGCGACGGTACTGCGGCAAAAATATAAAGTAAGCAAGTGAAAATAGCGTCAAAAGACCGCCGACAACCCAAGCCGTGCGCGAGAAGGTTAAAATTAAACCCGCTAAAACAACAAAAATCGCTGACACTAAAATTACACTAACAAACGTCAATTTACGCGAAATAGATTTTTTCGTATCATTCGCATTTAAAAATTTCGCATCGGTTTTTAACCATAAATAATACAAACTGAACAATCCCATTAGTAAAAACGCCGCCAAAACATTGGGGTGAGGAAAGGTGCCGTAGGCGCGCAGAATTTTAACGCCGTCAACTGCGATTTTTGCCGCGCCGCTGACATCCGATCCCAAAACTGACTCGCCCAAAAACTTCAAGCCCAAGCTGGATTGCTTGGCAAACTGTAAAAAAGCGATCATCGCCTGAAAAACCGCCGAACCGGCGATGATTGCCAAAATATGTTCGATCTTCACCATTCCTTCGCGGATAATTTTTGCCGTCGCCAACGCAAATAAAATTAACAACACTAATCGAACAAAACTATAAATAGCCAGCCCCTTGGAAAAAGCAAAGAAAATCGAACCAAATGACAAAAACAAAAAAATAACCAGCGGCCATCGCCTCTTAAATTTCATTCTTACGTTCTTAAGAACGTAAGAATGAAATACCCAGACTCCTAAAAACAAAACCAGCAATATGTCGCTCGCGTAAAGAAAGGCGGCCTCATACTCGTGAAACTCCGGAGTAAATTGATAAATTAAAATCCGCGCCCCGAAAGGAATGGTTATTAAAAATAAATAAAACAGCACGGCTATAAAAATTCGATCGTCACCTCGATAACATCGCTTGGCTCTTTGCTAAATCTTCTTGAGACTTTAATTTTATTAAACGCGTTTTTAATTTTATTTGCCAATTTATTGGCCAATTCATTTTCGGTAACCGTAACCTCCCAAGCGGAACCCGTCTTTTTAATCGCTATAAGCCGGTCCATCGGATCTCGTTCGTAGGCTCGCCGACAAAACCCCGCGACTAAATCCCCTAACTGATCCGCCAATTTCTCCGAGACATTTTTAATAATCAAACGCCCTTCATATTGTTTATTTTCTATCATCTGGCAAGCGGGGCACAAAATAAAATTCAGCGGCAAATCCTTTTCTTTGCCGGTGAGTTTTATTCTTTCCAATCCGTGATGCCATGATTTCTTGAAATAAACGCTGCTACAATTCTTACACACCGCCAATCCTTTTTTCCCCTTGCCGAATTCTTCAACCTCATGCTGAGATTTCGGCAATTTTACGCTATAAGATTTTTTGAATAAATTAGCCATAACAGTTACTGTTTACTGTTTACTTCATTATTTCATAACTCAAGGCGGCCGCCAATATCAAAAACAAAAAGCCGATAACAACGATGTTGGCCTTCTTAAGTAAAACCGGCGGCTTAGCCAAAACTTTGTTCGCTTTTAACCACATACAAATTATAAAAATTCCTTCCAGAGAAAGAAAAACTCCTCCGACAAAACTCACCAAGCCGATAAAACTCTGAAAGCCCGATAAATAAAGCAGCAGCGGCGCCATTACCACCAACAAAAACCTTAGCCAAACCGGTAATTTAAAATCATAAACTAA
Source organism: Candidatus Harrisonbacteria bacterium RIFCSPLOWO2_01_FULL_44_18 (assembly GCA_001817915.1). GTDB lineage: Bacteria > Patescibacteriota > Minisyncoccia > UBA6257 > WO2-44-18 > WO2-44-18. Next base: position 12,437 of record MHJJ01000007.1, read on the forward strand.
GCTCTTGTTGATGTCTAAACCAACGACGATATAAGAACTCCAAAGAGAAAGCAAGCCCAGAATTCCAACCGCCAACAAAATCCAGCCCGGCGCTTGCCCGATTAATCCGCTTACGGCGTCCTCGGAAACATTTGACGATAATCCCAAAACGCCGACAACAAACAACCCGTATAAAACAGCCGGCGCTAATGTGCCGACAATAACTGATTTTTTAACTAAGCGAACCGCATCGGGTTTATCCTTTAAATAATCAACAAGGGCGGGAATGGCCACTCGGCCGGATAACGAAAAAAGCAGCGGCGCCAAGGGCAAAAAAATCATGGAGAAATTTGGGAAAAAATCGGCGGCCGGAAGATTCAAAAAATTATTCAAGCCCAGAACAAAAATCAAGCTGATTATCAAAAGTATTCCGCCGACAATCAAAAACTCTAAAAGAGCGATCCGTCTTAAGCTCATAAAAACCGCCGCTGAACCAAGAAACCAAAAAATTAACAGCTTTTCCAAATTACTGCCAAAAGTTGTCACTAAATTGCTAAAACTTTGAGATAGCGTCAAATAAATCGTCATTACAAAAATCATCTCTACCACGGTCATCAAAATTGACAACCAGAATGCCCTTGAACCGAGATAAATTTTGGCATAACCGACAAAGCGATGCGATTCCGAAGTGCGAATAATAACGTCGGCGTACATCAAATGTAAAAAAATATAAACTACTGAAGCCAGGGCCAGATAAATAAAACCCAGACTTAAACCGGCGGTCTGAAAAACAAACGGCAGAGAAAAAATCCCTGCCCCGATAATTGTCCCGGCTAAAATACTCGCCGGCAATATAAGGCTTCTATAAAGATTGTTCATCTTTCACTTCCGTCCTTTGGGCGATTTTTTTAACAAACCTCATCTCAATAAACCACAAAAGTACGAAAATCGCGATGGTTAAAATAGTGGTAAAAATGGCTATGCTAAAAAGCCGATAGCCGACGGACATTCCTATCGCGGCGGCAACCCACAATCCGGCAGCCGTAGTTAAGCCGCGAACCTTTGATTCTTTAAAAACAATCAGCCCCGCGCCGATAAAACCAACTCCCACAACGACTTGGGACGCGATACGCGAAGGATCAAACCCCGGAACGCCCCAAAATTCTCTGAAAGCGTATTTTGAAATAATTGAAAAAAGGGCGGCGCCCAAAGCCACCAGAGCGTGAGTTCTGATACCGGCGGTTTTCCCGGCTATTTCTCTTTCAACGCCGATAAACGAACCCAATAGAACCGCCAGAAAAAGCTGCCAAAAAATTTGCAAGGTTTCAGAATTTAAAAAATCCATAAATATACCGATGTGATTGTTACTCTTTCACTTCGTAAACCTCGTCTCCTTCCCTGACCTTTTCGTCAACTTTTAGTCCCACCTCCTGTCCTTTCTTCGCTGACGAAATATCTTTATGATCGTACTGCATTGATTCTATTTTTTGAGAAAAATCCGTAGTCGCGCCCTTAAAATGAACTTCCGTCCCCGCTTTTACGGCTTTATTAGATTTTACAATCGCGACGCCAATTCCACCGTAATAATGAGTGACTACCCCGAGCGGTTTTGGCTTTTTAACTTTTGGCATAATTTATTTTGAATTGTTGCGACCTTTTTCTTTATCAATAAGCTGAACCAATTTTACCAGAAGATCTTTTGGGTCGTTGGAAAAAATTATTTTTCCCGGACCGCGGTTAGCCCTGCCAACAAGACCGCGGATTTCGTCGGCTATTCCGCCCGTGCCCTCCAAGACGCCGATTGGTTTTTGATCTTCAAAAGCGATGGTGAATTCGTTCAATGTTCCTATCCGTCCGCAGATAGTAATAATAGCATCAGCAGATCGAGTTAATAATAAGTTACGACCGGCGTATTCAAAGCCGGTGTAAATAATCAAATCATGATAATCAAGGGGCAAACGATAAGTTTTAATATGAGCAATCTCCGAAGCCGCCGGCGAAAGCCCGATCACGATGCCGCCCTCTTCTTTCGCGCCCTTAGCCGACCAGTAAGGAATGCCGGTGGTGGCTCCGGTCATCAAAACAATGCCCGCTTTGGCGATTTCCCGACCCAGCTGTTCGGCTTTTTCCAAAGCGTCCGCCGAACAATGGCCGGTCTCGGCCGCGCCAGAAACACAAATTTTATACTTCAAATGATAACGAGGAGATAATTTTGAAACTTTGTTATTCATGGGGCTCTTTTATTATTTCGCGTCATTCGCATCTTATCCGTAGTTTTCGCATCGGCATATCTTGCTTAAATATATCACAACTCTACTTTCTGCCCAAGTTCGGGAATTAAAACGTCTATTGCCAATTCATCCTTAATTTTTTGGGCCAAAGCGGCGCTCGATGATTCTTCGCCTTGAATGATGAAAGCTTTTTTAAGAGTCGTCCGCATTGGCTTGAGCCATTCCAAAAGTTGCGGCTGATCGGCGTGAGCGGAATAACCTCCGATTGCTTCAACGCGACAGCGCACCGGAACTTCTTCGCCAAAAATTTTAACGCTTTTCGCGCCATCCAAAATCTGCCGCCCCAAAGATCCATTAGCTTGATAGCCAATGATTAAAAGCATGCTTTTGGAATCCGAAAGATAACGACGTTCATGATGTAAAATCCGGCCGCCATGAGACATTCCCGAACCGGCAATAATAATTTTAGGCGGCGGCACGTCATTTATTGCCTTGGACTGTTCGGTGGTAAAAGTCATTTTAAGACCGGGGAAACTGAAAATAGAATCGCCTCTTTTGATCATTTCCCGCGTTTCAGAATCAAAATACTGGGGATATTTTTTATAAACCTCGGTAAGTTTGATTGCCAAGGGACTGTCAATAAAAATCGGAGCGCGCGGAATTCTGCCATTTTCCGCCAATTCATTAAGTTCAAAAAGCAATTCTTGAGTGCGCTCCATCGCAAAAGCAGGAATCATCAGCGTCCCGCCGGTTTTAATCGTGTCTTCAATCAAGTCTTCAACGATTTCTTTTCTGGAAGCGACGTCTTCATGAACACGATCGCCATAGGTGGACTCGATTAAACAGTAATCAATGTCGTCAGGATAAGATTCTCTGACGCCGATTATGGGGGCGGGAGAATTTCCAAGATCTCCGGAAAAAATTATTTTTTTGTTTTCGGCTTCAACCAAAATAAAACTTGAACCGAGAATATGCCCGGCATTATAAAAAGTTGCCGAAAAGGGTCCAACCGCGATTTTTTTATGATATTCAACGCCTTCCCAATTTGCCATCAATTCTTCCACTTCGCGCACGCCGTAAAGCGGCGGCCTCTTGAGTCTTTCGGCCTCCTGAAACAAAAGATGCTCGGAATCCAACAAAAGTTCTTTCGCGAAATCTCGCGTTGGCGGCGTGGAATAAACTTTTCCCTTGAATCCCTCTTTAATCAATTTTGGCAGCCGGCCGGTGTGATCAATATGCGCGTGAGTTATAAAAACCGCGGAAATTTCTTTGGAGTCATAAGGAAACGGCTCCCAGTTATGCTTTTCGCAAAAATTACCGCCCTGGTGAAGGCCGCAATCAATTAGAATTTTTTTTTCGCCAGACTCCAAAAGATAATTAGCGCCGGTAACCATCTTTGCGCCGCCATGAAAAGTTAATTTCATAATCTTTATTATAACACTGAATTTTCTCTACCCCTTAATTACTGCCACCGGCTTTAATCTTGCCACTTTTTTAGCTAATCCCGCTCCGTGAACTACATCCACTACCTCATCTACATCTTTATAAGCAATCGGCGCTTCTTCGGCTAAACCGGCCATTGAGCCGGAACGAATAGCAATACCCCGCTTTTCTAATTCTTGCTTTAGGGCCGAACCCCTAACTTCTCGTTTGGCTCTAGTTCGTGACATCATTCGTCCGGCGCCATGACAACTTGATCCAAAACTCAATTCCATCGCTCCCGGCGCGCCGACTAAAACAAAAGACGCCGTTCCCATTGAACCCGGAATCAAAACCGGCTGACCGATATTTTTATATAATGCCGGAGTTTCTGGGTGTCCAGGCGGAAAAGCGCGGGTAGCGCCTTTGCGATGAACCACTAATTTTTTGCCGTCGTATTTTTCTAGCTTGGCAAGATTATGCGCCACGTCGTAGGCTAACAATAATTTTTGGCCCTGATCATGACCAAAAACCTTGTTCCACGCTTCTCGAACTTCCCAAGTAATAAACTGCCGATTGGCCCAAGCAAAATTTGCCGCCGCTGACATGGCTTTCCAGTAATTCTGCCCCTCCGGAGATTGAAATGGAACGCAAGCGAGCTGTTGATCTGGAACGCTGATGCCATATTTTTGCATTGCCATCAACGAAGTTCGGATATAGTCAGTCGCGACTTGATGGCCAAGCCCGCGCGAACCGCAGTGGATCATAATAGTAATCTGATTTTCAAATATACCCATTGCTTTGGCGGCTTCTTTGTCATAGATCGTGTCCACTCGTTGGACTTCCACAAAATGGTTGCCTGCGCCAATAGTGCCTAATTGATCCCGTCCGCGATCTTTAGCCGTCTTGGAAACTAAATCCGAATCGGCATCAGCAAGCCGCCCTAGAGACTCGCAATATTTTTTGTCATCTTCGGTGGCATAACCGCTCGCGATCATCTTATCAACGCCTTTAAGCAAAACCTCATCCAATTCTTTATTTACTAATTTCAATCTACCGCCTCGTCCTACTCCGGAGGGCACTTCATTATATAAATTAGTCGCTAAATCGGAAATTTTGCTTTGAATCTCGCTAAAAGTAACCGGTGTTTTTATCAAACGCACGCCGCAATTTATATCAAAACCGACGCCGCCGGGCGAGATTACCCCTTCTTTTACATCAAAAGCGGCTACTCCGCCGATACAAAAACCGTATCCCTCATGCAAGTCCGGCATTGCCAAAGAATACTTATAGATGCCCGGCAAAGTAGCGACATTAACAACTTGATTCAGCGATTCATCTTTAAAAACATCGGCTAACATCTTCTCGCTAATAAAAACCCTCGCCGATACGCGCATATCTTGACGATAACTCGTCGGGATTTCCCAGATATAATCGCTTATTTTTTTAAGATCGCTTTTTTGCATACCTGATATTCTTATCTTATCAAAAATCAAGAAAAACCGCTCCGATGGAGATCGGAGCGGTTCGTGTAAAAAAGAAACGAGGTTCAGTTTATTTTATTGATAATGCGGATGACATCACCTCGTTTTAGAGAAGCAAAAAAATTTCTTGTTCCCTGCTTACTGGCAAACGCTCAACATAACAGTCACATTTTCGATCTTTTTTGTTTCTGTCGAAAATCGCCAAAAACATTAACAAGAGTATTAGGTCCACTTCATCGCCTCTTTGAATTAGTGGTAGGCGGCATAGCCGGCATCCCGGACGGCGGACGATTTTGCCCAACTTGACCACCCGAACTCGTCCAAATCAAAAATCCCAAAAGAGCGATAGCGATAATGGACACGGCGACAAAAAGCAAAATTGCTGCCAGCATAGCGCCTCCTTCAAATGTGCTATAGTATAGCTTATTAAAAAATAGCTCAGATATCAAACACCAATCTTGTTTTCCAGATATCGCCTTCTTTTTTGATGTTTACTTCATGATAAGTAACTGCTTTCACGTCTTCGTCGAATTTTTCAACCGGCGCGCCTATTATTTCAGCTTCAAGCCCGATTTTTTGGACTTCCAATGTTCCTAGATTAACTGATTCAATTTTAGACATCCGATATCCCACATATTGCGCATCTTTCGCCGAAGGCGATCCCGCGCCAGCGGGACGGATATCGGATGTCAAAATATTAATGTTTTTAACTCGATATACCATCTTATTGATGTTGCTTCTCGCTAAAATCTCATTCAAAAAATCGACCAACAACATAGAAATGCTCGGGGATCGAAGTTCAATGACTTCTACCAAGGAGTGTCCCGCCTCTGGCGAGACGCTGAATTTTGTAGATTCACTCCGCTCATACAAAATTCGCGCCAACGCCTCCGCCGCGTTCATAAAAAGCTCTTCCAATGTTTTTCCATAAACCTCCAGCCGTAAATCTGCCGTATGACTCAAAATTTTATATTTAGTTAACATAATACAAATAACGCTAACTATGTTCGTATTGTTGGTATTATTTTATCTTTAATATATCCTCAACAACCTCCTTCTCATTCCACGGCACTTTCTTTCCATTGGCAATATGCATCCAATCCTCGCTGCCCTTTCCGGTCATAACAACCGTGTCTCCCTTTTTTGCCAAAGAAATCGCTTTTTTAATCGCTTCTCGCCTATCTATAATTTTTTGAACTTTGAACTTTGAACTTTGAACTTGCGAGCAGCCCTCTGTGATTTCTTCGATAATTTTCTCGGACTGCTCGTCATACGGATCTTCATTGGTCAGAATAATTTGACCGCAATATTCTGCCGCGATTTTCCCCATCACTGGCCGTTTCCATTTATCTCTCCCTCCGCCAGCCGCCCCAAGAACACAAATTAATTTTTTACTTGTCGCATGTCGCTTGTCGCTAATTAAAGTTTGGTACACTTTTTCCAGTGAATCCGGCGTATGCGCGTAATCAACCACCACTACAAAAGGTTCTTTTTGAATATACTCTAATCGTCCCGGCACCCCCTTAAACGACCCGAGAGCTTTTTTGATCAATGGCCATTCTATGCCTTGAGATTTCGCAAAAGCCGTGGCCGCGGCGGCATTCTCTAAATTAAAATTGCTGGATAACCAATCGCCAATTGATTCTCTGCCTTTATCAAGTTCGTTTTCTATAAAACTTTCGCGGCTGAAATAAACGATTTTTCCAGCGCCATTAGCCGCGTGAGTAAAATAACTTTTTGATAAATCTTCGTCGTTTATAAAAAATAATTTATCGGGTTTACCCTGAGCTTGTCGAAGGGCGACGTAACGGAAAAGACTGACTTTGGAATCTCGATATTTTTCAAATGAGCCGTGAGCTTCAATGTGTTCCGGCCGAACATTGGTAAATAAAACCGCGTCAAAATCAATGAAACGATGACGGTGCTGCAGAATTCCTTGCGAAGTCACTTCCATCAAAAAATACTGACAACCGGCATTTACGGCTTTGCGCAACTTCTTTTGAATAAAAAATCTGCCGGGCATGGTATTACCGGTGGTATTTTTAACAGTTTTATCGCCGATTTTAAACCGCAAAGAAGAAACCAACGCCGTCTTTTTCCCCGCTGCTTCTAAAATAGCGTTGATTAGCTCAACTGTGGTAGATTTGCCTTTTGTCCCCGTCACTCCCAAAACAAAAATCTTCCTGGACGGGAACCAGAAAATAAGATTACCGAACCAAGTTAAAATGTAATGGTAGATACCTTTAAGATAACTAATCATGAATCTTTTTTCAGTATAACATCAAAATAATCTAGCCTTCAGCTTTGCGGTATTTCCATGCTTCAACAACCCCAAGTAAGAGTTAAGTGTTTCCGGAGTTGGGTGTTCTTTTATTCTCTTCAACATCATTTTTTTGGTAGAGCTTCATTTTTGTTTTTGGAATTCGGTTGTCCAAAGCCCTGCCTACCGGCAGGCAGGC
>MHJJ01000007.1:20019-56507 GCA_001817915.1 Candidatus Harrisonbacteria bacterium RIFCSPLOWO2_01_FULL_44_18
AATATCCAAAGTTATAATAAAATAAAAACCCCCGTGCGGACAAGCCGCGCGAGGGTAAGGGTTCAAGGAGCCAAGCGTGAAGCTACTTGCGACGACGAAGCGGCGGCCTTAAGCTCGTCGTAAAGCTTGAAAAGTACAATGCTACTGAATGCCCGCGGCCGGCTTGCCCGCCGTAACCCCGTAAAGCGAGGCGAAAGCGGGCTTACCAGACGATCTGGTAATTGTCCCTAATGCTAGCACGCCCCAAGAAAAAAGTCAAATTTTTTGCCAGTTTTATTTCAATTCAGCCACAACGCATTTACACAATAACATCCTTACATTCTCAAGTTTGTAAGGATGTTATTGTGTAAAAAATATCGTTATACGTTATACGTTATACGTTATACGTTATACGTTATTCAAATTGGAAAAATTTTAGAAAACGTACAAATGTTTTACCATAGGGAGAAAGTGAGTGTTCCACGAATTTACTACGGTATTTTTTATTGATGAGCCCCGCCTGAAATAGCCGCCTGGTATGTTCGCCAATTGTTTTCTCGTTAGCTTCAAGTTCTTTTACTATATCTTCCAGCGTTATCTTTTCTCGATCAGCGATAAGAAGAAGTATCTCAATACGATAATGATTAGCAATGCCCTTGAGGTGCCGTTCCATTTGTTTGGCGGTTTTTACTTTAGCCATGTTTTTATTATACACAACATCCTTACATTCTCAAGTTTGTAAGGATGTTGTTGTCAACTCTTCGCTTTTTTCAATGCCTCCTTTAATCTTTCTTTAAAGCCGGTGATCTTCGGGTCAATTTTAGCAACGGTCGCTTTAGCTTGTTGTTTTGTATAGCCCAAACTTACCAACGTATCTTCCAGCTCCAAATCTGATTCCATTAGACCGAGAGTTTGCGCGGTAAATTCCAAACTGCCGGTTTCCAGTTTTCCTTTCAAATCCACCACCAACCGCTCGGCGGTTTTTTTGCCGATGCCGGAAGCCTTGGTCAAAAGTTCTGTTTTGCCGGCGTTTATCGCGGCAATCAACTGCTCAATTGGCGCCACTCCCAGAATCGCCAAAGCTGTTTTTGGCCCAATGCCGCTGACAGTGTTTAATTTATCGAACAAATAAAGTTCTTGTTCGGTTAAAAATCCAAATAATTCAAATGGCTCGTTTTCGCGATTATAAAGCGAACAAAATAATTTGATATTGGAACCAAGCTGTGGTAAACTCTGCGCGGCTCGTAAAGACAAAAAAACTTTAAAACCGATTCCGCCGGCTTCAAGAATAATATAGTTTTCTTTTCGGCCAACCAATTTGCCGTATAAAGAATAAATCATAGTTTAATTATACAAGTTAAATGTTTAGATTGGAAAACCGATTGCTGAAGACACCCTAACAATTAAAAACCCCGTCAGTTGAATGAGCTCTGAGCTCTATCCAACCAACGGGGTCATGAACGGTGCAGCCGACTAGCCGGCTAACTAGCCTCCAGATCCCTTCCAGACGACCTCGTCCGCAAACCGTCGCGGGTCGCCGCCTTGAAACACAAGACGATGGCCACACTCAATCTGGAGCCGGCGAATGCGCGCCGTCTCTGATTCTCGGTGGACGCGCTCTTTCGACGACCTCAAAACGTCCTCATCTCCTCCGTCCAAGTAGTTCCTGATCTCCTCGTTCACGCCTGCCTCCTTTCGATCGCCTGTCGCGCAAGCTGACCGGCCTTCTCGCCGCCGAAGACTTGCGCGAGTCCGTTGAGCACATCCACGTTGCTGGTACGCTCGGCCCACACACACGCCTCCTTCGGTCCATTGGAACGAAGCATCCGGCGCAAAACGCGCTCCGCGCGGCCTTTCGCCGCGCTATATTCCTGGTAGCGGGCCGACTTCCTGCTGTTGCGGCCCGCCGCGCTTCCCTTCGCGTTCTCGTTCTTCTTCTGCTGCTGCTTCTGCGGCATTAGCTACCTCCGAAAAAAGAAAGCCCGCCTGAACCATCCCCACGAGGGGAACTTACGCGTCGTGTTCGCTTTCCTCCTTTTCTCCTTCCTCCCGATACAAATCCGGCAATAAATCCAACACGCCCACGAAACCCTCGCTGACCACGATTCCCTGCCAGCAAACCAGACACAATTCATAACCGTCGATCTCGGTCCTACAGGTATCGCAAACTCGCTTTTTGTTGCCCATCCTAGCCACCCTAGCTACCTCCTTTCTTAATATGCTGAAATTTATTGTAGCATGCCAATATAATTTGTCAAGACTTGACCTCTGGTTCTAGCGGCTATACCCTAAACCTTATACCTTAAATCTTAAATTCATGCCCATAACCCAATCCGCTAAAAAAGCGCTCCGCCAAAGTTTGCGCCGGCGCGCCAGAAATATAACCCAAAAAAAAGCTCTCAAGGAGGTTGTCAAAGCATACAAAAAATCTCCGTCAGCCGAAAATCTTTCTTTAGTCTATAAAAAACTAGACAAAGCGGCCAAAACAAATCTCATCAAAAAAAATAAGGCATCGCGGCTAAAATCACGATTAAGTAAACTAGTGACTAGTCGCTAACCGCTAATTACTAAATCTAATAACGCTTCCTCATATCCCAACTTTCCTGATTTAACAGCAACATCATAGTCGGCCATTCGCGCGGCGTCCTCCGCGGTTTTAACAAAAGAAGATAAGATATTAAAAATCTTCGCCGGTTCTTCCGTCTCCAGTAACCAGGTAAGCGCCGACAGATCGCCTCGTTTGGCTCGATTTAATAAAACAAAAAAAATCGGCGGAGTTAAGGCATCTTCGGCGTGTCCGCCAAGTTCCAATTTATCCAATTCATTCATAATCCCCCAAAGATCCGATCCGTTGGCTCGGATTAAAGAATTGATTGCTTCAGAAGGCAATTTTATTTCACGCTTTTGAGCTTCTTTTCTGATAAGCGCCCCTATTTGCGGCGGTTTTAATTCTTCAAAATTTTGTGAAATAACCGGTTTTTTTAATAAAAATTTAAATTCTTTGGAAAGCTCTTTGTCGGCCAAAAGCAATAAAACGGTCTTTCCCGACTCCAGTTGAGATTTTAAAAATTCGGCGAAGTCATTGCTGAAATTTCCGCCAATGCCGATGCTTACGATCGCCAATTTAAAACTGTCAAACAAAGATTGATTTTTGATGAAATCTCGAAGTTGAAGCAAGTCTGGCTCTGCTTCCAAATCAAATCTCTCCATCGTAACCGCCGAATGTTTTTGTTTATATTTCGTTACGATCTCTTTTAATTTTTTCTGACGCCGATACGAATCGGGGCCGTAAAGGTAGATAATCATATATTTCAGTATAACAATTTGGATAAGCTGTCGTCATTGCTGTCGTCATTGCGAACGATAAACCATCGTCATTGCGAGCGATAAACCATCGTCATTGCGAACGATAAACCATCGTCATTGCGAGCGATAAACCATCGTCATTGCGAGCGAAGCGAAGCAATCTTACAATAATGTAATAATATGAATAAACAATTTTACGTCTATATACTGACTAATCCAAACAATACTGTTTTATACACGGGTGTTGCCAACAATCTGCGAAAAAGAATTTATCAGCACAAAGAAAAAATTGTCCCTGGATTTACATCAAAATACAATCTTACAAAACTAATTTATTATGAAATTTTTGATAATGCTTATAGCGCGATTTCCCGAGAAAAACAAATTAAAGCTGGATCCCGGAAAAAGAAGGTGGCTTTAATTAATAAAATGAACAGCGGATGGCGCGATTTGTATAAACAGTTAGTGTAAGATTGCCGCGCTCCCTTCGGTCGCTCGCAATGACTGTCGCCACTCATTGTACCTAAATAAAAATTCCCCTCAACAGTCAGTTGAAGGGAAAAAGAGAAAGCGAAAATCCCAAAGATCCGCCAGTTAGATTTTCTGCTAAGCCCGATAACATTCCACAATACTTTCTAAATCATGGGGCAGGAAACGGTTTTTTTTGAAACTGATACGGGCCTCCGCGCCGCCGATTACATCCCCTCGTTCATGATATACGACCTCCAATGCCCAAGGCAATATCTTATCTCGCCAGCATTCCCAACCATCATCCCACATCTCTCTCATACCCTTTTCATAAAGTTTATGATAAGGATTCAATTTTTTTAATTTACCAGCGCGAGCAGCGGCAAAACCTTTAATGCAAGCTATACCCATAATCTTATTAAAAAGCCTTTTTTCTGCTTCATACGCCTGACACATAAGGCGCCCTCCTTTCTTCTTCTTGAAAGAACTGATTAAAATACTAAAGCGATAAATAAAATCTGTCAATAATACTGGTGGACTTAATAACTACAATCTCTGGCATTTGGGGCAATAATGCGCCGATCTCCCGCCTATTTTTACGCGCTTGATTGTGCCGCCGCATTTACGAGGACATTTTTCGCCTTCGCGCTGGTAAACTTTTCGCGCCTCCGTATAATAACCCTTTTCTCCAGAAGTATCGCGATAGTCGCTGATGGAAGTGCCGCGCAGTTTAAGTGCCTTCTCAAGAATTTTGCGCGTTGCCAGCCACAAAGCCTTCAGTTCTTTTTGAGTCAATTTATTAGCTGGCTTAAATGGATGAATTTTCGCTTCCCACAAAATTTCATCGGAATAGATATTGCCAATGCCGGCAATCACTTCCTGATCCATCAAAACCTGTTTAATCTTTCGTTCTTCCGAACTTATCAAATCGGCAAATCGGTTGAAATTTAATTTTGAATCTAAAGCATCTGGTCCTAAGTTTTTTAATTCGGGTAAATTTTCTATATCTTGCGTTTTGCCTGCCCGCTCGGTGCCAAATTTCCGCAAATCAGAAAACGCCAGCATTCTTCCATCATCAAGATATAGAATCAAATGAATATAATCGTTAACTCTCTCTTCCAGCGGCCCTTTCAATAAACTTTGAACTTTCTTAACAGGTTCTATTTTCCACTTTCCCACCAAAAGATGCCCGGTTAATTTTTGGTGAATCAAAAGCAATCGGTCGCCGCTTAGATAAATTTTTATGTACTTTGCCCGACGCTCAACTTTCAAAATCCTGCCGCCCCTTAAAATTCTCTCAAAAGTCTTTGGAGAAGAAGGCGGTTTAATCATCTTTGGCCAGTCAAACCACGCGCCGACAATCTTCCGGCCAGCCACTTTTTTATTTAAATCGTCAACAATAGTTTGAACTTCGGGCAATTCGGGCATGCCGATTTTGTCTAAATTTTCGAGCTCGTTTGTGGCGATGAAAATTTAGCCACAAAATCGCGCACCCCCTCACTCGAAAATCATTATTCGTTAATACTGTTTTTAATTCGCCGTTTTAAGCTGATATGAGCTTTGGCGCGTCTTTTAATTTGCCTTTCTCGTTCTTGCGCGTCTTTTTCAGATTTGTAGGCCTCATAATAAATAATCTCAAGCGGTCTGCGCTCTTTAGTCGAGTCAACACGACCGGCATTGTGTTCTTTAAATCTCTTACGCAAATCATTGGTATAGCCAAAATATAAATCTTTATCCTTTAACGACCGCAAAGTGTAGAAATAATACATAAATGATTTTCGAGTGAGGGGGTAAAGGTTTTGTAACCAAAATTTGTTCGCCTCCGGCTCCAAATTTTGGACAAAGCCCTTTACTCTTCCCCGTACACAATCTCCTTCGACGGCACTAATTTTAGATCAGTAGGTAAAGTGAAATAAAACGCACTGCCTCTATCTAAAACCGACTCTGCCCGGATATTGCCGCCGTGACGGCGGATTATATTTTTAACAATGTAAAGGCCCAAGCCGGAACCCTCGGCGGAAAGTTTCGTAATGTTTTCGCCGCGGAAAAATTTGGTGAAAAGTTTTTGCATATCCTCTTCGGGAATGCCGACGCCGGTGTCTTTAACGCTTATTTGAATGTAGGGACGGTCTGACAACTTTTGTAATTTCACATCAACGCGTCCGTTGGAAATATTGTATCTAATCGCGTTATCCAAAAGATGAGAAACGGCAACTCCCAATTTTTGCGTATCGGCAAAAATGTTAATCGCTTCCGCCGGCCTGTCAAAATAAATTTTGACATTGTATTTTCCGGCAATCGCGGAAGCCTCGCCAATTATTTTTTCCAAAAAATCAACGATATTTATATTCTGAAAATTATAACCGAATCGCCCTTCTTCGATTTTAGCGACATCCAAAAGATCATTTACTATTTTCAAAAGTTTGCCGGTGGCTTGCGAACCGGAATTAACCAATTCTTGCTGGCTATCGGTTAAAGATTCCTTCTTCAAAGATTCAAAAACCCAATTGGCGGCAGTCAATGGAGTCCGCAGCTGTCGAGAAGCAAGAGTTATGAATTCACTCTTAGAACGCAGCAATTCTAAATCTCTAGTCCGATCCCGCGCTACCTTAACAAAACCAAGAACTTGGCCATTATTGTCAGCGACGCGATTGGTGGTGATCCTAAGATCCAATACCGGCTGATCAAAAGAAAGATCTATAACTTGCGGATAAACTCCGGCTTCCGATCGGCGGACAACCGCCGGCGCCAGTGAGGGAAAAAACGTCTGGACCAAAAGTTTCAATCGCGGCTCCTTGGCTTGCTCCAAAGAAAAATATTTGCCGATAACTTCCGCGGCTTTAAGATTGAAAATTTCTTCGGCGGCTCGATTAAACACTAAAATTTTAAAATTCTGATCATAAGCGACAACACCATCGCGCAAATCGCCGATAATGCTTTCAAACCGGCTGTGTTCGATTTTGATGTTTAAATTCGCCTTAGCTGATCGCAAACTGCTAAAAATAATAATTACGCCGATGGCCAAAAAAATTCCTAAACTGATTAAGCTCCATAAAAATGGCAGATAAATAAAATCTATTATTAAAACTGCCAAAACCAAAAACAAAAACACCCAGAAAACCCGCATTTCCGGCAAAGTCGCGTAAATTTTAAAATTTGACCAAAAACGCTGAAACATTATAATTCTGCCCAATTTTCCCCGTATGCTGCCTCTACTTTCAAAGGAATCGCTAATTTGTAAGCTGACTCCATTTCATTTTTAATCAGAGCAATCGCTTCTTTAAGAATATCATTGCTGATTTCGAACAACAATTCGTCATGAATGGATAAAAGCAGTCTTGTTTTGTCATTCCACCAATTTTTCTCTTTCAGTTTTCGCGCGATTTTAATCATCGCTAATTTAATAATGTCCGCCGCCAAACCCTGAATAGGCATATTGATGGCGGCTCTTTCCGCTTCTCGAGCTATTCGCTGATTCATTGAAATAATCTCCGGCAGCCAGCGTTTGCGGCCATTAAGATTTTCCACGTATCCTAATCGCCGCGTCTTATCAATGATTTTTTCCTGCCATCGTTTTACTTCCAAGAAATCATTAAAATACTCGCTGATAAAATTCTCCGCTTCTTCGCGGGTCAAACCGGTATTTCTGGCAAAAGCGTCCGGCCCCATTCCATAAATAATCCCGAAATTCAAAGTTTTGGCGAAACGACGCTGATCTTTGCTGACTTCTTTGGTGTCCACGTTAAAAACTTGAGAGGCAGTCAATATATGGATATCTAAATCATTTTGAAATGCCTCAATCATTTTAGGATCTCCGGCTACCGATGCCAAAACTCGCAATTCAATCTGAGAATAATCAAAAGAAGCCAATGTATATCCGCTTTCAGCGACAAATGCTTTCCTTAATTCCGTTCCCCACTTTGAAAGAATCGGGATATTTTGCAAATTTGGGTTTTGAGAAGCCAAGCGGCCGGTAACCGTGCCGGTTTGTAAAAATTGGGTGTGAATCCGATGTTTCGCGTCAAGCCCGGCCAGTTTTTTAAGCGGCTCAACGTATGTCGAACGGATTTTGAACAATTCCCGATATTGCAAAATTAAATCCACGATCGGATGGTTTTTAATTTTCTCCAGCGCTGCCGCGTCCGTAGAACGTATGCCGGTTTTAGTTTTAGGAACGCCGGCTGTGTCAATTTTTAATTTTTCAAAAAGTATTTCGGAAAGCTGTTTAGGAGAATTAAGATTAAAAACCGCGCCAGCCTTTTTATAAATTATTTTAACCAATGCATCCAGCTCTTTCGCCATTTTTTTGGAAAGTCTTTCCAGAATTTCCAAATCAACTTTTATGCCGATTTTCTCCATTTCTTCCAGAATCGGCGCGAGTGGCAATTCGATTTCGTGAAATATTTTTTCAAGTCCCTCTTTTTTTAATCGTTCTTTCAACTGATTCCATTCGTCCGGCAATTTTTGTTGCTTATCCGGATTAAGCAACCATTTAGCGATTTCAATTTTCTGACTTTCTAGAGTATCATCTTTCATTATTTTTCAGTATACCAGCAATGCCGCGATTTATCTTGTATCCGCAACAATACTTACACAATAACATCCTTACATTCTCAAGTTTGTAAGGATGTTATTGCGCTTGTCAAACGTTCGACTAAAGTCCTGAAGCCCAGTTCTTCAAAATACTTCGTGAGTTTATCCTTATCCAATGGCTTAATAACTAAATCGCTTAATGACTTAGCGTCTATCGGCGCGTCTCGGCGGATGGTGGCCAATTTTTTTGAAAGCAAGGCGATCTCTTTTTGGTTTTGTAATTTTTTCGCGATTTTTGATTCAATCAATCCTAAATTTTCAAAAATCCCTTCAACGCTTCCAAATTCTTTAATCAGCGGCGCGGCAGTTTTTGGTCCGACTCCTTTGACGCCCGGAATATTATCCGAAGGATCGCCGACTAATCCCTTATAATCCGGCAGCTGCGAAGGCTTGATGCCAAAACGCGCCTCTACCGCTTTTTCATCATAAATTTGAGTTTCACTAATGCCGATTTTTGTCATTTGAGCTAATACTTTTTCATCTTCCACTAACTGCAGGACATCCAAATCGCCGGAGAGAATAATAATTTTTCCTTCGGCGAGTTCAGAACTTTGCTTGAATTTCTCGGCGAGCGCCCCAATCAGGTCATCAGCTTCAAAGCCGGGTTTTTCGACAATAGTAATGCCAAAATTTTCAAAGACTTCATACATCCGTTTAATTTGCGACAACAATTCCGGCTTGGTCGGCGGGCGATGAATTTTATATTCTTTAAATTCTTCTTCGCGAAAAGTTTTTTCCGGCCGGTCAAAAGCCGCGGCGATATAATCGGGCGGCTGGTTGTCCTTTGATAAACTCAAAATTTTCAACAAGATCCCGCAAAGCCCGTAAATCGCGCCAATCGGCTCTCCTCGCGGCGTCGTCAAAGGCGGCAACGCGTAAAAAAACCGATAGATCAGGGCGCTGGCGTCAATAAGCAAGAGAGTCTTAGGCATTGATATTTTATAAACCTTATATTACCATAATATCGGCTCTTTCCAAAAGGAGGCGGCAGTGAAGAGACTTTCGGACAAACAAGTCCGGCAAGCCGCTGATAAAGTTATCAGCCATAAAGGATTGCCCTACAGTCAGTCAGAATTCAATATGGCTCACACCAATGCCTGGAACTGGCTTAAAAAGAACGGCGCCACAAAAAGACAAATGAATTTGTTTGAAAAACTGGTCAAGGAAGCGCCAACTAAAGGAGGACGATTCAACTGCTACTCCGGAGACTAGAACCTATTGAAATAAATTCTAGGAAGCAAAAAACCACCCGATTGGGTGGTTTTATTTATAGATCTATCGATGCTTTCGACCAATTCCCATCAGCTAGATGAAACAGATCAAATCCAAGAACGGGCGTATTGCCTAATTGCAAAACCGGTAAAAGATCTCTCAGATGCGCGAGTTCTTGCCAAGCCTCCTCTTCGCAAGAATAACGCGCGTAGATCACGATTCTTCCGCAACCCTCAACCGTGGCTCTGGCTCGAATTTCCCAATCGCCTTGCATGAAACTAGACTCTCGGTCACTATCCATTGCTTGCCCCTCTCTCAATAAGCCTTAAAATTTTAGCGCATTTAAGGAGAAATTTCAATGAGACGCTTATTTTCTTTCGCGCCGTGTTGAAAATTTATCCAAATCGTATTTCTCGGCAAAATTTTTTTGATTTTCTCCGCCCATTCAATAAGAAGAATATTATGGCGGTCGGCGAGGATTTTCTTGAAACCCAACGATGTTAATTCTTGCGGTTTATTTATTCGATAAGCGTCAACATGCCACAATATTCTGTAATTGGTAATCAGTAATTGGTAATTTCTCATAATTAGGAATGTCGGGCTGACTATCCGGCGGCGAATGCCAAGCGCTTTGGCAAATCCTTGCGCGAATGTTGTTTTCCCGGCGCCTAAATCGCCGACTAAAGCAACAACAGCGGCTTCTGAGTTTTGAGTTTTGAGGATTTTTTTGGCTAAATCAGCGGCGATTTTTTGAGTTTGACCGCTGCTTTTAGAAATAATCATACCTTTATATCAAGCCTTCTTATTATAAAAATCGATAACGACGCCAAGATCAATCCGGTAACGATAATCGCCAAAAAAATGTCTAATGAAAAATCTGTTTGAATCACGTTGCCACTCGGTCCCGGCAAATCTTCAAACAATTCCTGTTTTATTTCTTCGCTTAACTCAACTTTCTTGCCGTAAACCATGCCCTCCGCGGCGCTGCCGCTATAACCAACCTCATCAACCAGCTTCCCGGATGAATCATATAAAAATAAAGTTTCGCCGTTGTTATTTAAACTGATCTTTGTTGCCGCGTAATCTAAAATCAATTCTCCTTGTCCTATTATGCTTTTCCCATTTAACGAATAAGTCTTGCCGCTCGCGTCCTTAATTTTCCAACCGCTTAAATTAACGGCCTCGCGGCCATCGTTAAAAAGTTTAATATATTCGCCATCATTATCTTTGCCGACGGGATTGGGCAAAAACTCTTGAATAATCATAATTTATCCTCACGCCCCATGATATCTTTTATATTTCCACTACGTTCGCAAACGAACTGCGTAAGCAAATTGATCAAAATAAGGCATTAGACCCTGAAGAGAACTTTGATAAAGTTTTCCACCGTATACCGCGTCGCAAAATACTTCTCTTGCTCGGGCAATTTCCCAACGGCGGCCCTTCCAGCGAGAATCCTCAAGGGTTAAATCAAAAAGCTCTAACGCCCGCTCAACCGCCGCCCAAAATAATTTTTCATCTTTACCCTGTTGACGCGCGGCTCTTAAAACTTCACTGCCAATGTTACTCAATTGTTCCTTCAAAGAAAGCTCGTACCACCGGCCGGCGGCTAATTCTTTATGCTTGAAAACCATGAAAATTTATACAAGTGTCATTCTGATGTTCTTAAGAACATCAGAATGACTTTTAATCAACGATTAGCTTTTTAACTATATTTTTTATTTTCTCTTTTATTTGGGGGCTTTCCACGTCGCGCGACCGATTGCCGTAATGCGGCTTCAAATTTATCATAGAATCAAACTCAATCCATTCATTCTCGGATTTTTTTGGATAGATATTAATTCCCCAAATGTTTTCTCGCTTTGATCCTTCTTTCTCCGTTAAAACTACCTCCGCATCGGCATGAAGTTCGCCGCCCACGGCCATAATTCCCCGCTCAATATCCACAACTGCTTTTACAAAATCGCCGAATTCTTCACTCGCTATCCTCAATAATTCTTCTCTTTTTATTGATTCTCTTACAATTCTGATAGTCATAGTGTAATTTTAACATTTTATTATTGCCCGTGACACTTTTTATATTTCTTGCCATCTCTGATGAAATATTAACAAATAATTTGATTTTTCAAAACAAAATTGCCAAAACTAGAAAAAGCTGAAAACCTCCGGAATCCGGAGGTTTTATTTTTATAAGACCTTCAAAGTCTATAGCTAAATCAATGTTCCTTCCGGAGGTTTTAAGCCAAGATGTTCGTAGGCCGCTCTAGTGGCCATCCGACCGCTGGGAGTCCGGCTTAAAAAACCAATGCTCATCAAGTATGGTTCATAAACATCCTCAACATTTCCCTTATCCTCGTTAAGAGCGGCCGATAAAGTGGCAACGCCCACCGGGCCGCCATTGAATTTTTTAATAATCGCCTCGAGCAATCGCCGGTCGTGAGGTTCCAGCCCCAACTCATCAATCTCCAACAGCTCCAAAGTATTCTTAGCCGCTGATTCATCAACAAGTTTAAGATCATGCACTTCCGCGTAATCGCGAACGCGCTTTAACAATCGGTTAGCTACTCGCGGAGTGAAACGGGAAGCATTGGCAATAAGTTTTATGGCTGCCGGATCAACCTTAAGTCCCAGAAGCTCGCCGGAACGTTTTAAAATAGCTTCAATGTCCTTTACCTCATAATAATCAAGTTTCAAGGTGGCGCCGAAACGAGAACGGAGCGGCCCGGACAATAAATTGATTCGAGTAGTCGCGGCTACGAGAGTAAAAGGAGGAAGGTCCAAAGTTAAAGTCCGAGCGCCCGGTCCTTTGCCGACTACCAAATGAAGCTTGCGAGTTTCCATCGCCGGATATAAAACTTCTTCAATAAGCCGATTGAGCCGATGCACCTCGTCAATAAAAAGTAAATCGCCGCTCTCTAAATTGCTTAACACCGCCGCCAGATCGCCCATTTTTTCCAAAGCCGGACCGGAAGTAACTTTAAAATTCGCGCCCAACTCTTTCGCGACCAAATGAGCCAAAGTAGTCTTGCCTAAACCCGCTTGGCCATAAAATAAAAGATGGTCGCAAACTTCTTGGCGTTTTTTGGCGGCCTCAAGAATGATTTTAAGATTGCGTTTTACTTTTTCCTGACCGACATAATCATTCCAGGCGGCCGGACGCAATAAAGAATCAACTGTTTGATCGTTTTTTGGGTTTAATAATGTTTTTCCTTTGGCACTTGACATAGTGTATTATTTATGCTAGAATGAGGCAAAATGCTATATTAGCATTCATCAACGAGATTGCCCCCCAACACCAAACGAGTTTTACTCTTTATGGCGTGGGGTTGACCTCATTGATCTGTGGGCAGGGAATTTTCTTTAGTCATACGGATGCCTTGGCTCCGGCTGGGACACTCCTCGGGAAAATTCTAACCTCTTTTAATTATTGAAAGAGACCACACATTGTTCCGATAACTCGGAACCTTTTGCCCACAGATCAATGAGGTCATTTTTTTTAATTTTTCTAAAATTTCAAAGGTCCTGTCGCTTTCTCCACTTCTTCAAAACTGGTAACTCCGGAAATAACTTTCAAAATTCCATCCTGCCACAGAGTCGTCATTCCTTGTTTAATGGCAAATTCATGAATAACCGGCTCGCTGGCGTTTTGGGTGATTAAATTCTCCATTTCATCGCCGACTTCCAAAAGTTCAAAAATCCCCACTCTTCCTTTATACCCCAAATTATGGCATTGAGAACAGCCCCTGTGAATAAAAATCTTTATTTCTTCAAAATCGCTCCGATCCACCCTTTCGGGAAGATTGGTCAAAAATTTTTTAATTTTATTTTTCAAATCGGGAGTTATCGGCTGCGGCATTTTACAATTATCGCAGAGCCGCCGCACTAATCTCTGGGCAATTACTAAATTTAACGCCGGCCCGATGCTTTGAGGTCTGGCGCCCAAATCTAACAAACGCGGAACGGCTCCGGCGGCTGAATTGGCGTGAACCGTGGAAAATACCAAATGCCCGGTTAAAGCAGCTTGCAGAGCGATGCCGACAGTTTCCTGATCGCGAATTTCGCCCACCAAAATAATATCCGGATCCTGACGCATAATCGAACTAAGTCCCTTAACAAATGTGTAGCCAGTCCCGGGCTCAACCTGAGTTTGCTCAATGCCATCAAGATGATATTCAATGGGATCTTCTATGGTGATAATTTTGATTTCCGGCTTTTTGACAAATCGCAAAAACGCGTAAAGCGTGGTGGTTTTTCCGGCGCCCGTTGGGCCAGTATTTAAAACCATGCCGTTAGGTTCTTTTAATTCTTTCTCAACTATCGTCAAATCGTCTTTTCTCAACCCTAAATCCTTGAGTTCCACCTGAATGATCCGAGGATCTAAAATTCTGATGACAATGGTTTCGCCGTACTCGGCGGGAATAATCGAAATTCTGCTTTCAATTTCATATTTTTCCAAGTTGATGGTGAACCGGCCGTCTTGCGGCTCATTTTGGACGTTGATTTTCAAACTGGCCAAAAGTTTTACGCGCGAAACCAGCAACGGATAAACCTCTAGCGGCGTGTCGTCTGAAATATCATGAAGCAAACCGTCAATCCTGAACCTCAATTTAATTTTTGTTTCTTCGGGTTCAAAATGAATATCCGATGCCCGAGCGGCAAGCGCGCCTCCAAAAATAATTTCCAAAAGTTCGCCGGTTTCCGCTCCGGAAACCAAGAAAGATGAAATTTCTTCGCGAATGCTTTTTAAATCAGTAAGCCTTTGGCTTAATTCTTCCAATTTGGCCGTTTTAATATCTACCCGGCCCGTAATTTTTGGCGCTTCTTTCGGAACAAATTTATAAAAACTCCAGGCATGTTCCAGGCCGCTTAAAGAAGCGACAAAAACTTTAAGTTTATAACCTTGACCTTCCAGTTTTTGAATAAATTCTTTAGTCTCGGATGAATCGGGATCTGAAATTGCCAAAGCAAGATCGGGTTTTTTAAATTCAAGAGGCGCGACTCCAAGGCGCCGCGCCTCTTCTTCAGGAACTAAATTCAAAGCATCAATTTCAATTGGAGAAATGGCTAAATTCAGATAAGTAAAACCGCTTTTTTGAGCTCTTCTTTGAGCTTCTCTTTCTTCGCCTTCTTTTTTGATTTTTAATAACTGTTCTTCAATCTTCGCCTGAGCCATTGGTTTCATCGTATGCCATCTTCTCTAACCGCACAAGTGGAAAATTGGGGGACTGCGCCGCGCACCGAGCCGAGAAGCGGCTCTGATGTGGGGTTGACAAATCCTGTGGATATGCTATAATGTATTAGTACATTGAGAATTCAAAACCCCTCTTTTCCGGAGGTCTCTATGTTGGGTGCCTTGCTGACAGCCGCTATCGTAACAGTCGGATTCGTCGCCATCTTCGCCTTTCCACTCTCTCTGGCGCTAAAAGACAGCACCAAGGAGAAGCGCAGGAACATGATCGGCGGAGCCGCCTTTCTGGCTTTTCTCTATTCTCTGGTCGTATACACTGTTTTCGTCAACGGCCCGGCCTAACTCTAGGCCCACCCTATTGCCCGAGGCGACATGAGCTGCAGATGCAACTGGTGCGACTGCGTGTTGTGCGATCTTTGTCGAGAGACAAAGGCCGACAAATGGCGCAGTCCGATCGTGAACGCAGTGGTTGCGTTGCTGACCATCGGGGCATTCCTGGTGGCGGCGCTGATCTCGTAAAGGCAAAACTCTCCTACACTTCCCTCGTCGCCAAGGCTTCGGGGGGCAAGTCGGAGGGCAAAGGCCTCCTACGCGTAAAGCTTCGGAGGCCAATGGAGGAACACATGAACCGCATCGCTCTGATTCTCGTCGGCATCGCGATCGTCTCGACTTCTCTGATCGGTTGCAGTGGCGGTGTGGGCGTGAACGTCCGCACCAACATCCGACTGGCCGAGAACACCGTAATCAGCGTCTTCAACGGCATCGACGGAACGGTGATGGAGGTATGGGTCAACGATCAATTCGGCACAAACGGACTCACTCCGACTGCCGCGCCTTTCGCGGTCAGAGGACGCAGCTTCCCCAACGGGTTCAGCTCAAACGTCACCATCACGGTCAAGGCATTCGATGCCAACACCGGCCAATACCTTGGCATGGCCACGCGCAGCTACCGAATCGGCAGCTACGGAGGCAGTAACACCTGGATCGTCAGACGGCAGGAAATCAGGCAGTAAACCGGCGGCCGGGTGGCGAAACAGGCATACGCGCCCCGTTTAAAGCGGGGTGACCGCAAGGTCTTGAGGGTTCAAATCCCTCCCCGGCCACCACCCTCTCACCGGTTTTGGGGGCGTAACTCAATTGGCAGAGTAGCGGGCTTTTAACCCGAAGGTTGCAGGTTCAACTCCTGCCGCCCCCACCCCGTTCAAACGAGCGGGGTTTTTCGTTTGACATTCATAATTCATAATTCATAATTCAAGAAGAATATGTCCGGACATTCTCATTGGAAACAAATACAACACAAGAAGGGCACGGCCGACCAAAAACGCGGGCAGGTTTTTTCCAAACTGCTGATGGCGATTTCTATTGCCGCGCGGCAGGAACCGAATCCGGATTTCAATCCCCGGCTTCGTTCGGCTATTGAAAAAGCCCAGGAAAACCAAGTCCCCTTGGAAAACATCGAACGCGCCATAAAAAAAGCCTCGGAAAATAAAAATTTGGGGGAAATTGTAATTGAAGCTTATGGCCCGGAAAGCGTGGCGATGATTATTGAAGGGATCACTGACAGCAAAAATAGAACGATTGCCGAGATTCGGCATCTTTTAAACGAAAACGGCGCGAAAATGGCTGACCCGGGAAGCGTTTTATGGTCTTTTTCCGCCGAAGGCGGATCCGCCTCTGGCGGAGAAAAACAATGGAAACCAAAATTTCAACAGTCGCTGTCCGATGAAGCGAAACAAAAACTTAACGATTTGATCGCAAAACTGGAAGAACATCAAGATATACAGAAAGTAATAACAAATATATGAAAATTCTTGGTATTGATCCCGGCACTTCCCGAATCGGCTACGGATTGATTAATAGCGGCAATAATTTAAAATTAATTGATTGCGGACTGATAGAAATTTTTGATAAAAGCATATCGAAATTTTCCAGCTTGGCGGATCGTTTTGAAAAATTAATAAAAAAAACTAATCCGGATTTGGTGGCGTTAGAAAAAATTTATTTCGCCAGAAATCAAAAAACCGCCATCGAGGTGGCGCAAGCCAGAGGCATCTTGATATTATTAACTTTACAAAATAAAATCCGTTTAATAGAATATGGGCCAGTGGAAATAAAACAGGCAGTGACCGGATACGGATTAGCCGATAAAAAATCCGTGGCAAAGATGGTTAGTCGAATTTTAAAAATCGATAAAATTAAAGGGCCGGATGACATCAGCGACGCGGTGGCCATTGCCATAACCGCGGCGGTTCGCTATAATCCCATAAATCAACTAAATCAATAAATATAAATCAAGGTCGAAAAGTTATAATGTCCCGGGAAATGGATCTTGGGCATTGTTACGCAAAAATGACATTAGAAATTAAAGAACCTATTCTTCGGCACAAACGAGTTAACGAGGATGGCAACCCGAGTGATGACGCGGATGTAGATGAAGAAATGGACGAAGAGGAAGAAAAAGAAGAAGAGGAGGAAGAGGAAGAAGAATTGTAAACGTTGCCGATGTCAATTGAAAACCCCCCGCCTTAGGCGGGGGGTTTTCTGTATAATCTAATACATCCTAAACTTCATGAGATTAGAATAAAAAGCCGCCCGCCCGCTGTTTCGTGGGCCTGCAGAACAAATCCCGTTTTATTTTCTAACAAGAACCGGCCAGCTTGTTTTACAGGAACATCCCGGAGGCGCGCCAGCTCGGTCTTTTTGTTATAATCGTTCTTAACAAAAAGTGGCGCGCCGAGGGCGAAGAAAAACCGGCCGCTGGAGCCGGTTTATTCTGTTTCCGAAAGACAAACTGGCCGGTTTGTTTAGATTTATGGAAAGGCGACGGAGATCATCGATATGCCCCTTCCAGTATATTTTCTTGCGGAAAAACCAAAAGATTTATAGTATGGAATTGAATAATGCTTAAGGTTTTTTCTCTGGTATTCCTACTTTTTTTACTGACAGCCGCTTCGGGGGCGCTGGTTTTTATTTATGTCGCCAAAAGCCTTCCGGATCCGGAAACTTTAACCAATCGTCAGGTTATCCAATCAACAAAAATCTACGACAGAACCGGAGAAGTTTTGCTCTATGAAATTCACGGAGAAGAAAAAAGAACCGTCATCTCTTTTGAAGAAATTCCCGAGTCGGTGAAAAAGGCGACTCTGGCCATTGAAGACAACGAATTTTATAATCATCCGGCATTTGACTGGAAATCAATAATTCGGGCTCTATTGATAAATTTGAAAAAGGGCAGAATCGCTCAAGGCGGCTCAACGATAACTCAGCAATTGGCCAAAAATCTTTTTTTAACGCCGGAAAGAACCTGGACCAGAAAAATAAAAGAAATAATTTTAGCTTTTCAACTGGAAAAACGATACACCAAAGATCAGATTCTAAATCTTTATTTGAATCAAATTCCTTACGGCGCCAATTCCTACGGCATCGAAGCCGCCAGCCAAACCTATTTTCAAAAATCGGCTAAAAATTTGACTTTGGCCGAAGCGACGCTGCTGACAAGTTTGCCAAAAGCTCCAAGTTACTATTCGCCATGGGGCCAGCACGTTGATGAATTGATCGCCAGAAAAAATCATATCTTAGAAAGAATGTTTGAGCTTGATTTTATTGATGAAAAAGAAAAACAAAAAGCTCAACAAATTAAATTTAAATTCGCGCCGCAGGTGACGGGCATAAAAGCGCCTCACTTTGTTATGGCGGTTCAGGATTATCTTAATGATCAGTATGGAGAAGAATTCACGCGGTCGGCCGGCCTCAAAGTTATCACTGCCTTAGATTGGGATCTTCAGCAATTAGCTGAAAAAGTCGTGGCTGAAGGCGCGGAACGCAATAAAGAATTATACGAAGGGAAAAATGCCGCCCTGATTGCCCAAGATGCCGACACGGGCCAGATTTTAGCGATGGTCGGATCAAAAAATTACTTTGATGTTGAAAATGACGGGAATTTTAACGTTGCCACCCAAGGGCTAAGACAACCGGGTTCGGCCATCAAACCATTGGCGTATTTGACCGCTTTTAAAAAGGGATTCGGCCCGAACACCGTTGTTTTTGACGTCAAAACTGAATTCAATACCATCGATGATCCGGAAAAAAGTTATCAGCCGGAAAATTTCGATGAGATATTCCGCGGACCGGTAAACCTAAGGCAATCGTTGGCTCAATCAATAAACATTCCTTCGGTTAAAGTTCTTTATTTGGCGGGCATAGATGATGTTTTAAAAATAGCCCTGGATTTTGGAATCACCACCCTCACTGAAAGAAGCCGTTATGGTTTATCGCTGGTTTTGGGCGGCGGCGAAGTCAAGCTAATCGATCTGGCAGGCGCGTATTCGGTTTTCGCCCAAGAAGGAATAAAACATAAGCAAACCTTAATTCTAAAAATCACTGATCAAGAAAATAAAACCATTGAAGAATACCGCGATCAAAACCAAAAAGTCACGGATCCGCAGTACGTCAGATTAATCAACGATATTCTTTCGGACACGGAAGCGAGAATGGCTCTTTTTGCCAATAGTCTTGATAAAACGATTGTTCCCGGCCATGAGATCGCTTTAAAAACCGGAACCACCAATGACTATCGCGATGCTTGGACTATCGGCTATACGCCATCTTTGGTAGTCGGCGTTTGGGCGGGCAATAATGACAACAGCCCGATGCAAAAAAAAGGAAGCAGTATTTTGGCCGCGGTGCCGATCTGGCACGCATTTATGAACGAGGCGCTAAAAAATCGGCCGCTTCGAACCTTCAATCGCCCTGAACCGGTTATCAGCGATAAACCAATGCTCAATGGAGAATATGTCGCCAACTACCGATACAATGATCGGCTTTATCCCCAAATCCATGAAATTCTTTACTATCTAAATCAAAATAGTCCTCAATTTGAAAACTGGGAAAAACCGGTAATTGAATGGATTAAAACTAACGTAGAAAATTCTTCTATTTATAATCTGCCTTTGCCAAACGGAGCTGTTTTAGTCAATGAAACAACAACCGGCCAAACCGAGATTAATTTAATTAGTCCAAGTAACGGGAGTTTTATTTCTTCGGTAATTGATGTCGCGGCGGAAATAAAATCCAGTTCCGACATTTTGGCTATTGAGCTTTATTTCAATAACAGCTTAATCAATATCGCTAATCAAGCCGCGACAAATTTTGGCAAAAATTATACTTATAAATTTAAATACCAGCCGAATAATGTTGAACTTCAAAACTCTCTAAAGATAAAAATCACGGACTCTTCCGGAAAATCAGCCGAAAAAGAAATAATCCTCTACAGATAGCGACGACTAGCGACTAGTGGCTAAATACTAGTCGCTAAGTATTCTTGATTGGCATTAGAATATAGAAATAAGAGACGTCTTCGGGAGATTTAAGAATTGCCGGTTTGTTTTCTCCGTTTAATCCAAAAATGATTTTCTCCGAATCCAACGCTTTCAGGCCATCCATTAGATAACGCCAATTAAAGGCGACTTCTTTAAAATCAGGGCCGTTAACTTTCGCGGGGACTAAATAATGATTCTCTCCAAGATATTGGCTGGCGGAATAAATTTCCAAAATCTTTTTATCTTTAACTTTTAATTTGATGTCGTTATTTTTTCCGCTAAAACTGCTTACTAATTTTACGGCATTAATAAGCGGCTCGCGTTCAACTTGTATTTCAGTTTCTATATCTTTGGGAATTATCTGTTCATAATCGGGATAGACGCCGTCAATAAGCCGAGAAATTAATTCCAAATCATTGGTTTTTAATAAAATTTGGTTTGAATCGACAAAAATGCTGATCGATTGATTTTCTTTAAAAACTCTCAATATTTCTTGAGTAGTTTTAAGCGGAATTATTATTTTAAAACCGCGGTTAAAATTAGCTCCAAATTGATTTGACGCCAAAGTTTTTTCAGCCAAACGAAAACTGTCGGTAGCCGCTAATTTTAAAATTGTTAATTGAAAATCCAGAAGAATGCCGCTGATTTCCGGTCGAATTTCAGAAATTTGAGCAGCGCTAAGAACTTTCAGAATAGAATTTTTAAGGATCGCGGGTTCAATTTCCAAATAATTTTTAGAGTTTTCAATTTTTGGAATAATCGGAAATTCTTCCTCGTTTAAACCCTGAATTTTAGCTTCGTAATTGTCGGTTTTTAATATAAGAGTGTTATTATCTTGTTCCAAACTTATCCGTTCACTGTCGCTGTTATTAACAATGCTGTATAAAGTGCTGAAGGGCACGGTAATGCCGCCTTCTTCAATGATTTTTCCTAATATTGACTTACTAATCGCTAAATCTAAATTGGTGGTGGAAATCCTAATTTGATTATTATCAGTTTTCAATAAAACATTTTTTAAAATCGGCAGATTATTATTTTCAGAAACTGCTTTTTCCACAGCGCTCAACCCTTCTTTTAGATTGTTTCTTAATATTATTAATTTCATTATTAATATAATTAGTAGTAGTTGTAGGGACTGTTTAATTGTTGATAATGATCATATTTTCCAGTAAATACGGGCTTAACGCGTCATTCGGCATGTTAATAACCGGCGAATTTCTTGAGTAAAAATTGTTAATTAATTACGGCTAAGTTTTTTTAATTAACAATTTATTAAGCATTTATTCAGTTGATATAAACATTTTCATCATTACGAATTACGAATTGCTTTCTTTATCGATCGTGTCTTTTATCATTAGAACTTTTTGACTGAAATCGTGACTCTTATTAATTTCCCGAGAAACCTTTTCGTAAGCGTACATTGCCGTGGTATGGTCTCTTTTTCCTATTTTTTCTCCGATATAAGGATAAGACAAGTCCAGCAGGTCTCTTAATAAATATATAGCGACTTGTCTCGGTTCAACAAACTCTTTTTTTCTGCATTTGCCGGCAATATCAGCCGGTTGAATATCAAAATAATCGGCGACTTTTTTAATGATTAAATTCGGATTTACATTGTGCGACGATTGTTTAACCGTTTCATTGATGATTTGCTCCGCCATTTTTGCGTCAACTTCAACATTTTTGACTTGCCGGTAGAATAAAATTCTATTAAGAGCGCCATCGAGTTCCCGTAAATTCTTTTGAATTTTATTGGCAATCAAAGATATTACGCCTTCATCCAAAGAAACTCCTCTTTCTCCAAGTTTCGTTTTTAAAACTGCCATTCTAAGTTCGTAGTCCGGATATTCTATGCGGGCGATCATGCCGCCTTCGAATCTGGACCTTAATCTTTCATGCAGGGCTGGCAGAAAATTTGGCGGCCTATCGGAAGAGATGATGATTTGGCGGCTATTCTCATAGAGAGTATTAAAAGTGTTGAAGAATTCTTCTTCGGTAGTTTTTTTGCCGCCGATTGATTGAATGTCGTCAATTATTAAAACGTCAACCCCTCGGTATTTGCTTTTTACCGGCTCCATATTTTTTGATCTTACACCCGCGACCACGTCATTGATAAATTTTTCTGAAGGTACGTATCTTACTTTTACTTTATTTTTATAGCGATTTTTTATTTCATTGCCAATGGCTTGGATTAAATGAGTTTTTCCCAAACCAACTCCGCCGTGTATAAAAAGGGGATTGTATTTTTTGCCAATGTCGTCTATGACTGCCGAAGCGGCGGCATAAGTCATTTCATTTGAAGAACCTACCACGAAAGAATTTAAAGTGTAGCGAGGATTGAGATTGGTTTCCGGATCCAATTTAAATTCCGGGAAAATCAACTGACTATTGTTTTCCAGGTCGGTTTCTTTGTCCAAGAGGGCAGGAGATGGATTTTGATTAAGATTGACGATAAAATCAACTTTTTTGGTATTCTCATCTATTGATCTTAAGGCGCCAAGAATAATTTTGTGGTATTTTGTTTGGACCCAATTTTTCGCGAAGTTGTTTGGCAGCGCGACCAAAGCCACGCCATCTTTTTTTTCAATCAATTGGCTGTTCTTTAGCCAAGTAATAAAATTTGGCCTTGAAATTTGAAGTCCTATCTCTCCTAAAACTGATTGCCAAAGTTGATTAAGGTCCATTGTATTTCAATTCTACTACCACACCTCAACGATTCAAAATATGACAATCGGATAACCTGTTGATTTCTTGTGGAAAACTCATTTTTTAAAAATAACCCCGAATTGATAAAATTCTATATTAAGTTTATTATTGATTTATCGGAACCTGTTTCAATAATACTCCCTAAGCGTGTTGTTCGTCAAAATAATTAAGATAGGTTCTAAAGGTCAAATTTATGTCACGAACATATCAACCTAAAAAACGAAAAAGAAGGCGAACGCATGGTTTTTTGAAAAGAAGCCGTACGCACGGCGGCCGGCGCGTACTTAAAGCACGGCGCAGAAAAAGAAGATATCAACTCACGGTTTAATCGCTAGTCGCTGTTTACTATGTTAGCTAAAAGTTATCGGCTCCCGATCCAATTATTTTATAAAAAAACTGGTAAGGTTTTTCGGAGCCGGAATTTTCTATTGAAGATTTTTGTTCCGGAAACGGATCATAGCCGGCTTGGAGTCGTGATCAGCCGAAAAGTTTCTCCAAAAGCCGTTGAAAGGAATAGATTAAAAAGAATCGTTTTTAATGTCTTCCGAGAAAAGATAGGAACTTTGCCGACTAAAGATTATTTAGTCATTTTATCGCCTAACGCCTCTCGACTTGATAAACCAGAATTTATAAAAGAATTTTCCAAAATCCTAACACCTAACACCTAGTTTCATGTCCACTCTATTTAACGAAATTTTATATCGACCGCTTTTCAACGCCTTAATTTTTCTTTACGAGTATATTACTTTTGAAGATTTGGGCATAGCGATTATTTTGCTGACTATTGTTGTTCGCGTGATCCTTTTTCCTCTTTTTTACAAAAGTTTTAAAAATCAGACTTTACTTCAAAAGCTGCAGCCGGAGATTCAGAAAATTCAGCACGACCACAAAGATAATCGAGAAAAACAAGCCCAAGCGATGATGGAACTTTATAAGCAACATAAAGTTAATCCCTTCTCGGGGTTTTTAATGCTATTCCTTCAACTCCCTATCCTTATCGCGCTTTATAAAGTTTTTTTAAACGGATTTACCGAAATTGATGTCGGTAGTTTATACAGTTTCATCCCGCGTATTTCTCAAATAGACAGTTCTTTCTTGGGCTTGATCAATTTAGGGGAGAAGAGTATATTTATTGTTATCTTGGCAGCTGTTTCGCAGTATTTTCAAGGCAAGCTAAGTTTGCCAAAGATTGAAAAAGGGAAAGAATTGCCAAAAGCCGCTCAGATTGGCCGGCAAATGGTTTTCATCGGCCCGATCTTAACTGTCGTAATTCTATTTTCTTTGCCGGCGGCGGTGGGATTATACTGGCTAACTACTTCCGTTTTTTCGATCGGACAGCAAATAGTCATTAATCGGAAAATTTATGGATCTGGATCTAACAGCAACAATAAAAAATCTTCTGGAAATGATGGGTCTTAACGACCTTGCCGTCAATTTTGATTCCGAAAATAAAAAGCTGACCGTTTTTATAAATGAGGGTGAATGGCTGAAAAAATGGCTGCCGTATCTTGTGGCAGACCTTGAGCATATAGTCAGATTATTAACCAAGAAGCATAATCAGGAAAATGTTTTTGTTGACATTAATAATTACCGCAAAGAACGCGAAGAAATAATTTTGCAATTAGCCAAAGCGGCGGCGCAAAAAGCTTTATTAAATAAAGAGGAAATAAAACTGCCCGCCATGAATGCTTATGAGCGGCGATTAGTGCATGTGGAGTTAGCTACTAGGCCTGATGTAAAGACCGAAAGTATCGGGGAAGGAAAGGAACGTTATGTCATCGTAAAACCGATATAATTCTCGAATTGGAATCGTCAAGTTGATTCGCGCTGTATTCTTATAGCTCCAGAGAGTAAATTCTTTGATCGTAGCGATTTATAAAAAGCAGACGATTGCCTTCTATGGATAAATTGGTGGCGTCGATTTTAACGTCGCTGCCAAAAAATATCGGCGCGAAAAATCCTTCCGCCAGCTCCAGAACATAAAAATCATCTCTAGAATAAATTTTTTTGCTAAGATAATCGTCCGGCAAAATTGTTCTTGAAGGCATTGTTTCGGGCGCCGCGCAATAAATTTTATCGGTCACATATAGACATTTTGACGGTAAAGTCGTCGGCGTAATATTGGCAAGCAAATTATTATTTTTATCAATTAGATCCAGACGATTATTTATTGAATTGCCGGTGAATTTGAGAGCCGATTGTCCGTCGGGCGACCAATTAAGCATTAGGCCGGCCTCGTCTTTGATAATCGCTCGCAGCGTTTTTTTGTCTAAATCAAAACTCCATAACTGATTGCTGACCAGCGCTGATGGTTTTTGAATGAGATAAATTTCTTCAGGCGCAATCCATTTTAAATCCAAATCTTTTTGAGCCAGTTTTAGAATTTCTTTTGATTTTTTGTCGGCGAGATTAAGGATATTTAAGGCGCTGGCGCCCCCATTGGTTTTTAAATAAGCAATTTTGGTTGAACTTGAATCCCAAGTGGCGGCTGTAGCGCCTTCAGGCAACGGCATTGAAGAATTATCACTGCTGTCAAAAATAGTAAATACAGTTTGGTAGGGATACCCAAAAGCAATCAAAACTTTTGTTTGATCCGGCGAGGGATCGGCAAAATGGATATTTTTGAGATTCAAGGATATGACTTTTTCATCTTGGCCTTCTTGAGTGATTTTATAAACTTCGCCGGTATCGTTTATATAATAAATATTATTGGTTTGGCGATTTACCCAATAGTTGACTGCTCGTCCCGCGGAAACTGCTTTTAATTTTTCTTCGGGAATTTCGGTTGGCGCGGCTTTAGGGGTGGGGAAAACTACCGGCTTTAAGAAATATCGCCAGCCAAAATATAAGCCGATGACCGCCGATATTGCCGCCAGAACTTCCATTGATATAATAAACGATTTTCTCATCCCGTTAGAAGTGGAACCTGTTATGAAATTGACCTTTTAACATTGAGTTTCATTTTATCTCTCGTATAGCTATGACGGCCGAGCGTGGCGCCACTTCTAACGGGATTCATGCTATTGGTACCCGGCTATTTTAACATCTATCTGTATCTTTGTATTTTCTACATCTTGAGCCAAATCTTCTATTTGGTTCTGCAGACTTAATAATTGCATAAAATGCGCCTCGGCTGTATTTCTCAAAACATCCATATTATAAAAAGTGTCCTGGGGTATTGGTTTGCCCGTGTTGAGGGCGTCAATAGCGATGAATTGCTGATTTAGAGCGGCGTCGGCAAATTTTATCACTTCATCTCTTTTCGCTTCGGCTTGCGCAATCAAAGGTGGAAGGACAGTAAGGGCAATATGTCTA
The DNA here is from genome assembly GCA_001817915.1 of Candidatus Harrisonbacteria bacterium RIFCSPLOWO2_01_FULL_44_18. Classification (GTDB taxonomy): domain Bacteria; phylum Patescibacteriota; class Minisyncoccia; order UBA6257; family WO2-44-18; genus WO2-44-18. The sequence continues at coordinate 46,105 of MHJJ01000007.1, forward strand.
GCAGGTTGTTCTAAGGCAGTGAGTTCATTATAAAAGTCGCTGCCGTATATTACGGTACCAACGGTGACCGCAAGAGTGATAGAGTCATTGATTTCTTCGAGTGTAATATCCGCCCTGTTTCTCGCGCTTAAAATTTTGCCCGTTGCTTCAGCCGCTTTAGTTTTTATTGATTCAATGCCAGCGATTGTTTGCGGACTGGCTATATTTTCGGTTGGTAATGTGAGCGCTGGCGCCTTAACCGTCTCCAATTGCAATCCTCCGGGTTCGCGCAGAGTTACCAAACCCGGATCAATAGTGAAAAGAATTATGTAGGCGCCTAAAAGCAGAGCGAGCCCGACAATGGCTTGAGTTATTCTGTCCACTGCGTCTTGTCTGCGTGAGGCATTGCCGGCTGAAACCGTATATTCAATCGCTCCCCAGACAATCATCGCGAAAGCCACTAATCCGACTACCCCCAAGCCCCAGTTATATATCGCTTTAATGAATTGACCAAGACTGGTAACTTCGCCTGCCGGGAGGCCGGGTATTGACACGTTAAGTTGGTAACCTTCCGCGAAAGAGGAAAGAGGAAAGAGGAAAGAGGAAAGCAAAATAAAACTAGCCAAACCAAAAGCGATAAAACCAACTTTTTTCCTCGTTATTGTTTTCATTATTCTTAATTACCAATTACTAACTTTATTGATTCGTTTGCTTGCTCTATTTCGTTCGCGCGGTTTTTCGCGTTTACGCTTAAATTAATTTCGGCGCTACGTTTGCCTCCGGTTATATTCAGATCTAATATCTCCGGATTAGCGACCGCGCCGCTGGTTTTTTGGCCATTAGCCGACCACTCGACAATTAATTGGCTAAGATCGGCGATATTAAAGAAGTAGGGCAGGGCGCGAAAACTGTTCAATCCGCTTCGAATTCGATTATTGGCGTAGGGAGCGTCAATTACGACTTGGGGACTAACAATGGGTATTGTTATGGATTTTTCCAAGTCGCCCAAAGTTTTATATTTTATTACCGTCATTCTGATTTGATGAGTTTGGTCGGCAAAGTTGGCAACCGCAAAATTAAACTTTTTAATTCCCTTGCCCGTTTTTTGTAATTTATTATCGAGATACCAGCGAATTTCATTTTTCGAAAGATCGGCGATTTTATTTTTATCAACCAACTCGAAATTTACTTCTACGGGCGCGCCGCGCGAAGGAAGAATTCTGCCTAAATAATCAGAAGGCGCGTAGCTGCTTGCTTTCCAAGTAACCAGAAATTCCGGAGCGGCTTGCGAAAAAGAGGAAAGAGGAAAGAGGAAAGAGGAAAGCAGGAAAATTACGATCAATATTTTGTTCATGTTCATTGTTAAGATTTTGCCCTTGCCGCCAATGTTCCGCCCTTTGGCGTTTTAACTTTTGCCGCCATTTGAGCCATTTGACCGCTTTTTGCGAGCGCGCCCTCTGGATGCCGGTCAGCCCAAATGACTATAAGAACGCCAACGGTGCGTAATGGCAGAGCGCCGACATAAGGGACTAATTCAGCCACGTTGGCAATAAGATCCGCGGTGCCTTTCACCCCTTTCATTCTAAAATAAACCTGCGTGACCGGAAATGTTAGAGCATCAATGATGAAAAAATCATCAAACGCGAAAAGAACCAGAATTATCCCGACTAAATCAGTAAAGCCGAGGTACATTAGTAAAAACACCGCTTCTACTATTGAAATTTTAGGTTGATGTTCCATATTCCCAGTTCCCAGTTCCCAGTTCCCAGTTACTAATTACCAGTTACTAGCCCTTCCTTTTTTGTGGTAATAATTTTGTCTTCCAAATACGATGCGATTATTTGGATCGCTACATGATTTAATCCGGCAAAAAATAATCCTTGCCCGACGTTGACTTCCAGCAGAAGATTTTTTTCGCCTTCAGTTAAGTTAAAAGTTTTAGCGATTAGATCAATCATAGCCGGCGATTGTTTCAAAAGCAGCTGCAGCGATGAATTAGTGATAATCGGCCGGCCGTAGGGCGATCCTACGAAATCCTCAACGTCTTGAGTAATAGTCGTAACTCCCAGAAAGTATTTTCTGGCTCTTTTGACCAGACCGAATAGAAATGAAGCGCCGTCATGGTGTTTCATCAGCCACCAGGCCTCATCAATAATCATAACGCGTTTTTTAAGTTCGGCTTTTATCAAATTCCAGATGAAATTTAAAATAATGTACATCGCGGTTGGCCGAAGCTCTTCTTCCATATCGCGAATGGAAAAAACAATGAGCCGATTTTTGATGTCGATATTTGTCGGCCGGTTGGTAAAACCCGCGTAACTGCCCTTGGTGAAGCGATAAAGCCGTTGCGCCAAACCTTGTCCGCCCTCCATATTTTCCAGAACAGTCCGCAAATCTTCCAAAAGCGGCGGTTGAGTTTTGGAAAAATCCTTTCCCGGAATAATGTCGTGGGCCGCGTATGTTTCGGTGATTGCCCGATCAAGCAACGCCTCTTCGTCGGGAGTAATTTTCCCCAGCATTATTTTCAATAAACCGGTTAAATTAACGATGTGAGATTTTAACACATTGGCCGGATCTTCATCTTCCGGAATAATCGGAATTTCAAAGGGATTAATGTTATGTTCCGAACTTAAGGATATTTTAAAGAAACTGCCACCGACGGCGTTAGCCAAATTTTCGTATTCGTTTTCCGGGTCTATTATGATTACATCCGCGCCAAGCATCAGCTGCCGCAGGACTTCTAATTTAGTGGCGTAACTTTTGCCGGCTCCCGATTTGGCAAAGATTACCATATTGGCGTTTTCCAAAGAAAAACGATCAAAGATTACCAACGTGTTATTATGGCGGTTAACGCCATAGAGTATTCCTTCGTCGGAAGTTAAATTAGCGGAAGCAAACGGGAAAAATGACGACGCGGGGCTGGAATTAAGAGGAGTATGAATTGACAATTGATCCAAGCCGAGAGGCAGAGTTGAGCCGAATCCTTCAAGTTGCTGAAAAATCGCCGATTTGGCGTAAACCAGCCGGCTTTCCAAAAGATTATTAATTTGAGCTTCTATTTTATTGAGATTTTCCAAAGTGTCGGCGTAAATGGTTATGTAAACGCCGATATTAAATAAATTTTCGCGGGATTGCTGAAGCGTGTCTCGCAAAGATTCGATGTCTTGCAGAGCTGTTTCCAGGACTGGGTTTCGGACCAGCCCTTTTTCTTCTTGTTCGCTGATTTGCGCCTGAACTTGAGCGGATTTTTTGCGCAGATTTTTTAACGCTAAAGCCGTGTCTACCGGGTGGATAAAAATAGAAATATCCAAAAGCTCCGGCAAATTGATAAAGGGCGAAAACCAGCCGGTCGCTAAATAGCGGGGATAAGTGAAAATAAATAAAGTCTTGGCAAATTTGCCTCCTAACTTTAGATAGTTGGAGTTTATTTCCAAAGCCGGCGGCGCGATTAAATTTTTGATGTCTTCTTGCATACGCTTACGCTGATGTAATACCAATCAACAAATACATACTAATTATACCAATGAATACGAATATAAAATTTATTAGTTGCCATTCGTATCATTAGCATGAATTAGTATATTAGTATTACATTTATGTTTGTTTCGCGATTTCCAATTCCTTTTTTTCGATTGCTTCGGGATTGTAGAGGTTGTAGAAAAGTTCGATGATTTCCTCGCGGTTTAAGGGCGCGGCTCGCAGGCCGATTTGAGTCAGGCCGCTTATTATCAAATCAACTCTTTGGTTAAGCTGATCCAAGTTATGCTCTAGTTGTTTTTGTTTTTCGGGTTCTGATTGCTCAAGAATCGCCGGCGGCTTTTTCTTAAGGAGTCCGAAGATTTTTTGCGCCGCTCCGGCGGCCGCTTCAGAAATTTGAATCGGATCGTAAGGCACCACGACAAAAAATGTTTTATTCATAATGGCATTTTCGCTGATTAAAGATTTTATGAATTCTCTGTATTCTCCGATTTGATTTTTCAATAATTCGTTCGTTTCCTTGTTTTGAACCTGCTCTAATTTATTGAGATAGTTTTCAATGTTTAATTTTCGCGAATGGATAAATTGCTGAAGAGAAAAATTCAGCGAATTGAGAAATCCTTGATAAGCGTAAATAATCAATTGCTGTTCTTCTTCGGATTTGAGATCGAAATTGACGCCCGATACCATTAAAATTTTACGAAGGCCGCCGTTTTTTAAAATTACGGCGTCGTTTTGAATGGCTTCAATCTCTATAAATTGTTGAGTCGGCAAAGCTTCTTTAGGCATTGTAGTGTAATACCAATATACTAATGCATACTAATTATACTAATGAATACGAATTTTTATAATCGGGACTAGTATCTTTATCGATTCTGACTATTCTTAGTGGCTTGATATAATACGTTCTAAAATTGATCAATAAACCCAATCGTATCCTTGAACTTTGTAGGTAGCGCTGCAGTTGACGATAATCTTCGCGGATTACGGTTCGTTTTGCTTTTATTTCGAGAACAATCTTATTGTCTATTAAAAAATCAACTTTATCCCCGGCATCGCCGATTGAAAACTCTCTTTTATAAGGAATTTTTGCTTCCTTAAGTTTTTCTTCTATTGTGTCTGCGTATTGTTTTTCGCGAGCAAATCTACCTTTTTCATTATGGACAGCAAAACAAATGCCTACAATGGCATAAGAAAGTTCTGGATAAATTAATTTATTAGTATTCATTTGTATCATTAGTATGAATTCGTATATTAGTATTTCATTTATCTGTAATCAATTCGTCTGGCGGCTTCTCTTTCGCCGGTCAATTTTCTGAATAATTCAAATTTTTTCTCTAAACGTTCGGGCGGCCGGAAAGTTTTTTCTCTTTTAGTCAGCGCCTGGGTGCTGGTCGTCAGTCTTAGCCAGAGATTTTGAAGAGGACTCTTGGCTATCGGTTGGGCCTCAAGAAGAGGGCGCTGGGGAGCGGCTTCCGTTCGTTGCCAAAGATAAAATTTTGGCTGCCAAAGATAGGAAAACGCCGATTTAACCAATGTTGAAATCGGCCGGCCGTTATATTTGGCAAAAGCGAGGACCGCCGCCGTGGAACCGAAAAGAGCGGCGACAATAAACCAAAGCCAGGTTTGCAGTACGAAAAAAAGCAGAAAGCTTAAAATGCCGGCCGCGGCAAGGTAGAGAAATTGCCTTAAAGTCAGCGGGCCGACTATTTTATCTTCTATTTCAATAAATTGTGGAACCTGGAACTGTGCCATGTTTGTCTAAATTTTTTGAGCTCATGCGTAGCGAAGAAAATTTAGCTACAAACATGAGCATCCCGCCGAGGCGGGACGCCATACATTTATTATAATTTCGTTCTAAAATTGCTGTAATGCACCACCCTCCCCTTATTTTGTTTAGCAGTTTCCAACTTTACTTCAACCGGTTTTTCCGATGGTGGTTTTGCCGCCGCCGGCGCTCTAAAAACAAATGAGGGTCTTGGGATTTGTTTTTCCTCCGTTAATTTAGCGGTTGTCGGTTCCTCATGAAGGATAAATGGCGTTTCACTTGCCGGCTTTGGCGGTTGACTTTTGATTTCTGGGAATGGCATCGCCGTTGGTTTAGAAATTTCAGGAGTTTTAATTTCCGGAGTTTTTTCTATTTTCAGCGCGGGAGCGGTTGCGGCCCATCCTTTTTCCTTAGTCGCCGCGACTGGTCGTTTGCTTGCTTGCTCTTCTCCAAGATAAATTAGTTTCGCGTCAATGCCCAATTCGTTTTTTAACGTTGTTTCCACGGGATTTAAGATTTTTTCTTCGATTTCTCTCGCGATAATTTTTGCCGCCGAAAAACTTATGTCCAGTCGCGCGCTTAATTCCCGAGTAAAGTCCTGTGGCCGAATTTCCATTGTTGCCAAGTCGTAAATGATGCTTGGAAGAATTGATTGACGTTCGTTGACAAACCCCAGGCGGCGATTAATCGCCATAATAGCGTAAGTCAGCCGATTTGAAGCCAACCATTCCCGAATTAAGGGCGGCAGTGAGCTGAAATCTATTGTTGTTTTAGCGGGCGTTAAAGCGTCAAGCATATTTAAATATATAAGTTAAATATTATTTTTTCTTTTCTTCAGCTTCTTTTTTTTGAGCCGCTTGGGCCGTCGCGGCTTCGGCTGACATTTTTTCCGCCATTTTGTCGAAGTATTCGCCAAAATCCTTGAAGTCCTCCCGATTTTCTTTGACGGCTTCTTTCATAGCGCCCATAAAAGCGGAGTTGCCGAGTATCAGATTCGCCGCTTCGTTTTCCGGCTGTTCTTTATTCAGGGTAATCGCGACCTTAGCGATATTGATTACTTGGTCGCGCGAACCCTCTTTGGCAATAAATTCTCGATGGGCGGGCGTTAACTTTTCAAAGACGCGCCTGTCTTTAAGCGCTATGGCATCCACTTTTTCAATTAACGCTCTTGGCGACATTTTGCCCAAGATATCCGCGATTTCTTTGTCGCTTCCCAAATCAAGGCGATTTTCCAAGATGTCTTTTTGGGTGCCCATTTTGCGGGCCGCGTCCAGCATCGCTTTAGTCGCCGCGTCATTTGATTTTTTGACGCGATCTTTTTCTCTTTCATCCGTTATTTTTTCCGGATCCCCGTATAATTTGTCCGTGAGCTTGAATTTCGCCGCTTTTGAAGCAAGGGCGGCCGCCAATTCTGGATTTAATAACCCGCCCGGTTTTTTAATCGCGTTAGTTACCATCTCGGGAGTCCAGTTGTCCATTTCTTTCGCGTATCCCTCAACGCCTTTTTTACTCGTGGCAACCAGATTGCTAAGGCCGGTAGCGGCGCCTCGCAAGCCCGGAACGCGTATCAAATTATTAGCCACCCTTTGCGCCCAGCTGGGCGTTGCTTTGCCGGTTGCAGGATCAATTTTACTGCCGGCTCTTAACAAGGAGCGCCCGGCAAAACCGCCGGTAGCGGTGATTTGGCCGATAGCCCAGCCCTTAACTCCATTGGCCATACTCATAAAAGCGCCGGCGCCATAAATGCCGAAAGAATTAGCCGCTATCAAACCGCCAACCAAAAGTCCCAAAATAACAACCATTCGCGCGAAAGTTTCAAATGGATTGGCAATTGTTGTTAGAAGTATGGTTTCGGCTCCCCCGCCGGCGCCAACCATCTTGATGATATCTATCGGCGAAGAGGGATTTTCTGCTTGATTATGAACGAGCAGAATCGTCAGATAGAGGAAAAAGGTAGCCGCCGGCATGAAAAACACCCATTTCATAAAATTACTCCACCACTTGCTCCAATTACTGGCTAAATTGGGAAAAATCCAGAAAAGCCAGGCAAGCGGCATTAAAATCAGCAAAATTGTCAAGGCGATATAGCGAATAAATAACATTGCCGCCACGCCCAGGAGCGCGATTGCCCCCAAAACAGTAAAAAGACTGACAAAGGATAAACTGGCAATGGCGCCAAACATATTAGCTCCAAATTCCGGTAATCCTTCAAAACCTCTTAAGTCATCCGCGGTAATTTTCATAAGTTGTTGCGCGCCAAAACTGCTTGCCAGGGCATTGGCGAATTGATCAAGATTTCCCTGGGTGGCTTTTGAGATAAATAGATTGCTGATTACTCCGGAAAGATCTATAAAAACGCCGGCGATAACCAAGCTGAAATTAACCAAAAGAGCGACGACCACCAATTTCCAAAGAGTCTGTTTTAGGGCGTATGATTGCTGTCTTAAAATAGTGGCAAAAGCGATAACAATTATCGCCAAAACAAATCCGAGATTAGCCAAATCGCGGGTTACCACCCAACCGGCCGCCACTGTCGGGCTGTCAATAAGCTGGCTATTCATTGTCAGGCCAATTTTTATTAAAAATCCGCCAAGCGTGAATAGTACCGCGGCAATGTATCCGATGAAATAATTTATAACATAAGTGACAAAGCCGACTACTTTACCCAGCACTGCTAAAATGCCTTGACCGATTTCGCTGATAGCCCAGGCGCGTATGCCTCCTCCTTCTCCGGGTGTGCCAGACAGTTCAAATGCCGGGTCGCCAACGATTGGTCCGGCAGGCGCTTCAAATGCCGGGTCGCCAACGATTGTTCCGACTTCGGGCAGTTCTTGCGCAAAAACAATCGGCAGATTAACTATTAATCCGGCGATCAAGACAGCCAAGATTATTTTTAGATATTTACTCATGCGTTAAGGGGTTATTAGCGGAGATTGGCATTGAATCAAATCTTGCTGCGCCGTCAGCAATCTCGCGTCAACTTTTTGTTTAATCGTGTCGCGCTCTGCCACGGCATTGGCTTTAAAATCAATTGAAGCTTGGGTATTAAGCGCTTGAGAAATGTTATTAAATACGACAGTCAGGCTGGCCCAGTTGCCGGATGACACGCTCTGGATTTGCTGCTTGTTTATTTCTAAAGAATCAATGATTGTTTGATTTGCCGCCAATTCGCTTTGAAGTCCGAGTAAGATATTTTCTTCCGCGCTGATTTCATCGCTAACGGCGCCGGCTAGCGCGTTTATTGTCGGATTAGTCGAGCTTTGCCGGCAAGTAAGCAGTTTTTCAAGAGACGCGATAAGATTGTTTTCCAAATCTATTGATTCTTGAATCAAATTTTTTGCCTCAAGCCTGGGCTGGAGCGAAAGATCAACTTGAGCGAGCATGTTATTTTGGGCCGAATCAAAAGAATTGCCGTAAGTTTGGGTATAATTTAGACAGCTTGAAAGCGCCGAACCGGATAAGCCGACGCAGGGGCCGCCCCCGCCGGGCGGTCCGGCTACCGCCCCTCCGCTGGGCGCGTTGGGAGTGGACAATCCCTTAATGCCTTCCACGCCGGCCTTAACTAATCTGTTAATTAGAGCGTCTGCGATTGCCGATATGTAAGCCGCCAATTGGTCGGCATTAATAATATAATCAATATCCGAACCAACCGCTTTAGCCAGAGTGGCGCCGATCACCATTCCGGGCGTGGTGATTCTGCCTTGAGCGTCTTTAGTGGATAAGAATCCTTGGCCGGCGATAGCTTCATTTCTGGCGGCTTCGGTTCGCGCGGCAATTTCTTGTTCTTTGGCGTTCCAAGCTAGCAGAGTGGCTCCGTAGAAATTGTTTTGCGGCCGCCACATTTCTTGGTAAGCGATCCAACTGCCGTTTCTAAAGTCATCAAAGAAGTTTTCGATATTGCCGACAATTTGATCCAAGGTGCAAGTTACTTGGGTGCTGAATTTAGGCGGAGCAAACATTGTTAATTGAACCTGGAGATTAAACGGCGAGCATAAAAATCCCAATCCCAAAAATTGCGCCATATCGCCAACCACTGCTTGCCCGATGTCTTCCAAAAATCCTCGCCAATCAGTGATAAATTTGGGATCGCCGCCGCCTTGAATCCACGCGACTATTTGATCAACCATCAAATCCAAAACCCGTTTTTTTAACTCCGCCAAAATAAAACTTTGTCCCCATTCTAAAAGCGTTTGGGTAGTTTCGGCGACAGTTGAACCGGCAATGGCCGCTGTTGAGCCGGCAATGGCCGTGATTCCGGATATCACAATCGGGTTGATTTCAAATGCCGCTATCGCTTCCGCTTTCGGCGTTAACAAAGGCAATGGCGCGACCAGCGTAGCTATAGTAATTCCCGCGACAATGGCCGATAAATGTTTCAGTGTCATTTTATGAAATCATTGATTTTTTCTTTCAGCCGGGTGAATTCTTGGTCAATTTGGCCGTTGGCTTGGATTGACAGCAATGCCAACACCGGATCATTTTTATAATTTTTGATATTTTCAAAGATAGTTTTCTGCGCGCTTAAAAGCGCGATTTCTTTTTGATGAACCGCGGCTAATTCTTGGGGAGTTGCCAAGTTATAAAATTCCGCGATAGTTTTTTCGTAAGCCGCGATTAAACGGTTAAAGTCCGCGTAATCCGGATTTTTTGAGTTGAATGAAAGATCTAGAAAGTTATTTTTCAAAATAGACTGAAAATTCTTTAGATATTGTTTTGTTAATTGAGGATTTGGTTCGCTGGCGATTTTAAGCTCATTAAGATTTATGGACGGCATTAAATCTTTGTAGTTGAAATTTTCAATATCATCCGCCAGAAGTTTATTTATAACCTCTTCAGGATCAAGGGCTTTTACCCATTCATCGTTATTAATCAGGGCGGGTCCTTCCGGATTGCGGGCAATGATTTCTTTGCCGATTTTTTCGGAAAGGTCGCGCGTAATATTTTTAGAAATAGAAGAAGACGCGGGTAATGAAAACATTTCCGGCTTATCCAAAGATTTTTCCGGCGCGGCAATCTCCGACGGATTGCTTTGTAAACCAATGATTAAAACGCCTGCTGTCAGAGAGGCGGCAATTATTCCTAAGGCGATAATTTTTTTCATCCCGTTAGAAGTGGAACCAATTTTGACGCGAACCTTTAATCATTGTTTTATTGCCGGACATATCCCGTATAGTTATGG
>MHJJ01000007.1:56563-75776 GCA_001817915.1 Candidatus Harrisonbacteria bacterium RIFCSPLOWO2_01_FULL_44_18
TAATCATTGTTTTATTGCCGGACATATCCCGTATAGTTATGGCGGCCGCATTGGGCGCCACTTCTAACGGGACTCATCCCGTTAGAAGTGGAACCAATTTTGACGCGAACCTTTAATCATTGTTTTATTGCCGGACATATCCCGTATAGTTATGGCGGCCGCATTGGGCGCCACTTCTAACGGGATTCATTGCCCTTTTATTATAGCAAAAACAGTAAACAGTAAACAGGAAACAGGAAACAGGAACTAGGAATAGATAAATTCTAGCAATTCGTGGATTTTTTCTAAGCTTAAATCCTGGGGTCTTTCATTGCCTTTTAGGCCCGCCGTCTTCATTATTTCCAACGCCTTGGTTTTATCGAGTTTTAAGCCGACGGCGAGATTATTCAGCAGGGTTTTTCTGGGTTGTTTAAAAATGATTTTTATTAGTTGATAGTAGTTGGTAGTTGGTAGTTGTCCCGATCCCGATTCTGAAAGAATCGCGGATCGAGGATCCTCGATTTTTGGAAAAAATCGGGAGTAATTGGTAATTTTTTTAGGGGTAAGCTTCATAATTGCTGAATCAACTTTTGGCGATGGAGAGAAGTCGGCCGGTTTTAGATAGCCGATTATCTCCGGTTCTGCCCAAAATTGAATGGCGGCGGCTAAGAGATTCATTCTCGGTGGTTTAGCGGTGATCCGTTCAGCCACTTCTCGTTGAATAGTCAGAACTATGTTGGTAATCGGTAATTTGTAATTGTCTCCCTGCGGGAGATGTCCCGAAGGGACAGTAATTAGATCGCCCAAAATTCGTAAAAGTTTGCCGGTGATGTAATAAGGGATATTGCCTACAATTTTGTAATCGGTAATTAGCAATCGGTAATTGGTAATTAGATTTGGTAAAATTTTTAACGCGTCACCCTCAATAATTTCTAATTTCCAATTACTGTTTACTGATTTCCGCGTTAGCGTTTCAGCTAACGCCTTATCTTTTTCTATCGCAATAACTTGGCACTTGGCACTTGGCACTTGGCACTGTTTAACCAGCGGCAAAGTCAGCGCGCCTTTTCCCGGGCCGATTTCGATAATTGTATCGTTGTTTTGTCCCCCTACGGGGAATCTCCCGGAGGGAGACAAATCTAAAGCCGCGATTATTTTTTTAATCGCGGCTTTGTTAATTAAAAAATGCTGACCCAACTTTTTACTCATTCTTTTCTTGCTCTATATGCTCAATGCGTTCGATGACGCCTGCTTCTTGAGCCTCCAAGAGCTCCTGAAAAGTCAGACGGCCTTTTTCTGATGGAATTCCCGGTCTCTGGACTAGAACTTGAAAATAACCGCCGCCGGGATATTCCAGACCGAGTTTAAAATCCAATATCCGGTAAGCCACGCCGTTTTTGCCGATGATTTTATCGCCCTCCGCGATACCTAACTCGCCGACTTTCTGCTGCATTTCGCGCCTTTTTTTACCTTCCTCGTGCTCTATTTCCATCCGTTTAGTAAAGAGCGCAGGATTCGAACCAGAATCAATTTAGCGGGATGAATTCTGGCAAGATTCAAGGCGTGAGGAGGAGATTAGTAGCCGTAGCTACAGCTCCGTCGAACAACGCAGAAGCTTGTCAGAATTCACCCGCCCCAGAGGGGAAGCTAAAAAATGGTTGATTTCTTTGTTGCTCCTTCTCGATGTAGTTAGCACTACAATCTCGTCGTCGCGCCTCGAAATCATCTCATTTTTTAGCTTCTAAAACTGACTCTGGTTCGAATCCTGTGCTCTAATGTCCGGTTTTGATTTTTCGTATGGCGATTCGTACATACCAGGTTAGTAGAAACTCGATCTTAATTTGATAATACTATGATTGACCTTTAGTCCTTGTTATTACTACAATCTTAGTTTTACCAGATAGTTCTAGCCGCCGTTGGCGGCAAATCGAGTTTTCACTACCTGGCATAAATTAAGTATAATAGATATCATCTTCATTAGACAATTCTTTTTTATCACCGGCAAGATCCGTAAATTCCGTAAGTTCCGGCGGGATTTCATTAAGAAATCTTGACGGCATGTTATAAAAACTTAAACACAATTCTTTTTTGGCTCTGGTCATAGCGACATACATCAATCTTCTTTCTTCTTCCAGTTCATCGAGGGAGCCATAAGACATTTGATGCGGGAGCAGACCTTCGTTGCAGCCGATTACAAATACATTGTCGAATTCCAGGCCCTTGGCAAGGTGAATGGTCATCAGCTGAACGGGGTTCAGTTGAGATTTCGACATGTCGATATTTCGATATAGGGAGTTTGGTTGGTCGGCGGATTGGAGTAGCGAGACTCGTTCAAGAAAATCTGGAAGGTCGGAAAATTCTCCAGCAAAATTTATCAATTCATTTATATTTTCCATCCTTTCTTGATAATTCTTGAAATTTTTCTCAAGGTATTCAAAATAATTGGCGTTAGACAGAAAAAAATTGATCAATTCTAAGATTTTTAGTTCTTTTCCGAGGCGCGGGAGGTGAGCGAGAAGATTTTCTGCCACCGGTTTATTGAAGTTTTTTAAGATGCGTTCGGCGCTGATTTGATCTTTGGGATTGGCCGCCAATCTTAAAGCCGCCACGATATCTTTGATTTCTTTTCGTTCGTAAAATTTCAAACCGCCGAATATCCGATAAGGAATATCGGCGGAAATCAAAGCTTGTTCCATAGCTCGGGATTGGGCGTTGGTGCGATACAAGATCGCAATAATCGGTAATTGCCTGCCTGCCGGTAGGCATGGGTAATCAAAAATTTTTTCTCTTTCAATTCCCAATTTCTGATTGCTGATTACTAATTTCTGGATTGCGTCAGCAATCCAATTTGCTTCTTCTTCCGCGTCAGGAGCGGCGATAACTTTAATTAAATTGCCGGCGGAATTTTCCGTCCAAAGTTCTTTTGGTTTTTGCGATTTATTATTTTTAATCAATTTTGAGGCGGCTGTAATAATGTTGGACGTGGAACGATAATTTTGTTCGAGTTTTACGACTTTTGCTTGCGGCCAGTCATTTTCAAAATTCAGAAAATTTCTAAAGTCCGAGCCTCTGAACCGGTAAATACTTTGTGAGTCGTCCCCGACAACGCTGATGTTTTGGTGTTTTTCGGCGAGCAGTTTTACGAACCGATACTGCGCCGTGTTAACGTCTTGATATTCATCTACCAAGATATATTTAAATTGATTTTGATATTTTTCTAAAACAGCGGGATTTTTTTCGAAAAGCCGAACAACTTTTTCGATTAAATCGTCAAAATCAAAAGCATTATTTTTAATCAAGGACGTTTCGTATTTTTCAAAGATTTTCAAAGCGATTCTATCAAGATATTCTTCGGCGTCCAAAAGGTCATTTTTAACCGAAGAAATTTTATTTTGAATTGACATCGGGCTGTATTGATCTTTTGATACGTCAGAATCTTTCATTATTTTTCTAATCAGGCTAAGTGAATCATCATTGTCAAAGATAGTGAAAGCCGAAGTACGTTTCAGTAACTTGGCTTCTCTTTTAAGAATGTGGGCGCCGAGAGAATGAAAAGTGCCAATGAACGGTTCGAAGTTCGGAGTTCGGAGTTCTAGGTTAGTAACGCGATTGCGCATCTCGTTGGCGGCTTTATTCGTAAAAGTAATGGCAATGATATTCTTGGGGTTGATTCCGGATTCAATCAGGTGAGTTAATCGGCTGGTTAGTGTTTTGGTTTTCCCCGATCCCGCGCCGGCAACGATCAAAAGAGGCCCATCCGGATGTTTGACGGCTTCCAATTGGCGATTATTAAGGCTTGGCTTTATTTCTGGCATAACAAATAATCTCTAAATTCCAATCTCTGATCTCTAAACAAATTCAAATTTCAAATCTCAAAACCGTTTTTTTGTGTTTTAATCATTTGATATTTGAGATTGTTTAGAGACTAGGATTTAGAAATTCCCCCCTTTAACTGCTTTTACTTACCCCATGTTCAACTTTTGAGATTCGTTTATTTTGAGATTGTTTAGAGACTAGGATTTAGAGATTAGAGATTTCCCCTTTTATGTGTTACAGTGGTTTTTATAAGTATTCTAATCGGAAAATTGCGTAAGTTCAAGCCCTGCCAGGCAGTTGTACTGCCTATTGTTTTAGTTATTGGCGTTTCTTTATTCAATTTCCTGATTACCAGCGATTCTCATCAGGCGGATTCCGACAGTTCGGGATTAGAAGCTTCTTTATATCAAAATATCGGTATTTTGGGTTCTGGCGGGCCGGTTGCCTCTGATCCAACTAGCTCTTCCGACTCTGATTCGGCTTTGATTAACAATCCGACTATTGACAGCTTTGTTTTGGCGGCTTTATTGGCGGCGGATGATCAGGCGTCAACGGGATTTGTCATTATTGACAGTGATTCCATTTTAAATTCCACCAGCCCATTAAGCAATATTTTGCCGACTCGCGACGGATTGATGATTTATAAAATTCAGGAAGGAGACAGCTTATCAAAAATCGCCGCTAATTTTGGAATTTCGTTAAATACCATTCTTTGGGTAAACAATGGATTAAAGGCGGGTGTTATCAAGCCGGGTCAAGAAATCATTGTTTTGCCGGTTTCCGGAGTGGTTCATATAGCGCGGGACGGAGAAGATCTGGATTCTATCGCCAGTTTTTATGGCGTTGATAAGGATAAAATAGCCGAAGTTAATAAAAGAATTTTGGCCGCCAACAACGGTAATTTATTACCGGGAGTGAGTCTGGTTATTCCCGACGCCAGACCGAAAACTGCGGCCGCTTTGAATTCTCTTTCGGATTTGCCTAATTTGGCCGGATATTTTGCCATTCCCACAACCGGTTGGAATTGGGGACGATTGCATAATTTTAACGCCGTTGACATTGCCAATGCCTGCGGCACGCCTATTTACGCCGCGGCCGAAGGTTTAGTAATGGCAGAAAAACCGGACGGTTGGAATGACGGCTACGGCAATTACATTGATATTGAACATCCCAACAACACAGAAACGCGTTATTCTCATACGCAAAAAAATGCGGTTTCAGTGGGCGACTACGTGCTTCAGGGCGATTTGATTGCTTATATCGGCAATACCGGCAATACTCACGGCCCAACCGGATGCCATTTGCACTTTGAAGTAAGGGGGGCTAGGAACCCGTTTGCTAAATAAAGGGCTTTGTCCAAAATTTGAAGCCGGAGGCGAACAAATTTTGGTTACAAAACCTTTACCCCCTCACTCATTCTAGTAAAGATATGGTGATAGCACTCAATCAGAGACGTAAGTCGGCTTCGCCTCTACTGATTCTGAAATACCGCAATCGTTGCTGGAATGAGTGAGGGGGTGCTCAATGTTGTAGTAAAATTTACTGCGCATCAAGCTTGTAAATTTTAACAACATTGGCAATTAAAAGGCCCCCGACATTGCGCCGGGGGCGTTGTGGCCAGAGGTTAACACCAGATCTTTTGGTTGTTTTTGCCAACCAGAATCCGCTTGTTGAACCCCGTGGTCTTAAGGAGGTTTTTCAGTCCGCCGAATGATGTCCGCTCGCCGTGGACCATGATGACGGCCTCGGGCGAGAGCGCCGTTATCCAGCTGGCCAATTGCTGGCCGCTGGCATGGCCGGAGAAGTGGAATCGCTCCACCTCGGCCAGCACTTGGCGCTTTGCTTCCCTTTCTGGGAACTCCAGAAAACTGCCACGCTCAACGTTCAGCAGCTGCCTGCCGAACACATCCTCGGCTTGATAGCCGGGGATCAAGATGGCGTTTCCGGGATTCTCAATCCAGTGGAAAGCCAGGGTCCGGCTTAGACCGGCTACCAGCATTCCGGAAGTGGTTACCACATTCACTGGCGCGCGAGGATTGACTGCCGAGGCGTTTCTGATTTCTCGCGCGACTTGAGGCGAGATCGGAACGATGTTCGGATCACTGATCGGGATTTCGGTGTCATTGTCACACCAGCGATATTCCCGACAAATGTCCAGCACATCGTTCACCATTCCGCCAGTCAGAACCTTGATGCCGGCCGCCGCGAGTTCCAGGGCAATGCTAGGCCCTCGCTCGCTGGCAAAAGCTGGTATCAGCGCGTTTCCGCCTCTGGCATTGACTTCCTTTACCTTAGCTATCATCCGCGCGACCTCGGCGTCCCTGTCTGGCAGGCCAACGTCGCCATTGGTTGCTTCGGTGATCAGAAGGCGAGGACGGAAGCCTTCTGGGAATCTCGCTCCTTTCACGATTGCCGTGTTGTAGAACGAGGTGTCGCCGGAGTGAAGGGCATTGCCTTCCGGCGACTCGATGTGAATAGAAGCCGCGCCTCTCATATGCCCGGCCGGCCAGAAACGGATCCTCCATCCTTCCCATGGCGAGAACCACTCTGGTGACTCAACCGGTGTAACCCGATTGAGAAACTGATCAAGATCATCCCATGAGAAGTGCGGCGTTTGGCCGTTTCTCTCGGCAATCTTGATTGTGTCTTTCAGCATCAGCTCGGCGATTTTGATCGTAGGCGTGGTCGCCCAGATCTTCGCCTCTGGATGCTGGGCTGCTAGGATCGGCATCGCCCCACTGTGATCAAGGTGGGCGTGAGTGTCGAGAATCGCGTCCACCCTTTTGCCGCGAAGACTGTTCAGCTTGGGCGGCTCGGTCCGATTTCCTCCACGGTTTCTGAAGCGCAGGCCGCAATCCACAACCAGTCTTTTTCCGGCCGATTGCAGAACATAACAGCTTGCGCCGATTTCGTTTCCACCGCCAATCGCGGTAAAGCGCATTGGTACCTCCTTTTGTAGTCAAGCGCTCGTTTGTGAAATTGTCGAAGAGCTTAGTACTAATCGCTAGTTTCTGTTTCCTGCTTACTGTTTATCAGTTACTGTTTACTAACTATTAGTACTAAACCCTCCTTAATTAAAGTGTGAGGGAGGTAGTTCGATAGACATTCGAACTACCTCCCTCGTTGGCGCCGCTAAGCGGATTGTTACCGCTGGCTGCGACGCTTCCCGCTCCGGTCGGCGGGGGGTCCGTCCTTCTCGAGGCGGACGTTGCCCACGGGTGTGCCCGGCGGCGTGGCGCCCTCGGAGAGCACCTGTCCCGTGCTGATGCCCAGCATCCTGGCAGCCGCTTCGTCGCTGGCGCGTCGGAGATGGCGAGGCGGCACCGCCCCGCGCAGCATCTCCTGCCGGCCTTCTCTCCGTCCGTCGATGGTGGCGACGATTCGGTAGGCGTCCTCGTACGGGAAGGATCGGGAATCCATTCCCGCGGCCTGCCGATCGCGAACGCACTGCCGCAGGTGAGCGCGGCAGAGGCCCACGATCTGAGTGCCACCATCCTTGGGGTTCACGTTGATCATGAACACTCCGCGGCGGATCGGCTGCCCCTGCTTCGGGCCAGCCCGATGGACCCAGACGATGCCGCGGACGACATAGTTCCATGTCGTGGACGTGACCTTGTCCGTGCAGCCGCCAGGGAATTGGCAGGTGAACTCCGCCTCCGGAGCCATCTTGTCGGTCTCCGCCTGATAGAGCGCGCCATGCTCCGCGCGCTCTTCGGAGACGATGTCGGAATACTCCTTCAGGAGCGTTTCCACCTCCGCGCGCGTCAGCTGCTTGCTGGCTTCCGCGGCCCGCCTTCGCAGGCCGTCCCAGAAGCGCTGCCAGAACGGCTGGTATGGAGCCATACCGTTCTGCTTCAGGAAGTCGTGAGCCGCCGGGGTGATCGGGAACCTCTCCAGGGAGAAGTTCTTGATTCCCTTCTGCGTGGCTTCGGCTTCCGTGAGCGGCGTATCGCTCCGCTCTGCCTTCGTGGCTTCGGCGCCACCCGGAACGACCGGGGCGCCTTCCGTCGGGTCGGTGCTCATGGCACCTCCTTTGAGAAAAAGGGACTCAGAAAACCAGAACACTTACTTCTATTCTATAAGGGACTACGCCCCTACAGAAGTTGTCTTCAATGTGCTATCAATCTCAATCGTATCCCCATTATAGCATATCTACAGAATCTGTCAAGTCCCAACGACGGTTGTTCAAATGGCTAGTATTCTATATTTTCGATGTGATTTATTTGATAATTTTCTTCGCTAAAAAGTTTTATCGCTACCAAATCAATTCTCCATCCCTTTTTATCGTTAATCAGTTCTTGATGGTTTCCTGCATAAAGAGAGGCGGTTCTTTTTAATTTTTTTAACTTTGCGGCAGTTAAATTCTCTTCCGGCAATAACTGATTTGCCGCATTGAATAATTCGGCAATTGCCGAATTGCCGAATCGGAGAGTTTTAACTTCTATGAAAACTAAAACATTTTTTGGATCTTTTGCGATAATGTCTAGCTCTCCCCATTTTCTTCTAAAATTACGCTCAATGATTTTATAACCCTTATTTTTCAGGTATTCACAGGCTAAATCCTCGCCAAGTTTTCCAATATCTGACTTGTGAATCATTGTTGTTTGTTGATTTACTAAATGTTAAAATTAAACTATGTACAACGGTGAAACAACGGGAATTTCAGAAAACATGTTGGTTGATAAACAACTGGCAAAAAAGCCCCTAAGTTATGAGTATATCAGAGGATTAACCGATGGCGAAGGTTGCTTCACTTTCTATCCAGCAAATTTTAAAAAATCTAATGGTGATATAGTCAAAAGAAAAATACCGGCTTTTGCTATTCGCATGCATGTACGAGATATGAAATTAATAGAAATGGTTAAAGAAACTCTTGAATTAGGGGAAAAAGTGCACGCCTTTAGGGCCTGGAGAAATGATGGCTATAACAGAGGAGATAACGCAGCTTTGATAGTTAGGAGATTAGGAGATTTAAAAAACATTATTGTGCCGTTTTTTTATAGGAAACTAAAGGGATATAAAGGTAAGCAATTTTTGGAGTGGCTAGAAAACATAGGCAACGATCCTTTAGTAGCTCAAGATTATAAACTTATATACAGACTATACAAATGTGGATATTATGACAAAAATCCAAAATTTGATTAGTAATTTTGTAAAACAGCAAACATTTTTGTAACTTTGTGCGTAAAACATTTCCGATGTTTCACACTTTAAGCGTGAAACATTACAAGATATACCGTGAAACAATGGGAATGTTTCACGCCCTAGATAAAATAAAGCCCCTTCATATTGAAGGGGCTTGCCCTGTTTGCCCTGACCCGTCAGTTGACGGACGAAGGGACTCGTCTGCCTGTCGTTAGACAGGGCTGATTAAAAACCCGCATGCCTCCAAGTAGCTGACGAGTTCATCCACGGTGCGGAAATCGGTTTCAAGCATTGCCATATCGCTATCATGGCCAAAGTGGGTTTGGAGAAGAAACTCCCATAGTGATAGCCCGATCCAATCGAACAAACAACTGTCGCCGTAACCGGAATAATTCCTTACCTCGAATGCAAATCTGATCGTTACTGGGCCCCAGTTTGTCGGTCCCGCGATTTCTACTTTAATAGGTTTAATCGGATCGCCGTTATATTTGAATCCTTCCGTGTGGGTAACCCTATATCTTCGACCGGATACTCGCTCGGCCAGAGCGACTTCAGTCATGCTCCACCTCCAGTTCTGAAAGAGCCATCTATAAATAAGACGCTACGTCGCATCTTATTGTCGGAGTCATTCTAGCAATTTATAGATTGGAAGTCAAGGGCTCGCATTCAATCATCTAAAATACAACCGAAAGCTCCCCTGTTAAATCATTTAAAAACCAAACCGAAATTCAGGTACAATTGAGGCAAAAAGTCGATCAATTAATAAATCTCAATTGTATCAATATGGACATGAAATCAAGGAATCAATATCTCAAATCGCTCATTGAAAATAGAGGCTATCTGCTCAAGTCAAAAAAAGAAAAAAGTAAATTATTAGATGAATTCTGCGCCAATACGGGAATGAATAGAAAGCGCGCTATTCATAAAATAAGAACCGGGCAATATCTGAAGCCCGGGTCAAAACCAAAAAGAAAAAGGGGGTTGGCATATACTAATGAGACCATTCAAGAATTGAAGCGCCTCTGGAAAATATTTGATCATCCCTGCGGCCAGCGGCTCAAATCCACCCTGGAAGATGAAATAGACCATTTGATAAAGTTAGGCGAGCTCAAATGTTCTCCGGCGATAATCCAACAGCTCAAAAAGATTGGCTCCGCCACCATAGACCGCAAACTAGCCCCTATCAAACAAGACGAGGGATTGAAGAATAAATACCAAAAGAAAATCCATCCTCTCTTGTATCAGAAAATACCGGTCAAAATCTTTGCGGAGCAAGATAGAGAAACGCTCGGCAATATCCAAGCCGATCTTGTTGAACATTGCGGCCAGTCAGCCGTTGGTCAGTTTATCTGCACTATTTCAGCCGCCGATATCTGCTCCGGCTGGTGGCAAGGGCGTTCGGTTATGAGCCTGGGCCAGCAGGCAGTACGGGTTGGTTTGGCTGGCTTGAAAGAAGAATCTCCTTTTGTCTGGCAGGAGTTGCATAGCGACAATGGTCAGTCATTTATCAATAAATTCTTTTATCAATATTGCCGCCAAGAAAAAATCTTCTTTTCCCGTTCCCGGCCCTACAAGAAAAATGATAATTGTCTGGTAGAGGAAAAGAACAGGACTCATATTAGGCAAGAGGTCGGCTATCGCCGTTATGATACCTTGGAAGAATTGGAAATACTTAATGAAATCTGGGAAAAAGTGGCGGATTTCAAAAATTTCTTCCAACCTGCAATGAAGCTGGTCAAAAAAGAAAGGGTTGATGGACACATTAAAAGAAAATATGACAAACCGGCCACGCCTTACCGGAGAATCATGAAATATGAGGCTCTTTCCGAAGAAACCAAAGGAGAGCTGCAGGAATACTACAGCTCTCTCAACCCGGTACGGCTAAAGCAAGGGATTGAAAGGCTTCAGGCCGTCCTTCACGAAACTTACCTAAAAAAACAAGAAAAAACGAAAGGTCGTTCGGTTGTATTATTAGATGATTCAACAAGAGCTATTTCGGTTGCGTAGTTAAATGATTTGACACGGGGCTTGACAGATTCTATGGATATGCTATAATGTAATTATAGTTGCCGGAGTGGTTCTGGCGACTGATACAGCACGTTGTTTTTCGTGGAGGTCTCTATGTTCCGATGCGATGGCGGCGGTGACGGTGGTCACATGTCGAAGCCGGGCGTAAAGCCCATCAGAGTCGTGACCGAGATCCGGCTGATCGTGAGCGACCATTTCGTGGGTGTGTCACCGGACGGACGCTCGTGTCGCGTCCGCGCCCTGGACTGTCTGGGTTTCGAAACAGCCAAGGCAATCCTGCTCTGTCCGGATCACCGGTCCGAGGCTCCCCGAGAGCCGAAGATCATCAATCCGGAGAATCCGAAGAGAGTCGAGCAGACTCGCATCAGGGCCTCGGCGACAAGATAGACGGGTTTACCTCGACGAGTAACATCGAGAAGTGAACCCATGAATCCCCGCGATTTTCCGCGGGGATTTAATTTATAATTTCTGCCAGAAAACCTCCGACCTACTTAATGTCCTGCGCAAAGTGGGCGCACCAGGATTTAAACCTGGGACCTACCGCGTGTAAGGCGGTCGCTCTAATCGCTGAGCTATGCGCCCACTTTAGGCGGGACTGTCATCTCTACGGGAAATTTGCCGCAGGTATGACGATTCGTATTTTAAAATTCTACACTGGCTTGAATTTTCAGACAAATCGGGAATAAACGAGTCGCTCCTCGCCCCGTGCCAAAACTTGTTTTGGTATTCGGGGCGCCACTGATTCGCCAATCAGCGGAGCGCTTTTATGGTTCTGTGGATAACTCGGGGATATCTAGTTTTACCTAGGATTCGTCTAGATAAATCCTTGCCGTGAATTATCTAAGCCTCGCTTGATGGGACTAGAAAATCTTAACAGATTTTGATCTTTGGCGGCAAATTCTTAAAGGATTCAATAGCTTGGCAGTGTCTTGTCGTATAAACTATAGATAAAAAATTTGTGATAATAGAACCTTTAATATATAATTTAGTAAGGTTCTATTAGAAGTACAAATGGCTAGAATAAAAGATAGAGATAATTTTAATAGCAAGGGCCAGTAGCTCAGCGGTTAGAGCATTCGCCTTATAAGCGAAAGGTTCGGTGGTTCGAATCCACCCTGGCCCATATCTAGCTAAACCGCGATCGGCTTAAATTGAAAATCCTTTATTAAGTTATAGAAATCCTCTTGTTCCAAAGTTTCTTTTTCGATCAATGTTTGAGCGATAACATCAAGAACTTTGCGCCGAGCGCCAATAATTTTTTTGGCAGTTTGATGGGCGCGCTTGATAAAGCCGCTTGTCTCTTCGTCGATTTTAGTAGACATAGTCTCGGAATAATTTTTTTCGGTGGCAATTTCGCGGCCCAAAAATATCATTTCTTCGGATTTTCCAAAAGTCATCGGTCCTAATTTTTCACTCATTCCATATTGAGTGACTAATCTGCGTGAAAGCTCCGATGCTTCTTTAATATCATTTGAGGCGCCGGTGCTCATTTGTCCAAAAACTATTTGTTCGGCGACATAACCGCCCATCATCATTGCCAGATCGCTTAAAAATTGCGATCTAGTTTTAAGTCGCATTTCTTCCAGGGGCAATTTTAAGGTATAGCCGCCGGCGCGTCCGCGGCTGACGATGGAGATTTTATGAACTGGGTCGGCGTCTTCAATGCTCGCGGCTACCAGCGCGTGTCCGGCTTCATGATAAGCGGTGATCTTTTTTTCTCGTTCAGAAATTACGCGGCTCCGGCGTTCCGGTCCCAGCATTACTTTTTCAATGGAATCAAAGATATTCTGTTGAGAAACAACGCGTTTGCTTTGGCGCGCCGCCAGAATCGCCGCCTCATTGATTAAATTAGCCAAATCCGCTCCCGAAAAGCCGGGAGTTCGAACGGCAACTTTTTTGAGATCAACGTTTTTATCCAGCGGTTTTCCTTTGGCATGGATAATTAGAATCGCTTCTCGATCGTTGATATCGGGCATATCCAAAATTACTCGCCGATCAAAGCGGCCCGGCCGTAAAAGCGCCGAATCAAGAACATCCGGGCGATTGGTAGCCGCCATCACTATAGTTCTGGTATTTCGTTCAAAGCCGTCCATTTCCACCAAAATTTGATTTAAGGTTTGCTCTCGTTCATCATGTCCGCCGCCCAGGCCGGCTCCTCGTTCTCGGCCAACCGCGTCTATTTCATCAATGAATAAAATCGAAGGCGCTGTCTTTTTGGCAGTCTGAAATAAATCTCTAACGCGCGAAGCGCCAACGCCCACGAACATTTCTACGAATTCCGAGGCCGCGATATGGAAAAATGGAACACTGGCTTCTCCGGCGACTGCCCGCGCCAATAGAGTTTTTCCGCTTCCCGGCGGCCCCATTAAAAGCACGCCGCGCGGGATTCTCGCGCCGATGTCCAAAAATTTTTTAGGATTTCGCAGAAAATCAACTATTTCAACCAATTCTTCTTTGGCTTCTTTCAAGCCGGCTACGTCTTTGAAAGTTATCTTATCTTTGAATGAAGTAAATAACCGAACATTCGCTTTGCCGAAACTGAAAGCTTGAGCGGCGCCGCCTTTCGCTTGTCGGAAAATAAACCAGAAAATCGCGACCATCGCAATTATGGGTATAAAGGTTGGCAGTAAAATGCCCAGCCAGAAACGAAGGCCCGACGGTTCTTTTACTTCCAGGGAAACTTTTTGAAGCGCCGCCGATTGCAGTCCGTAATTTTTTAAAGTTTCGCTAAGCGCCGATTCAGTTTCTTTTCTTGCCAATGCTTTTGAGCCGTCTTTTAATTCAATTTTCAAGTCATTGCCGCTGACAACAATTTTGCTTACTTCCCCTTGATTGATTTTGAGAGTTAATTGATCAAGCGTCAGGTTGGTCGGTCGGGGGCCCGTATCAAAAAATACGGAAAAAACCAAAGCCAATATAATTAAGGTTGTTACTGCCCAAAAGATATTTTTGTAAAGAGTCCCGCTCATTTTTGTTTTAATCATAGCATTTTACTCCAAAAAATTCAGAAGTCAAGAAATCCGCAGAGTTTTTAAAAATAGACTATTTTTCTTCTCGCAGGCGATAGCCGAAAGCTTCAGCCAGATGGCTCTCGGCGACATTTTCCGATTCTTCCAAATCCGCGATGGTGCGGGCGGTTTTTAAAATGCGGTAATAACCGCGAGCCGAAATTAATGAGCGATCAAAAACATTTTTTAAAAATTCTTCAGATTTCGCGTCCAGATGAATGAGTTCGTCGCACTGTTTGGAACTCATTTCCGAGTTAGTGAGAATTTTGCGGGAGGCAAGCCCCGTTAGAGGCCGCGAGGGCTCGCAGCGCGCCTCTGCCTTTAACGGGTCAAGCCGCTCTTTTTGAATTTCCCTCGCTTTTATAACTTTTTCCTTGAAATTTTTGGTTTCAGTTGCCGCCGCCGATTTTTTAAGCTGTTCAATTTTTACCCGAGGAATGTCAATTTGAATGTCAATGCGGTCCAAAAGCGGACCCGAAACTTTCTTTTGATACCGAAAAACTTCAAAGGCGCTGCAGCGGCATTCTTTTTCTTCGTCCCGGTAATAACCGCAAGGACAAGGATTCATGGCGGCCGCCAAAGTAAATTTTGCCGGCAGCGTCAGATTATTTTTAACGCGAGAAATAAAAACTTTGCCGCTTTCCAACGGTTGGCGCAGCGCTTCCAAAAGGTCGCGGCGAAATTCCGGCAATTCGTCAAGAAATAAAATACCTCGGTGGGCCAAACTGATTTCGCCGGGCCGGGGATTTTGTCCGCCGCCGATAATCGCCACCGGTGAAGCCGTATGATGAGGCGAACGAAATGGCCTGAAATTTATGAATGATTTTTCTTTAAGCAAAGAAGCCGCGCTGTATATTTGAGTTACTTCAATGATTTCTTCGAGCGACATCGGCGGCAAAATGGAATTTAACGATTGAGCCAGCATAGTTTTTCCGGCGCCGGGCGAGCCGACCATTAAAATGTTATGTCCGCCGGCCGCCGCCACCATTAGAGCTCTTTTGGCGTTTCCCTGTCCTTTTACTTCGGAAATGTCAATGAAATTATCGTTCTGCCATTCTTCAATTTTTGTTTTTGGCTGGGTAGCGATCTCTTTCCGTCCTTCCAGATGGTCAATAAGCTGGGACAGATTTTCAACCGGAATAACTTTGATTTTATCGACAATAGCCGCCTCGGCCGCGTTTTGCTTGGGCAAAAATAAATAGTGAAAGCCAAGTTTTTTGCAAAGCTGCGCGATATTCAAGACGCCGTTTACCGGCCGCGCAATTCCTTCCAGTGAAAGTTCTCCTATAAAAATTTTATCTTTGGTGTCAAAATTTTTTGTTTGATTAGTAGCCAGAAGATAGCCCAGCGCCAGCGCCAAATCATAATGAGAGCCGGTTTTTTTCAAATCAGCCGGCGCCAGATTGATTACGATTTTGCGATTTTCTTTACTGGGCGGTTTTACGCCGATGTTTTTCAAAGCCGAGCCAACCCGTTCTTTCGCTTCCGAGAGCGCCTTGTCGGCTAAGCCGACGATATTAAAACTATGAAGACCCGCGTGAACGTCTGTTTCGACTTCAACTAGTTTCGCGTCAATGCCGTCAAGTTCCGCCGAAAAAAGCTTAGAGAAATTTTTAGACATGGTTTACACACGAATACCTAGTGCGAATATATGCTAATTATGGAAACGCACGCGAATAAGTAGTGCTAATATTCGCATATCATTCGCAAACATTCGCACCATTCATTCGTGTGTCGCCCTACTTTTTCAGATCCAGTTTTTTGATTAAGGAGTTGTAAGTTCGGCTATCGGATTTTGACAGGTAATTTAAAAGTCTTCTTCGTTTGCCGACGATTTTTAAAAGGCCGCGGCGCGAATGGTGGTCTTTGGAATGTTTTTTGAGATGGCCGGTTAATTCGTCGATGCGGCGGGTTAGAAGAGCGACTTGGACCGCGCTTGAGCCGGTGTCAGTTTCGTGAGCGCCGTGTTCTTTGACGATGATTTTTTTCTTGCGAGGAGTAAGCATAATTCGATTATAAGTCTTATCGAGCTTATAAGTCCAATTGGTCCTATTTTTTGAGTTTAAGAATAATTCTTTTCTCGGCCGGCTTGACCGAATCAATTTTGAACAGGTAAGATTTGCCTTCCTCTATTTGTTTTTTCATTTCTTCAACGCCGCCAAATTCGGAGACATGGATCAATCCTTGAATATCTTCATCAAGACTGACAAAGGCGCCGAAAGGATTAAAGCGAGCGATTCGGCCCTCAATTTCTTGCTCGGCTTTGTATTTTTCTCCGACTTTTTCCCACGGGTCGGCTTTTAGAGCTTTGAGCGAAAGCGTAACTCGGCCGTCTTTGATTTCCAGAATTTTCGCCTTCACCGCGTCATCAACTTTCACTATCTCCTTCGGGTTTTCGATTAAACGATGATCTAATTCCGAAATATGAATCAGCCCTTCGATTTGGGGATTATCGGTGAAACGCATAAACGCGCCGAAATTGGCCACTCCGGAAATGATGCCATCCACCACATCGCCCGCTTTGTAATTATCAAGCAACGCTTTGATGTTTTGGCTGGCAGTCTCTCTTTCGGAAATGATTAATTTATCGGTTCGGGGATTGAAATCAATAATTTTAACTTTCAGTTCTTGGCCGACCATTTTTTTCAGTTCTTCGAGAATTTTTCCGCGATCGCCGTTGTCAACCCGCGGATAATGTTCCGTGGTTAATTGAGATACCGGCAAAAAGGCCTTTATGTCATTAATGGGAGCTACCAGTCCGCCGGAATTGGCGCCGCTTATTTTAACACTGATTACTTCGCCTTTTTCTTGCAGTTCTTTGATTCCTTGCCAGATTTTTTGTTTGCCGGCTTCACTTAGAGAGATTTCGACATAGCCATCTTCATTTTCCGGGTCAACGATTTTTGCCGAAACCGAATCCCCCGCGTTTAAACCTTTAATAATTGTTTGGGCGTTGGTTAATTCCACGCCGTAGACGATTCCGGTCCCGAATGATCCTAAATCAAAATAAACTTGCCGGCTGGCCTTTTTAAGCAGCCGAGCTTCTATTAAATCGCCGTCTTTCAGCACGGACATCAAGGCCGGTTCGTTTTTGATTAATTGCGCCAAAGGAGAATTGAGTTTTTTATTATTTATCATGTTAATCAAGCGACACTAATTACGGATAACACGCTAATTTACGAATTGGTGTCGCTTTATTATATATAGAATCATTTCAAAAAGTCAAATTAAAAACCCCGCTAGATGAATTATCTTATTTAGCGGGGCGATGAATTGTTTTCTTTTTGTTCCACCTCGATCAACGCGCGCAGACAGTAGTGAGCGGCCTGTAATTCGGTGTCCGATGGCTCGCTGGTAGTCACGAATTTTTGGAGCAGATGATTGCACCATTGAATCGGACGCGATATAGAAAAGCGAGTAACACCATCTAGGATTTTTACCAAAACATCCAAAGCTGCAAACACAACGATAACGATCTCTATCTTTAATAAAAAACAGATAAGATAAGCAAGGGTGGCGGTAAATAACAAAATAATATAGTATCTTCCGCCGCAAAACGGGGAAATCGGAGAAGCCGATTTAATGGCCGCGAGATCGAAGCGCCTAAGCGTCCGAAAAGCGGTTATCGCTTTATGCTCCGCGCCGTGCCAGCTTTTCAGCTTAGGGAAAATTATAACTTGGATAAGGATGCTGATCGCGACTACCGCGGCGATTGACCATTTTAAAACCCAGTGAAGAATGACGCCAATATGGGGCCCCAAAAACCAAATTATTAAAAACAATATTAACAGCGAGGCGGCGGACGCTAAACAGAATCGCCAGAACGCCTTTCTTAACGGTTGATGGCGCTCAACTTTGACGCGAAAATTTTTACCCTCATCATAAACAGTTGAGGCGTATTTAGTAGAATAAATAGTTATTCTGCCGGGCAGTGAAAATCCTCCGATGACATGAATTTTTTCGAGGCCGCTGGATTCGCCCATGCATTCTCCTTATTCATTTTTCAAGAGACTAAAATTAGCTTAAATCTTAAGAAATGATTTGTCCATAAAGCGCTTAATCAAATTTGTAAAATACCGGAAAATTTGGTACTATTTCAATTATGATTATCAACTGGTACGGCGAAGGATGCTTTAAGATTCAGGCCTCCGGAGTCACAATTTTAACCGATCCGTTTGAGTCTTCTATCGGTTTAACTCCGCCTCGTTTTAAGGCGGATTTAATCATAAAAACATTGGTTGGCTTGCCCATAGAGATGTCTAAATACCGCGCTCCGGAAACAGAAGCCGCGGTCGTGGTTGGGGCGGGCGAATATGAAGTAAAAGGATTGGAAATCTCGGGGTTTCTATTATCCCGCGAATCAAACGAAAAATTCGTGAAATCCGCGTACCTCGTTAAAACCGAAGATCTAAAACTTGGCCTACTGGGGCATCTTTCTGAGGGATTGGAACCCAACATTGTTGAAAAACTTGAGGGAGTGGATGCGCTTTTTGTGCCGGCCGGAGGCAAGCCATTTATTGATCAAGAAGCCCTTGCCAAACTAATAAAGCAGCTGCAGCCTAAATTAGTCATACCTTCATTTTATAAAGTGCCCGGCCTGAAGCGGCCAACCGCCGATATCAAAGTTTTTGCCAAAGCGTTAGATCAAAAAATTGAAACTCAAGAAAAATTGACAGTAAAAAAGAAAGATTTAAGTGAAAAAACAACGCTGGTCGTTCTCAAAGTTTAGCATGGCACATGGCACATGGCACATGGCACATGAAACATGACATATTCAATGATTGGAAAAATTAAAAACTTCATTGTCAAACTTCAAAATCTGGATGAAACTGCCAAGAAACGATGGTTAATTATATTCAGCGCCGTCGCGATGCTGGCGGTTATTTCTCTTTGGGCTTTGTATGTTAATTTAAGCATCGCCGACGTCAATTCATCGCCCCTGGCGAAAAATGAAAAATCAGTCAAAAATCCCGAGCCGGATTTGGGACAGATATTGGGCGCCGGCCTTACAAAAATCGGCGGAGAAATAAAAGATAAAATTGTTAAGTTGAGCAGTAAAAATATTCTGACGATTCAAAGCGTTGACAGGAATTTTACGGTGGACGATCTGGAAAAAATTGAAACCGTAAATTTACCGTAAGTGTAATACTAATATACTAATTCATGCTAATGATACGAATGTCAACTAATAAATTTTATATTCGTATTCATTGGTATAATTAGTATGTATTTGTTGA
>MHJJ01000007.1:75800-85659 GCA_001817915.1 Candidatus Harrisonbacteria bacterium RIFCSPLOWO2_01_FULL_44_18
AAAAAATTGAAAATCGCGAAATTACCAAGGAACTTCAGGAGTCATATTTGGACTACGCGATGTCGGTCATTGTCAGCCGCGCGTTGCCGGACGTGCGTGACGGCTTAAAGCCGGTTCACCGCAGAATTCTTTGGGGCATGTGGGAAAGCGGCGCGACAGCCGGCGCCAAGACGCGAAAGAGCGCGAATATCGTGGGCGAAGTAATGGGGAAATATCACCCCCATGGCGACGTCGCGATTTATGACACAATGGTTCGTCTTGCTCAAGATTTTTCCCTGCGTTATCCCTTAATTCAGGGTCAAGGAAATTTTGGGAGTATTGATGGAGATAATGCGGCCGCTATGCGCTATACCGAAAGCCGCCTTTCAAAAATTTCCGAAGAAATGCTGTCGGACATTGAGAAGGAAACCGTTGATTGGCGGCCCAATTACGACGGTAGCCGGCAAGAGCCGAAATTTTTGCCCGCCAAACTTCCGAATCTTTTGATCAACGGCAGTATGGGCATCGCGGTGGGAATGGCGACCAATATCCCCCCGCATAACTTAGGGGAAGTGATTGATGCCACCGTTTATTTGATTGATAATCCCAAAGCTAGTTCGGCGGATTTAGTTAATTTCGTGCAGGGGCCGGATTTTCCCACCGGCGGGATTATTTATGATAAAAAAGCGATCGCCGAAGCTTACGTCAGCGGCCGAGGCGCGGTTACCGTTCGTGGGCTCGCCGAGATCGGCGAAAAAAATCTTATTGAGATAACGGAGATTCCTTATCAAGTGAATAAGTCCGAGTTGATCGTGAAAATGGCGGAATTGGTCGGAGATAAAAAATTAGAAGGGGTGCGGGATATTCGCGACGAATCGGACAGAGAGGGTTTAAGAATAGCGATTGAGCTTAAAAACGACGCCGTGCCGCAAAAAATTTTAAATCGGCTTTATGAATCCACCGATCTGCAAAAAGATTTTCATTTTAATATGGTGGCTTTGGCGGATATCGCGGATCCTTCTGATCGGTCCGGCCAGAAAAGAGGTCTTCAGCCGCAAGTGTTTTCTTTGCGCGATATTTTGTTAGCCCACATTGATCATCGTAAAAATGTTGTCCGCCGGCGCGCCGAGTTTGATTTAAAAAAAGCCGAAGAGCGAGCCCATATTTTGGCCGGCTTAGCCAAAGCTCTTTCGGTTATTGATAAGATAATCGCCACGATTAAAAAATCGGCCAGCCGCGAAGACGCGCATAAAAATTTAATCAAAAATTTTAAACTTAGCGATTTGCAGGCGACGGCAATTTTGGAGATGAAACTCCAAACTCTCGCGGCCCTTGAACAAAAGAAAATTGAAGACGAATTAAAAGAAAAGAAAAAAATAATCGCCGAATTGCAGCTTTTGCTTAAAAGCCCTCAGAAAATTTCAAAGGTCGTCAAGGACGAACTGACGGAGCTTAAGAATAAATTTGGAGACAAGCGGCGCACCAAAGTAGTGGCCGCCGGATTGAAAGAGTTTAAGGAAGAAGATTTGATTCCTCAAGAGGAGGTGGTCATCAGTCTTTCTCAGGGCGGCTATATTAAACGGCTTCCGCCGGCCACTTTTCGCGGTCAGCATCGAGGCGGGAAAGGGCTTATCGGTTCTGAAGTCGGCGAAGAGGATTTCTTGAGTCATTTTATCGCGGCCAACACCCACGACAATATTTTATTCTTTACTGATCGCGGCCGTGTTTTTCAGACCAAGGTTTATGAAATTCCCGCGGCCACCAGAACATCAAAAGGCAAACCAATACATAATTTTTTGGAGATTCCTCTTGAGGAAAAAATCAGCGCCATCGTCGCCTACGGCGACGCGCGTAATATCCGCGACAATCCGCGGTTAAATCAGCGCGAATCCGCGTCTTACCTAATGATGGTGACCCAGAATGGGATGATTAAAAAAACTTCGCTTAAAGATTTTGAAAAAGTTCGGCGGACCGGGATAATCGCCATTTCTTTGAAAAAGAGCGACTTTTTGAAAGAAGTTTTGATTTCCCGAACCGGCGATCAGGTGATGCTTACTTCCGCTCAAGGTCAGGCCATTAGATTCAAAGAATCGCAAATTCGGGCTATGGGCAGGACAGCGGCCGGAGTGCGCGGCATTCGGTTAAAGAAAAACGATTCAGTCGCTTCAATGGATGTCATTGAAAGCTCTAAAATTTCCGATAAAAACTTAAAATTGTTGGTGGTTATGGGCAACGGTTTCGGCAAACAAACCCCGCTTTCCCAATATAAAGTTCAGGGCCGCGGCGGTTCCGGAATTAAGACCGCTAAAATTACTTCCAAGACCGGGCAATTGATTTCCGCGCATTTGATTGATGAACAGGAAGAATTGATAGCGCTTTCAGCCAAAGGACAAGTTATTAAGACCGGGCTTGCCAGCGTCCGAGTGGCTAGCCGCGCGACTCAGGGCGTAAAAATAATGACCCTCAACCCCGGCGATAAACTAATGGGCGTAATTTGTCTATAATATAGGTATGCCTCTAAGCCGCAGCAAATTAATCATCTTGGGCGTTGCCGGTCTTTTTATTTTGATCATCGTTCTTCTTTTTGTCGGAATCCTTCCGGGCCTCCGGCCAAGACAGCAAACCGCGGCAGTCACTTTGAATGTTCTGGGAATTTTTGATAAACCCAGTATTTTTCAGGATTTAGCCAACAGCTACAGACAATCGCGTCCCAAGACAGAAATTAAATACCGGCAATTAAACGCCGATAACTACGAGAACGAACTGCTTAACGCCCTAGCTTCGCCTCAGCCGCCGGATATTTTTATGTTTCATGGCAGCTGGCTGCCTAAGCATTACGATAAAATTTTACCCTTAAACGAAAGCCAATTGCCGCTGGTGAGATTTCGGGAGCTTTTCCCGACGGTTGTGGAACAGAATTTCGCGCCCGACGGCATTATCTACGCCCTTCCTTTATATATAGACACCCTGGCCCTCTTTTATAATAAGGACATTTTTGACGATAAAGGCATTGCTTTGCCGCCTAAAACTTGGACCGAGTTTCAAGATATCGTATCGGATTTAAGAGAGCTGGATAAAAGCGGCAAAATAAATAAAGCCGCCGCCGCCATAGGCGGTTCCAATAAAAGCGTCAATCGCGCCAGCGACCTTTTGAATCTTTTAATGCTCCAAGCCGGCACGCCGATGGTAGATCAAAGTTTCACGCGGGCCGCTTTTGCGCGCGAAGGGGAAAATCAATTGAAATTTTACACGCAATTCGCCGACGCTAAAAGCCCTTATTTTACCTGGAACGAAGCGCTTCATTACTCTTTAGATAATTTTGCCGAAGAAACAACCGCGATGATTTTTAATTATGCCTATCAGATTCCGGTCCTGAAAGACAAGAATCCCTTTTTGAATTTCGCGGCGGCTTTGATGCCCCAGCCCAGCGGAGCGGAAAAAAGCGTTAACTACGCCAATTATTGGGGCTTGGCGGTTTCCAATAAAAGCCGTAATCCGGCGGCCGCCTGGGATTTTATATTATCCGTAACCGCCGACCCTGAAACCTCAAGAAAATATCTGAATTCGACCGGTCACCCGCCGGCTTTGCGTTCGTTAATCAACGAACGTCTTAACGATCCGGTTCTTGGCGTGTTTGCCCGCCAATCTTTAACGGCCCGTTCTTGGCCGCAGATTGATAATGTCGCGATTGAGAATTCTTTTTCAAAAATGATAGAATCAGTAATAAGCGGCCGTTTAACCGCCAGACAGGCCATACAGCAAGCTGAAAATGAAATCAGCCAAGTAATGGCGCAAAAAAGACGATAGATGACGAAATCAATGGATTCCAAGAATCCCGGACTTCGGAAGTTCGTCGGACTTCCGAAGTCCCAAATATTGAATCATGAAAAATCTTTTATTATTTATATCTCTTCTTCTGCTTCTATCTTTCTCGTTTGCCAATCTTGCCTTTGCTCAAGGCAGTTTAATTCCCTGCAAGCCCCAACTGGTAGGCGGAGAATTGGTTGATAAATGCACTTTCGCGGATTTAGTAACTTTAGTGAGGAATGTCATTGATTGGTTTTTGACTTTTGTGATTCCTTTGGCGGCGGTTTTTATAATTTACGGCGGTTTTGTTATAATGTTTGCGGGCGGCGATCCGGGCAAAGCCAAGAAGGGAAGAGAAATCATCACGGCGGCAGTTATCGGGATTGCCATCGCGATGGGCACTTGGTTAATCGTGACTACCGCTGAAAAAATTTTGAAAGGACTCTTTTAAAATAGTATAAACTGGCAATTAGTGCTTATTAGTGTAAATTGAGATAAGCCATTAGCCTAATTAGTATAAATTAGCAATTAGTATAAACTAGCAATTAGTACTTACATGATTAAGATATTCATAATTCTTTATTCTTTATTCATTATTCCGCTAGGCGCTTTGGCTCAAGGCGGCAGTACGGGCTTTGTAACTCCTTCCGATAATGGTTTGCCTAATCCCCTGGGCATAACTACATTGGCCGAATTGATTGATAGAATCACCGGCGCCTTAATGACAATCGCGATCCCAATTGTTGCTTTAATGATTATTTACGGCGCCTTTCAGATTTTAACCGCCGGCGGCGATCCGGAGGGGTTTAAAAAGGGTAAAAACACCATACTTTACGCGGTCATTGGCTACGCGATCGTACTTGTCGCCAAGGGCATAACCGCTATTATTAAACAATTATTAGGAGCGCCATAAGAATAATTGGATTTCGGGAATCCTCGGGATTCCCGAAATCCCAAATATTGAAATTTAAAATGGAAAATCTAAATTTGCTAGCCCAAGTAGATACAGTTGAGGATGTGGTTACGGTTCTTAACCGTTTGGTAAGCTGGGCTTACACGCTCTTTTTGATACTGGCGGTTTTATTTGTGATTTACGCCGCCTATCTTTTTTTAACCGCGGCCGGCAATCCGGATCAATTAAAGAAAGCCAAAAATCAATTGCTCTATGCTATTATCGCTATCGCGCTGGCTTTAGTGGCAAACGGCGCCGTCTTTTTAGTTGAAGAATTGTTGGGCGTTGGTCCGACGCCGCAAGGCCCAATCCCATCGGGTCTCTATATTCCCTCGCCATATTAGCGGCGCAGTGGATTTCGGGAATCCTTGAGATTCCCGAAATTCCAAATATTGAGAGCCCCAATTCACGATTCCCGAAACCGATAGCGGATTTCGGGAATCGCAAAGTTGGAATAAAAATGAATTAATTTGCTATAATAAAAAAGGAAAGGTCGATTAAAATATGAGATACTAATTGTTTAGCGCAAGCATATGAAAAATTGGAAAACAAAAGTCGCTATCGGAACTGTCGCGGTCGCGGCCCTTTTGCCTTTATTGGGTTTGGCGCAGGTGACTGGCGTGGTAACTCCGCCTTCGCCTCCGGTTACCAGCGCGCAAGACATTATTAATGTGTTAAATACCTTAATCAATTGGGTATTTACTTTGTTGTTGATTCTCGCGACCTTCTTCATTTTTTACGCGGCCTATCTTTATCTGACGGCCGCTGGCGATGCTGAAAAAGTCAAAACAGCCAGCAATCAAATAATTTACGCCGCGGTGGCAATCGCCGTAGCGTTAGTGGCTCAAGGCGTGAGATTTGTCGTTGAACAACTGCTTGGATAAATTTTGATTTCGGTCCCGCCATGGCGGGACCGAAATCGCCATGTTGATTCACTAAAAGTATTTTGTAAAGGCCTAAATTAAAAACGGCTCCGATTCATCGGAGCCGTTTGCTGTTACGGGACGGTAATTATCGCGTCGCCGGCAGTGCCCCTTAGGGCAAAAATACTATGAGGTACTGCCGCGTCTAGCCATTTCTGGACGGAATTTTCCACCGTGATCCGTTCTCCTGTCCAAAAGCAAAATTCAACTTCCCCGCTTAGTCCGTTGGCGTAGTCTATTCTTACTTGTTTGCCCGGCGGCAACTTAATCGGTCTTGACCATTGATCCGGCCCGATCCGGATAGTTGTCGGGCTTTGGCCGGCGGCAATATTCACGCAAGGAATTGACCAATTCGGTTGGCCAATGGGCGGAAGCGAATGGGGTAAATTTGGCTGTTCGGCGGATTGCGGCGAATCTGACAAACTCGAAATCCATTTTCCCGCCAAAGGGATAAAAAGAAGGAACAGTAGAGCTATGCCAATGATTTTTAACGCGGCTTTGGTGGAAAGCGCCGGCTTCGCGGTTCCGTTCTTGTGCATGTGGCCTCCTATTTCAAGCCGCTCAGAAGCTTATCCAATCCTTCGACGCTAAATACCTTTTTTTCCGCATTGCCGATAATTGCCTGCGCGGCATTGACCGCTTCCTGCGGAGTCAATCCTTTGGCCTTGAGCTCCTCTGTTATAACGGCGATTTTTTTGAATTGCGCGTCTTGCGCCCTAAGCTCTCCCTCTACCTGTTTCCGTTTTTCCAATGCTTCTATGGTTTTCGGACTAAAATCAACATCTGCAAGAGCAAACTCCACAATATCAATGCCGTAACGCGCTTCAATTGGAGAACGATCTTCGGTATTCTTGCCTTCGTCTGTCAGATCTTTACGGATATTCAGCGCGTTTTCTATATAATAACGAAGCCGTTCCGAGGGTTTTAGCCCCTCTTTAACATGCGGCGGGACGCTTAGTCGGAGCACGCAATTGATTAGAAAGCCGATTGCCTCGCGATTGCCAATGAACGCTGACGCGTTTTTTGTTCCGGCAATAATTCCCAGTTCGCTTTTAATGGCGCTTTCCAGACCCTCACTGATAGCGTCTTCCGACATTTCCACAAAGGCCCTGTTCAAAAGACTTTTGTCCGGACGCCACTGAACAGACCCCTTGATCATGACTTGCAGTCTATCTTTGCTAAGGAAGCTTTCGCTGATAGGCTTAGTTGCTACATGATACTTAAATAATTCGACTAAATCGATAAAAGGAATAACAAAATGCAGGCCCTCATCAAGCACGCGGCCGGTTCGCTTTCCCCAGCGCGTTACCAAACCGTAATGCACCGTGGGAATACTTACCGCGGCTCGTAAAACCAAGACGGTTGCAATGACTACGAGAGTGATACAGGTGATTATCAGCATCGCGCTTCCTTCGAATGGGTTTTGAAAGAACTGTTACGAACTGGTTTGAATATATCATATCGCCAATCGCCTGTCAAGCATTTTTTACGGAGAGGGAATCTAGCCTCGTAAGATTTCCCCGCCCCGTCAATTATCGCCAATCTATCGACTTGCGATGTCGATAGATTGGCGATAATGCCTTTCGAGACCAAATCTTGCTGAGTTGTGGATAACTGCGAGTTGCTAAACTAGAAAGCTGTAAGGTAAAATAAAGACGTTAGTATGCCGGGGAAACAAAAAACAGCGACAGCCATAGATGACCTGGCCCGCATGGTGGCCGAGGGGTTTGCTCACACTGTCACAAAAGACGAGCTTAAAAACTTCGCCCAAGCCGTGGAGACGCGGCTAGGAGCGATGGAAACTAACTTGTTGGAGCTAAGCGCTGGGATCAAAGAGTTTGTAAATATCGTGAAAAAACAAGAAGCGGAAGTAGTGGACTTGAGAGTCAAGTATCGGGAATTAGAGAATCGAGTTGCCAAACTAGAAAGCCGCAAGGTAAAATAAATGTGTTATAATAAATTTAAGATGTTAAACAAGCTATTTTTACTGGGCGCAATCTTGGCAGCTGTTTTTGCGGCGGTTTTGTTGTCTGGCAGCAGTACTGCGCAAGTTCAATCTCCCCCGCCCAGTTTGGTTTTGTTTGACTTTGGCGACGCGCCGGCGTCCTATCCTACAAAGCTAGCGCAAAATGGCATGCGGCATCCTAAACCCGTGCCGGAAGCTGCTTACGCCGCGCCATCTCCTTGGTTGGGCGAAAAAATTAGTTATGAATCAGACGCTAAGCCAGTGGATGATTATGACGATGGCGCTTCAGGAATAAACAAAGTAAAAGTTACAACACCAGCGGGCTGGACATCTGGGCAAACGGTTTATCTTAACATTCTTATTGACTATAACGACGACGACGATTGGGCTGACGGCGCTCAAGCCGTTCCGCAACAAGAAGAGTGGGTGGTAAAAAATTATCAACTTATGCCGCCTAGCAGTGCCGCGCAAGATATGACCACCGCGTACAATATCCCTGGCCTTAATTTTGAAAATTTTAAGCACTGGACCCGGGTAACTTTAACTACTTCTAAAAATCCATGCGTGGGGCTACCCTGGGCAGGCCATCTTTTCCTTGATCAAAATTGCCAGAATTATTTCACTACCATTGGCGAAACCGAGGATTATTATAAGAAACCGGGGTTTCTTAGCGGATTAGTAAAGAATATAGGAAAGGTTTTAGGAATTGGAAAGCCTAAAACCGATTGGAGCGGATTATTCGAACCTTTAGCCAATAGTATCGAGGAGGTTTTAGATATGCCACCCGGTTCTTTACCTTTTGCGCCGGGGTCAGGGCCGTCGCCAGAAAATCCGCTTGCGTCGTTTGGCGCAACTGTCGCGTTTAATCCAATGTTGCCAGTGATAATTATGCCGGGCAGTTCCGTAGAATTACCACCAGATACTGACCCGTATATAGTTAAGTCTCCTTTCGAGTTTACAGTTTCTCTCGCATCATCCAATATATCAAAGATTGATTCGCGCAATAATTTATTGGCTCAAGTTAGGAATGGCGCACCAACCATAAACGATCAACGTGAAATGCCGGAGAGTTCTTCGGATTCAAGAGAGACGCCAAAAGCTTCCGAGGCCAATCTAAATGTAGGCATTACTAGTTTTGCATTAAACGGAAGAGGAGAGGCCGTCTCTGTAGCGAGAGGTAGTGCCGATATTTTTTTGACGCAAAACCAGCCGACGACAAAGATTAGAGTTAACGTCCCTACCAATGTTTTAAGTTATACCCAAGACATAAATGGCAATAATTTGCTGGCTTTAAAAATACAAATTACATCTGATGTGTCGGCATTGGTAAATGTGAGCATGTCCAATCTTGTAGTCAACGCCACTTTTAATTCTTTATCGAATCTCGCCCATTTTCTTGCCAACTATCAATTTGATTCATTAATGGCAGTTGCTCCGCCAAATCCGCATAGAGAGCGAAAAGCCGATGAACTTAGAACGATAGCTCAGGCTTTGGTAGATGCGGCACAGGAGAGAAATGATTATCAACCAGTGAGGGAAGGGGTTGGTACAATAGCGGGAGAAGTGTCAGCAGAAATTATTTCAGCCAATGGAATAAGGGCCATAGCTGTAGCCTTGGCCCAGGCCTTTCGTTATGTTTTAGACACTGGTATGCGTAATGGAACTTTACCCGGTACTACTTCGACATTTCTACAAACCGTTTTTAATACATGGCATGGAAGCTCCGAACCCGGCGGAGGCGGAACTTCGGATGGAGGATTAGCCTCTGGGACCCTTCAAGGAAAGATTAACGATGCGCAGAGGTTGTTAGATCGAACACCAAGAGGTCAACCTATCTCGCAGGATGATTTCGACGCACTTTCTACCGAAGAGCAACTTTCGTATAGAAGAAATTCTACTAATGGAACTTATAATAAAATGTCGGTGGCCGACCAATATCGGCAGGCCTTAATTAATTTCAACTCAGCTGCGCAACGTAATGCTAATAATCCCGATGCTGATTTGTCAGCCGAAAATGCCGCGCTTATTGCCGCCATTAGGCGAGCCCTGGAATTGGTTCTGCCAATTCTGCGTTAACCGTTGAGTAACGAGATATTTTAGAGCGAAAAACTAAAATCCCCCCGCCTTGATAAAAAACAAACCCCTCCAAAGTTGTGAGGGGCTTATGTGTACTTGATAATCCAGATGATTTCTTCGATGTTGGCGCAGACAGCGAAGAGTCTGATCGGCAAA
>MHJJ01000008.1:0-54459 GCA_001817915.1 Candidatus Harrisonbacteria bacterium RIFCSPLOWO2_01_FULL_44_18
AATATTTAAAAATTTTATTCAATGTTTATTTTATATTTTTATATGTCTTCTTTATCTTTATCTTTAATAACATTTTCATTATAACATGAGTTTTCGGACGCAAAACAAAAAACTGTGGATAACTTTCTAGATTTCGGAAACCGATAGAAGCATCTATCGGTTTCCGAAATCCCAAATATTGATTAGTTCTGTTTGGATTCAATTTAAGGATTCCCGAAACCAATAGATACTTCTATTGGTTTCGGGAATCCTTAAATATTGACGGATTCAATCTGGGAATTTCGGCGCCTGAAGGCGCCAATCCCCAATCTATTGATTCCCGAAACCAATATATTGGTTTCGGGAATCAATAGATGCGATAGGCACGCTGATATAAAATATCGCGCCGATGTTTTCATGAGCCGGCGATTGAAACCAAATTTTGCCGCCCATTGCTTCAATTGCTGACTTGGCGATAAAAAGCCCCAGGCCGCTCCCTTCCGGCCTTAATTCTTTTGCCGCTTCGCCGCGATAAAATTTCGTGAAAATTTTACTTTGTTCTTGTCCGTCTATGGCCGGACCGTCGTTATGAACCGAGATCACGTATTCATTTTCTTTTTTATCTGAAAAAACTCGCACTTTAGAATCTTTTGGCGCGTAAGTAATGGCATTGTCTAAAATATTTTTAAATGCTTCGGAAAAAATCTTTGGATCAAGCATAATTTCTTTAATTTCTTCGTCTTTTTGAAAAGTAATTTCTATTCCCTTAAAATCAGCGTGAGGTTTTAATATCGTGATTTCTTCTAAGATAAGATTTTCGAAATTGGCCGGCTGAAGCTTAATGCTTAACGCTCCGGCTTCCATTTTGGAAACACTCAAAAGATCGTTAATTATCACGGCGAGATTTTCATTGAATTTTAAAATTTCGGACAGCTTTTGTTTGTTTTCGTCGCTATTCTCCTTTTGAACCAGCAGCTCAAGGGCCCATTTCATTGACGCAAGAGGCGCGCGCAGCTGATGAGCGGCGATGGACAAATACTCAAGAGTTAATCTACCTCGTTTTTCTAAATCCTTGATTTTGTTGTTTAGTTCAATCTCTTTCCGCTTTGAATCTTTTTTAGAATTAAAAAACAGCAAAATCAAAACGCTTATCGCCGCCGCCGCGACTCCCAAAAAAACTAAATAGAAAATCTGGAAATTTATCATATACTTTATATTATATCAAAAAAGACCCGTTTTGGGTCTTTTTTGATACCTGACACAGATTTCTATCTCGTAACTGTGATTGTTTCACTCAACTCTGCCGATGGCGCGCTTACGGTAACTCTTCCGGTGGTAGCATCACGCGCAATGGTATAAAGCGTATTAGCGGCGGCGCCATTTGTTGGATCAGCTGGCAACGAAACTAAATAAGTCGGCGTAACGCAGACTCCTAAATTATACAACCCCGCGTCAGTCCCGATGTTAGTTGCTGTTGTCGGAAGCGCGAGACAGCTCGCGTCGGTTGGCCAGTTGCCGCGGTTATCGGCCAATCGCTGCCCAACGGCGTTTAATACGGTATTTACATTACTCCAGCGCTGAGTGTTGCGCGCTTGCGCGAATTGTCTAGCCGGGTTTAAGGCGACAATGACAACGGCCGCCAACACGGCGATAATACCGATAACAACTAATAATTCGATTAAAGTAAAACCTTTTTTCATTCCGTTTGCTTCGCAAACGCGCAGACCTCGTTGACTAAACGCCGACTTCGCGGAATTTTTTCTGCGTTAATCCGCGTAAAGCCCGCGTTTTTCCGCGCATTGTACGAAGTACAATAACTCGACCTTTCAAAAACTACAAACTTATTATATCAAAACTTAACCACTTCTTCTAGGAAAACTGTGGATAACCCCGAGCCGTTCACCGTCAGCTTCAGATTCGTGGCGGCGCCGCTTACTTGAGCCCGACTCTTAATAATCTTGTTGGGGGGTAGGGATTCGATCGGCAATATAGAACATTGATATAAATCAAGAATCCGGGTTTCATTGCCGGCATAATTAATATTTTCGGCTAGTTTTAAACGGGCGTACTCAAGGCAAGTTCGCGCCAAAAAATAACTGGTCTTTTTGTGATAAAAATCTAAGTTGTTAAAACGAGTCAGAAAGGCCGAGGAGCCCAAAACCGCGGCTATGACTAAAATCAAAAGAGATAAAATTATTGAGGTGGT
Organism: Candidatus Harrisonbacteria bacterium RIFCSPLOWO2_01_FULL_44_18; assembly: GCA_001817915.1. GTDB lineage: Bacteria > Patescibacteriota > Minisyncoccia > UBA6257 > WO2-44-18 > WO2-44-18. Next base: position 2,186 of record MHJJ01000008.1, read on the forward strand.
GATGGCGATAAATCCCATATTTTTAGAAGCGGACTGACGCGGATCAGTCGAGTTATAGAAGCGGATTGACGCGAATTCCGACTTCCTGGCCTTATCGTAAATACGACGCTTTATCTCTAATTTACGACTTCCAAAATTGATCAAAAATCCTAATTTATATCTAGCGCTTTCTAAGTAACGCCAGAATTGTCTATCGTCCTCTTTAGTAAGAAACGGTTTTACCTTTAGTTCGATAAGGATTTTATCTTCCACAATAATATCTGGCACATAAACACCGATTTTCTCATCTCTATGAAATATATTTATTTTCTTTTGACTGTTTACTTTCAATCCTTTGTATTCTAATTCCTTAACTAAGGCCTTGTTAATCATTGATTCTTTAAAATCTCCTCCAAACTTCTTATATAATTCAAAGCAGGCCCCTCGAATAATGTAGCTGATATCCTCATATAATAATTTTTCTCCGGTTCTGGTTGCCATACTTTCCGCGTGTATCCGCTTCTATAATTTCCCGCAGATCCGCGTATATCCGCTTCTATTTAACAATAATTGTGGCATCAATCGAGGTAGACGCGCTTGCGTTAAATAATGTCCCCGTAATTCGAAGGGCGCTTTGGCCGGAAAAATTCAAATGCTCAAAAATCAAGTTAGTGGTTGAAGCGTAGTTATTGGTCAAAGGAACGGGCAGTCCCCCGCCGCTTGATAATCTTACTGCTCCGCCATCGGCATCCACAACGAGCGGATTTTGCGCGAAATTTAATTTATTCACCGATAAAGTGTTGCCGGAACCGCCGAGCGGCGGACTATTTATCGTATCGGCGCTATTTAAAATCCAGTCAAGCTTTTGAATCAAAAATCTTTGATTTTCATTTATTTCCCGCTGATTCCTTAGACGGCCGCTAAAATCAATCATCTGATAAACGACCGAAAGAGATACGGTAATAAAACCGGCAACAATGGCGGCATAAATCAACGTTTCAATTAACGTAAATCCCGTTGTTTTTCGTATATTCATAAATTTTTCGCTCCGACTTTGTCGAGAGTCCTCGGTGAAATCGGGATATTTCGTAGCCATTATTGCGAAGTGATTATTCTTAACGCGTCGTTGCTGCGGATGGACATAAAAATTTTGTTGTCGGCAAAATCGATGCCCGTGCCAAGCTGGGGTAAATTCAAAGAAGCATACTCGGTTATGCTGTCAGGGTTGGCAATGTTAAGAATAATAAATTCTTTAGTGCTGTTGGCGGTGGCTAGAAAAGCTAGATTTCCGGTGACGCAAACTATATCATTAACATCTCCGTTGGTTGAGAATGACGAGCGAATATACATCTGATCGGTAGTAGTCGCGCCAACTACAATAAATTTATTACCTTCGTTTCCAACGAGCAAATCACCCGGCAATTGAAAACTGACCGAGATATCCTCGGCGCCGTCTCTAAGATCGTGGGTGCCGATTAAATTCGGCGTTAAGGGGTTAATTACGTCAAATACCCAAATATCGTCGTCCGAATCCTCGCTGACCGCGTAAAGCTTTCGATTAGCATAAGTAAAATCATTGACATCGCCGCCGACAGCCGTTTGACTGATGATGCCCGGCAAACCAGGATTGCTCACATCCACAAAAACAATTTCGTAAGAAGCGCCGTCTTTTCTGCCTACTGCCGCAACATTAGAATTGGGAATCGCCAAAACACTTAGAGCATCGGCGCTGCCTGACAAATTTAAAAAGCCCGCCTCCGACGTGTTGGGCGGATCGACAATATTAAAAATGGCCAATTCACGGGAATCGTTACTTGAAGCGGCGTAGAGATAATTGTCTTTCAAAAACAAAGCGCTGATGCCGCCGCTGCCGATATCAATTTGCCTGACTAGCGCCGGCGCGGCCGGATTGCCGACGTTAAAAACAAGCAGATCCGGCTTGCTTCCGCTTGACGCCGTCGCGCTGACAAACACATATGGCAATTTAACCGCCACGTCCGTGCCTTCATTGCCGGGGCCAATATCGGCGGAACCAATAACTTGCGGACTAGCCCAATTACCGCTTAAAAGATCAGCGCCGCAGCCGCCAACAAGAGGATTTTTCCAATTAGTCAACTGCTCCACTAATTCCACTTTCTGCGCGCGCGCGGGATCGGTTTGCCAAGTAATGGTTGTGCTAGCTTTTTTAGTGTTGGCGTTAATGGTGGAAATATTAACCTTTCGCGTGAATATGTCTTTGACATCGGAATCCCCGGAAAATTGCCACTGGCCGCCGATAAATATTAAACCGTGCTCGCCTTCGGTTAGTTCATCCCAATTCCGTTCTTTTATTGAACGCGCCGCCTCCAGGCCCTCCGAAGCGCGCTCAAGGGCCAATTGAGAATTGAAACTGTCAACGGACAATGACTGTCCGCCAAAAAATAAAAAAATCGCCGCCGCGCTGGTAATCACAAAAATTGCCATAGCTGCCAAAATTTCAACTAGACTCTGCCCGTCATTAGTTTTTAGTTTATAGTTTTTAGTTTTTAGTTTCATTTAAAAACTAATCGTCCCTTCTGAATTAATATAAACATTGGCGCTTCTTTGTCCTCGGCTAAAGACGTAAGTCGTGGAAGCGGTTTGTCCAGAAAGAGAAGCGAACACTAATTCTGCCGGTCCGTTGATATTAATATTGCCGTCTCTGGTGAAAATTCTGTCTTGGAAAATATCCCGACCCGCGTAGCTTGGCCCCTGAAAAATTACAAATTGATTTGGGGCCGCGTAAACGCCGTGCGGCGATTCATTGCGATTAGTCATTGCCGAATTGCGCGCCTGTTCCAAAACCGCGACAAAAGTATTTACTTCCGAATCAAATTGGTAAGCGGTATAAAAATTCCAGCTTATCGGCAAGCCAATGGCAAAAATTACGGCCAAAATTCCTATCACAATGAGAATTTCAAAAATCGTAAATCCTGAAGTTTTTAGCTTTAAGCTTTTAGTTTTTAGTTTCATCTTCCGATCGTCTGAGTCGCTTGATAAATCGGGCTAATGATGGAGATTGCCACAAATCCGACTATTAATCCCAAAGTAACCATCATAATCGGCTCTAAAACATTGGAAAGATTTTTGGCGGCGTCCCCTACTTCGTTTTCATAAAATTCCGATAAGTACAGCAAGGTCTCGCTCAGATTGCCGGTGTTTTCGCCTACGGCGATCATATTGGCCAGCATTGGCGGAAAAAGATTCGGCCGGCTTGATAAATATTTAGAAATAAGTTCGCCTTTCTGGATATTAACCGCCGCCGTTTTCAATTCTTTCACGTAAACCAAATTAGATAATGTCTCCGATGTTATATCCAGCGATTCAACAATCTTTATGCCGCTTTTTAAAAGCAATCCGAGGGTGCGGGTAAAATTGGCCATATTAACATTGCGCGCCATTTTCCCCAAAATCGGCGTACGCAGCAAAAACCAATGATAATAAAATTTAACCGTTTTTATTTTTAAAAGCAGCCAGAAAGCTAAAATGGCGGCGGCGGCAACAGCCAATACCAGCACGCCTCTCTGCGTCAAAAGATTACTTATGGCAATCAACAATTTAGTAGTGGCCGGCAATTTAACGTTAAGACTGGCGAAAACCGGCAAAATTTTCGGAAAGACAAAAACGATAAGCATGCCGACAACTCCAAAAGTAGCCGCTAAAATAACAATCGGGTACACCATGGCGCCGATGACTTTGCGCCGCAATTCGGCTTTTTTGCTTAATTCTTCCGAAAGAAAATTTAAATTTTCCGGCAAAATTCCGCCGGTTTCCCCCACTCTGATAATGTTGACAAAAAGATTGCCGAAAACATCCTGATATTTCTCCAAACTTTTGGATAAAAACTGTCCGTTGTTAATATCCGCAGCGACATCTTTTAAAATTTTTGCCAAAGACCGGGACCCCGTTTGTTTTTGCAACATTGTTATCGCGTCTAAAAGCGGCATGCCCGCCTTAATCATTATGGAAAGATGCCGCGCGAAAATCATCTTCTCCTGCAAAGGAACTCTCAAAAATAAATTTTTAGAAAAACTAGTCATGTATGACTCTTAAAATTTCTTCCACGGTGGTAATTCCCACCAATGCTTTTTGAACGCCATCTTCCAGCATAGGGGTCATGCCATTTTTAACGGCGATTTTTTGAATTTCACCGGCATCCGCTCTGCGCATTAACGCTTCTCGAACTTCATCATTCACTTCCAAAACTTCGTGAATGCCAATGCGTCCTTTATAACCGCTGCGATCGCAGGAATCGCATCCTTTCCCCGCATAAAATTCCATATCGCGATTCAGGGTTCCCGGGGATAAAACCTCTGCCAAACTCGTAAATTCATCTTCGGTGATTTTCTTTTTTTCTTTACATCCGGAACAAATTCTTCTCACTAATCTCTGCCCGATGGCGATATTTACCGTTGAGGCAATCAAAAACGGCTCTATTTTCATATCAAGAAGACGCGGCAAAGTTGTGGCGGCGTCGTTAGTGTGCAATGTCGAAAGCAGTAAATGGCCGGTCAAGGCGGCGTTAACCGCGATGCCGGCGGTTTCTTCGTCTCGTATCTCGCCCACCATAACGATATTCGGATCCTGACGCAAAATTGATCGCAATCCCGTCGCGAAAGTCAGACCAGTGCGGGAATTAATCTGAATTTGTTCTATGCCCTCGACGGAATATTCTATCGGATCCTCAATGGTGACTATGGAAACATCCGGTATATTCAAAATTTTAATAATGGTGTAAAGAGTGGTGGTCTTGCCCGAACCGGTCGGTCCGGTCGCAAGAATCATTCCGTAGGGTTTTTTTATGGCCCTCTCAATTTTGGCGCGATCTTTGGGAGAAAAACCCAAACTTTCCAGCGTAAACTCTTCGGCTTGTTGGGCCAAAAGACGCATCACCGCGTTTTCGCCGTAATAAGTTGGGGCGATTGAAAGCCTAACATCCACGTAAACGCCCGGCTGGACAAGCGTTTTAAACCTGCCGTCTTGAGCGGCTTGGTGTTCATCGGTTCTTAACCCGGAAAGCACTTTCAGTCGGGTGATGATTTCAGATTGCCATTCTTTAGAAAAAATAAAAGTATCGTGCAAAACTCCGTCAATCCGAAGCCGAACTCTCACTTTAGTAGTTTCCGGATCTATATGGATATCGGAAGCTCTAAGCCGATATGCATACCGGAGCAAGGCGTCAACCAAACGGATAATGGACATTTCGCCTCCCTCAAGCAATTCCTTTTCAGTTAATATCAATCCGGCCAATTTTTTATTTTCTCCGGCCGCCGCGCTTTTTTCCGCCAGAGGCGGACGCGCCTTTGACACAGAAGATTTTTCCATATCAGGTTAGTAGAAACTCAATTATATTAATTCAAGCAATCGAGTTTTCACTACCTGGCATACCAGGTTAGTAAAAAACTTAGTTGCCTCTATAATTATAATATGATTTACTGCGATTACCAACTATAATATTGCCGGGTCTGCTAATGGTAGGCAACGTGGCTCTGAACCACGGAATCTAGGTTCGATTCCTAGCCCGGCAGCTCTTCGTCGCCAAAGTTTGAGATCGCCCTCCAGCGAGTTGCAAAATCTTAAAAATCATTTATGCTATTGATGGTACATTGATGGAGGACCCATGGGTCGCTTGGAGGAATTACGGCAGCGTTTTAAGAGTGAGCCGCTTGGAATTCATTTTGGGGCAACTCTTGGCCATTTTGAAGCCGGCCATGCCGTTGTTTCTGTTAATGTGAAAGACGAATTCCTTATTGTTGACGGCATCGTGCAGGGGGGCATCACTACGGCTATCGCGGATTTTGCCGGAGTTTACGCGGCAATGTCCAAACTGGAAACCGGCCACACGCCCGCGATGAACATTAACATATACTTTCTGCGTCCGATTAAGACTGGCGAAACAATAACGGCGGTTGCCGATGTTATAAACGAAAGCCGACGCACTATCTTAACGCGCGTAGACGTATTCAACCAAGACAGAGAAAACAAAGCTTACGCCACTATCCTCTTCGCGAAACCGAAAGCTTAGCGCTGACCGCAATACAACGCGCGCGTCATCTGACCGCGCGTTTTTTCTTTTTATCACCTGCCGGATACACTGATACTTTCCCAGTGCGGAAATCCGCTAAAACAGTAGTGAATGTTTTGGTTTCGGATTTTCCGGAGAGCGGCTGCCTTAACAACATTGTCCAAGTTTTTAAAGCTTCTTTGGGCGATGTTTGATTAGAACCCATCTCAAAAATACATCCAGCCCGCGTTGCGAGAGATTTTCTCGTATCCGCAAGGCGCGACAAGGAAGCTGTAGCTTGAGCTACAGCGACGCAGTCACAACGCAGCGGGACGAGAAAATCGCCGCAACCCGTATGGGATATGGCCAATTTCCGCAATACCGGCGTCAGCTCCTCCTTAGAGTGCAATAAGCACACTTTCGTCGTCGCTCCTTGGTCTTGTGGAAATTGGCTCATATCGCGAGCGGAGGTATTTTTGAGATGGGTTCTAGTTAAATTTTCTTGGGCGATTTTTAGCCGATAAAAACTGCCGTCCTCCTTCTTCCTTCTTCCTTCTTCTTTCTTCTTTTCTCTAAATAATCCGTGAATATAATGATTGCTGTGGCAAAAAGACTCACCGGATTTTATTTCTAAAACGCTTGTTTGGCCAAGATATTTTTCAACTGAAACTATCCTTTTGGAAACGGCTTCGCCAAACAAATAATGAAATCCGGAAGCGCTTTTATTCGCGCGCAAAAAACTCAAGGATTCTTTTAAATTTTTGCTTTCCAAAAGCCGCCTTGCCTCAAAATATCGCGGCGCGCTTTTTAAATCCACTCGCCGTCCGGAAACCGCGTCCACTGAAAAAAATAGGCCATTATTATTCCAATTAAAAGCGTTGCCGGCCAATTCGCCAAAATAAGCGAAGGATGAATATCTGAAATTTTTCTTTCTGTTTCTATAATGAAGCAAGGCGCAGCTCTTCATCGAACGCCATTTATCTTCGTCTTCATTATGAATAATGAAACGATATCGCGGGCCATTCACGGCTCCGGATGTGCAGCCGGAAAATTTATCCAGTATCTCCGGACAATTTTCTAAAAATAAATCTTGAAAATCAACGCCGGCTCCCAAAGCCATCCCGCGAAGTTCTTCCAAGTAATCGCCGTATCCGGTCCGCAATTTATTAAATAAAAAAAGCAGCAAGGAGCGGCGCTTTTTCTTGGCGGATAAAAGCAGTTTTTTGTCCCGCCTTAAGAGTTGTTTTATATACTCCGCGCCAGTTTGGCCTATCTTATAACCATTATCAAAATAGGAACCGGCCAGAATAAGCTGTGTCACGGAAATTAGTTGTTAGTTGTTAGTTGTTAGATTTTTAGATATCGCCGAATGGCGATCGAACTGGAAACCACGCCCAAGAATATACCGAACAATAATTGATAACCTAAAATGCCGATGATGTGTGAATAAAAATATCCCTGCAAATTCATTTCCGGAATAAAAACCTGAATATAAGGAGAAGCCAAGGCGATTACCGGCGCGGCGATTATTAAACTCGCGAATGCCCCCGCTAAGCCATAGATGATGCCGACCACTATGTACGGGCCGTTAATAAAAACATTTGACGCGCCCACTAGCCGCATAATTCCGATTTCCTCGCGATTGGAATAAATAGCCAGTCTGATTGTGTTGAAGGTTATCAAGGCGGCAACAATAGCCAAAACCACAGTCAGCGACAAGCCGACGGTTTCAAAAGTATCGGCGATTTTGACCAATCGGTCAATCGCTAATTTATTCTGCCCGTAAGTAACTTTTTCTATAATGTTCGCTAAACCCTCGTTTTCCAAATAAGAAGCGATCACCGAGTACTCTTCCGGATTCTTTGCCTTCACGTTCAAAGAGGCCAGCAAGGGGTTGTCTCCCAATTCCCCGAGCGCCTTGGAAATAGTAAGATCGCTCTCGTGTTTTTGTTTAAAAATCGTCAAAGCCTTATCGCGCGAAATGTATTCCACTTTTTTAACTTCCGCTAAACTTTCCAAAGCTTGCTCAAGCTTCAAAATATCATCCTCGGGGGCGGTAGATTTAAAATAAACGCTGATATCAATTTTATCTTCCAGAGTAACAATGGCGGTTCTAGCCAAAACGCCAAAAACAATCAGCCCCTCCAAAACCAGAAGCGCCAAAACCATTATCACGATGGTGGCAACCGAAAGCCACCCATTGCGCCAAAAACTTTGAAAACCGTATTTAATTATTCTGTATAAAGTGGTGGCCATTATACCAAAAAATATTTCCCCTTCTCTTCATCTCTCACCAAACGGCCGTCGGAAATCGTGATAACTCTTTTCTCAAGACGGTTAACGATGTGTTTATTGTGGGTGGCTAAAATCACAGTCGTTCCCAACTCATTAATTTTTAAAAGCAGGCGAACAATTTCTTCGGTGTTGGCGTCGTCTAAATTGCCAGTCGGCTCATCTGCCACGAGGACCGACGGCCTATGAATCATTGCCCTGGCAATAGCCACTCTTTGCTTTTCGCCGCCGGAAAGTTCGTGAGGAAAATTATTCTTCTTATCCGCTAATCCTACCATATCCAAAACCTGCGGCACTAATTCTTCTATTTCCCACTGTTGCCGCCCCTCGACTTCTAAAGCAAAAGCCACGTTCTCGTAAGCGGTTTTAGTTGGCAATAATTTAAAATCCTGAAACACAATGCCGATCTGGCGCCTCAACTGCGGCAAATCCTTTGGTTTTAGTTTATTAACCTCCCAAGAACCGAAAATTACCCGTCCCCGGCTTGGCTTCTCTTCGCCGATCAAAAGCTTAATGATTGTTGACTTGCCGGCGCCGGATTTCCCGACAATGGAAACAAATTCGGTCGGATTAATCTTCAAGTCCACATCCTCAAGAGCCGTCGAATGGTCATTGTAAATTTTTGATACGTTTTGAAAGGCAATCATATTTGACCGATACGAAACTACAAATTATTATCCGAATCTACAAATTTAGGACATTTGATGTCCCAAATATTTATCTAGCCACTAGCCACTAAGGGAGTTCGTTAGCCACTAGTAGTTAGCCACTAGAAATTATATTTCATTCTAGTCGCTAATCACTAGTCGCTAGCTACTAACTTTAGTCGCTAGTCGCTAACCACTTTCTATAATTGTAACTCAGCTTCGATGAATTTATCCAGACCGCCCTCCAAAACCTTGTCCGGCTGATGGGAAACAACATTGGTACGATGATCCTTAACTTGCTGATAAGGATGGAGCACGTAAGAACGTATTTGATTTCCCCATTCCGGTTTTACAACGGTTCGCAAATTCTTTAATTCTTTTTCCTGACGCTCCTGCATCAAATGAGAAAGCTTTGTCTTTAAAAGCGCCAGGGCTTTTTCTCTATTTTGCGGCTGCGATCTTTCCGACTGCGAAGCGGCGCTTAAACCGGTCGGCAAATGAACAACGCGGACGGCTGTTTCCCGCTTATTCACATTCTGGCCTCCGGGCCCGCTGGAACGCGAAAATTCTACCCTTAAATCTTCCGGCGGAATAACAATGTTTTTTAATTCAAGTTCCGGCAGTTCCGGCAAAACCTCAATCAAAGCAAACGAAGTGTGCCTTAGCTGCTTGGAATCGAACGGAGAAATTCTAACCAAACGATGCACCCCCTGCTCGTTTTTCAAACTGCCGTAAGCATATTCTCCTCGTATATCTATGGCGCGCTCATCTACCAATGATACTTTCCAATTTCGCTTTTGGGCATATTTGATGTACATTTTCAACAACATATTTGCCCAATCTTTGGCATCCTCGCCGCCCACGCCGGGAAAAATAGAAATATGCGCGTGGCCTTTATCGTATTTTCCTGTGAGTGATTTAAACATATAGATCTTTGTTCAAATTTTTTCTGTACACCAAATCTTCTCCGGCACCTCTATTATAGAGGTCGGTTTTTGTAACAATTTGATAATGATGTGTCAAAAGAAAATATTTGATCTGCCAATTTTTTACCTTTGCGTCACATAAAACAAGTTTAGAGTTGAATTCTTTAGTACCTTCAATTTCTGTATTCCTTAATAAAAAACTGGCGATATGCCTGCCTCTTTTATCGGGGCGAACGGTTAGATTCTTAATTTCAAGCGCTTCTGCGCGCTTTTTATGCCGTTGATACACGCTAACGCCCACTACTTCATGACCATCAATTGCCACTAGGGCGCGCTTAGATTCTTTTTTTAATTCTTGATACGTTTTTTGCGCCCAATCGGAGAAATCCGGATAATCAACCCGAGGAATCCATAACCTAGGCCCCAAAAGGTAATTTACTATCTCATCCAACCTCGATATCGGATATTCATTTGTAAATAAAAAATTCATTTCAGTTGTCTTTCCAGTTACCTTTCAATAATGTAAAGTATTGAAAGGTAAAGATATTACAAAAATTTCTATCTTCCTTGTCTGCTTTTTAAAAGAAAATTCTCACCGTCGAGCTATGGCTATAGTCCGAGGTTCGCCCTTTAGGGTGCGCTGATTTTGCCTTTTTCAATTCTAAAACTATTCGCTTATCTAACGCCCTAATCAATTGTAAATAACCGTCGTTATTTTTCATTATATTATTGCGCACAAAACTTATGGTAACCGAAGAAACTTTGATCGCGCTGCTAATTTCCGGGTAGCTCAATCCCTGTTCTAATAGCACGGCTATCGCCAAGCGCTTAGCCAGCATTAATTTTTCGGTTTTAGTGAATATGCTCTCGAATAAACCCTTTATATCTTTTTCTGATTTTGGATCGCGAAAAGCAGAAATAAGCTGATCCAAAATTGCCTCATGAATTTCTACATCTAATCTATTTCTTGAAACTTTGGACATGTAAACAATTATAACTGTTGTCAATCAATTTGGTCAACTTTCAATAATGTAAAGTATTGAAAGGTAACGAATTAAATATTAAATTATAAGGCGGCGCAGGTGTCTGCGGTTAAATCGGCGGATCGCTGAATTTGACATTCTGCGTGTTTTAATATATCATCTTGAGAGTACGTTAACAAATCAACCCCGTTAGAAAGGAGGGTAGGATGCTTTTGATTGCTAGTGTAGTTGCCGGTGTGGTGGTTGTTGTGATTGTTACGCTTGTTGTTTTAAAATATCTGCCCGTGAAATATACAACCCTCATAGAGGGTGTATTTGACCGAAAAGAGGATAGCTCGGATTTTTATAAGGAAGTTATCGCTTTTTGGTTCGATAATGAGTGCCGTGAGTGTTTTGAGAAAAATCCAGGAGGCAAAGTCCTTTATAACCAATGTCATACGTCTGTTCCCGCAGGGGCAGTCAATCTTAATCCTGAAATTGAACCGCAGAATGGCGATTCCATAAAGATTATTGCCCGGCAAACTATCTTTGGCCGTATTGTCGCGTACGAACTCATTCGAACAAATTTCGCTGAAGAGTTTGCGGTACGACAGTTGCAAAAAGAAGTTTCCGAAAATGAGGCATATCAAGATGCTTACGACCGCCGCGAAGCCATGAGACGTAGACTTAGCCTTGAAGAGTACCGCCAGGCAAAAAAAAATGAAAAAATACAATACGCGGCTGAACGACTTAAGCTCTCGCGAGAAGAAGTAATTGAACATGAATATGATAAGCTCCCCCAATTTACACTATCCATTGTTAGAAAATTAATAAAGGAACTTGGTCGTAAACCAACAAAAGATGAGATGTCGGCTGAACTAAAAAGAAATAGAGAGGAGATGGCAGAGAGTGCCAGATCAATCCCCGTCAAAGACCACGATGGTATGTGTGCAGAATATATGTTCGGTAACCCAGATCTACATCAAGAATACATAGCAACCGGCACATCATCAAATCAGGAATTCACCGAGCACTTGGCCGAATGCCAAGATTGCTTATCGCAATTGACTGAGGCGAGAGAAAGATTTTTAAAATCTGCCGGACCGGATTGTCTGACCGCTGATGAACGTGGCGCTATCAGAACAAGCGGCCTCGAACCAAAAAATCGAAAAGATCATATCGCTAGATGCTTTCATTGCTATATCGTCTTTAGCCAATGCAAGGAAAAACATCTTTCTGGTCAGCCAGGATCAGAATGTTTCACTAAGGATAACCTACATACCGTACATTCCGTAGGCGAAATTCCTGAAATGCGCGAGGCGCATCTGGAAAATTGTCTCCGATGCCAAATACAAACGAGTGAACATAGGAATGCCTATATTGATAAGATAATTCCTCCGCCCAAATTACCGAAAATAAGGCTCAAGAGCATCAGAACCAAATACAAGAACCAAACGACCGTCTAATCGGTCGTTTTTTTTACAGATGTAAATAAAAATTATCCCGACAGCATACTTCGCGCCTCCTGTTCAATTTCTGGTAGCAACATCTTTAAATCTTCCTTCGTTGCCTTTTTCCATATCTCCCATGCATGATAACCCGGTCCATGTTGCTCAGAAGGCGAGGCGCCAACTTGATGAAAGGGATTTAATCCCGCTTTTTTAAGTACAGACTCAATAGCCCAATTGTATGTCCGACACTCCTCTTGTGATTTTCCTTCAAATCCTATCATAAAATTCTTATCACCGCGAGGTTCAACTATTCTTAACTCAACCTTTTGGGCAACTTCTTTATTTTCAGGTTTAAATTTTTCAGACATAGAATTATGTGACAAAAGAATAATCTTTATTTTTTATTTCCGATAACGTATGCGGATAAACGAAGTTGCCGAAGGCAATTTGGGCGAAGGGCGAGCCGAGCCCTGAGCCGTTTATCCGCTGTTATGTGCCCCGAGTGTAGCGTAGCGGAACGAGAGCGCAGCGTGGTTCGGAGCATTAGCGAGAAAGTCGGGCGAAGGCGCCGTATCTATCGGGCAAGAATCAAACCACCCAAGAAATCATGAGTAAAAACAACTTCTTTTTTGAACAGAATTTTTTCATGTCCCTCAAATTTTGTAATATCACCATTCCATTCGCAAGAATATTCCCAATCACCATCAGAAAAACTTTTTGGACCGCGAGGTTGGAAATCCTCTTGTTTTTCACCAGCAGATAAAACCTTTTTGAGAAAATCAAAAGTTTCATGAGCAAATTTAGTATCATTTTGGAATTTTTCAGTCATTCCACCACCATAAATTTGCGTCCAAAAAGGCTTTTGATTATGTCAAACAACCTCGCGTCCCCACGATTGAAAAAATCCTGTGTAGCTATCTTTGTAATACCAGCCGCCCTCTTTAAATTCTAATTCTTTGAAACCGGCTTCTTCGAGATCAACTTCTTGACCACCACCTGCATAAGTATTGAGGGCGGCTTTTCCTAAAAAGCGGTTTAATTCTTGCAGCAATTTTTTATCTATCATAAGTCTATTATTGATAAGAAAGTTATAAACGTTGTGTTTGTAGGCGCCGTAGCCTGATTGCATATAACGTTCAAGTGTATGCGAAGTTTTTACGGAATGAAATGGAGTAAAAATTTGGGTGAAGGGCTGGCATAATTCCTTAATTTAATTCAATAGCGTGCCAGCCCTGAACCGCATACACTTTGTTATGTGATGTAGCCAGAAATTTCTTTTCCTTATTGTTATTTGGCAATTTATTTTATCCACGCATCCTAATTATTTATTTTTGGAAGCTACGCGCTTTTTTAATTCATCAAGCAACTCAACTCCCTTTGTACTTTCTTTATCGGTGTCGGCTAAATGAGCCTCTAATTTTTTGGCAATTTCAGGATCAAGCGCTTGAAGAATTTTCCATAATGCATCTTCGTAATCACTACTATCATTGAACAACAGACTTTTATAAGCAGCTAACAATGCGCGGTCGACGTCGGGAATATTTTTTTCCTTTTCGGTTTCAAATCCCTGTTCCGGTGATCTCATAGTTATATTGGTTAAATTATTAAACTGACTAAATTATATTACAAGCTATGTTCGACCTGAAATAAATTGCCAAAAAAAACTTAAAAAATAATAAAGAAATTTCTGGCTATTTCACATAACTCGTTTTTATGCGAATTGAATGCATAATATCGATCTTTTGTTGCGTATTATACGAACTTTCGGTCAAACTTGTCCTGAACAAAGCCGAAAGAAGCCGGAAAGTCTAATTTTGGAGCCGATGGTCGGATTTGAACCGACGGCCTGCTGTTTATCCCGATGCTCTAAAAATTTTCTAAGTCATCCAACTGAGCTAAGATGACAAAATTTTAGAGCATCGAGGACTCTCGATATTTTAAAATATCGGAGCGAAAGAGTTGTCCCGATTGTTGAAAACCAAGAGCCGCCTCGGAGATTCGAACTCCGGACCTTCACTTTACGAAAGTGTTGCTCTACCAACTGAGCTAAGGCGGCTCTTGGTTTTCAACTAACAATCGGGGATCCTCGATGGCCTTACTATCGGGACTCTACCGCTGAGCTACATCGGCATTTCTAACGGGGCTGACAAAAGCGACAAAGTTATCTTAACAGAATTTTGCGCATTCAACCAATCTGGTGTTAAAATGAAACCCGACCCCACTCCAACCCTAGGGTCGAAGTGGAATTCTGGCAAACAGATTAAAAATTATGGCCTACGAACCAAAAAAATTCGACCATCTTTTGGGAACTCCCGGATTCAGCAATCAACTTTTAAAAAATCACTTCTCGCTCTATCAAGGATATATCGTTAATACCAATAAATTAACGAATTTATTAAACGCGCTCGCGAAAGAAGGGAAAACCGGAACGCCGGAATATGCCGAAATCAAACGTCGATTTGGGTGGGAATTTAACGGCATGCGGCTTCATGAATATTATTTTGAAAACATGAGGCATCCGGATAGCGCGTCCCCGGCTTTGGATAAAAAATCACCGCTTTTCAAAAAAATTGTTGAAGATTTCGGAACTTACGAAAATTGGGAAAAAGATTTTAAAACCGTTGGCGTAATGCGCGGTATCGGCTGGGCAATTCTTTATTTTGATAAAATGGCAAACCGGCTATTTAACGTCTGGATTAACGAACACGACCTCGGCCATTTGGCGGGCGCGACGCCGCTTCTTGTATTAGACGTTTTTGAACACGCCTATATCACCGATTACGGCCTAAAACGCGTTGATTATATTGAAGCTTTCTTCAAAGCCATTGATTGGACTACGGTAACTGCTCGTTTCCTTTAGCCTGAATCAAGAGATCAATCACTCCTTTTATCCAAAGCATATTAACCTCGTCGGCTTTTTCTAATTGCGTAGCCCCCGTAGTTTCAACAACAATACAGTGCTTTGCCCCTAATCGGTACATCGCATCTATAAGACTGCCATCATGCCGTGTAATAAAGCCGTATTTATCCGACTTCATAGACGTTTTAAAACCTGCTGATATTTTAGCGCCACGCATAATTGACAATTCCTGTTCTATCTTTTCAACAATTTTCCTATAAACTTCGGTGGCAACCTGATCGTTGTGATTATAATGATAGGCTGACGGCGGCGCATCAGGAGTAATATAATCCTGATGTAAATCTATGGCGGCAACTATTGGAGGGGGTGGCGCCTCCTCCAATTCTCTCTGCGTTAATTCTTCCCATAGCAACCCTGTCTGCGTCAGCTCCTTCAACTCTTTTTGCATTAGCGCCGCTTCTTGCGGCAGACGAGCATTAATCCTCGGCGCCGTGGGAAAAAACCACTGCCTGAACGGCTGATTCTCTTCCAACTCATCCACGATCTTGCCATCAGAGAGCTCATAACGGATAATATCGTCGGTTCCCTCACTGCCTTCTCCGCCTTGATCATTTACTATATTGAACCGCTCGCCGGATTCAAAACCAGAAGGGTTAGCCAGCGGATAAATCACAACCTTTAGGCCGCTTTGATGGGCATAATCAATAATTTCATTTATATGCCGCCTCATTGTCATTGGCCCGGCGATTTCTTCGCCATGCAAACCGGCGCGAATAAACAAAATTTTGTCCTCTGGCTTTATGTCATTTGAAATAATCCTGACAAAATCATAAGTCTTCCCGCCTTCGGGCGTTTGATATTTTATTACTCCCCGCTTTTCAAAAACCGCGTCCGGTCTTTTTTCTACTTCCGCCGCCAACTCTGCCAAAAATTTTTCCGCCGGCATTTTTTCAAAAACCGGCTCTGGTTTAAATTCTGCTTTTTCCTGAATCATGGAGCGAGAGACGGGAATCGAACCCGCATCTTATCCTTGGGAAAGATATGTACTACCACTGTACTACTCTCGCGTATCTATTTCCCTAAAATAATTTTTAATTCTACGATTTATATAACCACGTCCAAAGCCTGTTTTCAATTGTAATTCTCTTTTTCGCGCATCAGTTTTATTACGACATCCTTCAAAATATATTAGTTCAATCTGATCGAAAGATTTAGTAGTTTGAACCTCTTTATTTTTATGCGCAACAATTCTTTTATTTAAATTATCTGTCGAACCAATATAAAATTTCCGGCGTTCCCTAACGTCATCAACACATAACAAAATATATGTGTAATGCATAGATTTTATAATCCTTGCCCGCCGAAAGGCCTTCGGCCAATCAGGCGGGTCCGCCAAAATGCGAAGCTTTTGGCGGAGGAAGGTCGCATTCTACCATTGAACCACACTCGCAAAATTAAACGGGGTCCTCGATTTCTTAGCTAAATTTTAGCATAAAATTTAGAAGAAATCAGGAGAAGGTTGTGTACTGCCACTATACTAATCTCGCGAATTCTCCCGCCTAACTTCAAACTTATAACTTATAACTTTTACTTTCCACTTTGCCATCTTTCCATTCAAATCCCGGACTCAAGATTATCACTCTAGCATTAACTCGCGCGGCTGCCAGCCATTGGTTAAAATCTTTTTTTTCCAAATATAATCGCCCGGCCAAAATTTCCCGACGCGCCTGCGGCGCCAAAACCAATTTCCTGAAATCTCCGGCATCCAGCCCATACAAAGTTAACGCCGCCTCTTTTAAATTTTGACCTTCGCTTTTATCTCCAATCTTGTTATCGACAATCGCCGCCAAATCTTTGCCGACCGCCCGCTTAAGTTCGCCATAAACCAGCGTGTCTTCAATTATTTTATCAAGAACCGCTCTTTTGATTTCCTTTCTGGATTCTAAAAAATCGGTTTCGCTATTCTTGCCGCTATAAGTGTCTAAAACAGCGCTATAATATTTAAAAGCCGCGGCGTATTCCTGATTAAGGGTCTTGGCGCTGATCAATTTTGAATTGACAATGGCGACCGGGAAAAATCCTTGATTGGCGACGTAATACAAAGATACGCCTCCCGCCATCATTATCAAAAATGATATTAAAAACTTTTTCATGCCGATTTTGTCTAAATTTTCGAGCCCGTTTGTGGCGATGAAAATTTAGCCACAAAATCGAGCACCCCCTCACTCATTCTAGTAAAGATATGGTAATAGCGCCCAATCAGAGACGTAAGTCGGCTTCGCCTCTACTGATTCTGAAATACCGCAATCGTTGCTGGAATGAGTGAGGGGGTAAAGGTTTGGCGACTAAATTTTGTTCGTCTTTCAGACTCCAAAATTTAGGCCAAGCCCTTTATTCTTTTGGAATTAAAATTATTAATTTTTCGCCCGGTTTGACATAATTGAATTTTGACCTTAATTCTTTTTCCAAATTTTTAGGATCAGAAAAATACACAATGTCGGCTTGGAGGTTCTCATTTTCTTTGGCTAATTTCTCAACTTGAGCAATAACTCCAGATGAATCCTTTCTCATTTTCAACTGCTGCGCGTAAAGGCGATACAACTGAAATCCCAAAATTGCAAATATAATGACCAAAACAGCAGCCGTAACTAACTTCATATTTAGAGTATATCGCTCTCTTACTTTTTGAGCAATTCCTTGAATATGCTGCTGGGTATTTTGATTTTGCTTTGAACGGCCATTTCTTTAAGTTTTTCCTTGCCGCGCCGCTGTTTTTTCCAGAGCTTCATTTTGCGAGTCCGGTCGCCGCCGGTTTTACCGAAATTGCCAAGAAGTTTTTTGAACGCCGGAATAGTCTCGCGCGCTATAATCCTCCCGCCAGCAACCGCCTGAACTGGCTGAACAAACAACTGCTTAGGTAAAAGCTCTTTGAGTTTTTCTACGGTAAACCGCGCTTCTCTTTCAATGTCTTTTTTGGGCAAAATTCTTGTTAAACCGGGCACTAAATGACCGGCCACCAGCACTTCCAGCTTATCAACTTCCGCCTTTTCATAACCGATGATCTCGTAATGAAATGAAGCAAACCCTTGCGAAACCGATTTTAATTTATCATCTAAATCGCGGATTAAATCAGCCAGGGGTAATTTTGTCGTAACCATAATTTTATTGCTTAAAGTTTTCGTTTCTAATTCAGAGAAGCGAAAAATTTCTTTGAGTTGCAAAATGGCGCCTAAAAATTGCGGCGGCGCGACAATTTCTATTTTTGTTATCGGCTCTTCGGCAACGCCATAGTCATTAGGAAAATCTTTGGGGTTGGTAATGATTTCCCCATCAACTTTGTAAGCAACGGACGGAAAACTATGTACGGTTTCTATTTGAAATTCTCTCGCCAATCTTTCGGCAGCGATCTCAAAATGCAGCCGTCCTAAAAATCCGCCCTTAAATCCTCTTCCTAAAACTTCGCTCGCATCGGGCTCAAAAGTCAGCGATGAATCGGTAAGACGCAATTTTCCGAGCGCCTGCTTGAATTTATCGTATTGATCGCTTTCCGCGGGATAAAAAGAAACGAAAACCACCGGCTGTGGCTCCACATAGCCAGAAAGGGCTACGCACATCCGCGGCCCGCAGATTGTGTCACCGATTTTCAGTTTATTGGGATCTTTAATGCCGGTCGCGATGTAACCTATTTCGCCCGTCTTTAACCCGATCGAGGGTTTTAATTGAGGGATGAAATAGCCAATCTCCTTTGCTTTTACCCGAGTCTTGGTTGCCATAAGTTCGATATCGCCGTTAGTCTGAAATTCTCCGTCAAAAACCCTCACAAACGCCATTATCCCCTTGTGCTCGTCATAAAGAGAATCAAAAATGAGCGCTCTGTTAATTCCTGCCTCTGATTCCCGCGGGGACGAAACTTTTTTAACAATTGTTTCTAAAAGTTCCGGCACCCCTTCGCCGCTACGGCCGGAAACTTTCAAAATCTCGTCTATGCCGACCCCCAGAAGCTCGGCCAAATCTAATACGGCGTCCCGAATTTGCTCTGACTGAGCAATATCAATTTTATTAACCGCTCCGATTATTTTTAGTCCCGCTCTTTTGGCATTTTCAAAATTAGCCAATGTCTGCGCCTGAATACCTTGCGTCGCGTCAACTAACAAAACCGCTCCCTCAACCGCCGCCAGCGCCCGGGAAACTTCATAAGAAAAATCAGAGTGGCCGGGAGTATCTATTAAGTTCAGAATACATTCTGAACTCGCGGACTTCGCGGACTCAAGCGGACTTCGCGGACTTTTCCCGTTGCGCGCTTTATCAAAAATAAAGCGTTCTATTTCAACATCTTTCCCGCCAAAATTAACTAAAAGCCCTATTTTATAATCTGAACCTTTTAGATATGTTTGTAATTGTATTTTCTCTTTTTTACCGATAAAAGGCAGAGATTTTATTTCCACAATAACTTTATTTTCAATAATAAAATCTGGTCTGTACACACCCACTTTCTTATCTTCATGAAAGATATCTATAATTTTTTCTTTTTCAAAACTCAAATCGCTTTTTTTAAATTCCTGTTCTAAAATATTTTGATAAATATTCTCTTTGTGTCCTAGGCCAACGGCTTTTCTAACAGCAAAAAATACGCCACGAATCTTATAGGTTAACTCTTCATATAAGAGCTTGCTTTCTATTTTTTCCGCGTTGTCCGCTTCCTGTCCGCATTGTCCGCGGTCAGGATGATAAATCATCCTGACAGGCGCCATTTTAATAGTAATTCCTCGTTCTCTTTCAAGCTCAAGTTGATCTAAATACTGCGGTTTCATCAGTCGTTTTTCTATAGTTCCGGTAATTTCCAAAAGCCGATCCGCTAAAGTTGATTTTCCGTGGTCAATGTGGGCAATGATTACAAAATTGCGTATGTTATCCATAAATGCTTAAATATTGTACAATGAAAACTGTGGAAAATACAGGCGAAATTAAGCTAGCCCGCACCTTAGGTCTGGGCTCGATTATTTTACTGGGCGTAGGCGCCCTATTGGGCGGCGGTATTTTTACTTTACTTGGTCCCGCGGCGGGATTAGCCGGGCCAGGACTGTTTTTATCTATGCTTTTGGGCGCCGGCGTGGCATTTTTAAATCTCCAAATGTACATCGCCCTAGGCACGACTTTCCCGCGAGCCGGCGGCGGCTACGTGTGGGTAAAAAAGGGGCTGGGCAATTTTCAAGGATTTTTAGCCGGCTGGTTAGACTGGTTTGCTCATTCGGCTGCCGCCGGTCTATACGCCTTGAGCTTTGGATTTTACGCCTATGAACTTATAAAAATATTATTCGGGCGCGATCTTAATATAAATATTCTTTCGCTTGAAAAAATTATTGCCGCTTTAGTGGTTCTCGTCTTTGGCTATTTTCATTGGCGCGGATCAAAAACCAGTAGCCAAGCCGGCAACGTTATCGCCGTATTGCTGTTAGTTATACTGGGGGGATTTATAATCTTCGGCGCGATAAAAATTTTGGGTAGCCCGAGCGCTTCATTCGGTCACTTCTCGCCTTTTCTGCCAACCGGAATACTTGGCGTGCTCGCGGCAACAAGCTTTTTTTACATCGCCTTTGAGGGCTCGGAAATCCAGGTACAAACCGGAGAAGAAACTAAAGATCCAAAACGAAATATTAAAATCGGGCTAATCGCGTCTTGGGCAATAGTCAGCGGGATCTATCTTTTAATATCGCTTATTATAATCGGAGCAACGCGCGACGGCGGCCCGATCTGGCAAGTGTTGGCCCAATGGGGCGAAGGAGCAATCGTCAAAGCCGCTCAAAGTTTTATGCCCCTGGGGCAATTTATAATGATTGTCGGCGGCTTACTGGCAAACCTGGCGGCTTTGAACGCGACAATTTACTCTTCAAGCCGCGTTTCTTTTGCCTTAGCGAGGGATAACAATATTTGGTCAAGATTGGCTTCGATTCACCTGTCAAATTTAACTCCGCATCTAGCAGTAATCGCTTCCGCAATCCTTATTTTAATCATGGTCATCTTTCTTCCCCTTTTTGACGTTGCCAGCATCGCCAGCTTGCTTTTCATATTATTGTTCCTTCAGCTAAATATTGCCGGGATAAACATTCATTTTAAATGGCCCGATACGCAATGGGCTTATAAAATTCCTCTGTTCCCGGTGTTGCCTCTTCTGGCAATAATTATTTACGCGATTCTGGCGGTCACTATGATCCAGGTAAACGCAACTGCTTGGATTATCGCGGCTTTTTGGGTACTGCTCGGATTTATAAATTATTTCGCGTATGCCGAAACAAAAAGCCGCGAACAATTTGAAACGGGAATAGTTTATGAAGAAGCGGTGCGCATCGGCCCCAAAACAGGCAAAAGAATTCTTCTGCCAATCGCGCCCCATCTTAGCTTGGAAGAAATAAAAAACCTGGCGGAAAACGCCTTTGTGTTGACCAGCAAATACGACGGCGAACTGGTCATTGTAACTATCCATGAAATAGCGGCGGCCCTGCCTCTCAATCCGGCAATGATTGAAGAGGGTCTCTTGCAAAGAGAAAAAGAGATCTTCGCCCAACTTCATCAATGGGTAGAAGAATACAATAAAAAAACCGGTCCGGAAGTTAAAAATATTAATTTCCATAGTTTAATTCTAATCGGCCGGGACATCGTGGACGTTCTCCTTGATGTTATTAAGATGGAGGACTGCGATCTGCTGGCGCTTAATTGGACCGGTTACGTAGAGGGGCAAGACGCTATTTTAAGCAGAAAAATTGACCGCATCTTGAGGGAATCCAAATGCGATTTATTAGTAGTCAAAAATCCTCGCGCTCCGCGATCTATTCTGATCGCCGCCGATCCCAGCGGCCGCGGTCCTTACGCGGAATTGCTTGGCGAAATTGCCTCGGCTTTTAAAAATTACTATAAATCCTCTTTGTATCTTTTGGGCATCACCGCGGAAGAAGTCCCGGTATATTTAAAACCGGATCCCAGTCCGGTTCTCGCGGCATTAAAAATGAAAAGGAAGGATTTTAATGAAATAACGTTTGCGCATTCCAGATCCATTACCCGAGCCGTATTGCGGGAAATTAAAGAAAAAAACATTGATTTGCTGGTCATCGGAGCGGCAAGACCTAAATTGCTAAAAGAAATACGGGTTGGCAATCTGGCCGAAGAACTGGTTAAAAGCGCTTGGTGTTCCGTGATGATCGCGCGCGGACATGAAGGTACGACAGAAGTATTTTGGAAAAATATGTTGAAAAAAATAATTCCTAAGGCCAAGGAAAGTATTTGACAAAATTTAGCGCGGTTGATACTATTTACATCAGCTCATTTATAGGAGGCAGCATTATGAATTGGCAGGACAGGAGGATTGCTTTTACTGATATTGAAACTACCGGCCTTGAGCCGTTTTGGTTTCCGGATAATTATGGGCAACATCCCAAATTGTTCGCGCGTCATGAAATCTGCGAAATTGGATTAGTGGTGGCGTCTCAGCCCGATCTCGAAATTATCGCTAGGGGTAATATAAAAATTAAAATTGAAAGGCCGCGTTTGATTAGCCCCGAAGCAAAAAGAATTAACGGTTACAATGAAAAAGATTGGGAATGCGCGACATCGCTTGAAGACGCCCTGAGACAGTATAACAACCTGACTAATGGCGCTATTTTTGCCGCTCATAATGTCGCCTTTGATTGGGGATTCATGAAGATTGCTTTTACAATCTGCCAAATTCAACCCGCGTTGGACTACCATCGCATTGATCTTCTTAGTTACGCCTTGGCTGTTCTCCAAACCAAAGGATATTGCCTGACATCCTATCGCCTCAATGATCTGGCAAAGTTTTTGGGCTTGCCACAAGAACCTCTGCCTCATCGAGCGCTTAACGGAGCTATGCTGGCTTACCAAGTTTACAAAACGCTGCGAACATTAGAGTCGGCCAAGAAAGCTACCCCGTATCAAGCCAACCCATTCGATATTGGCGCTCCGGTCTCATGACCGGATTTTTTATTTTTGGTATGATATTTGTATCATTAGTACGCATTCGTATATTGGTATCGTTTTAGCGTGAGCATATGGAGTTTATTTCTGAACAATCTAATGAGCGCTTGGATAAATTTTTAGCCGCTCACTTAATAAAATTTTCCCGCTCGCGATTCCAGCGGATTATTAAAAACGCGGCCATTAAAGTGAACGGTCATTTTGTCACCAAATCGGGGTTTAAACTTAAAAAAGGCGACCGAATTGTCATACCGGAAGAAGAAATTCTAAAACCTTCTCAAGCCAAAGAATTCACTGTTCAGCCGGAGCCGAATATCCCTCTTAATGTGGTTTATGAAGATGATGACATTGTTGTAATAAACAAACCCGCGGGACTTTTAACTCATCCAACTCTAAGCCAGCCGTGCCATACATTAGTAAACGCTTTAGTCGCGAGATACCCGGAGATTATAAAAGTCGGCGAAAGTCCTTTGCGGCCGGGCATAGTTCATCGCTTAGACAAAGACACTTCTGGCCTTTTGGTCGCGGCAAAAAACCAAAAAGCATTTTTGTTTCTTAAAGAACAATTTTTGAAACGGGAAGTAACCAAAAAATACCTCGCGCTGGTTGAGGGGGCGCCAAAAGAAAAAGAAGGCGTGATTGAATACGATATTCGGCCGTCAAAAAAATTTCGCTTAAAGAAGGTGGCGGTTCAACGCGTTGAACCGGCAAAAAAATCAACGCGCTCCGCCAAAACCAGCTACAAAGTCCGCCAAACTTTTGAGGACCGGTTCGCCCTGCTGGAAGTCGCGCCGCTCACCGGCCGCACTCACCAAATAAGAGTGCATCTTTCCGCCATTGGCCATCCCATTCTTGGAGACCGTTTGTACGGCTCCAAGACGCGGACTTACGCCGACTTAACGCAGACCAGCGCAGAAGAACCTCCGCGTAAATCCGCGTATCCTACGCATGAGTCCGCGGTGCCGCTCAAGCGACACTTCCTGCATGCTTATTACTTGAAATTCATCGCCCCGAATAGCACGCCGCTGGCATTAGAAATAGAGTTGCCGGAAGATTTACAAACCATTCTCCAATCTATTGGTTTCCGAAACCAATAGATTTAACCTCGCACTAAATTTTGCTGTAAAATCAAAACCGCTATTTCAGGCGGAAGATTTGCCATTTTAACGAAGTAATCGCGAACAACGCGAATCTATGCAAAATAATGCGAATACTGTTAGAACATAATATCCTCCTCTGCCCGTTTATATTCGTGAATTTCCTCTGATTTAAACCAAAGACTAATTTCGTGTTCGGCTTCGGCAAGATTACCGGAAGCGTGAACCAAATTTCTGATGCCGCGTTTTTGGGCGTTAGCCAAAACTGCCGAATCCACGGAATAATCGCCGCGGATTGTGCCCATTTCCGCTTGCGAAGGCATAGTGTTGCCAACCAATTTTCTAACCATTTCTACGGCATGCAATCCTTGAACAACCATCTTAATAATCGGCCCGGAGGTCATAAAATCTACAATCCAGCCGTGAACCATTCTGCCAATCTTCACCGGATCGTCAGTCCCGACTTCTTTTTCCGGATCAAGTCCGTATTTTTTATATGTCGCCAAAGTTTTTTCGCCCATTGCTTTAAGGTTTTCTTCGGAATCGGAATAATGTTTATCTAAATCCTCTTTAGTCGCCTGAAACATTCTCAAAGCGATAACTTTAAGACCGCGCTGCTCAACGCGCTTAATAATTTCGCCGATGAGTCCCCTTTTAACTCCATCGGGCTTTATTAAAACTAATGTTTGTTCTTCCTTTAACTTCATTATTCAACAATTGTACCAATAAATTTCTTTCCTTCAAAGTATTTTTCAAGATTTCCCCAGTTGCCGCCTTTCATAATAATCACTTTGACGCCAAGCTCTTCGGCTTTTTTGGCGGCAATGGGATCAAAAGGCGTATTCATGCCGGAAATCCATTTATTACCGGTCAGCCGACGAAATTCTTTCCAAGAAATCTTAGAAATCGGCTTAGCGCCAAGATATTTGCGCGGATCTTTGTTATAAACCCGATCAATGTTGCTCAAGTTAATAACCGTACCCGCTCCAAAATGCTCGCAAAGCATCACTGCGTCATAATCGGTGGACCAGCCCGGCTTCCAACCGGCGGCAATCACCACCGGCTCTTCGGCTTTGCGGATATTGTCATAATCCTTAATTATATTCGGGCTAGCCAAATCGCGGAAAATTGTTCTAACGAGATGCGCGTTAAGTCTGGTCGCGTGAATGCCGAGCCAATCTAAATCATCTTCCGCGAGCTCCCGACCCAAAACTGCTTTTCCGGCATCTCGATAATGCCGCGCGATATGGCCGCCGCCCACTACAATAAAAAACTGGCGATTCGGATTTTCTGCCAATTTTTTCCGTATAAAATTGTTAAGGCCGCTTAAAAACTTAGTGTCAATTCCACCGTCGGGGACAACTAAACTGCCGCCAACCGAAATTACTATTTTCTCGCTTCTCATTTCTAATTTCTCATTTCTCATTTCTCAATTTGATATGCAGTTCTTTTAATTGTTTTTCATCCACTTCAGATGGGGCGGCGCTCATCAAATCTCGGCCATCGCCGGTTTTCGGAAAAGCAATGACTTCGCGGATATTCGGCTCGTTTAACAAAATCATCATCAAGCGGTCAAAGCCAATCGCCGCTCCTCCATGCGGCGGAGCGCCGTAAGAAAAAGCCGCCATCATATGGCCAAATTTTTCCATAATCACATTATCTTTATAACCAAGGAGTTGAAACGCTTTTTTTAATAATTCCGGCCGGTGATTGCGAATACTTCCACCGGCAATTTCATAGCCATTCAAAGCAAGATCATATTGGCGCGCTATAACCGACCCTAAATCCTTGAGATCGTCGGGCAAAACTTCATTCTCGGGCATACTAAACGGATTGTGTCCAAAATCCCATTTTTTTTCTTGTTCATTATATTCATAAAATGGGAAATCAACCACCCAGCAAAAAGCCAATTCATTAGGATCGGTTTTATCTTTGCGTAAGTCTGGCTTATCAGACTTGTATTTTCCCATTACCTCTTTATGAGAAAGCCGCGGAAATGGCGTTTGCGAGATCCGCTTTTCCGGATAAACATTTTTTACCAAATCAATCATCAATCTTTCTAAAACTTCCAAAACATCGTCGCGGCTGACAAAACTCATTTCCAAATCAATCTGCGTAAACTCCGGCTGGCGATCGCCGCGCGTATCTTCATCCCGAAAACAGCGAGCAACCTGAAAATATCTTTCCAGTCCGGCAACCATCAAAAGCTGTTTATACTGCTGAGGCGCCTGCGGCAAGGCATAAAATTTCCCGGGATAAAGACGAGACGGCACTAAATAATCTCTCGCGCCCTCGGGAGTAGATTTTCCTAAAATTGGGGTCTCTACTTCAATAAAATCTTTTTCTTTTAAAAAGGCGTCAATGGCGGCGAGGGCTTTGCTGCGCGACCTTAAGTTTCGCTGCAGGCGCGGCCGCCTTAAATCCAAATAGCGATATTGCATCCGGCTTTCCTCCCCGATTTCATGACCTTCGGTACCAACGGCAATCGGCGGCGTTTGAGCTTCAGTTAAAATCTCCAATTCTTTAGCCAAAATTTCGTATCGGCCGGTCGGAATGTTCGGATTTTCCATATTGGCCGGGCGGCGATTAACTTGGCCCTTGATTCGAACCACCCATTCCGGACGCAATTTGTTAGCCAAGTCATACAATTCTTTTGGCTTGGTAATAAAAACCACCTGGGTAATCCCCGATCGATCGCGCAAATCAATAAAAATAATTTTGCCGTGATCGCGCCGCGCGCCTACCCAACCCGCTAGTTCAACTTCCTGCCCTTCGCGATCAACTATTTCCTTGATAAGATTTCGCATTTTGAATCTATTGAACTTAATTTAACATGAAGTTGCCGTAAAACCAAATATCTGATAATATGACTTTCGACTAAACGTTCTTTGAAAAAGCAAGAAAGGACCAAAATGCGCGCTCTGATCCAAGAGCATAGAACGCTTTTGAAGGAATCGAGTTTCCGCAAATCGGTTCTGATGGGCCTTTTGTGGCTGCTAGTTGCCGGTTTTTTAACTTCGCTCGCGCAAAAATACGCCAACCAAGCGCCCGGAAATCCCGTGGGCGATATTATATTGGATAATCTGCCGGCTTTTCCGCGACCCGACACCCTAATTTGCTTTTTAATATGGGGTAGCTTAACAATAGCCCTCTCAATCTTAATCATCGGTCTGCTAAATCCCCGATATCTTCCCGCGGGGCTAAAAACCATCGCGTTGCTTTATTCAACGCGTGCCGTATTTATATGCCTAACGCACCTGAAAACGCATCCGGATAAGATCGCGGCTGATGGTTACGGTTCGCTAGGCAAACTTCTTTACGGCAGTAACGATCTCTTTTTTTCAGGACACACCGCCTTGCCGTTTCTGGCGGCCCTAATTTTTTGGGAAGTCAAATGGGCTCGCTATTATCTGCTTTCGGCTGCCGTTGTTTTCGCGATAGGAACTCTTTGCGCTAAATCTCACTATTCCATTGATATATTTTCTGTCCCTTTTATCGGCTACGGACTCATTTCTTTGGCTCGCCGCTTATTTAAAAAAGATTTTAGATATCTCAATGCCCTCGACTAATGTCGAGGGTTTTATTATTATGTCCTTAGCACTTTGAAAGGAAAAAACGCCTTGAAAAAAGAAATGGCGGGCGCCCGACTGAAGAAACTCTGCTTGTTCCTTTCAGCCGCAATGCTCCTTGGCGTCGTCTATCGTTTAGTATCGGAGATTACGCTTGAGCGCAGCCACTTTCTGACTTTGTTGACGCCGCTGGACAAAATCATGCCCTTTATTCCGGAAACTGTGATTATTTATTTCAGCATTTACCTTTTTTGGCTTGTTCCGATTCTTTCCAGAGAAATCTCTCTAAAATATTTTTGGAGAATCATCATCACCATCGCTATAGCATTTCTAGCAACTTTCTTGGGCCACCTGCTTCTCCCCTCTTCATATCCGCGACCGGAAATTTCTGAAACGGCGGCCCAATCAAATTGGGCGGAATTCATGGTAAAAAAATTTCTGCACTGGGTTGATCCGCCCAATAACACCTTTCCAAGCAGTCATGTGGTAACGGTAATTATTTTGATGAAAATGATGTTTGCCAAGCTAGGGCGCTGGCCTTACCGGCTGTATTGTTTCTGGGGGACGCTCATCATGTTGTCCACTCTTACGGTAAAACAGCATTATTTGATTGATGTTATTTCAGCGGCCATCATCGCTTTTCTAGTTTGCTTCTGCGTAAATAAATACCTGCCTGAAAAATCAAAAACGGCCCCCTGATCAAAAATCAGCGAGGCCGTTTTGTATTTTAATCTGGCGCGCAACTTTTGTCGGTCTATTGCCTAGTGTTCCAAACTTTTATGCTTTCTGATTCCACGGCTACTTTTATCGTGCCATCTTTATCAGTACGAAATATCTGCGAACCAATATCTGCCAAACGGCTTAAAGTTTCTTTGGTCGGATGACCGTAACTATTTTTGCCTACTCCTATCGCTGAGATTTTAGGACTAACTTTGTTTAAAAATTCCATACTGGAGGCGTACTTGGATCCGTGATGGCCGACTTTTAAAATATCAACGTTCAAATCATATTTTTTCATTAATTCGTTTTCTATGTTAAAACCCGCGTCACCAGTGTAAAGCGCGGTCAAATTCGAAGATTTTAACAGCATTACTAAAGCAGTATCGTTCAATTCGCGGCTTAATAAATTAGATTGCGAGGGAGACAAAATCTCAAATACATAATCTTTGTACTTGATTCTGTCGCTTTCCGATAAAGCAACGTAAGGAATATTATTTTTTATTAAAGACTCGCGCAAATCTTTATAAGCGCCTATTGGGCTTTTGCGGCCATTCGAAACAAAAGCCCCAATCTGATAGTTTCTGACAACATCAATCAATCCGCCAAAGTGATCAAGCTGCGGATGAGTTAAAATCACTAAATCTATGTGGCGATCGGCTGGGGACAAAATATCTGACAAACTGCTTAAAACTTTTGAATCCGGTCCCCCATCAATCAAAAGCTTTACATTACCGGGCAAAACCACTAATTCGCTGTCTCCTTGCCCGACATCCAGAAAATAAAACTCCGGGTTTTCGGCCGGGGCGCCAGAAAAAATCGCCGACCAAATGAAAATATCTGCCGTCAGCAATATCAAAAAAACCAGATATATAAATTTTTTGTGAAAAAATTTATTCATTTGCCATGTCTTAGATGGTCCAACGCGTTGAACCAGGCGTTAATTACTTAATTATATCAATATATTTACAATCTTCGCGAAGATCTCTATCACTGATAATTCGTAGGTGAGAAAAATATATGCCGGCAAAGCGATTAGCCAGGATAGCCAATAACTAACGATGGCCGCGAAGCCGATAAAAAAACCAAGACCCATCGTAATCGGAATAAACTCCAACAAAAACACGTTGGCCGGGATGGAAACCGGCGAAACAAAACCGAACTGATAAACAATTATCGGCAAAACGGCGAGCTGGGCGGAAGTAGTAGTCCAAAAATGGGATCGCCATCCTAAAAAGCCGGGCTCGTCTTTGGCCTTAAATCTTTTTCGCAGCCACGGCTCTAAATAAATGATTCCGATTAACGCCATAAAAGAAAGCTGGAAGCCAACGTCAAACACCAAAATCTTTGGGTTAATTAAAACCATCGCTAACGCGGTGGCGGCGATTACATTCGGAATATAAGCCACCCGTCCAGCTTTGTCCGCCAGCAAAAGAATCATCGCCATAATCGCCGCGCGAACCACGGACGGTTCCGCTCCCGTCATCACCACAAATCCAATCACGGCAAGAACGCTTAGGGGTAATTTAAATTTTTTAGTCACCCACCATAAGGCAAACGCGCCGCCGAGATAGCGAATAATAATAGAAATGTTGTATCCCGATAACGCCACAAGATGAGTTGTCCCCGTCAGGCGCATTTCCTCCTTAAATTCATCGCTGAATTCCGCGGTTGATCCCAAAGTGAGGCCGGACATAAAAGCCGCCTGCTCAAACGGCAAAACTTTTTTATAGCTGTTCTCAAAATGGGATTTTATTTTAAAAAGCGGCGCCTTGATTCGCGAACCCTGCCCCTTGGAAACAAGTTGGATTTTAGGAAAACTCATCAAACCGGCTATGCCTTCTTTGGCGTAATAATTTTCAAATTCGGCTTGCGGCTTTTTTATAATCCCTTCAATCGCCACTCGATCGCCATATTCCCAAACCGGATAACGCGGCGCCGCAACTTGAATATCATCAATAACCAAAACTTGGCTATTGAGCCGGGTTTCCGCTTTTGAAATAATTCCGACGATCTCTATTTGCTGGCCAAAAACAACGCTGGTTTTTTGCTGATAGAAATCATGCGCGAAATAATAAACCTCGCCCAAGATCATAAAAACGCTGAAAGCCGCCAGACTATATCGCCTAAAAACTAAAAAAATCGCCGCCACGATTAAAATCATCATAGCGGCGGCAAGGTAAGCTTGGGAAAATTTATATACTACGCTTGCTATAAAAACTCCGGCCAAGAAAAAACAAGCGCCCCAAAAGAAAACTTCGTAAAGTTTCATGATTTTATAATACCGCCGCCCAACAGTTCGTACCCGCCTCCGTCAAGACTGCGGCGGGCGCGGTAAAAAACCGCGGACTGTCCGGGCGCGACAAATTTAATTGGTTTAGAAAATAGTAATTGGTAATTGGTAATTGGTAATTGGTTTTTTGATTTTCTATTTACTAATTGCTGATTACTGATTACTAATTTCGCTTTTACCAGCGGCTGACGATATCTTACTCGCGCCAATACAGGAATAATGAATTTAGAATTATGAATTATGGGATTAAATAAATTTACATCCGTCAATTCAATCTCTTTTGTATATAAAGCAGGATCGCCGTCCGAGGCCATTACCAATGTATTTGTTTTTATATTTTTTGCTACCACATAGCGCGGTTTAATTTGACCCCGTCCCTTAATTCCCGATTCCTGATTCATAATTCCAACGTGCCGCTGGCCGATAGTATAAAAATGGGCTCCGCGATGTTCGCCGATGGTTTTATATGAATTATCACCGAGGGCAAGTCTGACTTGCCCAACTTTGGGTTTAATATATTTACTTAAAAAGTCATCGAGTCTGACTCGACCTAAAAAACAAATTCCCTGCGAATCTTTTTTGTCCGCGTTAAACAAACCGAATTTTCGCGCCAAAGCCCTTACTCGCGGCTTAGTATACTCGCCGATAGGAAAAAGGCAGTGCTTAAGCTGTTCTTGAGTCAAAGTCCACAAAAAATATGATTGGTCTTTGTTTAAGTCGCAAGCGACTTGTAATTGGTAATTGCCTGCCTGCCGGTAGGCATGGGTAATTGGTAATTGGTTTTTTGAATTCCTAATTACTAATTGCGAATTACTAATTACGCGGCGGAGCCGCACGTAATGCCCTGTCGCCACATAGTCCGCCCCCATCTCTAGAGATTTTTTCAAAAACAATCCAAACTTTATTTCTTTATTACACATTACATCAGGATTCGGCGTAATCCCCTTCCGATAACCATCAATCATATAATTAACCACCTTATTTTTATAGTCTTTTTCAAAATCAAAAACATAAAACGGAATACCCAAAACCTCCGCCGCTCGGCGAGCGTCTTCAACATCCTGTTCGGCACAACCGTCTACGTTATAACAACGCATATGGATCCCGACAACATCAAAGCCGCGCTTTTTAAGAAGCGCGGCGGCTACGGAAGAATCTACTCCCCCGCTCATCGCTACGAATACTTTCTTTTTTATCATAAATACATAAACTGGTTCAACGCGTTAAACCAGCTAAGACGAGAAAGCCGATAAAATTTTATTGCAACAATAGATCGCCGACTTTATAAATATCGCCGGCGCCCATGGTGATGATTACGTTATCGCCTTTTGCTTCTCTTGTCAAAAAAGCGGCGATTTTTTTGAAGCTATCAAGATAAATTACGTTTTTGCGACAACCGGCAAGCCGCTCGGCAAGCAATTCTGAACTTATATTGCCCGGGTCTTTTTCACGCGCGGCGTAGATATCGGCCAAAACCACTATATCGGCGTCTTTAAAGCTTTTCGCGAAATCATCTAAAAGAAATTTCGTTCGGCTGAAAAGATGCGGCTGAAAAACGCAAAATAACTTCTTTTTGCCAAAATATTCCCTAGCCGCTGACAGCGTGGCTTTTATTTCCGTCGGGTGATGTCCGTAATCATCATAAACCGCCGCTCCGGTCTTAGTTTCGCCTCTATATTCAAAACGCCTCCAGACGCCGGCGTAATTTTCTAAAGATTTCTTTGCTGTTCTGGCCGAAACTTTTAAGATTTTCGCCGCCGCGAAAGCCGCTTGCGCGTTATCTAAATTGTGCTCGCCGGGAATTTTAAGTTTAAAATCGCGCGGCGCTTTGGCGTAATCAATTATTTTTGCTTTGACGCTTTTTATCGCCGCGGATATGTGCTTGCCTTTTGGATTGCAAATTAAATAATCATTCGGCTCAAGTTTTCGCGCGAATTCGCTGAAACCTTTTATCACGCCGTTGATAGTGCCGTAATAATCCAAGTGGTCATTATCAATGTTAGTAATAATGATAACTCTCGGATTGATATTCAAAAATGAACGCTTATATTCGCACGCCTCAACAACTAAATAATCACTTTTGCCGGCCACGAAATTGGACTTAACGTCTTTAAGCAGACTTCCGACGATGATGCTGGGCGACAGACCGGCATCCGTTAAAATTTTGCCGATCATGGCAGTGGTGGTAGTTTTGCCGTGCGCTCCGGAAACAGCGATAGTATATTTATCCCGCGAAATAATGCCTAGCATTTCTGGATAGGAAAAAATTGGGATTTTAAGCCGCCGGGCCTCTAAAAGCTCTGGATTATTTTTTGGCGCGGCCGGAGTATAAACCGCCAAATCAGCCCCGCGCGCATTTTTAGCCGCGTGGCCGATTTTGATTTTGGCGCCAAGTTTCGCCAGCGCGTCGGTAATTTCAGACCGCGCCACATCCGAACCGCTCACCTCCTTTCCTTCTTGAAGCATCATTCTCGCGATCGCCGAAACCCCGATGCCGCCAATGCCGATGAAATGTACCTTGCTCATACGCACAAAATATCATATAATTTGCCGTATGTTAACCTATAATGATCTTCGCAGAGGAACTGTCTTTTTGCTTGACGGAGAGCCGTACGAAGTTTTGGAATATGAATTCTTGCGGATGCAGCAAAGAAAGCCGGTTGCTAAAACTAAAATCAAGAATCTGATTAACGGGAAAATTGTCGAACGAAATTTCCATCAAAACGAGACTTTCGAGGAAGCAGAGATGGTAAAACAACCGATTAAGTATCTTTATAATAATCGCGGCCAGTTTTGGTTTTCGGCGATAGAAAATCCGGCTGATAGATTTTCTTTAACCGAGGAAATCGTCGGTTCTTCGGGAAAATTTCTTAAACCCAATAGCGAAGTTGTCGCGATTAAATTCTCCGCCCGAGACGAAGAAAAAATTATCGGCGTTCAAACGCCCATAAAAGCAGATTTAAAAATCAAAGAAGCTCCGCCCGGAGAACGCGGAGATACCGCGACCGGCGGCCGCAAAGCCGCCACTTTAGAAACCGGCGCCATAATTCAAGTCCCTCTTTTTGTAAACACGGGCGATGTTGTCCGTGTTAATACGGAAACCGGCGAATACGTTGAAAGGATTGAAAAAGCCAAAACATAATTTATCATTGTTCATCTTTATGCAATGCTTTATCTAATACTTGCCGCAGATCATCAATATTGATTTTCGGCTTTTCTTTCCTTGGGCCCAAAGGCCGGGATGTCCCTAGGCCTCCAGTGGCTAGGCCTTCGGCCGCCATCCCGGCTTTAGGCCTAGGGACCGGGATTTCGGTCGAGGACCCGGGGAGCGGCTCAAGTGGCTTGACCATTTGCGGCATCCCCTCTCTTCGGTCAGGCTCTCTTCGATCAACTTCCCTTCGGTCAACTCGCTGGTCACGATGATCAAATGACGGCCTATAGCCCGAGGGCTCGGCCCCGTAGGGCCTTTCCCGCCGACGCGCGAAAGACTGCGGCTGACCGCTCAAGGCCCTGGCCAGCGGCTGTTCGTCCCGCCTCATCGCTTTTTCTTCAAAATTTTCGCTACCCGACATCCACTCACGGGAGATTTTTTCTTCCACTTTCTGTCTTGACATAGTGTAACGGCTGCGGCTATTCGCGATAATCGAATCTCTGAAAGACTGCGGCGGCAAAAGATTGGGCTCCAGAGTGGTGGCGGAAAAAGGCCTCGAGGCTATGCCGTCAATCATTAATTTTATATAAATATCGTACTTCGTCAGATTTACCAAATCATTGGCGATAAAATCCGGCTCAAATTCTTTTTCTAAAAACTCGGCGTCTTCGGCGCCAACTCGGAAAAGCGCGATGCTCCCCACATTGCCGAACACCGCCGGCTTAACTTTTTCGCTTAATTGCTCGATGTACTGATTGGCCAAGATTAAACAAAGACGATATTTGCGCGCCTCGGACAAAATAGCGGCAAAAGAATCGGTGGCGAAATTCTGAAACTCATCAACATATAAATAAAAATCTTTCCGTTTCTCCTCCGGCACGTCAACCCGCGACATTGCCGCCTGTTGAAGTTTGGTAATAATCATCGCCCCTAAAAGCGCCGAGTTGTCCTCGCCGATTTTTCCCTTGGCAAGATTAACAATCAAAATTTTCCCCTCATCCATTATTTTCCTCATATTGATCAAGGAATTTGACTGACCCAATATATTTCTTATCAAAGGATTGGTGACAAATTGTCCGACTTTATTTTGAATGGCCGCCGTGGCTTCGGTTTCAAATTTCTGGCTGTAGCGGGAAAACTCGTTGACCCAAAAACTTTTCACTACGGGATCTTTCAAATTATCAACAACTCTTTTGCGATAATCCTTATCAGCCAACATCCGCATAATGCCCAACAAAGTCGAACCCGGATATTCCAATAAAGCCAAAAGGGTGTTGTTCAAAATATACTCCATTCGAGCCGACCAAAGGTCAATCCAAATTTTCTTAAAAACGCCCATAATGCCCGAAGCGACCAAATGGCGGAACTCGGTTCCTACTTGCTCCAAAGGGTTGAAGGCAATCGGATGTTCGATGTCGTGAGGATTGAAATAAACAACGTCGTCAATCCGATTTTCCGGAATAAAATCCAAAATCTTGTCGGCAAATTCGCCGTGAGGATCAACAACCGCCACCCCTCTGCCGGCCAGAATATCGGCAATCACCATATTCTCCAACATAGTGGTTTTGCCCATTCCAGTCTTTCCGATAATATACATATGCCGCCGGCGGTCGTCGGCTTTAATGCCAAATTTAATCTGCTGATTCCTAAAATTAGTTTTCGCGAATATAATTACATCCCGCATAAAGTTAGGTTATAATTTATAAGTTATTCGATAGGCAATCCGGCCGGCGGTTCGCCTTTTTTACTTACTAAATGCCTAAGCATCGGGGCTTCAACGACAATCGAGGGGAAATGATAAAGCGTCGCCAGCTCCTGAACATTCAAAATTGACTTCCTCTTCGGCCACATCAATTTCTGATAAGAATCGTAAAGCCGGCGCTTGCGATACCAAAGCTTTCTTTTTTTAAAAAGTCCTCGGGCAATGGTAAAGGTGCTTGTATTTGGACGAAGACTGTTTAAGTTCTGGGTATTAAACTGATTGAATGTGCTCATCGTAGCGGCTACATTGGAGCGAGTAAAACTGTCACGCTTATCAATATATATGAATCTTATGTTCGTCTGAAACGCGAGCATGCCGATCTTTCTCTCAAGCCCCTCAATGATATCTTTCTCGCCCGGAGTCATTAAAAGCATTCGCGTTTGTTGTTCTTCTCTTTTCGCGTCCTCCGGCCAGACCGGATGTTCAATGGGCGCGATGACCAAATTCCGGAAAAATTGCCAAATTTTTTCTAAAAATCCGGGCGGCGAACCGGGCTTTTTACGGCCGACCAAAGTATCGCGCAGGGCTTCGCCTTTTTTCTTCCAATCATCGCCGGTTGGCCGAATAAAAATTTGAATCCAAAGCGCTTCGTCGTCTTTTAATTTGGACATTACTTCGGTAATGGCGGCAATAGGATCCAGCCGTTTTTCTTTTACGGACGCTTCAAAATATTCATAAGTGCGTATCGGATAAGCGTCATCTTTGGATAAATGATAATCAGTGCCCCAAATGTCATAAACTTCATTGGGCAAAGTTTTGGGCATCAAATTCCGGTAATCTTCGGCCAAATGAATTTCCGCGTTGGGATATTGAGCGTAAATCGCCGATTCAATCAAATTTCGATAAGAGTCCGGCGTGCGAATATAAAAATGCACGCTCCCCGCGTAGCCAACCAATTCAAATGAAATAAAGTCTTCCTGCAAACGTCCTTCCCAATATTTTTGCCAAAATCTAAAACCGTAAGAATAAATGCCGTAGGCGGCCGCGAAGACCTGCTCCATTGCCTTGGGGTCTTTTTCGATCATTGTCGGAATCTTTATTTCCAAAAGCAGCCATTTTTGCGAACGAAGATATCCTATATAAATATAGTACTGCCAAAATTCCCAGAAAATAAAAATCAGCGCCAAGGGCAATAAAAACCACCAGCTTATTGATAAGATGCCTAGAATTTGATTAAAAATACCCCCTAGTATCTCGGTAATCATAACTATTCGCGCTACCGATTAATTATATCAAAGATCGGCAAAGTAGTTAAAAGTTTATAACTTTAAGAACTAGGCCTCTCTCACTGTGTATCTGCCGTCATCAAGGCGGGCGAAATACTTTTTATCGCGAAGATTAAACAAAAGCGTATTTTCTTTAAACGTCCTTTCGGCAGTAACCAGTTTAATCACTTCTTGAGATTTAAGCGGACCATGCTTTTTAAGAAAATGCCCCAGAACTTCTTTGGCCGTGCCCGGAAGCAAACCAAATTCCCGCAATCCATAAGTGCCTCGTCCAACCAAAACAAAACGATCATCTTTGATTAATTCGTTATGAACGGTTTGGAAATGAGTGGCTACTCCTTTTCTTAATTGACCAATTTTGTTTGAAAGTTTAACAAAGTGAAGCGGCCGATTTTCTTTTTTTAACACTAAATAGGCCCAATCGCGAGCGCCTCGCGGATTTACTTCGGAATCAGAATTTAATCCAAAATCCCCGTAAGCGTTGAATTTAAATTTTTTGGAAATTGCAACATAATTAAGTCCGGTCGGATCTTGCGGCGGACGATTGTTATTCTCCAGATTGACGGCTAATCTGTCCAGATACATCCGCGCCTTTCTGCGGTCTGATTCATTAAGATACCAGTGGGCGTAAAAATTTCTCTCGGCCGGCGAATACTTGGCCGCG
This sequence comes from Candidatus Harrisonbacteria bacterium RIFCSPLOWO2_01_FULL_44_18, assembly GCA_001817915.1. Classification (GTDB taxonomy): domain Bacteria; phylum Patescibacteriota; class Minisyncoccia; order UBA6257; family WO2-44-18; genus WO2-44-18. Next base: position 39,790 of record MHJJ01000008.1, read on the forward strand.
CCGGTAACTTCCAGCACGAAGCGAGCTTGACGCGAAACCGCGTCCGAAGAGCCGGCGTCAACCAAAACAGGCTGAAGTTTGTTTACAAGATCATCATCCCTCATTAAGCCGCCGACGGATTTCAACCGGTCAGTTACTAATCGGCCGAATTGCTGAACATCATTTCCGGCAAGATTCTTTTTGATCCCCTTAAGGGCCAATGCCTCGATTTGCCTGATCCGCTCTCGGGTAACGCCAAAATCCTCGCCAACCTCGGCTAAGGTGACTTCGGCCTTATTATTTAAGCCATAACGCCTTTCCAGTACCTCCTTTTGATTTGAGGGTAAACCGGCCAAAACGCCACCGACTATTTTATTAAGATTATAATTGTTGTTTTTCATGCCAAGTACATTCTAGCATTATCTCCTCCATAATGTCAATAAGGGGCTGGCAACGAATATGGAAGAGTAGGTTCCCACGATTGTCCCCGTCAAAATCATCAAAATGAAATAAGAAAGCGCAGTCGGGCCAAAAAAGTAAAGCGCGACCAATACAAAAATCAAAGTCAGCGAAGTATTGACGGAACGAGCTATGGTTTCATTGACTCCCTGATTGACCAACGTATTAAAATCCGATTTAGCGGCGCTCGCCAATTTAAGCTTCTCCCTTATCCGATCAAAAACCACGATTGTGTCATGCACCGAAAAACCGATAATCACTAAAAGCGCGACGATAAAATTAGTGTCCACTTCCGCGCCTCGGAACCAACCCAAAAAAGCGTAAAGGCCAACAGGAATAACGGCGTCATGAAACAATGTTACTAAAGTAATTATTCCGTATTTCCAAGACTTAACCGGATAGGAAACTTTTCGAAAAGCAAAAGCTACGTAAGCCGATATGCCCGTCAAGACCAAGATAAAAGCCCAAATAGCGCGGCGCCGTAGCTCATTGCCGATTGATGATCCGATGCTTTCAAATCTTAATTCTTCAATCTGCCCTAATTCCTGTTTTAAAACGTCAAGATATTTCTGGTGGTCTTGTTCGCTAATTTCCTTAACGCGGATCAAAAAACTATTGCTGCTGGTTTCTCTAGTAACGATCGGATCCGTCGCGCCGACTTTGGTTTGGAGAATTCCTTTGAGTTCCTGATTATCAATTTCCTTCTCGACGATCTTGATTTGCCAAAGAGTTCCTCCCGCTAAATCAATCCCCTGCTTCAAACCAAAAACCGCGATGCTGACGATGCTCGCCAAAACTAAAACGCCCGAGAAAGTTAGAAAAATATATTTGTATTTGATAATATCCATACGGACTTTATAAACTTTAACTTCGTGTAAATACCTTCAATAATGTCCTTGTAACTGTGATTGCCGAGAACATGCTCATTATTACGCCAATCAATAAAGCAAGGGCAAAACCCCGAACGAAACTGGAAGTAAAATAGTATAAAATTACCGAGGAAATAATCGTTGTAACATTGGAATCTCGGATTGAAGTCCAAGCTCGATGAAATCCTTCCTCAATAGCGGTTAATTTTGGCAACCCCTTTCGCAGTTCTTCTTTGGTGCGCTCAAAAATCAAAATGTTCGCGTCAATTGCCATGCCGATTGACAAAATAAAGCCGGCGATGCCGGAAAGCGTCATGGTCATAGATACGCCCTTAAATACCGCTAGCGTCAAAACGACATAAATAAAAAGCGCCAACGCGGCAAAAATACCAAGACCCCGATAATAACTTATCATAAAAATCATTATCAATAAGGTGCCAAAGACCCCGGCCCAAATCGCTTTTTTTAAGGAATTAACTCCCAAAGAAGCGCCTATGGTTTGCTGGCTGATCAAAGAAATTGGAGCGGGAAGGGCGCCGGCATTAAACCGTTCTACCAGCTGCCGGGCCTCCTTAACGCTAAACTGGCCGGTAATTTGGGCCTGACCGCCGCTGATTTTTTCCTGAACAGTCGGCATTTCAATCAAGGTATTATCGAGAAAAATTGCCAGCGGCTTGCCTACATTTCGCTCCGTCACTTTTTCAAAAATTTCCGCGCCCTCTTTGTTGAATTCCAAACTCACTTGCGCGCGGCTGGTAATATTATCAAAGGCCAATTTGGCGGCCACGACATGGCGGCCGGTCAATTCCGGCGGAAGAAATTTAGGATTTTCAGCATCGGTTGAATCTACTTCACTAAAAAATAAAAATGGCGTGGAACCGATTTCTTTGATAGCGGCGGAGACGTCTTTAATGCCTGCCAGTTCAACAATCAAACGATTAGACTCCCCGCTTTTGGCCGTAATAACCTGCGGCTCGCTAACGCCGAAAAGATTGACTCGCCGCTCAATCACGTCGCGCAATCCGTTCATTACCGAATCTTGATCTCCGGCAGCTACATCTTTCATGTCCACTTCATATATCAAATGGGCGCCGCCTATTAAGTCCAAGCCCAAACGCCAGGGCAAAAATTTTGCCAAAAGGCCATTGGGATAAACAAACAAACCGGCGGCCGCGGCGAGAACAATGATTAAAAATATTAATGGAAGATTTCTTGAACGCATTGGTTATCAGTTGTTAGTCGTTAGTTACTTGTAATACAACGACTTCTTCGGTTGGATGATTATTTTCATTGACGGCGACATTTTCGATTTTAGAAACAACATCCATTCCCTCAATCACTTTCCCGAAAACAGTATGCTTGCCGTCCAGCCAGGGAGTGGCCTCTGCCGTAACAATAAAAAACTGGCTACCGTTGGTGTTGGGCCCGGCGTTTGCCATAGCCAAAACTCCTTTTACTAATTGATGCTGGTTAATTTCATCTTCAAAAGCATAGCCCGGACCGCCGCGGCCGTCATCAGACCAATCATCGTCCTTGCTGTTCGGGTCGCCGCCCTGAATCATAAAATCTTTCATTACGCGGTGAAATTTAGTGCCGCTATAAAAACCGCTTTGGGCCAGCTTTATAAAATTTTCTACGGTCTTAGGCGCGTCGGCGTTAAAAAACTCTAGTTTTATGTCGCCGAAATTAGTTTTTAAAGTTGCTCTGGCATTGCCGGGGATTGCTTCGGCATCCCGCTCAGAAATTGATAATCCCGGCAAAATATATTTATTGTACAAAAAATAAAAACCGGCGAAGGCCGCGGCCACAATAATTATTGATATTATAAAATTTTTGACGTTGGTCATTTTATCCCGTTAAACCATGAAACGCGAACAACAAATCAACTTTCTTGAATAATATACCAATATAAATTTTACTGCAAGAAAAATAAAAGAAGCAACGCGCGCTTGGCGCGTTGCCCCATGACTACCATCTCCGATGTTTAGAGTTACACTGCCACGAGAGTGACGGCATCACCCATGATGCGGAGAGCGAATAAACAATTAATTCCTGTTATTTACCGGGGTTAAGTGTTCTTTTGTCAAGACAAAGTATTCTTTGCGGTATTTTTGTTTGCCTTTTCGATAAGTTCTTGGGCTGCCTTGGAATCTTTCTTGACTTTGATGGTCTTAACAGCTGATGTTGTCAAGATCGGTCTGACCTTCCTGCGCCGATGAAACTCAAGGTTCATGCCAATACCGATCCAGCCGAGCCTAATCATTGATCCGCCAAAAGTTGAGCCGTTGAGAATGCAGATCTCCGGCTTATCGATATGCGCGCCAGTGCTATTCACAGCAACTAAATGCTCCGCCTTATCAACCAACGCCAACCGATAGATACTTTTTTGGGTATAAACTTCTATCAGTTGATCCGGCTCTACATCTTTAAGCCAAATCCCGCCATCCTTTTCAGACTGCTCAATTAGTTTGACAATCTGCGAGTCAAAATACCGTTCGAAACTACCCATATAGCCGCCTCCTTTCATATAAGCTCTCGGTCGCGTTGCTGGCAGACATCCGATATCCCAAATATTATATTCTCGCCGCAGGCGATCCCGATGAACATCGGGACGGATATCGGATGTCCTAATATTGAGACTTCCGATGTCCGATCGGCTTCCAGCCGATTGCCCTTCGGAAAATTATCAATATTGGGGACATCGGAAGTCAGACAGAGATTTATACGAAAGGAGGTGGCAGCCACCTCCTTTCAAGTTACTACCAAGTATAGTGTGTCAACATTTAACGAATTTTGCAACAACAACAAACAAAAAAACCCGCATTTCTGCCGGCTGACGGATTTACCACTAAGCTATGACGATCTGGTTTGGCATAGCTACTCCGGCGGGAGTCGTTAAAGTATTTTCCCGTTTACGGAAATTATGACCGTTTTTACTGTGGGGAATTGAAGTAATGTTTCTCTAATTTGAGCAATACGCCCAGTCATACTACAACCATCATCATTAGACGCTAAGACGTCATTAAAATCCGCTCTAGCCTCGCCATTCGTAATAGTCAGAGAATTTAATTTAGCGCCAACTGGGATATTACTACTAAATTGCAACATTTTTTTATCCGGCCCTTCTAATAATTTATTAATGGCTGCGGTAGCGACTTTTTCTGTTTTAGGAATAATCTTGGGCATTACTATTAAGGCGTTACATTCATCGGGCGCCTGTATAAGTTTTTTATACCACGTAAACCATGTTTTGTTGATAAAATAAACTTTAATTTCTACATTTTCATCTGTAATAGTAAAAGAAACCTCGTTGCTTTTTTCTGGAATACGCTTCGCATAAACTTTATAAACACCCGGTGTTATTTTTTTTGTCTCGCAGGCGTGTAGTTCTCCAGAATAACTTCCTATTGTTAAATTGCCCAAGCAGTATGATCGTAAGGTGAAGGTGATGCAGTCCTTTTCGGGTACTTGTTTTTCATCACAAGAACGTTCGCCCCATTTTGATGAAACATCTTGTGGTATTTCTAGGCCATCATTCCTTACAAAGTTGACGTCAAAATCGGTTTCAAAACCGGCAAGATTACGCCCCTCAATTCTTACTTTGGTGCCAATTGGACCAGAGACGGGGGAAATAGAGGTGATAACTGGCAACCCATTAACCCCATCTACATAGGGCGCAACGTTTTCAATTATCGATTCTTGTGTGATTGGTAGTTCGATTGTTTTATTTTCGACTGGCTCGGGTAATTTTTTGACTAAAGTCATGTATCCAGTTATTCCGATAAATAAAACAATAATAGATATTAAAGCTATTTTCAGGTTATTGGTCATAATGGTTTTAATTGATTTATCGCTTGTCTAGACACTTATTAATACAATTGAAGTCTGTGCCCCCACTAGGAATCCCGCACTTTGGTCTATTGTAATCACTATCGTGCCCCCACTAGGAATCGAACCTAGGTCAACTGCTTAAAAGGCAGCTGCTCTACCATTGAGCTATGGGGGCGCGGTTACTATTATAAATTATAATAAATCAGGCACAAAAGCAAAAGCAAAAGCCAACTGCGCGAGTTGGCTTTTATTTGATTCAATTTGTTTACCAGAACAAATTAAGATTTATTTAAAACTACCAAGTCCTTATCTTTTACATAGGTGATGAGGTTTTCCTCGTGGGTGGCGCCTTGGAAAATCCCAAGAATATCACGAAGGTCGGCTCCCCATACTAAATACCCGCGGCGAGCAAGAATGAAATAAAGCTTTTCGCCTTGAATTTGTCCACCGTGTTCTTCGAGAATCTGCTTCAAGATATCCCAAGTCAAATAGCCAGGCGATTTTCCATCGCGCTCTTTCATGACCCCTCCTGAGCATATCTAAAATGAACTAAATAAAGATTATCAGCTTTCATGGCTATTTGCAACAGATTGTGATAATTTCTTTATAGTCTTTCAAAAACGATAGGTGAAAAATGGCCGCGACCAAGCGCTACAGAGTCTTTTATTTATTGCTTATTTACGATTCGAGCGGCGAGTGTCAAAAAAACAAAATACGCCAAGACGTTAACGCGGAATCGCCGGAAGAAGCCATCGCAAAAGTCAAACAAGAACTGGCAAATATCGCGGATCGCGAAACTTTAGATTTAGGGATAAGCCCTTATGATTTCCAAGACTTTCGCGTTCTACGCATTGCCTAAGCCCGCCTAACCGGGCTTTATTTTTTAACTCTGATATAATTTAATTATGCCGCCAACAAATATGAAACTTACGGGGCTTTCGGTTGTCGCAACCGCGGCGGCGCTGTTTTTCGGCTATGCCGTTTTCATATTTAGTCCGCTAAATTTCAAATCTTTGGCGCTGTTGATCGCCGGAGTAATTTTATTTTTAATAATTTTTATCTTTCAAGCTCTGCTTATCAGAAATCTTTATGTTCAGGCGGGTGTTTGCTTTCTTGAAATGATTGCGATTATAACCCCCTTTTACAAATCCCTGTCTTTATTAACAATCTCCGCGGCTGCCGCCGTATTTTTTATGTTATTCACGGCTGGCCTTAACGCTAGACGACGTGAAAAAAATACTTTGAAAATAGATTTTCCTTTGATGAGCAAACCCACCGTTAGCCAAGCCGCGACAGCTTTGATTTTGTTTGGCGTAGCGATTTACGCGGCGTCTTTAAGTTTTCAGGATGTGGTAAATTTCGTGATTAAATCCGGCGAACCGATTCTCCAAAATTTTACAACCCAATTTATGCCGATAGTCCCAAAAGCGACATTCGCGCAGGCTCAAAATTTAATTTCATCCAAGCTGATGGAATTGCCCGAAAACATCAAAAAATATATAATTTTGGGTTTCGGCGTGACGGCTTTTTTCACAATTAAATCGTTGTTCTTCATAATAAATTGGCTAGTCGCAATTTTTTCATCTTTTATCTACAAAATATTATTGGCAACGAAATTTATTAAGGTTGTCCCGGAAGAAACTACAAAAGAAACAATTAGTTTTTAGTTTCAAGGATTTGTCATCGCCTTCCTTTGTTCGCGGCGATAGCGCTGAAAATAATTCGGATGTGCCTTTTGTAAGGCTTTCGGATACATAAATTTGATATTCTGGCGATGGTTTACTATAGTTACTCTAGAACATAACGTCGCAGTCCTTTGTAAATGGAGGTCCCGATGAGTAGCAACGATGATGAACGAATTCTGAATGAATTCAAAAACATCATTCTTCCTCCTCTTGTTTCCGCGTTAGAAAAAGTGAGCGCGGAATTAGCGGCTGGTCCAATCGACAATTTTAGAATCGCGGCAAACTTTTTGATACAAAAAGCGCTTGAAGGACTTATGAGGGCCGCGCAAACGCAAAAACTCAATGACATTAATGATCGCGTCAGGAGCATAGCCACCGCCTGTATAATTTTCGAACTGAATTCAGCGCTTCCGATTGACCATCCTTATATCACGGCTCTGCTTGATATCAAAAAAGAGCCGGGAGGTCTTCATTTTATCTGTCTCCGACGGAAACTAATTCCCGGAATGCACGACTGTTTAAGCCGGAATCTTGTACCAATTCTCTTCGTTGATAGCAGAGAAGAATTTGAAAGCGGAAGAATTAAAATTACCGACGTACGATTTCCAAACGCGGATCAAGACCTCCTTTCGTAAACGGAAATGCCAACCCAAAAGGTTGGCATTTAAATTAGGCTTTTTTTCAACAACATCCTTACATTCTCAAGTTTGTAAGGATATTGTTATTGCCCGTGGCATTTTTTACATTTTTTCCCGCAATCCCCGCAATGTCCCCCATACTTCCAATTGCCGCGCCCATTGTTCCAAGTAATGCCAATCCAAATTTTCACCCGATATTTTAATAATTGATTCCACGTCTTCCAATTGGCGAGAGGATAATGATTCTTGATACCAAAGCAATTTGCTTAAAATAAGATCTTCTGGAGATATAAAATAAACTTTTTGGCCGCTGATAGTTTTAGATTTACGGCGTTGAAATTTCAGCCGTGTAAATTCATCGTCCGGACCGACTATAAAATCAATTTTCAGGCCGGTGCTCGCATCAATGAAATTAAATTCCCGCTTTGATTTGATCGCCTGTCTTGCCATGTCCTCGTCTATATAACTGGCCTTGGAAAGCGCGCGCAATGCTTTAATTAAATCATTTACCTGCCGCTCAATCAATTGAATCACGATATCTATATCAAAAGTAGCGCGCGGCCGTCCCCATACGGAAACCGCGAAACCGCCGGTAACAAAATACCTGATTTTCAACTTTTCCAAGACAGCGGCTATATTAACGAGAAGCTCTTCCGGACTTTCTATTTTCATTAAGTTGATTGAGCTTTACGCAGAGAGCTGATACCGCTCCGGTTAATTGAATCTTTTTCTCCGCGGGCATTTTTCGGAAAATTTCATCCTGAATATCCTGCGTGGATTTTTTATGGGTCTTTTTCATAATTTTATTATATCACGCGACTATTTCCTATAGCGCTTCGCCCCATGCCCCGTGGCACCCTTTTATACTTCTTACCAACAACATCCTTACATTCTCAAGTTTGTAAGGATGTTTTTATTTCTCATGACGCTTTTTACGATTCTTCTTTTAGTTGCTCCAGCAATTTTTTGGCTTTTTCGCTAAGTTTTTTTGGAGTTTTGATTTCAAGTTCAACTAATAACCTGCCCCGCTTGCCCTGAACCATGCCAAAAGGTCCGTAACTGCCGAGCCGCGGCATACCCCCTCCGACAATAATTATTTTATCCTTTAGGTTAAAACCCTTGGGAATTTCAACATCAATTTCCTTGCCGTCGATAGTCGCGATTTTTATTTTTTTATCCAATAAAACATCGATTAAGTTCACTTCCTTTTGAACAATTAAATCATCCTCGAGCCGCTTAAACACCGGATGCGGTTTTATTTTGACGCGAAGATAAAGATCGCCAGCCGCGGCGCCTCGCTCCCCTTTTTCGCCGGCTTTAGGAATTTTTATCAGTTGACCGTCATGAACGCCGGCAACAATATCCACGCCCACTTTATTTTCGCCGGTTACTCTCCCCAATCCGGAACAGGCGCCACAAGTTTTGTTGGGTAATTGCCCGACGCCCTTACACTGACCGCAAGCGCGAATCTGCGAAAAACTGCCGAAAATAGTACTGCGTGATTCTCTAATTTCTCCTTGGCCGCCGCACATCAAACAATTTTTAAAACCCTCGTTGGGAAAATAACCCAATCCCGAACATTTTTGGCAGGCAATTAAAGTCTTGTATTTTATTTCTTTGTGGACGCCGGCGAACACTTCTTCCAAAGTAATTTCCTGAACTAATTCAAGATCCGAACCGCGCGTGTAGCTTTTTCTTTTCTGTCTCACTCCCATTCCCTCAAAAAAAGCGTCAAAAATATCGCCGATATTGCCCATATCTTCGAAATTACGGGAATCCCAGCCGGAAGCCGATCCGTCTCCGGCGGAAAAACCTCCAAAATCCCGACCGGAGAATGGCCCGCCTTGGCCGAATGGACTATCCCCGCCTCCGGCGGAAAACACCCGCCCGAATCTGTCATATTGCGCCCGCTTTTCTTTATTGGAAAGCACTTGATAGGCCTCGTTGATTTCTTTAAATTTTTTTTCGTCGCCGCCTTTCTTATCCGGATGATGCTGATGCGCCAATTTACGATAAGCTTTCTTAATATCGTCTTCCTGGGCGTCTCTAGAAACACCTAGTATGTGGTAATAATCTTTGCTCATAATATATAATTATGCCTCTTTTTTATCTTCTTTATCTTCGCTTCCAGATTTATACATCTCTTTTCCGATTTTTTGCAGCTCGGCTGAAAGTTCGGAAATCGCCGATTTTATCGCGCTTAAGTCCTGCCCGTCTTTTACCGATTTTAACGCGTCAACTTTTTTATTTACCGCTTCCTTGATATCTGCCGGAACTTTACCTTGCCCTGAGCCCGTCGAAGGGTCCGCGGCGTCTTTCAAGGATTTTTCAGTTGCGTAAATCAAATTCTCCGCTTGATTGCGAGCCTCAACTAATTCCTTTTTGCGGCGATCTTCATCGGCATGAACAACCGCTTCTTGTTTTAATTTCTCCACCTCCTCTTTTGATAAGGCAGTGGTGGCTTCAACTCGCACCGACTGGCTTCGATTGGTCGCCTTATCTTTGGCCGAAACATTCAAAATGCCATTAGCGTCTATGTCAAAAATAACTTCAACTTGCGGCATGCCTCGCGGCGCCGGAGGAAGGCCGTCCAGCATAAATCGCGCCAAGGTTTTGTTGTCAGACGCCATTTCCCGCTCTCCCTGTAAAACATGGATTTCCACCGAAGTTTGATTATCGGCGGCGGTTGAAAAAACTTGAGACTTCGCCGTCGGGATCGTGGTATTTTTTTCTATCAATTTGGTAAATACGCCGCCCAAAGTTTCAATGCCCAAAGAAAGCGGCGTAACATCCAAAAGCAAAATGTCTTTTACTTCTCCTTGCAATATGCCGGCTTGAATCGCCGCGCCCAGCGCCACCACTTCGTCCGGATTAAGATTTTTATGCGGTTCTTTGCCGAAATATTTTTTAACCGCGTCCTGCATTGCCGGCATTCTGGTTTGTCCGCCGACTAAAATAATCTCGTTAATGTCTTTTACGGCAAAACTGGCCTCTTTAATGGTCTGATCTAAAATCTTAACGGAATGATTAATTAAATCGCCTACTAATTCCTCCAATTTAGAGCGGTTGAATTTCATCAAAAAATGTCTCGGTCCGGCGGCGTCCGAAGTTATGTAGGGCAAGTTAATCTCCGTCTCAAAAGCCGTGGAAAGTTCGTGTTTGGCTCGCTCTGCCGCTTCTTTCAAGCGCTGCAGCGCGAGCGCGTCCTTCGCGAGATCAACGCCTTCCAACTTTTTATATTCATTTACCAGATATTCAATAATTTTTTTATCAAAATCGTCGCCTCCCAAATGAGTGTCGCCGCCGGTGGCTTTTACTTCCACCGTGTCATCGCCGACTTCCAAAACTGAAACATCAAAAGTGCCGCCGCCAAAATCATAAACAACTATCCGTTCATCTTTTTTCTTATTCAAGCCATAGGCAAGCGCCGCGGCAGTCGGCTCGTTTAAAATCCTCCTGACTTTAAGACCGGCGATTTCTCCGGCAGTTTTAGTGGCCTGCCGCTGACTGTCATCAAAATAAGCCGGCACCGTGATAACCGCCTCTTCTATTTTTTCGCCAAGTTTAGCTTCGGCGTCGGTTTTTAATTTTGCCAAAATCATCGCCGAAATTTCTTCCGGCTTGTACCACTTATCGCCTCCGCCCGGAACGCCCATTTTCACCTCCACGCCGCCAGTTGAAGATTCACGAATATCATAAGGCAGCCACTTTTTATCGTGCTGAACTTCTTTGTCCGTGAATTTGCGGCCAATCAGACGCTTAACGGAAAAAATGGTGTTTTTCGGATTAGTAATCGCCTGACGTTTCGCCAAAAGCCCGACTAATTTTTCACCTGATTTGCTAACCGCCGCTATGGAAGGAGTAATTCTCATTCCTTCGGCATTTTCTAAAATGCGCGGCGCGCCTCCCTCTATAATGGCGGTCTCCGAATAAGTTGTGCCTAAATCAATGCCTATAATTTTGCTCATGTTTTTAATACTTCACCAATATACGAATCAAGCGCGAATATACTAATATAATAAATTCGTATATTTGTATATTGGCGCTGGATTAGCCATATTAGTGGAGTTTATTTACTTTTTGTTATTTTTACTCTTGCTGGCCTAATAACTCGACCATTTAATGAATATCCTCGTTCGACTTCTTCAATAATGGTTCCGACCGGCTTATCCGATTCCACTTCGCTGATCGCTTCGTGTAGCGTCGGGTCAAATTTTTGACCGACTGGAATCATTATTTTCTCTAATCCTCGTTTTCGCAGAACATCCTCCAATTGATTGCGGATAAGATATATTCCTTTTTCCACCTCTTTTCCTAAAACAACGATAGCCAAATCAAAACTATCCAAAACCGTAATTAAATCTCGAACCAAATCCCAATTAGCAAATTTAATCGCCTCTTCAAAACGTTTCGCCTCGTCTTTTTGATAATTTATGAAATCGGCTTTGGCTCTTTTCCAGCCGTTCAAATACTCATCTTTTTCAACTTCGCACTTCTTCAATTTTTCGACGAGTTTCTTCGCCTCGTCAACTTCTTCTAATTTTTTAACTTCTTCTTGGTTAGACATCGCACAATTTTTTTCTTAATGCCCTGAAGGTCGCGATATTTTTTTTATAATCCATCCTCTTTGATCCGACGGCCATCAGCAAAAACCGGCCGCTGCCGTTATCAATCTCGTAACAATCGGCTATTACTGCTAAATGCCGACTGCGAGTAACAGGACTTTTTTTACCGATAAAAACCGCCGGCGCCATATTTAGACGCTCCGCGAATCTTTTCAACTTTCGCGCCCTTTCCTCTATATCTTCAAAATCTTTTGCCACCTCGTAGAAATCCGCCTTAGAATTCAAATCTAAGCTCGCAAAAAGATTATCCAAGCCGCTTTTGTACACGCCATTTTCCGAAAACTGGTAGCCAATAGTCAGCAATCGCAGTTGATCGGAAAAATCCCGGATAAAATCGTCTAACGCGCCTTCCAAAAAATTATCCGCTAAATTCTCCAAAAGGTTTACCGTTTGGGACGCTCGATCCGGCAATTCGTTAACCAATTGGTTAACAAAAAATTCGTAACCTCTGTCTGTCGGCACTCGCCCGCCGGAAGTATGCGGTTGCGTCAAAAAACCATCCTCGGTTAAATGATTCAGTTCTGCTCGAATTGTCGCCGGCTTAACGCCAAAATCGCCTTTTTCAAAAAGCAATTCCGAGCTCACCGGCTTTCCAAAGCGTATAAACTCTTTTATTGCCGATTCTAAAACTGTCGCGGTTCTCTGACGCATTATCCAAAGCATAGAAGATTGGCACTCTCCTGTCAAGAGTGCCAAATTTTAACATGCACACTTTCGATTAGTTTGATTTTTAACGATTGAATGCGAGGTGTTTATTTCTGCTCACTACTATCTTGTAAGATAGTGATAAGATGGCGATGTTTGGAGTATTTGTTTATGTTTACTACTATCTCACGAGATAGTGGTGGATGCGAAATAATATGATTTCACGTGATAGCGATGTACAATTAGCGCGAAAAATCCGCTGCGTTTATTGTCCAGGTTCAAACACATAGGTAACACCTATGTAGTGAACCAGGACGAGCAGAGCCCTTGACAAACCTATTAGGTGTGCTATACTATTATTTAGTGCATTCAAGGATTTGAGGGCCCCTTTTTGGAGACAGCGATGAAAGGCTGGAAGGCAACAAAACATCGTAGCCATGTCGGCGCGCGTCGTATTTACAAAAGCCGTTGGCTCGAAGATTGGCTTGAGAGAAGGACCAAAAAACTGCGCATAGAGTTGGGAATTTCCCAACCCAGGAATGGCTCAAATAAGAAGTGAAAGACTGGCGAATAGCCGGTCTTCTTTTTTTTGCGTGACATCTACTGATTTGCGATGTTGCTAGGGGGCACTATCATATATGATAGCACTGGCGACCCAACGAGGTTAAACCTCGATAGAATTAAAATTCAGTTGACGAATTATTACCAATCTAGTATACTAATCTAAACCTGAGGCATACTCAGGCAGTCCTTTGAAAGGAGAAAAAACAACATCCGAATAGCGGTATCCGAATGCCTTACAAAAGGCACATCCAAATAATCTTGTCCCCTTTTTGTAGATTCGGATTATTATTTGTAGTTTTGGATCGGTCACTAACAAAAGGCCCATCCGAATGAACATAAAATAGACAAGAGTTAGTTAGTTGATAGCTTCAGGAAGCCTGAACAGAAAGACAGAAAGGAGGACGCCATGGGATGGTTCGTCAGCGTCGGTCTGGCTCTTGCGGTAATGGTGGTCGCGGCGCTGATTGGTAAATCGCTCCGCCGCAATTCTGGACGCGAGGAGCGAACCGCCGGCCGAGTTTTAACAATTGCCGGTCCGCTTGTATGTTTGGTATGGATTGGCCTGCATACGGGTCGCAATATGATCCATCAGGTGCCGGCTGGCAATATGGGAGTAGTTTATAAATTCGGCGCTATCCGAGGACAAATCAGCGAAGGACTTCAAACCGTAGCGCCTTGGTGTAGCGTCAAAATCCAAACAATTCAAGTTGAACGCCATGTCTTTCAAAATATGGAAGCCTTTAGCCAAGAAACTCAAGACGTTTTTGTGAGGGCAACGTTAAATATCAGGGTGTCTCCGGACGCGATTCAAGAACTCTATCGAACTATCGGCCCCAATTACTTTCAAGTCCTTGTAGAATCTCGAGTTGCTCAAAACTTCAAAGATGAGATTGTAAAATACAAAAGCGTGGACATTGCTCCCAACCGCGAACCTATCAGGCAAGCCGTCAGAGGACGCCTTGAAGGAGAACTTTCTCGATATTCCATTGAGGTGGTTGACCTGCTTTTGGACAACGTGGATTTCCGTCCAGAATTCAAATCCGCGATTGAAGCTAAGCAGATCGCCACTCAGCGCGCGCTTGAAGAAGAGCAAAAAGTGCTAGTTGAGCGGCATCGCGCCGAACAAGCAGTTGAAAGGGCGCGCGGCGAAGGCCAGGCGCTTTTGGAAGTTGCCACAAAGCAAGCCGAAGCCAATGCTCTACTCTCGGCCTCGCTTACTCCGCAACTTGTGCAATACTCGCTGATCCAGAAACTCGGCGATAAGATTCAGGTTATGATTTTGCCGTCAGGGCAAAACTTTATTTTGGACGCGAATATGCTAAGACAAACCCAAGATCAGGACGAAGATAACCGATAAAAATCGCAGCCCGTTTCG
>MHJJ01000008.1:54468-61781 GCA_001817915.1 Candidatus Harrisonbacteria bacterium RIFCSPLOWO2_01_FULL_44_18
TTTACTCCGCTATTCCCTGCTTTCTGTTTTCTGAGGTATAATTAATAAATTAAGAAAGGCAAAAAATGTATGCCAGGTAGTGAAAACTCGATTTGCCGCTGAAAGCGGCTAGAACTATCTGGTAAATCAAGATTATAGCAATAACAAGGATTAAAGGTTAATCGTAGTATTATCAAATTACAATCGAGTTTCTACTAACCTGGTATGCCAGGTAGTGAAAACTCGATTGCTCCGCCAGGGGCGGAGAAGGTCATCAGCGTAATCACCACCTGGTAACAGATGAAGTAATAACAAAAGTCATGATAGTAAATTAACCAAATCGAGTTTCTACTAACCTGGTATGCGGATTATCAAAGGAAAAGTCACCTGGATTGATATTTTAAAACCTACGCGGGATGATCTGGAGTTTTTAAGAAAGCAGCACCCCTTTCATCCGATTATTCTTGATGAACTACTGCACCTCTCCAGCCGCTCAAGGGTTGAATTTTACAAAGATTATCTTTTTTTAACTTATCACTTGCCGATGTACGATCCGGGCCTTAAAACTTCGCGGCGCGCCGAAGTGGATTTTTTGATTACTCAAGACCACGTAATCACTGTTCACTATGAGGATTTGGAACCGATTGAAAATTTCTTTCGATCTGTCAATAACAACTCGCATTTAAAAGAAAGAGTTCTCGGACACGATACCGGAAGATTGTCTTATTATCTAATTCAGGAAATTATCGCTTTTGCCATGCGACAAATTCGGCACATTGAAGAAAATCTCAGCTATATCACCCAAGAAATCTTCAAAGGGCGCGAAGAACAAATGCTGCAAAAAATTTCCTACGTAAAACGCGATATAATGGATTACAGCATTATCAGCCGGCCTCAAGAAATTTTACTTAATTCATTTTTAGAAGTTGGCGTTAAATTTTGGGGCAATGACGCGAAGATTTATCTTAACGATCTGGTTGGCGACTACTATAAAACTACCCAGCACTTGGAAAATTACCGCCAGGTTATCGAATCTTTGGAAACGACGAATGGCCAGCTTTTGAACGCCAAAACTAATCGGGTGATGCAAAGATTCACCATATTGGCTTTTTTAACAATTCCGCTGGCTTTATTTACTTCTCTGGTGTCTATTGATTTTGTCGGCGCGTTTGTGGCCGCTACGCCGACTCGTTTTTGGTTGATTTTTGTTTCGGTCGTGGTACTGGTGGTAAGTTTGGTAATAATGTTCAAAAAGAAAGGCTGGCTATAACAAAAAGCGCGGCTATGCGGCCGCGCGATATTTAAATATGACAATATATAATTCTCTCTCTGGCGAGAAGGAGGATTTTGATAAAATATTGGGCGGTCGGAAAAAGATCCGTTTGTTTGTTTGCGGGCCGACTGTTTTTGATTATATTCACATCGGCAATGCCAGGACTTTTTTAATTTATGACATCTTCACGCGCTATCTCCGCTCAATCGGCGTAAAAGTTTTTAATCTCCAAAATATAACCGATATTGATGACAAAATTATAAAGCGCGCGCGGGAAACAAATATCACCCCCAAAGCCATTGCCCTAAAATTCGAAAAGGCGTACAAAGACGATATAAAAAAATTAGGCATTGATACTGTCACGAAATACGCGCCGGCCACTAAATATATAAAACAAATAGTCAAGCAGATTAAAACACTTATTCAAAAAGGCCATGCCTATAAAATCGAAGGTGACGGATATTATTTTGACCTTTCAACATTTCCCGAATACGGCAAATTATCCAAACGCACAACTTTGCAGGCCGAAGACGCTGTTTCGCGGATTGACGAAAGCGTTAACAAGCGCAACAAAGGCGACTTCGCGCTCTGGAAATTTTCAAAACCAGGCGAACCTTATTGGAACAACGAATTAGGACGCGGGCGTCCGGGTTGGCACATTGAAGATACCGCTATCACGGATTATTATTTCGGGCCGCAATACGACATTCATGGCGGCGCGATTGAATTAAAATTCCCCCATCATGAAGCTGAAATCGCCCAGCAAGAATCCGCCTCCGGAAAAAAACCGCTAGTAAAAATCTGGATGCACGCCGGAATTCTTCTTGTGAACGGCCAAAAAATGTCAAAGAGTCTCGGTAATTTCATTTCAGTAAGAGATTATTTGGAAAAGCGATCCGTAAACATCTTGCGCTACATTGTCGCCAGCCATCATTATCGTTCTCCCATTGATTATAACGAACAAATGACGATTGACGCCCAAAACGCGTTAGCCGGCATTCAAGAATTTCTGGCAAAACTATCTCTGGCTATGAAAAGAAAATCAATTTGGGGACATCGTAAGTCCACTGGACTTACGATGTCCGAAACATTAACAACTTATCAATCTAAATTTACCGCGGCGATGGACGATGACTTCAATACTCCCGAAGCGCTGGCGGTTATTTTTAATTTAATAAATGAAATCAATCCAAAAATCTGGTCTTTGGATAAAAAAGAAGTTAAATTAATCGTGAAATGGCTGAATGAAAAATTGAAAATATTCAAAATAGCCGTAAAATTGCCGAAAATCCCGCTTAAAATAAGGCGCTTGGCTAAGGGGCGCGAGTTATTAAGAGCTAATCAACAGTTTATTCAAGCCGACCCCTTGCGAAAACAAATAGAATCGCTAGGATACAAAGTAGAGGATACGCCGGTAGGACCGCTAGTTCTTGAAAAATCCAAAATCCAAAATCCAAAATCCAAATAATTTTGGAATTTGCGCTTTGTGCTTTGGATTTTCAAATTTTTATGGATAAAAATTTGAAGTTGCCTCCGCAAAATATTGAAGCCGAAGAATCGGTGCTGGGCGCGTTAATGATTGACAAAGATTCAATCATAAAAATAGCCGATGTTTTGACGCCGGAAGATTTTTACAAACCGGCTCACGACAAAATTTATGAAACCATCCTGCGGCTTTATGAAAGGCGTGAACCCATCGATATTTTAAGCGTCACGGCAAAATTGAAAGAAAGCGGCTCCCTGCAGGATATTGGCGGCTCCAGCTATTTAAGCAAACTGATCGACTCGGTTCCCACTTCTTCGCATATCGAGTATTACGCCAAAATTGTCAGAGAAAAAAGGGTACTAAGAAACTTAATTCGAGCTTCGGCGGAAATTACGGAGCAAGCTTTTGGCTCATCGGAAGATTTAGAAAATCTTTTAGATGAAATCGAACAAAAAATCTTCGCCATATCCCAGCGTTCGATAAGTCAGAATTTCGTCGACATAAAAGACGAACTTCAGACTGCTTACGAAAGAATTGAAAAACTCCATCTTGGCGGGGACGCCCTAAGAGGAGTTGGCAGCGGCTTCCGCCAACTTGATAATATTTTGTCCGGTTTTCAAAAATCGGACTTGATCATTATTGGAGCCCGTCCGTCTTTGGGAAAAACCTCTCTTGTCTTGGATATTGCTCGCCATATAGCGACGAAAGAAAATAAAACTGTGGGAATTTTTTCCTTGGAAATGTCCCGCGAACAAGTTATCGACCGGCTAATCTCGGCCGAAGCTCAAGTTCCGCTTTGGAAACTTAGAACCGGCAAGTTGAGCGATGATGTTGATTTTGAATTAATCCAGAGCGCCCTAGACACTCTCTCGCGAGCCCCGATTTTCATCGACGACACTGCTTCGCCGACTATTTTACAAATGCGTTCAATGGCAAGGCGACTTCAATCCGAACGCGGTTTGGGACTTTTAATCGTTGACTACCTGCAACTAATTCAGCCCAGAACCAATTCAGATAGTATGGTCCAGCAGGTTACGGAAATATCTCGTTGCCTAAAGGCGCTGGCGCGAGAATTAAGCGTGCCGGTTCTGGCGGTATCCCAGCTTTCACGCAACGTTGAGCAAAGAGAATACAAAGTTCCGCGACTTTCCGACCTTCGTGAATCGGGCTCGCTGGAACAAGATAGCGACGTAGTTATGTTTATCTATCGAAAGGATCGAGATAAAATTAATGTTGATCCGGCGGAACAAGATCTCGCTGAAATCCACGTTGCCAAACATCGCAACGGCCCGCTTGGAGTAGTGAAGCTGAAATTCGATCAAGAAAAAGCCAGTTTTAGAAATATAGACACAATACATTAGTTTGTTGTCGTGAAAACTTTAGGTTCGAACTAATTACTTAATTACACAACGATTCCGCGAAGTAATTGGTAATTGGCAATTAGCTCGTCCTAAAGACCTCGCGATACAGTTTAAAGTATGTTGCCCGATCCTATCAAAAAATTCATTGATTTATTCTCAAAACTTCCGGGGATTGGCCCGCGCCAAGCCACTCGCTTGGCTTTTCATATTTCCAGTGCCGGAAAATCAAACATTGAAGAACTGGCAAAAATCATTTACGGGCTGTCGGATATTAAAACTTGTTCTCTATGTTTTACTTCTCACAACAATGCCGGCTACGAAATACGAAATACGCGCGAAAATACGAAAAAAAATTTATGCCCTATTTGTTCCAACCCCCAACGCCGCAAGGACATCATCGCCATAATTGAAAAAGAAACTGATTTAATCTCAATAGAACGGACTAAAAAATTCAATGGGCGCTATCTGGTGCTGGGAGATCTTAAAAAAGACGGCGTTTTGGAAAGCGTCCAAAAATTGCGGCTCAACAGCTTGAAAAATTGGATTAAAAAAGAGTGCGCCGGTCAAGCAGATGAAATTGTATTAGCGATGAATCCCACCACTTACGGCGATCTAAACGCTTCGCTGATCGCGAATGAACTGAAAGACTCCGCCAAAAAAATCACCCGCCTTGGCCGCGGAATCCCAACCGGCGGCGAAATAGAATTTGCGGACGAAGAAACTTTAGGAGCCGCTCTTGACAAACGAGGATAAGTTTTTTATACTCACTTAAATTAGAGACGCGACGCGCCTCTTTTTCTATTTCTTATCCACATAAGACCTCTTGCTTAATAATTTTTCGTTACGAAAAGGTTATTGCGCAAGAGGTCTATATATCCTGAAAACCTGGTCGCCGCGTTTATTATAAATTACTTCCGGAACAAGACCTCGATACAGCAGTTCTGTTTCTAAATTGGCGCCAAAAGCCGTCAGTCTTTCCGGCTTTTTAAGAGGAATTTTGTCGGTGGGAAATATAAAATAATAATTAAGGTCTTGTTTTTGCGGCAAAGAAAAATAGTCTTGCGCCTTGATAATCGGCCAACCGTGATAAATCTGAAGCCGGTCCAAAATCCAAAGTTGGGCCGCCTGCTGGATGTTGCTATCGTAAACTATCAGCGCCGGATACGGCTGGTATTTTTTGGCTTGGTCTTTTTTAATTGATTCATTTTTAATGTCTTCAAGGAATTGATATTGCAGGCGGAAATTCAAGGCCGGGTATTTTCCGGCAAGCTCTTTTTGTAAAAATCTATCCAGCTCGTTATAGCCCCAATTATAGTTTTCGTAACGGACTTTTGAGAAACTCCAAAATTCCGGCCCCTTGGGATAAGACAAGATTTGACTGTTAACCGAATAACCAATTTCAAAAATCAAAACGGCTGTCAACGCGACGTAAAAAGGCCGCCAGCGGATATTTGAAAAAACGGCCGCGATGCCCAAAGCCAAAAATGGCGTAAGCATGGTCAGAAATCTAAAAGTTGGCCCAATCAAAAACAAAAGCAAAATTAAAAATGAAAAAATCAGCAAAAGAAACGCGTGATTTTTCAAAATTTTCAGCGAATTCTTTATCCAGGTAGTGAAAACTCGATTATTCCGACTTCCGTCGGAACTAAATATGCCAGGTGGTGAAAATTCAACTGCTGCGGGGCGATTATCTCTGGCTGAACTTCTACTGCCTGATATGATCGAGTTTCTACTACCTGGTTTCAAAGAAACTAAGAAAACGGCCGCCGCGGAACCAAAAAATCCCAGAAAGAGCCACGAATTAGTCGCCAACAGATTAGGGATAAAATCGCGAAGGCGATCCGCTAGCGCGCCGATTTCTTCTTTTCCGGGAGCATCTTTCCAGACTTCCGGCTTTTGACCAAGAATATAAGAAATTTGAAAGTCAAAATGGCCGACCGCTTGGTAGAGTTTAAAGTTATACGCCAAAACCGGACTAAATAAAATGACTGCCAATAAAACACCCAGCCATAATTTTTTATTTCCTAAGTATTGCCGCTTAAAAAACAAAAGATAGGCAAAAAATATCGGAACAACTATAAATACGGTGTATTTTGTCAGCAATCCCAGGCCGACAGCCGCGCCCATCCATAAAAAATAAGTATCTTTCTGAAAGGCCCTAAGGAAAAAATATATCGCCAAAAGAATAAAAAATATAACATACGGCTCTTGAATCCCAATCCGAGATATAAAAACATGATTAACGGTAACGCCCAATAGAGCCGCCGAAAACAACCCCGCGTTTCTGGAAAATAAAACCGAGCCGATCAAATAAATGAGGTAAACCGAAGCAATGCCCAGCAGGGCCGACGACAAACGAAAGGCAAAATTATTCTCGCCGAAAATCCTGATAAAAACATGTTGAATTAAAAAAACCAGCGGCGGGTGATCGTGAAACGATAATTTTGTCCACCGCGGTATGGCTCTTTCGCGTAAATCCGCGTTGCTGTCCGCGTTAATCCGCGCATCAAACCACTCCAGCGGAGTGGTTTGATGTTCCGCGTTGTCAAAATCCAGCATCCTAACAGCCCGAAAAGCATAAAGAACTTCGTCGCTTCCGGTAACATCTCCATACCCAAGATTCCAAAATCGCAAAATAGCGGCAGTTATTAAAATAACGGCCAAAATATATTTTTTGCGCATACTTATATTATGGCCGAAATTTTAAAAGTATCACTCTCCAAAAACTTTCCAAAATTATGCCCAAATTAAATTTAGAAACGCCGGCTTTTCTTTCGGTAAAAATAATCGGGGTCTCGCAGACGCGATAACCTTTTTGATGAGCCCGATAAGTAGTCTCAATTTGAAAATTGTAACCAACGGAACTTAAGGAACCCAAATTCAAATTCTCTAAAACATTGCGGCGAAAACATTTAAAACCGCCCGTTAAATCTTTATACGGCAGTCCAAGAATCAGACGGGCGTAAAAATTCCCTAATCGGCTTATAAGTCTTCTGAAAAAACCCCAATTCTCTACTCTGCCGCCAATTACATAGCGAGAGCCAAGAACCAAGTCGCAGTTTCCCGTTTTTTCAAGCATCCGAGGAATGACGGCGGGATCATGCGAAAAATCGGCATCCATTTGAATAACGTAATCAACCTCTGGCATTTTTGACAAGATTTTTTTGAATGCCTCAACATACGCCGTTCCCAGCCCCATTTTCTTTTCACGATG
>MHJJ01000008.1:61809-62820 GCA_001817915.1 Candidatus Harrisonbacteria bacterium RIFCSPLOWO2_01_FULL_44_18
AGATTCTCGGCAAGCTCACCGGTTCTATCCGGCGAATTATCATCAACAACTATAACTTTCAAATCCAGGCCGCGGAACGAAAAAATCTTTTCGACTAAAGCGCTCAAGCTTTCTTTTTCGTTGTATGTTGGAATAACAATAATTACTGACATGCCAATCCTACCTCAACCACTCTCTCCATCCTTTTGGCCAACCCAAGAGAAGAAGCAATGCCAACGGCGCTCCCCAATTAGCCCAGCGTTCTACGAATTCAAAAATTGAATCGCCGGCAATCGGACGCATAAGCGCGGTCCAAAATCCCCAAAAGGCCATCCAGAGAAGCGCGAGGCGGATCGGTTTCAGCAAAATCAAAACAGCCAAGACGACATCCATCAAACCGACAAGCCACAGAAGCGTTGTCGCAGTCTGGACGTCCGAAATGCCGAAAATGGAAAACCATTCCACCCAAGCCTGCCTCCCTTGAAGCGCGAACACTCCATGGCCGATAAATTCACCGGCAACGGCAATCCGCAAAACCCATTCCATTAATTTAGTATTCATATTTATAAGTTATAAAAACAAACGACCTTTATTATATTCTATCAAATTTCATCCGTTTTAGCCGCAAAGAATTCAACACGACCGACACCGAACTAAACGCCATAGCCGCGCCGGCTAAAATCGGGCTTAAAAGAATCCCAAAAAACGGCCACAGCGCTCCCGCCGCCACCGGTATTAAAACAAGGTTGTAAATATACGCCCAGAAAAGATTTTGTTTGATGTTTATAAGCGTCCGTCGGCTTAATTGAATTGCTTCGTAAATTCCCATTGGATCTCCGGAGATCAAGGTAACATCGCCGGATTCAATCGCGATATCGGTTCCGGTGCCAATAGCGATACCGACATCGGCCTGCGTTAGGGCTGGCGCGTCGTTAATACCATCGCCGACCATCGCGACTTTTTTCCCTTGAGCCTGCAATTCTTTAATTTTTTCGGATTTTTGATCCGGCAAAACTTTTGCCATTACTTTAT
>MHJJ01000009.1 GCA_001817915.1 Candidatus Harrisonbacteria bacterium RIFCSPLOWO2_01_FULL_44_18
CCAGCGTGAATATCAGGTAGGTCAAAGCTATGTCTAGCGAGACCGCCAGCGCAAGCGCCGCGATCAGCGGTTTTCTGGCTTTTGTCATTCGATCCTCCTTTGCCTGCCATAGCTTTCCCGATCTTCGTAGCTTTATGCGAAGGGGGTAGCGATGGCACAGGCTTTACCCTCCGAAGTTTTACGCGGAGGAGGGCTTTTTCAAAGAGCACTCTGAAAATCAGCAGCTCTACGCCGAGCCGCCAGATTATTTCAAATATAGCACCCTTTGGCATTTTTGTCAATACTTGACAAAATAGCAAATTATATGCTATGATATGAGGAGTTCGTGAAAAATGTCTGCGTAAGTCCGCGTTTAGTCAGCATAGTCAGCGTGTTCGCGAAGCGAACAAGAAAAGGAGGCGGTAGATGAGTGAGCCGATTGTCCGGATTGTGAATGTCAGGAATTGGCTTGGGTTTCTGCGGGTTTACTGCAGTGAGGACGGTTCGGGCGTTTCGTTGTCTTTCAACGCGGCTGACAGGGAAAGCGGTGGAAGGATTCGGGAATACCTGGAGCGCGCTTTGAGGGATTACATCATCCACCGTGAATATCGCGGCGGGGGTGAGTACGAATTCGACACCCGGATTCCCGACCTCGCGGCCTTGGATGAACTTCTTCGCCAGCGCGGGTTTCGAGTGTCGCCAGCCAAAGCCAGATCCCTGATCCTTTGCTCCGCCTAACCAGCGGAGCTTTTTATATTCTAATCATTGCGCGTCAATTTCCGGTACATCAATTCCCGTTCTCCCGTTATGCGCGCTATAGCGCGCATAACGGGAGTTTTGTTTTGGGAGTCGGGAGGGGAGTTTTGTTTTGGGAGTTTTGTTTTTTGGCGCAGTATTCTTGAATTAGTCCGAACGCATTTTTGCCCCGAAAATCCAATACAAATTAGTCGCCGAGCGAAGCGAGGCGAACCTTCAAAACTTGCAATTTCTTCAATAGTGCCGCGGGGCGGAATCGAACCACCGACGCCTGCCTCTTCCGAAGCAAATTGGACTATCTCATCATCCGCCGAAATCAATAATCGACGGAGCTGGGCGCTTATGCGAGGTTATTGTTGGGACTCACTCGCTAGTCTCTACACCTGCCTTCGCTAAAGCTACGGCAGGCAAGCCTTCTAAAAATTACTTCGGCTTGCAATCCGTAGCCTCCCGGCGGAGGATTGGCTCGGGATTGTCCCGCCAAAGCGGGATGTTCCCCGAATTCACCCAGTTTTTAAAGATTCATTGCTGAATCTTGCCCCAAAGAATTCAGGGCAGCGCTCTACCACTGAGCTACCGCGGCATCTCATCATTATAGTAATACAATTTATTTTTTTCAATACATTGTTGAAGAAGCATTCCGTTATCAAGGCAGAAAGCTTGACTTTTAACTACCCTGTCCCCTCGGGAGGAATCGAACCCCCATCTAAAGGTTAGAAACCTTCTATTCTGTCCATTGAACTACGAGGGGTAAACCAATTTGAATTTTATCAGAAATCTTGAATTTGTCCATGAAGTATTAAATAATATAGAAGCCCGCCGGGGCGTAGTGTAATGGCAGCGCGAGTCCTTCTCGCCCCGCGCTAAAATATCGGAGCGTAGTATACCGGTAGTACGCCTGCTTTGGGAGCAGGTAGACCGGGTTCGATTCCCGGCGCTCCGACTTAACGGCTAATTTCTCCAATCGTATTTTCCAGCCATTCTTTGATCGGCCCAAAATTCGGATTTATGACAAGGCCGAATACTTGATTATCTTGAATTGAAACCGCGATATTGACGCCGATAACGCAATTTTTAGAGATATCAAAAACTAAGCCGCCGGAGGCGCCGGAAAAATTATTATTGCTCATTATTAAAACAGCCGGATGCTGGATGCTGGAATCGGCGGTATAATTCAGGTCGGCTAGATATTCATACCCGCCGGCAAACTTATTTGACCGTTCTTTCAGCACTCCTTTAATATCTCCGTATTGCACAATTTCTCCTTCAAATTGAGAAAGAATTGATCCGGGAGAGGCGGTGGTTCCTATGTTCGTGGCGTAGCCCCAAAGGACAATTTTATCCGTCAAATTAGTTGCGGAGCAGAGCGGATAATTAATAAATGGATAGCCCGCGGGAAAGACGCGCGCGTCTTCCGATTTATTCTCTAGGGGCAAAACTTCCAAGACGGCAAGGTCAAAGCCTTTTTCTTTATAATTTTTTTCAGTTTCCGTTGGCGATAAAATTTTGCCAACGCGATAATGGGCTTCCTGATAATATTCAAAGTTCGGGTTGTAATACGGGAAAATGACATCGCATTCAAAATCCCGCGCCTCTATCTTATCAATAATCACATGCGCCGCTGTCAGGGCGTACCATTTTTCATTTTTCTTTAGAACAAAACCCGAGCCGAAAGTTTTGCCGCATCTGATTCTTACCGTCGCCGCCATAATCTCATTTTCATTTAATTGAGGGGATGTTGGGATTGGTTTTAGAGGAGTCGACGGCGTTTTGACCGGCGCTTCTGACGTTGTCGGCAATGGAATGGTGGGGATTGGAGGCGGCTTTGGCGAAAATATAGCCGACGGCCTTGCTTGTTTTGTCTTGATGCCTTCTTCTGAAACAGCCGGCGCCGTTGTCGTTTTTTTTGAGATCTCTACTATTTCTGTTATTTCGGTAATTTTTCTTGACGCGACAATTTCTGGAGGAACGGAAACCACAAAATCATTTTTAATGTTATTCAAAATTAAAAGAACTGCCGCTGAAAACAGTAACAGAGTTATTGCGCGAAAGGTCTTAAGGAGCA
This sequence comes from Candidatus Harrisonbacteria bacterium RIFCSPLOWO2_01_FULL_44_18, assembly GCA_001817915.1. Classification (GTDB taxonomy): domain Bacteria; phylum Patescibacteriota; class Minisyncoccia; order UBA6257; family WO2-44-18; genus WO2-44-18. Next base: position 2,801 of record MHJJ01000009.1, read on the forward strand.
TTTATTATTCAAAATATTATTCCGTAAACGAGAAAACCGAGCATTATAAGAATTACGATGATTTTAATTAATGCCCCGGCTAGAAATCCGACAAGGGTTCCAAAAGAAGATTTAAGCGCTTGCTTTGGCTCTTTTCTGCTTAATAATTCTCCCAAAAACGCGCCCGCGAATGGCCCGACAATTATTCCTATTGGTCCGAGAGTGAAAATTCCGACTGTTAAACCCAAGAAAGAACCCCAAATGCCATATCGGCTGGCTTTATATGTTTTCGCGCCAATGATTGGAGCGATGAAATCTAAAATAATTGTCAAAACAGTCAGCGCCAAAAAAATCATGACTGCCGTTAAAGATATGGCCGTAAAATCAGTCAGATACGCGTAAAGAAAAATTCCCAGCCAAGCTATGGGCACTCCGGGCAGAAACGGCAAAAAAACGCCCAGCAGACCTAAGGCCGTCAGAAAAAACCCGAGAAGAATTGTAATAATTTGGCCGAACATTAGCTATAACTAACAACTGAATCTAGGGTGCCCAGAGGGAATTGAACCCTCGTCATCCCGGCCACAGCGGGAAGCTTTACCACTAAGCTATGGGCACCATAACTATCTAGATTTTACTATAAGTTTGCGGTTAAAACAATATATATAGGCTTTTTTTCAAGAAAAATGGCCCGAGGCCGCAACTAGCGGGGGCCGATGATTTCGATTTGTCGTTTTAAAAATTAACTTATACAACCAACCGCGCCATACTTATCAGAAATTCTGAGGTTTTAGAATTTGCTGGTAAAATATAGTAAAGCAGCGAGGCGCGGTAATGCTTCGATAAACAAACTCGTAAAACTGGATAAGCGCGTCAGCAACGCTTGAAGAAGGCTTACGGCGTCACAACTCCTTAAAAATCGCTTCGGTTTTTTGATAAACCAAGCGAAGCTCCGAATCTACGAGGTCTTGAAAACTGTCGCTTTGGATTCGTAGCGATTTTATAACTTCGTTCTCCAGAATTTTACTCTCATCGCTTGCGGCGCCGCTAACTAAATCTTTGGCTAACTGAATCAATTTCTGAAGCTCAATCGTGACTATAAGTATAGGTAGTTTATCGTGGCTTTGTTTTTTAACGCCGTCGCGGGAAATTCCTGCTCCATATTTCATTTTCGCTCCCGAGCGCACTTTTTTTAGAATCTTATCAGTTTCTCTTTTTCCCTCTTCGCCGAACGAAGATAAAGGATTAACGGTCGTGTCTATCGCGGCCAAAGATTGAAAGGTCTCGGCGTCAAAAATTATTTCATCTACGCCGTTAAAATAGTCGTCGTATTTTGACGCGCGTACGGCGATCAATCGGCCGCCAAACCAAAAACGATTAAATGCCAAAGTTTTGGCCACTTCTAAAAGATCGCCGATCGGTTTTCCCTCTTCTTCTCGATATTTTGATTCCAGTAATCGGACTTTTCTAAGGTCATTCGTGATTTCTTCTGGCCGATAGATTCCTTTATATTCTTCCGGCAGTAAGCGGCCGTCCGCGCCGACCGGGAATCCTCTTCCGCGCAATTTCTCGCTTTCATTTTCCAACAGTGGTTTCAGCAGTGGCTGCAATTCACGCAAACGTTCCCGAGTTCGTTCGGTCGTTTCAATTTTTGAAGTTGTGATTTCGGGATTTTCGAATTTCATACGCTTACATTAATATAATACCCATATACGATTTGTCTCCCTTCGATCATCCCTTCGGGAGATATCCCGTAGGGATAGAGATCTCCCGAAGGGAGAGAATTTGCGATTTATAACTAGTGGCTAGTCGCTAACTACTAACTTTAACTTTACAGTATTTTGAATCTTTGATACACTTGTTCCTATGATTACCAAAGATGATGCGGCTAGATTAAAACAAGAACTTGAGAAAACTCAACGCGAACTCAAAGAAGAATTGAAAAGTCTCGCCGGAGTTCCGGAAATGGGCAGCGATGTTGACGCTTTTGACACCGAAACCGATGAAGCTGAAGAATTTAGCAACAAAATCGGCGTTGAACAAACTTTCAAGGAGCGGCTTGAGGATGTCCGTCGGGCGCTGGAAAAAATTGAAAAAGCCGTTTATGGAAAATGCGAAAAGTGCAGTATGGAAATTTCGTCAGAAGTTTTAAATTTAGTGCCCGAGTCGAGATATTGTAAACATTGCAAAATGTAATACTAATATACTAATTCATGCTAATGATACAAATGGCAACTAATAAATTTTATATTCGTATTCATTGGTATTACATCAGCGTAAGCGTATGAAATTAAAAGAACAACGCGTCGGTATTTTCATCGACATTCAAAATCTTTATCACTCTGCCAAGAATCTTTATAAAGCCAGAGTAAATTATAAAGAGTTGATAAAAGGATTAGTCGGCGGGCGAAAGCTGATAAGAGCCGTTGCTTATGTGGTTAAGACTGAAGGCGTGGAGGGGGCTGCTCCGGTGGATTTGGGGGCGGGCGCCGTTCCTTCTTCCGGAAGAGAAGCCGCGTTTTTTGACGCTTTGAAGCAAGCCGATATTGAGTTAAGAATGAAAGACATCCAGATTTATCCCGGCGGCATGAAAAAAGCCGATTGGGATGTGGGAATGGCTGTGGACGCGATAAGGATGGCAAGTTTTTTGGACGCAGTTGTTTTAGTCACCGGCGACGGCGACTTTTTGCCGCTAGTTGATTATCTAAAGTGGGGGATGGGTCGAGTCGTGGAAGTGGCGGCATTTAGCCGAACGGCGTCTGGCAAGATGAAAGAAGAAGCCGATGAATTTACCGCGATTGAAGAAATACCCCGCGCGTTATTACGAGGCCGGACATCATAGATTTTTTACTAACTTAGTATGGATTTACAGCGAAAACAATTTAAAATGGATTTTCATGGCCGCCCGCTGAGTTTAGAAGTTTCTAGATTGGCCGAACAAGCCACGGCTTCAGTTTTGGGGCGTTACGGCGACACGGCGGTTTTGGTGACTGTCGTGATGAGTGATAAAGAAAAAAGCGTGGATTATTTTCCGTTGGTAGTTGACTATGAAGAGCGGTTTTACGCGGCCGGGAAAATTCTTGGCAGTCGGTTTATCCGCCGCGAGGGGCGTCCGTCAGAAGAAGCGATCCTCTCCGGGCGTTTAATTGATCGGACAATTCGGCCGCTTTTTGATCAGCGTTTGCGCCGTGAAGTCCAGCTAGTGGTGACTATTTTGGAAATTGACGAGGAAAACGATCCGGATTTTATAACTTTGCTCACTGCCTCCGCCGCTTTAGGCATTTCCGAGATTCCTTGGGATGGGCCGGTTGCCGGAGTTAAAATTTTTTATGACGGACAAGAAGCGATTTTTAATCCTTTGAATTCTGGCATCAAAAAACGTTGGCCGGCGGAAAAAGCATTTGTCAGTTTTGTCGCCGGCACGACCGATCGAATAAATATGATTGAGTTGGAGGGCATTGACGCCGAGGAAGCGGACATCGCCAGAATCTATGCCGATGCTCAAAAAGAAATTGCCCATTTGGCTGATTGGCAGAAGAAAATAATCAAGGAAATCGGCGCGTCGAAAGCCGCCATTCATTTGGCCGAACCCGACCAGACTTTAGTGACGGCGGTTAAATCTTTTTTGCATAAGGATCAGAGATTAACAAAAGCGATGTATGCTAAGGACAAGCAGGAGCGGGAGATGAAAATCAGCGAATTAAAAGAACTGCTCAAGGGGCATCTTTTGGCGGAAGAGCACGATGAGAAAGAAATTGCCGCCGCCGACCATATTTTTGAAAATGAGATTGACGAATTAGTGCATAGGAAAATTTTGGAATCAAACGAGAGGCCGGATGGCCGGAAGTTGGATGAAGTCAGAGAGCTTCACGCCGAAGTCGGGCTTTTCAAACGCACTCACGGCTCGGCGCTTTTCATTCGCGGCAACACGCAGGCTTTGGTGGTAACCACTATCGCGCCTCCGGGATCCGAACAGCTTGTTGAAACTATGGAATTTTCCGGCAAACGAAGATTTATGCTGCATTATAATTTCCCGCCTTATTCAGTGGGCGAGGTTGGCAGGATAGGTTTTACGGGCCGTCGGGAAATCGGCCATGGCGCGTTAGCCGAAAAAGCGGTTCGCAATTTAATCCCCCCGCAAGAAGAATTCCCTTACACAATTAGAGTAGTGTCAGAAATTATTTCTTCCAACGGTTCTTCGTCAATGGCAACCGCCTGCGGCGCTTCGCTTTCTTTGATGGACGCCGGCGTGCCGATTAAAAAAGCCGTGGCCGGAATCGCGATGGGAATGATGGTTAACCAGGAACCGGGAGCCGGGAACCGGGAACCGGTTTACAAAATCCTAACCGACATTCAGGGGCCCGAGGATCATCATGGCGATATGGATTTGAAAGCGGCTGGCACCGAAGACGGCGTGCGGGCGATTCAAATGGATGTGAAAATTGACGGCCTGACTAATCAAATGCTGGTTGAAGCGCTGGCGCAAGCAAAAAAAGCGCGGCTGGAAATTTTGAAATCTATGAATAAAGCAATCAGCGCCTCCCGCAAAGAACTCTCGCCTTACGCGCCTATGGTTTTAACTTTAGATATTAATCCTTCGCAAATCGGCGATGTCATCGGTCCCGGCGGTAAAATAATCAACGGCATTATCGCGAGAACAGGCGCCCTTACCATTGATATAGAACAAACCGGAAAAGTATTTATTGCCGGCGCCAGCCGCCAAATTGCCGAAGCGGCGTATAAAGAAGTGGCGGCGATTGTCAAAGAATATCAAGTCGGGGATGTGGTGGAAGGAACAGTCGTTAGAATTCTGGATTTTGGCGCGATTGTTGAATTTGGTCCGGGTCGGGATGGAATGGTTCATGTCTCGGAACTTAAAGAGGGCTATGTGAAAAAAGTGGAGGACGTGGTCAAGCTTGGCGATTTTGTTAAGGCGCGGATAGTCAGGATTGAAAATGGGAAAATAGGGCTATCAATTAAGGCGTTAGCGGGAAAGTAGTGGATTTCGGGAATTTGATTCCCGAAATCAATAGATACTTCTATTGCTTTCGGGAATCGCCAAGTTAATTCGCATTCGTTCGTCGTGGATTCCCGTTAACGCAGCCTGTTTATTTCGGGAATCGTCAGTATCGCATTGATTCGCGATTTACGCTTTGCAATTTTCCGCGTTATCCACACTATTTTTTTTGACGATATGGTATAGTAAAACATATGGACAATCAACCGCCAGAAAATCCGCCCTTTTCTCCTTTTAATCCGCCCCCCATACCTCCAAGACCGACAATTCAGCCGCCGCCGGCTCCGGAAGTCAGCGTTCGCACAATGGAATCGGATATTGAATCCGCGCGAAAAGGCGAAGTAACTCCAACTCCCGCGGAAGTTTTGCCGCAAGAATTGGAAAAAGAATTAAAGGAGCCGGTTTTTCAACCGGAGACCGCCGATCAACTGCCCGGCCCCATAGAAGCCGAAAAGCCGAAAAAAAATGTCGTTAAAATTCTTTTGTGGCTGGGCGGCGGGATTGTCGCGGTCGTCGGCCTCGGACTCTTGGGATATTTTGTTTTATTCCCATTGCTTTTTCCGCCAGAAGTTCCTTCGACAGGCTCGCCTTCAGCCGCGCAGCCCGCGCAACCAACTCAACCAACAACGCCGCTTCCGGTATCTCAATCAAAACCGCATCAATCGCTTTTTCCTGCCAGCGCTGATTTAAATGTTCCGATTACGCTTTCCGCGGTCAATCTAGCAAATATCCAAAGCGCCCTAAAAGCCGAGGCTATAAAATCTCGACCATTTGGTTTTATTTCTGAATTAACGATTAGCGATAAAAACGGTCAAGTTCCGTTCGGCGATTATATTTCCGCCCTGCTTCCGAATTTGGCGACAACCGTGGTTTTCGAAGAAGATTTCACCGCCTTTTTGTATTATGATAAAGACGGAGTTTGGCCGGGCTATGTTTTTCGATATCAAGGGCCCGATTCAAACCTTTCGGCGTTTGAAGCGGTCGATTTAAGCAATTTATATTTGACTTCGCCGGGCTTAAAGAGCCAATTCAAAGACGGGAAAGCCGGCAATGCCCCCGCTCGTTACGCGATATTCACCAGGCCCGGCGCCGGTTTTAATTATGCTAAGCTTGATAATAATATGGCGATTATTACCACTTCATATAGCGGCCTGAAAGCGGCGCTTGAATTATTGGATTTCGGGAATTAATAGTTGGATTTCGGGAATCCTAGGGATTCCCGAAATCCCAGATATTGAATCCGAATTTTCAGAAATATGAAAAAATTTCATCTTCTAGCTTTAATCTTAGGTTCTGCCGCGCTCGTTTTGCTTTTAAATACTGTTGTCTTGCCCGACAAAGACAAGCTTTTGGCTTTTGTTTCCAGCTCGGTCGTCCCTTCTGAAATCGGATTGAGCGATAATGTAATTAGCGTGGCAGTTCAGCCGGATCAATGGACTAAATTGGTTGATGTCGAAGTTAAATCCGAGCCGGCCGATTTTCCGGCTAAAGTCAGCGAGTTGAAATTAGCGGCAAAAGCAAGCAAAGACGGTTCTTATTCGGTTGGTTTTAGTTTTGAGAAAAACGGACAAGTATTAAAGCAGGGCGCGGTCACTTTGGAATTTTCTCAAGATTTTGATAGTTTTCCGGTTGATTTGTCCGCGCTTGAATTGCCAGTTTTAAAAACCGGCGAAGTTTGGCAGGTGAAAATATATTTCCGCGGTCCAGCCGGTGAAACTGTTTTTGTAGATACACAGAACTCGGGATTCGTATTGGTGTTACGGGGTTTATAAATAAAGAATTATGACAACGCTAATCCATAAATTTCAATGCAGCATTATTTTTATTGCTATTCCTTTTTTAGTTCTAGCATTGAGTTGGCCGCAGGTGTCGTTGGGCGCGCGAAACATTCGAGACACTATGGTTTTGGGCAGGGATACAAAAATTGTTGAAGGCAAAAATCAGCGGGAGGCTTGCTCAAGGGCCTATGCCGCGGCATGCGCATCTGTTAGAGATATAGCTAAAAACAAAAATGTCCAAAGCGAATGTCAAAATCTTTGCGAGACCGAATGCGCGAAAAACGAAAATAATCGGATTTGCGCATCCCCGAGCGCAGGCGAATTACAAGAAAAACGAGAGAGCTGCGGCCCCACTCAAGATAGCCCCCCAAATTATCGGGCTACGTGTGCCATAACGGCTCCTTGTCGATATGACTGCGTTGCGTCCCGAGAACAATTATTTCAACCAATACCTCAGTCAACCTTTTTACAGCGTCTTTTTGGCATTCGATCTCAACCTCAGGCCGCTGATGTTGAGCTTGAACGTCCAGGGTTGCAGCCATTAGTCACTAGAAATATACCAGGAGCCGCTAGGAATCCTCCAATCTTCATCAATGAATCGGAAAATCCGCAAAATATAAATGTAGAAGTTCACGATCTTAAAACTTCAAAGGTGACTTATAGAGGATCGGCGAGCGTTCCATCTAAAAGCAAAAGATTGGTACGGATAAGCGATTTTTTAGAACAAGATCTTAATATGTTGGTTTTATATCGAATAGATAGCGTTTTGGAAAATGTCGGCTTCGAAGAGCCAAAAAAATGGCCGAATGTTTTAATAGATCTTTCGGAAAATAAAACGGCAAAAGTCTCGATTAGTATAAAAATTAAGGGCGAAAATTTACGCCTCAATGAGAAAATAGTTGAGAGCGTTGAAATCACTGAAACACTGAATAAAGATAAAAATGGATGGTGGTTAAATTCTTTTGATTATACTGTTGATAACGGTTTATATATTAGCGTGCATGATGAAATAACGTCGAGAAGAGAAGAGGCAAGCGCTTTTGTGAACACTTTATTTGGCGGCGTTCTTCTTTTCTTCAAGGGCTTCGCGCCATCACCTGCCGAAGAACCCGAAGGACCCAGCGTTGGCTCTGGCGGCGAACCACCCTTGCCGCCGCAACCGGGAGAACCATTTCTCGAGCAGGATGCGTGTCAAGAACGCAACCGAAGATGGACTGCTCAGGCTACGGGGAGCAATCTTGTAATGTGGTGTCACAATCAAGATCAATGCAGGGCGGTGTTAAATGATTGCGGCATCAATGCCGGAATTCGTCATAGCCGCGATTGCGTCCTCGGCGTTTCGCAACCTATTCACAATGGTCCCTGGGTAAAGTGCGAGTAGGGCGTTTGTTCTCCCGAAGAAACGTCGCGTCGCTGTTTTATTTATAATAAGCGGAACCGAAGTGGGCAGGGAGGGATTCGAACCCTCAAGCCTTGCGGCATACGGTCCTAAGCCGTACGTGTCTTCCAGTTGCACCACCTGCCCGTAACTGATTGGATTCCCGAAACCCAAAATATTGATTAATCCAGTTTAGATTTTGAATTTCCAGAATTTCCTTATTATAGTATAATTATACTGTAATAATCCAATAAGCTGGAAATGAGCCAAAAACGCAAAAAAATCATTCTCTCCGCGGCTTTATTTGTTTTAATCCTGTCGGCGTCCGGGTTTGTTCTGGCGCAAACCGAGATATTTTTGCCATTCGTTAAATTAGAAATCGCGCGATCAATCTTTTTGCCGCTTGCTAAATTAATAACCGATATTTCGCTTGAACCGCCTCCTCCTCCGCCGGCCCCCGATCCGGAATTAAACGCAAAGATTGAAAAAATTTTTGATACTCCGGGCTATGCCGAAGCTCGGGTTACATTAACTGCCCTTAACGCCCAAAATAATTCTCTTCAGTTTGGGCCAGAAGGCCGGCCGCCTGAATCGCTCGCGATTGTCGCCGATTTAATTGAGGCCGTCAGAGTTTATGGTTATGGCGGCACTAATTTCGTTGCTCAAATTGTTGATAGCCAGGGAAATATTTTATCTTTTATCAACGCGCCGTTGCCTCCCCCGTCCGCGCCTCCGGCTCCCATCGGTGGCGCGCCTACTCCGGCGGCAGCAACTGTTGGCTGGACTGCTTTAACGACTGGCGTCGATTACCAATTTGAAGGGATCCATTGTCCAACCAGCAGTGTTTGTTATGCATCTGGCGCCTCTGCAGGGGGCGCGGCCCCTGGTAGGATCGTGAAGACTACAGACGGCGGCACTTCTTGGACTGTTCAAACCTCTGGGACCGATAGCGCGCTTTACGACGTTCATTTTCCGGTCAATGTCAATACCGGCTATACTGTGGGCGACGTGGGCACGATTTTGGGAACCACCAATGGCGGTACCACTTGGACTGCTCAAACTTCTGGAACTGGTCAAACACTTTTCGATGCTCATTTTGTTGATAATAATACTGGCTACGTGTCTGGAGCGAACGGCGTTATCTTAAAAACCACCGATGGCGGCAGTAACTGGACTGCCCAAACATCAGGTACCTTTAATAGTTTAGCGGGTATCCATTTTCCAGTGGATGCGACAACTGGTTATGCAGTGGGTGGGCTGGGTACTATTAGAAAAACCACCAATGGTGGCACCACGTGGAGTGGCTTGACTTCCGGAACAGGTGAGGACCTTCAGGGAGTTTGGTTTACTAATAACGACACGGGCTACGCGATTGGAAACACTGGCACCATATTAAAAACCACCAATGGCGGCACTGATTGGACCGCTCAAACATCCGGTAGCGGCGCCACGCTCAGTTCAATCCATTGCTCGGTAAATGACACTACTTGTTATGTGACAATTGCCGGCGCGATTTCCGGCCGAGTGCTAAAAACCAGTAATGGCGGCACAAGCTGGGCCGCGCAGTCAGTGCCAAACGCCTCTGCCGGCGCTCTTCTTTCGATATTTTGCCTGGACAATAATACCTGTTTCGCGTCGGGACTTTCCGGCCAAGTCGTGAAAACCACCGACGGCGGCGGGAATTGATGAATTAGATTTCCGAAACCGATAGCGGATTCCGGGTAGGATTTCGTCTAGGATTCCCGAAACCGATAGCGGATTTCGGGAATCCGGAGGCTTCCCGAAATCCCAAATATTGAGAGTCCAGTTAACTTCATCTGTCGTAGGCTGTTTCGGGAATCGCAAAGTTGAACCAAGCGCGCTTCCCGAAATCTCGCTTCCGGGAATTGCCAAATTAAATCACAAATATTGAATTTCAAATATAAAACCGCCATGAAATCAATTACCGCGAAAATTTTAACGATGACGCTAATTTGCTTAATCGTTATTATAGCAATAATTTTTGTCCCGGTCGCCAGCGCCGACCATTTTGCGGGACCATATACGCCTTGTGGCTTTGAGCCTGATTTTGCGCAAAGGTGTTTTTATAAAAGTCCGGGAACGCTTGAGTTGTTCGTTTGTCAAAAAAATGAATCTGGTGATTCCGTATGGACTTTGTTTTGGGATGATTGGGGAAGTAGTTTGATACTTTGCTCGCAAGATGAGGATTGTGTTGAAAATGAACCGGGCCACGCGTTTTGCACGAAACGGCAGCAGCAAGGCGAGGAAAACATTTTTAAAAAAATTTCCAATATTATGAAAGAAGGTTTTACCTCTCCGGAAACAGCGGATTCCCGGAGGCCCGGAGATGGGAATTCAATAATCCTTAAATTGAAAGCCGCCGATTTGCAAGCCCCTAAAACATCAGCATGCCCCGAATTAATGGAATTAGTGCAGCAAAATACGTTTGTTACGGGGGGCAAAGTAACAGGACCCGAGCTGGAGCAGATGATAAAATTCGGCCTTATTGTGTTTAACAAACTTGGCCAAGGAATCCTGAAATCTTTGCAAAGTTTGTTCGACGATACCACGGCCTGTTATAACCACGAGACTTGGGCAATGGCATTAGTAGATTCAGCCGGAGATGTTCTTCGTTCTAATACGGAGTTGGGAAGCGACTTCAGGGAAGCCGCGCAAGAGGCAAAAAGACTAGGGGAACAGCAACGCGCCGCCGCGGAAAGTCGGGTTGGAGCAGGACATGAATCTATAATGGTGGATTTAAAATTAGTTGAGGGTAGCGAGAGGGCCGAGGAGGAGGAGACTAAGGAGACCACGGAGGGTAAAAAAGGTGAGCCCATAATTTTAGCATTAGCGATGGAGGAGGCCGAACCTGAATCTGCCCAACCCGCGCAATTGCCCGTATTATTCGCGGCATCGCTAGGTAAAATTGAAATACCGCCAAAGGTTGTTAAGCTCGAGTTCGAGTTTTTCGCCGAAGCGGTTGGAAAACTTTTAAAACTTATTTGGAAATGTCCGAATGGGTCGTGTGAAATTAATGGCTTCAATGTTTCAATGGTAGTTTCTGGCAATGGCAGTTCAATCCAGGTGGCACCCGAACAAAGCGGCCCATATACTTATACAATGACCGACGGAAGTAATGGCGAAAGTTATCCAGTAACTATAGTTGTAGCCACCCAAAATGGAGTCCCTGTACCTACGGTAGTAGCGCCTCTAACACCCGCAACAGAAACGGCGCCGCCTACTCCAACGACTCAAAAAGTTCTGCCAGCCAGGTAACCTTATGCCAGGTAGTGAATCGAGCACTGCAACGCCCATCTATTTTTCTTTCAGACAATGTCATTATTCACAAAACAAAATGTTCCAGGAAAACATGAGCTTACCAAGGGCGTTGTGAAAAACGGAAGCGCTCGATCTACTAACCCGGTATGAGGTTCAGCCTCATAAACTTTATAAAAGTTGTTTTAGCCTTATTTTTTATCGGTTTTTTAATTTTTGTCGCGGCCAATAGGGAAGAAACTCGACCCGGCGAACTTTTTTTGCATCAGGATTATATCAAAGAGCTTTACGGATTTCGTGGATCCCGTGGATTTCGGGAATCCGAAGGCTTCCCGAAATCCCAGATATTAGGAGCTCCGCTTCCCGAATCCCCAAATATTGGCGACCCAAGCGCTGTCTTTTGGTATGTTTTTTCTCAACTCCCCGAAGAAGTTATTGTTTATCCCAGCGAGAACTATTATTACTTTAGTTTTCAATTCGCGCTCAAGGAGATCTGGGGTAATATCCGTCTCTCGCCGCCGGAGCGAGATCAAGGCATTTTGCACTTCGCTTATTGGGAATACCGTGGATTTCGGGAATCCGAAGGCTTCCCGAAATCCCAGATATTGGGAGCTCCGCCTCCCGAAACCTTAAATACTGAAATTGAACGAGCATTCTCAAAATACAAGCAATTTTCCCAAAAAGACGGCTTGCGCGTTGAAAAACTTGCCGATTTTCGTTACGCGGCAACCTACCGCGGCAAAACCGTTATTTTCAATCTTTTTGACCTTCCGCAAACTCCGCCCCAATTGGCAAAACTTAGAGACAACGAAGTTTTTGTCCAAAGAACTTTTGACGAATCCGGCTTTCGATTTTTCCTGGTTTTTCTGGAAGATCGAAACCGCTTTATATACGTTTTTGACGAAGAAGTTCAATCTAACGAGGTTGAACCTCAATATTATGGAGGTTCAACCTCAATAACCTCTATAAGGATTCCTGAAAGCCCAAATATTGTAGTTGACGGTCGTACTGGTTTCATCTTTTATGACGATCAATCGAATAATCGTAAAATTTTAATCGGCGTATCCGCAGATAACATCAACAAAAACAATTACTTTGACGGCCCGTTTGACCAGCTTGCGGACAACTATGTCCAGTCAAGCCCAGTACCTGTCGGCTACTACATCCAAAAAGCTTACCCCAACATTCGCGGCCGCGTAGATGACTACGGCAGGTTCCTTGACGCCGCCGGCTCCAGAGTTGCCATTACTCCCTACCGAACCTACTCCTCGCTTGCCGAACTGACAGATTTGGTGAATTCCTGTGAGCAAACAAAACCGCTAAATAGCCCCGAATTTTACGCCTGCATTACCGTGGATTCGTCAAATTGGTGAAGTTTGTTGGTGAAGTTTGCTTGACATAGCGAAGAATAATTTATAGCATAAAAATATGGCCACAGTTACTATTCCCAAAAAGGAATATGAGGAACTTATAGAAAAGAAGTTGCGTTATGAGTACCTTCGCGACATCATGGAAGGGGATATTTTTGCATCTCCGCCCACGAGGGGCGTTGACGACATCCTTACAGCTTTTAAGGCGACGAGAAGGTATAATCAAAAATTCCTGAAAAGCTTGAAGGAGGGATTAAGGCGCTCTTCATATTTTAGGATATGAAAATCATTCCGCTGCACCCGGAGATCGTCAGGTATCTTAAACAGAGGCAGCTAGAAGAAAAGTTTGAGAAACAAAAGGCGCTTTTTGAAAAGAAACCCTTCTATCCGGGCCTACAAACAGAACTTCTTGAGCCCAAAAGTATGCGAATCTGGAGTTTTAGAGTTGATCGAAAGTATCGGGCGATTTTTATGTTCAGAGCGAAAGATGTTGTTGAAGTCATCGATGTAAATAATCATTATATATAAATGAAGCTTGGCGGATTTCGGGAATCCATGGCGGATTTCGTGGACTTCGGGAATCCAGCGGATTCCCGAAGTCCCAAATATTGGAATCCTCGATTCCCGAAACCGATAGCGGATTTCGAGAATCGATAGATACCTCTATCGTTTCCCGAAGTCCCAAATATTGGAATCCCCGAATCGCAAAGTTGGAATAAAAATGGATTAATATGCTATAATAAAAAAGGTTATGAAATCTATGAACTCAATCCCAACCCGCGTTATAAATTTGAAGTATTTAGTTCTTGCGGTTTTATTGGCATTGGCAATAGTTTATTTTCTGCCGTTAATCGCTGAGGCGCAGATGACATGCCAATCCACAACAAATCCAGTCTCCTGCTCATTTACAGCCAAAGGAAATTGCAGCGGAGATTGGCCGATTAGTTCAACCGTATCACAGGACCTGGCACAACAAGCCAGTGACTATTGTGAGGGAGGGTCATGGAATATTGAAAGTGGTCCCACCGCGCAAACAGTCGGTTCTAAATCTGGCCTCGGCCCCTGTAATGTGACGTACGTTATGCACGTCACATGCTCGAATCAAGTATGCGGTCCGGGAGGTGGGCTGGGTTGCCCTCAGAAACCAGTGGGCACTATTTGTACTACGTCAGATGGACAAACAGGCACATGCACAGCTGAAACAATAGATTCTGCGAGCGGATTGATTACTTGTCAATGTCAGAGGTCATCAGTTGATTTACCTCTGGCATTTCCCGGCCGCCTAGAAACACCAGTAGTCGAAGAAGGTGAAGCCTGGTGGCAATTCTGGAATTGGCCTAAGCGGTTTTTGGGCTTATTTAAGAAAGGCAAAAAAATCGTGATGAACCTCAAGTTGGCTGAAGTTTCTAAGGAAGCTTCTAAAAGTTTAACTAAAGCTTCTAAAGATTTAACTGCTTCGCTGAATGCCTTAGCCGAAGCGCAAAAAAACCTAGAACAAGTTAAAGCAGACTCTACTGTCATCAATGTTGAGGATGCCCAAAATGATGTGGCAGCGGCAACAAATAATGTGGCGGCGGCAACAAATGTGGCGGTGGACCATATAGACACGGCTATTGAGACTTTTGCTGCGATAGGAGTCGCGGCGGGGCCATCTTGCGGTGAGGCTTGCGCTAACTATAACAATAAACAGACCGCGAAAGCTCTTGAAAATCTATATAAAAACAGGGACGAACTTGTGGAATTGGCGAAAGAATTAAACCAAGGGGACACAAAAGCCGCGATAGAGGCAGGCAAAAAAGTAAAAAAAGACTTGGCGAAGTCAACAAGAGACATAGAAAAGATATTAGATAAAGATAAAAAAAATACAAAAGCCGTAGAGAAAAAAGCCGCGGATCTAGCCAAGAATTTGTCGGAAAATCTAGCCAAAGTCGCCGAGAAGAGTGACGATGTTAAAGCCGCCCCAACAAAAAAGAACATTGATGACTTGGCAAAAGCTTTAGATGGTACGGATAAGCAAAGGAAAAAATTGGAAGAATTGCGACAAGCTAGCGGCTATATGAGCGATGAATTTAATGATATTATCCGTAACGCTAAGCCAGTAACCGACGCTAAATCAACAGTTGATAAGTTAAGCGAGCTTGATAAATTAGCTCAAGTTCAAGCCACGCAAACCGACAATGCAAAAGGATTCCTGGATGCCATAGGGGGCTTAGCTAGCGATGCTTCACTTCGAAGTAAAAACTATGCGGAAGATATCAGAGCTGATGCTGAAGCCGCGAAAGACGACAGCGACGAGCTGGTAGTAGTAGTATTAAAACCCATTGATGGCGCCGACGCAGCAAGGGAAGAAGCTAAAACTGAAGAATTGCGACAAGCGTTACAAGAGTTGGAGGTAGCTGTTACCGCGGCAGAAGCAGCAGCAGAAGCAGCAGTAGTAGCAGAAGCAGAAGCAGAAGCAGCAGCAGAAGCAGCAGAAGAAGCAGCAGAAGAAATGCCAGAAGTAGTTAACGTCGAATTGAGGTCAGTAGAGCCAAGCGATGAAAAGCCCGCTCTTGCTCTTAGTGTTGCGATTCCCCTTAGTGTCGGTAATACCGCTGGGCTTTTAACAGGTAAAGTCCCCGCGACAATCGTCGCGAATACAAGCAGTAATAATGTAGTAATTAAAATATCCGCACGACTGACTAGTCCGGATGGCAATATCGTTCTTAGGGCAGAAAGTTCAGAAGAGGTGGCGGCTGGCACTCAACGCGGAACATTCCTGAATCTAACAGAAGAGATTTTGGCACGATTAGCGGAGATAGTTAAGCGTTTGTTGGGCGGCAGGTTAACGCTTACAATAACAAGCATTACGCCACAAGTTCCTGCGGACAATGTCGGGTTTTTGCCCCCTCCCCCCAAGTGAGACAAGAAAATGCGGAAGCGGTAACTCCACTGACGGAAGTTGTCAGGGAGAAAATGTTGGAGCAGAGTGTGGCAAGGTCGGCCTCTGGAGATACTATTGTGTATCTAGGGGGACGGACGAGAATGGTAAAGCTATTTGTACGTGTGAGTAAACTATCGAGGTTCAACCTCCATAACAACCTCCATAACAACCTCCATAACAACCTCCATAACTCCATAACCTCAATAATTAAACCCCTCCAAAGTTGTGAGGGGCTTATGTGTACTTGATAATCCAGATGATTTCTTCGATGTTGGCGCAGACAGCGAAGAGTCTGATCG
>MHJJ01000010.1 GCA_001817915.1 Candidatus Harrisonbacteria bacterium RIFCSPLOWO2_01_FULL_44_18
TATGACCGCCAGGTTTGATAATGTACTGTATAACGATCCGAATTGTATCTCTGACGCTGTTCCGCCCACTGCTTCTTTAACCACTCCTTTAGACAACGGCCCAGATGATTCTGACCCGGATCTCAAAGAGGTGCTGACAAATGATTCTTTTTCGCAGTTTGTCATTCAGTTAACCGACAATGTGGGTGGCAGCGGAATTGATGACAGCACTGTTGTTGCCGGAGCCGTGTCTTTGTCCAAAGATGACATCCTTCTTACTCAAGGAGTTGATTATACTTTTGCCTATAGCCCAGTCAGCGACCAGATAACCCTTACCAACGTCAGCGGAAATTTCGTTGATGCAAATTATTCTGCTGCTGTCAGCGAACCGGGCCTCTCAATCATAAAAGACATCGCCGGGAACGCGATTGTGGATCCGGTGTTTGGGGTGGTGTTAGACGCGACTTCGCCCGAAACCACAGTCGTCTCTGCCAAAGATCAGCTAAATCTAGACATAGCCAATGGTGAAATAACAGATTCATATTCGTCTCTTGATGTTACTTATATCTTCAGTGGCGCGGACAATGTTACTCCTCCAGCTTCTCTTACTTTTGAATGTTCCTTGGACAGCGCCTCTTTCACCTCTTGCTTCAGCCCCAAGACTTATCCCGGCTTGCCTCTTGGTCTTCATAATTTCCAAGTCCGCGCCAAAGACGCGGTTAATAACACTGACTCCACTCCGGCTTCCCATGCCTTCACTATAAGCGACGACAAAATTGCTTCGTCCATTGACACCCGGCCTACAAAGATGCCTTCCGCTTTAGGCGGCTGCGGCACTGACGGCAACGCCCTTACTTCCAACTATGCTAACTGTGTTGGCCAGACTAGCTTCACCGCCGGCGGCAAGACTTTTGGCGAATCGCAAACTTTCGGAAGCATTCAGGTGACAGACGCTGCTAATCCTGCCGATGGTCTGTTGGTGATCAGTACGGTAACTGACTCCATATTCAAGATATGCTTTAATCAAATGCTTGCTAAGCCTAAGGCTAATCAGATTTTGAGCTGCGGAAGTTCATTGAAAGCTGTTGCTGATTCAAATAATGAAGGTGATTCGGTAATTATTCATGGCGCGCCACTCAAGGGGCCTAATACCGAGGACCTGTCAAGTTATCCAGCAATCCGCGTGTATGAGCCTCCCGGCCAGACTGTTACTGTTGATGCCCCCAACGGTATGCATACAATTTCAACTCCCGCCTCTAACACCGCAAACCTCACAACTGAGATACTTCAGGAACGAGGCACTTCAAATTCCGACATTTACCAGCTGGCGCTCTATAACATTGTCCAACAGCCCGGCGTTGACGTGGAGCTTTCTCAAAATCCTGACGGTAGCACAAATGTTTCAAACAGCCAAACAAGCCGAGGCAATGTTACTGTTAACGGCGCTAACGGCCAGTTAATTTTGACTCCCGGCCAAAGCGCCATTGTTGATACGTATGGCCGGCTCGATTTGGATAATGACGGCGTATATGAAGACAATTGTCCAAACACTCCCGGAAAACCCGAATGGCAAGGTTGTCCTTTTGCTGACAAGAATATCGTAGAACTTCATATTGTCGGTCTTGGAAAAGGGCCGTCCACTAAATCTCCATTGTCCGGCGTTGAAGTCAGAGTTTTTGATCGAAATATCCCAGACTTCCAAGCTATAGCCGGCAGTAAAAATCCCAAAGGCGATCTTTACGGAATAATATATGAAGCTGATTCCGGCCGAGTAGGTTCTTGCGTTACCGGCTCTGATGGTATCTGTTTTGCCGGTGAAGAAAACAAAGGAGATTATCTGGTTATTATCAAGTGGAATGATCTTGAAACCGCCAAAACCGTTTACGTGGGCAGGCCAAAGAGCCCGGAAGATTTCAAAGATAATTTAGCCACCAAGGAATTCCAGATTGTTAAGGCTATAAAAAAGGACGGCACCATAGAATACCGCGGCGGCAGTAAGGTAGTTGTCGCTGGCTCGCTGTTGGAGGTAATTGTTCCCGAAAGCGCCGTCTGGGAAGGAAATTCATCTATTTATCCCTTTATCTTTACCTCTGACAGCGACTGGACGGTTGATGTCTGCGCTGAAGTGCCGGCTGGTTACAGCATTGTCGGAGTTTATGATGAAAATGGAAATTTGACAGCTTCTTCTCAATGCATGGAAACTTTCGTGGCCAACACATCCAAGACAATCGCTTTTGAAGTCAAGGAGACCGGCTCGCCGGAACCCTCTTTCTCGGCCAACCTCAAGCTAAAAAATCCCAAAGGCAAGATTACCCAGCAAACGCATAAAGTCTCTGATGTTCGCCGCGGAACATTCAATAACAAAGTGAAAGAAGCCAAGATAAAAGTTGAGGGTTTGAAGAGATTAAAAAAGCCCGCTTCGTTGTCGCCCGGCAGTTCGTTGTGGCATTTAACCGCGGATGTATTGGATAGTTTGGTTTCTAATGGTGAAATGAAGGAGGCCGTAAAAATATTAGCTCAATATAATAAGATTGATATTCCTGAATGGGGAGTAAATAATGGCGGAAAAGACGCGCGAAGGCTGTTGGCAGGAAGTTTGATTGATTTGACGCCATTGGGCGTCTACTTAAGGCGAATGGAATGAAAAAATCTTTTTTGCCTATCTTTTTGATAACTTTCGTTGTGGCTGGCGCCATGCAAATTTCTACGGCAGTCGAGCCAAGTCAGTTTAATCGAAATAATAACGGCTTGCGAGAAGAAATCGGACAAGAGTCGCTCTCTTTGATTTTGGAGCATGCCGCCGAAAGTTTATTTAGGTCAGTTCTCAATGCCTGCGGCATAAGAAGCGCGATCTTTTCGGGGAACGCCGTTAGTTTAGACGCCAATCCCGATGGTACATATTCCGTGTATGTGAAGTGCGCCGGCGTTTATTCGCCATGCTCTATAATAGATATGCAGCCGCCTACTGAGGTAGTCGCGACAGGCATTGATGGCCTTGGTGAAAGACTAGATCTTAAATTGAGCTGGAAGCCTGTCGCTTTGCTAACGATATTGGACCGCAATGGCGTAGCTTGCCAGTGGTTGCCAGTCATCGTGCATCATTTATCTGTTGGCGGTGGAGTATCATCCTCATCCTCGCCGCTTTCTTGTCTGGGCGCCGGACTTTCCGGCACTTGCACCACTTTGGCAGGATGCGTAGGCGGCTTGTTTGTTGAACCGGACGATGGAGCAGTTTGCGCTGCGGGTGAAGGCTGTTGCGTGCTATAATAATTATGATGATTTTTGCTTAATATAAGGCTTCCGGGAATCCCGCGGGATTCCCGGAAGCCAAAAAATTGAATCTATCGGGACTTTCGGGAAATCGGGTTTCCCGGCATGGGGCCCGATTTTTGATTTGGGGTTGTTGTGATATAATTTAAGATGTAATGCGATTGGTTAATATGCCATGGGACTACACAAAAACTGAATATGAGAAGCAAGCAAAAGCCGATCCGGTGTGGCACTTAGAGCGGCTTATTAACTATGGATTGGGAGATAAAAAGCTGAATAGAAAAATACTAAAAAAATATTTGCCGCGGCTACGAATACCGGAAGACCGAAGAGCGTTTCTAGAACTGATTTTATGAAACAAGAAGTTTTGACCGTTACTCAAAAGAAAGCGATTGCGTTTGTTGCCAAAGAGGTAAAATTGAGTCGGTTCTATCTTACGGGCGGGACAGCGCTATCTGCTTATTATTTGCGCCATCGGATTTCTGAAGATTTGGACTTTTTTGTTTTTGAAGAGCCGGATAAATTGTTTTTGCATGCCTTTGCGGATCAATTAAAAAATGCGCTGAAGGCGAGCGCTTTTAGATTTGAACGGCTTTACGACCGCAATCAATTCTTTTTTCAATTAGGCGACGGAGAACTTAAAATAGAGTTCACTAAATACCCCTTTCGCCAGCTCGAACAACCAATAATGCATAATGGAATACGCGTAGATAGTCTGCGCGACATTTCGGCAAATAAAATGATGGCGATGCTTGATCGATTTGATCCTAAAGATTTTGTGGACTTGTATTTTCTTTTGCGGAAGTTTCAACTTAAAGATATTCGTAAAGATGTAGAGAAAAAATTTGAAATGGGAACAGACAATATCTTTCTCGGCGGAGAATTAATGAAGGCGCGGCGCATTGAAGCCCTACCCAAAATGCTTAAACCTCTCATACTGAAAGATCTTAAAACTTTTTTTGCCGAGCAAGCAAAACAATTGGGTCCGCAGATTTTTAAAGACTAGCGTAAAAAGATCATTTTATGGCGTTTAAAAAGATTATTTTATTGCTGACTATTCAGGGATTATTTTTTTATTTGTGGCTGGCGGTCGCGCAAGCGGATACCGCCAATGTTGTGCCTGATGCCAAACACGCTAATGATAATACCGGCGAAGCCATAAGCGAAATAATCTCCGACAATTCTGTAGTTAATCCAGACACTTTGTCGGCGGTGGCGGCTAGTGACGGTACTTATACAGAGGTAGCCAGTGATTTGCGATAGCCTAACAGCCTCACTGAATTCAGTGAGGCTGTTGTTGTGTTATAATAAAATTGCGATGACGCGTTTTATACTTATTCTTTTTCTTATTTTGACGCAATTGCTCCTTGCTTTTGATTATGCCTTTGCTGCGGCCGCAGTCACCGCGGCTACCGGCGGGTCAGCTATTTCCGCCGACACCGCCGGGGGTTCTTATACTGCTTTAACCGGACCCGTTATTTCCGAAGGCGTGACTGCGGACATCGGCATCGGCACTATTATTTTAAATGTCCCTTCCGGATTTATTTTTGACACCGGCGGCACGGCTCCGACTGTTTTGGTAACGCGCATTGCCGGCAGCGGTCCAAACACCAGAAATATCAACAATGTGGCGAGCGGCACTAGTTTGGCAATTACTAGTATAACCACCGCGCAAATAACTTTTACAGTTACAGATTTTACAAGTAATGGCGTAAGAAATTCTTTGACTTGGCAAAACGTGCGAGTCCGTCCTTCAGCCGGCGCGCCATTGGCTTCCGGCAATATTACTAAAAGCGGCACTTCTTCGATTGTCGGCGTGAACGGCACTACTAACTTTGGCACTTTGACGGAAACAGCGGGCGCTAAGAATCAGTTAGTCTACACTACTCAACCGTCATCTTCCGCGACGGTTGCTACTGATTTTGCCACCAAACCTGTTATTGCCGTACGAGATCAATTCGGCAATACGGTCACTTCGGATAGCTCCACGACGATTACAAGAACCGTGGTGCTTTCCACTCAAACTTGTGGCGGTACTTCTGGCACCGGCACCTTGACTTCCACGCCGGCCAGCGGCGCCGCCGTTACTGCCGGCGTAATGACTTACACTGCCATGCAATATTCAGTAGGGGAGAGCATCAAAATTTGCGCTTCTTCAAGCGGCGTCACGTCGGCTTTAAGCGATACGATTACCGTCAACAATCCCGTTCCCACTACTACCAGTATTTCGCCAACCAGCAAGACGGCAGGCGATTCTGGATTCACGCTTACAGTCAACGGGACGAATTTTGTTTCCTCGTCAGTAGTCAGATTCAATGGTTCCAGCCGGACAACAACTTTTGTGAGCTCAACTCAATTGACCGCCGCGATTCTCACCGGCGACCTAACAACCGCCGGCACTTTTTCCATAACAGTTTTTAACACAACGCCTGGAGGCGGCACGTCAAATACCCAAACATTCACGGTCAATGCCGCCGCTGACACCACCGCTCCTGCCGCGGTCAGCAATTTGGCATTATCCAATCCCACCACTTCTTCTCTTGATTTGGCTTGGACCGCTCCCGGAGACGACAACAATTCCGGCACCGCCGCCACTTATGACATCAGATATTCAACCGCGAACATCACTGACGGCAATTTTTCTTCCGCCACTCAAGTAACCGGCGAACCAGCTCCTCAAGTCGCCGGCACCTCGCAATCAATGACGGTCACCGGCCTATCAGCCAACACCACTTATTATTTCGCCATGAAAACCTCCGACGAAGCCCCTAACACTTCAGCGCTTTCCAATGTGCCGAGCTTGGCGACTTCGGCCGCCGCTGACACCACCGCTCCCGCCGCCATCAGCAATTTAACAGCATCCAATCCCACCACTTCTTCCATTGATTTGGCCTGGACCGCTCCCGGAGACGATAACAATTCCGGCACCGCCGCCACCTATGACATCAGATATTCAACCGCGAACATCACTGACGGCAATTTTTCCTCCGCCACTCAAGTAACCGGCGAACCAACTCCTCAAGTTGCCGGCACTTCGCAATCTATGACCGTCACCGGCCTATCAGCCAACACCACTTATTATTTCGCCATGAAAACCTCCGACGAAGCTCCTAACACTTCAGCGCTTTCCAATGTGCCAAGTGCCGCCACATTAGAGTCTGCCGACACTACAGCCCCAGCCGCGATTACTGATCTTGTTGCTTCTGACGCCACTGTTTCATCAATCAAACTTACTTGGAATTCGCCGGGCGATGACGATAACATGGGTACGGCCACAAGTTATGACATTCGATATTCTACCTTGCCGATAACCGAATCCAATTTTTCCGCGGTAACTCAGCTTGCCGGAGAGCCCTCGCCGGCAGCGGCAGGCGCCAGTCAAAACGTAACTGTTACCGGCCTCGCGCAAGACACGACTTATTATTTCGCTATGAAAACTTCGGACGAAGCTCCTAATATTTCCGCGTTGTCGAATGTCGTTAGCTTAGCAACTCTTTCGGAAATTATTTCGCCGGTGATAATTCCGGAGAGGGACGGACAAGTAGTGTTTCCAACTTCAGTATCTTTTTCCGGCAGGGCCTATCCCGGCGGTAGAGTAAAATTTTTCCGAAGAAGCATGATTGATATTCGCGAAACAAATACTTATGTTTTGGATACCGAAACTACGGCAGACAGTAGTGGAAGATTTGAAAAAAAGTTTCAGGCGCTTTTACAGGGCGCGTATTTCTTCGCCGTAGAAGCGCGCGACAGAGATAATCGCAGTAGCGGTATTTTAAGCTTTACGGTAAATTTAATTTCTAACAATAAATTAAACGCTGACAATATTTTTGTGGCGCCCACTGTTGATTTTGATCCTTCAACGGCAACCAAGGGGAATGACGTGAAGGTTTTTGGTTACGCGTCTCCCGACAGTCTTGTGGAGATAGAACTGGATAAGATATTAAGATATAACGCTCGGTCAAATCAGCAAGGATATTATTCAATTGCCGTTAACACCAGCCGCTTTAGTCCAAAAGAACATTTTTTGAAGGCGTGGCAAGTTGACGCGTTAGGCAATCAAAGCCCGGTTTCCCCAATCAAAACATTCAAAATTACATTATTATCTAATCCCAAAGCCGACTTTAACAATGACAATATCATTAACATCGTGGATTGGAGTATTTTTCTTTTTCGCTGGCGGTCTCAAGATGTTAATTTAAAGAAATTATCCGACCTGGACACGAATAATAAAGTTGATATCGTCGATCTCAGCATATTTTTAAAAGCCATAAAGGGATAATATATGCGTCATGTAGGTGGATTTCGGGAACCGATAGGAGCTTCTATCGGTTCCCGAAATCCCAAATATTGATTCTATGATTTTAGAAATTTCCGCGATATTGTATAATATAAGTATGCGCTCTAAATATTTTCTATCCGTCTTATTTTTATTTTTTGCCTTTGGCGCTTTAGATATTTCAGCCGCGACCTTATCTTTATTGCCGAAAGGCCAAACCTTTAACATGGGGCAGGAATTTACGGCGGATCTTGTCGTCAATACCGAAGACGTCAAAATCAATGCCGCTCAAGCGGTTATTAATTTTCCGCCAGAGGTGTTGCAGGCCGTTTCGGTGGACAGAGGCAAGTCCATATTTAATTTTTGGGTTGAAGATCCCGTCATTTCCAATGGGAAAATAAGTTTTATTGGTGGCACTTCCGAAGAAATCTCCGGAGCGCCATTATTAATTTTTACGGCGAAGTTTAAAGCGATCGGGGCTGGAAAAGCGGACATTACTTTATCCGAAGGAGTGGTAACTGCTAGCGACGGCAAAGGAACTAATGTGTTATCAACAGTAAAGGGGGCCAGCGTGGCTGTTTCCACGGCCGTAGTTCCTCCGGAGCCGGCGCCTATTGTTCAAGAACAGCCAAAACGAATTATTCGAGAACCGGCGCCGGCGGCTAAACTACCGTCTATCCCGGAATTAACGGTAAGTCTCTACCCCGATCCTTCTAAATGGTATGGCCATATCGGAGATGTAATTGTTCTTTGGAATGTCCCGGATGACATAATCCAATTGGCGGCTATAGTTGATCAAATACCAAAATCTGTTCCAACCAAATTCGAAAAAGAATTATTTAACGGCAGAAATTTCGGCCCATTAAAGGAAGGGATATGGTATGTTCATATCCGATTCAAAAACAATATCGGCGCCGGACCTACGGCTCATTATCGGCTTGCTGTTGACGTTGCGCCGCCGTTGCCTTTTGACATTGAATCTTTTGAGGGCCTAAAGATTTCCGGGGTAGAAGAAGAATTAAGAACTGATAATCCTCAGCCGTTGCTGTATTTTTCCACCAATGACGCTCTTTCGGGAATGAGCCATTATCTCGCGCAAATTGACGGCGCCGAAGCCATTAAAATTGATCAGGGCGAACTGAAATTGCCGATACAGACTCCCGGGAAAAAGAAAATCGTTGTAAGCGCCGTGGATAACGCCGGGAACGTTCAGGCGCGATTTTTGAATTTGGAAATATTGCCGATTCCATCGCCAACAATTACTTTCGTAAGCCCGAGTATTTTTGCCGGTGAAGGGGATTTATTGGTACGAGGAACTTCGCAAGACGAATTTATAATTAAAGTTTCTGTCAGAAAAAAATCGGAGGATATAGTCGTTGAAGGGATAGCGACCGTGGATAAAAGCAGCAATTGGGAAATAGTATTGGATGAGCCGCTTAAGCAGGGAAAATATTTTATTGAAGTTACGGCTCAAGATCAGCGCGGCGCGCTTAGTCTTTCGGTGAAATCAGAGATATTTCAGGTTCGTGAACGGCCGTTGTTTACCGTTGCCGGAATAGGCGTAACTCAATTCTGGTTTTTTACGGGCCTAATCATTGTTTTATTGGGCGGCTTTGTTTTAGGGTGGATTTTTTATAGAACATGGCGCGTTCAATTGGGGCGCAAGGCGGTAGTGGCGCAACGCGACGTGGTGACTGCTTTTGATGTTATTGGAAAAGATATAGATAAAATGTTGTCCAGTTACGCCGATAAGCGTCTTAATAAGCGCGAAGCCGCGGAAGTGGAGTTTTTGCTTAGAAAAATTAAAGAAAATTCGCAAAAGATGCAAAAGTACGTGGTTGAAAATATAGAAGAAATTCCAAAATGAAGAAATACCTGCTGATTTTATTAATAATATTTTTAGGACACCGATCCCTAACTGCCTCGGCCGCGATTTTATACTTGTCGCCGGAAACACAAAGTTTCGGCGTCGGTCAGGAGTTTACGTTGGATCTTTTGTTGGATACGGAAAATGTAAATATCAATGCCGCTCAGGCCGTTATTCATTATCCGCCCGAGATACTGGAATTTGTTTCCGCGGATCGCGCTAAATCCATATTTAATTTTTGGGTTGAAGAGCCTGCCTTTTCTAACGGCGCTTTAAGTTTTATCGGTGGGACGGATCGCGACGTCTCCGGAAAATCGTTATTAATTTTTAGTTCCCGATTCAAAACGATCGGAGCGGGCGCCGCCGCGTTCACTTTGTCGGACGGAGTAGTGGCCGCCAGCGACGGCAAAGGAACTAACGCGCTGTCATCCATAAAAGGCGCGAGCGTGGCAATTTCTCCAACCGAAATATCTGTGCCCGCGCCGCCGCTTATTCAGGAACAGCCGCAGAAAATCGTGAGAGAGCCCGCGCCCGCGTTAAAATTGCCGACTTCGCCGGAGGTAAAAGTGAATTTATATCCGGACCAGTCCAAGTGGTATAACTATTTTGGAGAAGTAATCGCGCTTTGGAATGTCCCAGAAGATGTTATTCAAGTAGCCGCCGCCATTGATCAAAATCCCAATACGATTCTAACTAAGTTCGACGCGGAATTATTTAACGGCAGAAACTTCGGCCCGTTAAAGGAGGGGATATGGTATGTTCATGTCCGATTTAAAAATAATATTGGCGCCGGACCGACTGTTCATTACCGCTTATCTCTTGACGCGATTCCACCGGTTGATTTTGCGCTTTCATTCAATGAGGGAATTGCCACCGATAATCCCCAGCCGACTCTTAATTTTCAGACTAACGACGCTCTTTCCGGCCTGGATCGTTATGAGCTTCAAATTAATAGCGGCGCGGCGATAACAATTTCGGCGAATTGGTCTTATTATCAACTGCCGTTACAAGCGCCGGGCAAGCATTTGATAAGGGTAGGGGCGATAGATAAAGCGAATAATGTAACCGAAGGTAATATAGAAATAGAAATTATTCCCATACCATCTCCAACAATTACTTTGTTAAGCAAAGATGTTTTTGTCGGAGAAGGAGATTTTTTGGTAAGAGGCACTGCCGCTGAGGAAGTTACGATAAAGATACTCGTAAAGAAAAAGACCGGCGATATTGTCGCCGAAGGAGTCGCCGCGGCTGATAAAAGCGGAAATTGGGAGGCATTGATAAATCAACCGCTTAAGAAGGGCCAGCATTTCGTGGAGGTTACGGCTCAAGATCAGCGCGGAGCGCTTAGTCTTTCGGTGAAATCAGAGTTATTCAAAGTTCGCGAAAAACCTCTAATTACTATAGCGGGAATCGGGATAACGCAGTTTTGGTTTTTTGCCGGCCTGTTGATTCTTTTATTGGTTGGCTTTGGCGTTGGCGGATTTTCTTATCGAATATGGCGTACTCAACTGGGGCGTAAGGCAGTAGTGGCCCAAAGAGATATTGCCGCGATGTCAAATTTGCTTCAAAAAGATATTGATAAGATATTAACGAGTTACGCCGATAAACGGGTGGATGAACGGGAAGCGGCGGAAATTGAGTTCCTCATTAAAAAAATTAAAGATAATTTGGAGAAAACTAAAAAATACGTAACCGAGAATATCGGAGAAATCTCCAAATAATGGATTAACTTATGGCTTTTTCTAAATTCGGATTAAAAGAAGAGAGCGGCAGGGTCGCGGCAATGAAAAAATTACTGAAGTTTTTTATTTGGACTTCGCTTGTGCCGCTCGTTTTAATTTTTGGCATTAGCTATTTCTCGGCTCAGTCAATTTTGAAAGAAAAAGCCGGAGAGTCATTGTTGACCTTGAACAATTCCAAGGCGGAACAGCTTAATCTATTTTTAGAAAAACTTAAAGTTCGCACGGCTGACTGGAGTTCGGACGGAAAAATTAGGGGCACGACTGAAGAGATTGGGGCTCAAGGCTGTAAAGGCGCGCCGCTTCAAGATTGCAGTCTCGCGGCCGATCTTTCTATTTATCTAAGAGATAAAAAGCTTCCCCTTGATCCGACCTTTGTCCTAGTTGATGTGTTGGATATAAATGGCATTGTTGTTGCTTCAAGCGATATTAATCGTCTTGGCCACGACGAAAGCCGAGAGCGCATTTCTTTTGAGCAAGCGAAAAGCGCCGCTTTCGGTCAAGCCGTGCTTGTGCCGGAACTGGTTCAGGAGCCGGATGAATTGGAGGGCAAGCCAATGCTTCATATAGCCGCGCCGCTGGTGTCGTTTACAACTGGGAAAATTGTCGGCGTTTTCTTAGCCCATACTTTAAACGATGAACTCAATGCCGTAATAGCGGTGGAGGAGGGTAAAACTTTGGAAACCTATTTGGTTAATGCCGAAAAACTGATGATTACGCCGTCGCGGTTTATGTCCGATGCGGTTTTAAAACAGGGCGTAAATACGCCGCCGGCGCGCGCCTGCTTTGAAGATGGTAAAGATTTTCAAGGCGAGTATCTGAATTATCGCGGAGAAAAAGTTCTCGGAGTTTCAAAATGCCAGTCGCAAAGTTTGGGAGCAATAATCACGGAAATAGATGTTTCCGAAACTCTGAGGAGCGTGAATCAATTTCGGAACATTTCTCTTATCTCTTTGGCCGCTCTTCTTTTTTTCGCGATTGGCTATAGTTTGTTTGCCGGTAGAGGGTTGGTGCCGCAGGCTACTACTACTACTACTACTACTACTACTACTACTACTACTACTACTATTACTACTACTATTATTACTACTATTATTATTATTATTGGCGTTAGCTTTTCCTTATTCTTTTCAAAAACATTAAGTTCATTTGCCTGGCGGATGAAAACTGAACCGGTTTTTGATTTGGTTCAAGGCCAGGCCGAGCGCCATATTAAAAATGTTGAGCATTTTACCCGATGGCAAAGCGAGGAAGCGCGGTGGCACTTCGCGGATTTTGTTTCGGAGTTAAAACTCTCTCTCCCGCCAATGGCCGGCGTAAAGATTTATAACAGCGAAGCGATTCTAGTTTATTCTGACATTATCAAGGAAAAAATTGGGCAAAAAGAAGAAGAGGAAGATGTTTTAGAAGCGTTAAGGGGCGAACAAAAAATTGAAACCGCGGAACCGGAAATCCAGAAAGAATTTGGACTCAGAAATCTTTTAGAAATTTATACCCCGATATATTTAGGCGGCAGGCAGCCGGTTGGCGTGGCAGAAGTCTATTTTAACATCGCTGACCTTGTTGTTTTTATCCGCCGTTTGCAGTTTTTCGTCTGGATTCTTATCGCGGTTTCACTGTCGGCGATATTTTCACTTTTGCGCTTTGCTTTTGGCCGCCAAAACGCCCAAATTACTCGTCAAGCCAAAGAACTTGCCACTATCATCGAAAGATCGCCTCACGGCATTTACACCATCAACAAAGATGGCATTATTGAATTTTTTAATCCCAAAATGGTTGAAATCGAGGGTCTTAAAAGCGCTCAAGAAGCAATTGGGCTTAATGCTCTGGAATTGTCAAAGTATAAAGACGTAGGTCTTGATAAATTTTTCCGCGAGGGGCTTGCCGGTAAATCTTTTACAACTGAGATATGCCACATTTCTTCCGTCACTCAGAAAGAACGTTATTGTCATTATTTTGGCGTGCCGATTTTTGGACCGGATGGCAAGACCGCTGAACGATTACTTTTAATGGTAGAGGATATTACCGAGCGTAAGCGTCTGGAAGCAGAACTGGCGGAATATACTAAAAAACTTGAATTAAAAGTAGCTGAGCGGACTCGCGAACTTGAAATATCATTGGCAGAAACAAGAAAACTTGCGAGTATCGTGGAATCTAGTTTTGAGGGAGTGATTATTGTTGATCAAAAAGGATTAATTAAGTATGTTAATCCAGCATGGCAGAAACTTACCGGCTGGAACGCCGAGGAAGTAATTGATAAAGTTACGCCGAGCATTTTGAAATCCGGCAAACAAGACGCCAGTTTTTATAAAAAAATGTGGGATGTTATTAGCGGCGGGCAGGTATTTTATGCGGAAATTGTGAATAAACGCAAAGATGGCAGCCTTTATGATGCCGAAGTTGTAATATTTCCCATAAAATTTGGCGACGAAGTGGTTTATGTCGAAATCTCGCGCGATATTAGCGAAAGGAAAAAATTAGATGAGGCAAAAACAAGCTTTATCTCAATTGCTTCTCATCAGTTGCGCACGCCACTTAGTTCTATGCGTTGGATTTCGGAGATGTTCTTGAGCGGCGATATGGGCCCGCTCACTGATGAACAAAAATCCTTTATGCGGGATATTTATAAAAGCAACCAGCGCCTGATAGATTTAGTAAATATACTTTTGATTTCAACTCGTCTGGAAGCCGGGAGGATCAGTATCACGCCCGTTCCGGCAGACCTTGTCCTTCTCACAAAAGAAGTTTTAGATACCGTTAAGTCGCTAATTGACGCTAAAAAGTTGCAAATTACCATCAAAGTTGTTTCTAAAACCATTCCTAAAATTAATCTGGAGCCGGAGGTTTTTCGACAAGTGATGTTAAATCTTTTATCAAATGCCATTAATTATACTTCTGAACGAGGCAAAATTGACATTAGTTCTGAATTAAAAGAAGACCGCGTCGTATTTTCGATTAAGGACAACGGCATAGGAATCCCCCAAAAAGAACAGCCCAGGATCTTTCAGAAATTTTATCGGGCCAGCAATGCCGTCTCTTTTGTCCCCGAAGGCAATGGGCTAGGTTTAAGTCTTGTTAAATCGCTGGTGCTGGGATGGGAGGGTGATGTTTGGTTTGAATCTGAAGAGGGGAAGGGCAGTACTTTCTTTTTCACTGTTCCATTAGCCGGCGTCGAATCTAAGGCGGGCGCGTTTACTCTTTCACCTTGATATTTATTTATGAGTACGCTCAAAACAATTTTAGTCGTGGAAGATGACGCGGCGCTGCAGCGAGCAATTTTATTTAAGTTACAAAAGGAAGGGTTCAAAGTGTTAGCGGCAAGCTGCGCCGAAGAAGCTAGAATTATATTGGAGTCGACAAAACCCGATTTAATATGGCTGGATATGCTTTTGCCCGGAATGGGCGGACTGCAATTTTTAGAATTACTGCGTAAAAAACCAGAATACAAAGCAATCCCGGTTATAGTTGTCTCCGTGTCATATTCGCGAGAAAGAATTAAAAAAGCTTTTGAACTTGATATCATAGATTATATTGTAAAAAGTCAGCATGAGTTAAAGGATATCGTAGAAAAAGTAAAAAAATATTTAATCACGGGTTCCCGAAACGGATAGATTGGATTTCGGGAACCGATAGGGGTTTGTCCTATCCGTTCCCGAAATCCTAAATATTGAACCGCCGTTAGTTTCGGGAATCTTGAAGTTAAGAGTCCCTAAATTTGTTCGCAATATGAAAAAGCCCAATAACCAACCCCGGATACTAATCGTAGAAGATGAAGCGATAACTCGAAAAGCGCTTGTTTATAAATTTCGATTGTTTAAAGTAGTTGTAGATGAAAGCGTTAACGGCGAAGAAGCGCTTGAAAAGATGAAAAAGCAATCTTACGCGTTGATTTTGCTTGATTTGCGGCTTCCTATTAAAGATGGTTATCAAGTTCTGCAAGAAATGAAAGCCGACCTTAAATTAAAAAATATCCCCGTTTGGGCGTTAAGCAATTTGGGGCAGAAAGAAGAAATAGAAAGGGCTATGGCTTTGGGATGCAACGAGTATTTTGTGAAGGTTAATTTAAACATTGATGAACTTGTTAAAAAAGTTCTAACATCTATTGGTCTCTGTTAATCTATCGGTTCCAGGAACCAATAGATTAGATTTCAGGAACCCATAGGGTTTCCGTCAATTTTTGGGTTTCGGGAACCCAGCGGGTTCCCGAAACCCCCAATATTGATTCCGTGGTATCATTAACCTATTGGTTTCGGAAACCAATAGATGCCTATGCCGCTAAAATCCTACGAACAGTTTTTAGAAGGCAGTAATGACGCCCTTATTATAGTTGACCGCGACAATGTTATTATTTTTTTAAATAAGGCCGCGATTCAACTTCTAAATCAGCCGGAGAAATTTGTTTTGGGACAGAATTTGTTAGATGTTCTTTGTGGGGAATGCGCCCCTTTTATAAGAGTGGCGACTCATTTTATAGATGGAGCGATAGTTAATATCGTTTCCAGGGATTCTCAAAATAATTTTTCAGTGGTAATTCATCAATTAAAAGCGCCGTTAGCCGCGCTTAAATGGACTATTGAAGATATACTTGAAGATGATTATTTAAACGCGCATCAAAAGGAGCAGCTTAACGACTTATATAAAACCAATCAATTTTTGATTAATTTAGTAAATGATCTTTTGAGCGTCTATAAACTTGAAACCGGCACATTAAAGCTTAATCGCGCCCCCACCGACATTATAAAGGTGATGAACGATATTCTAAAAATATTTAAACCTCTTGCTGACAAAAAGCAACAAAATATAATTATTGATTTCGGAAACCAATATATTGGTTTCCGAAATCCGAACATTGATCAAAGTTTATTTACAATGGTTTTCCAAAACTTGTTGGATAACGCGATTAGTTACGCTCCCGAAAGCGCGAAAATTACTATTAGTCTATTGCCGGATAAGCAAAATAATATGATTCTTTCTATTCACAACGAAGGATCAATAATTTCTGAAGAAGATAAACCAAAGATTTTTTCAAGATTTTATCGAGCCGACGCGGCTAAAAAAATTAAGCCCAATGGTAGTGGTCTTGGACTTTATATCGCTAAGCTTGCCGCCGAAGCCAACGGCGGCAGGATATGGTTTGAATCTTCCGTCGAATCCGGCACCATCTTCAATCTATTGGTTTCGGAAATCAATAATTGATTTCCGAAACCAATAGATGTTATAGTTGATTTCAGGAATCTTGATTTCGGAAACCCTACGGGTTTCCGAAATCGCCAAGTTGATTAATCTATTGATTCCCGAAACCAATAGAAGTATCTATTGGTTTCGGGAATCCACCACGGGAACCCAGTCGATTCCCTAAATCCCTAACATTGTATGTCTAAACGAGAATATTTTGCTCCGGGTCAAGTTTATCATGTTTATAATAGAGGCGTAGACAAGCGGAAGATTTTTTTAAACGAAGAGGACCATCTGCGTTTCATTCATAATCTTTTCGAGTTCAATGATCAAACCCCGGCATTTAATATGGGGTATTCTTTCAGGGCGGTTCAGAATAAAAATACCCCACCCGTAAAAAGGAAAACCGAACCACGAAAGTTATTGGTAGATATTTTGGCTTTTTGTTTGATGCCTAATCATTTTCATCTTCTATTGCGCCCGAGGGTAGAAGGAGGCGTGACTTTATTTATGCATAAGTTGGGCGCCGGTTATGCTAATTACTTTAATCTAAAATACGAACGATCAGGCGCGTTGTTTCAGGGGCGCTATAAATCAGTTCTAGTAAACCAAGAACCGCATTTTATTTATTTGCCGTTTTACATTCATTTGAACCCATTGGATCTTGTAACGCCGGAATGGAGGAACAAAGAATTAAAGGATTATAAAAAGGCAACAAAATTTTTGGAATCTTACCGCTGGTCAAGTTATTTGGATTATATTGGAAAACCCAATTTTCCATCAGTAACGCAAAGAGACTTTCTCTTGAAGTTCTTTGAGGGGCCGCAAAACTATAAGAGTCAGATGGATTGGTGGCTTAAAGAACTATCCTTAGAAACTATATCCGACATTACTTTAGAGTAATCTATTGATTCCCGAAACCAATATATTGGTTTCGGGAATCAATAGATTGGGGATTGGCGCCTTCAGGCGCCGAAATCCCCAGATTAAATTCATCAATATTTGGGATTCCCGAAACCAATAGAAGTATCTATTGGTTTCGGGAATCCAGAAATTGAATCCAAACAGAACTAATCAATATTTAGGATTTCGGGAACCCCGCGGGGTTCCCGAAATCCTAAAAGTTATCCACAGTTTTTTGTTTTGCGTCCGAAAATATATGTTATAATGAAAATGTTATTAAAGATAAAGATAAAGAAGACATATAAAAATATAAAATAAACATTGAATAAAATTTTTAAATATTTTTTCCGCGGTTTTACGACCCGCAATAAAAGTTTCCGAAAAGAGAAACTGATTTTGCCGGTTTTAGATTTCGGTCCCGCCGCGGCAGGACTGAAATCGCCAAGTTGAATAAAACCAAATTCAAAGATGGAGCAATCTAAAAAAACCAAAAAACAGCCGTCTCAGAATAATCAAGCATTTCGTCGTTTAGGCGTAATAATGGAACATATGGATGATAAGATTTCATTGGTTGCCGAACAGTATGGCGATATCAAAAAAGATTATGGCGATATCAAAATGACCCTTGATGATCATACCGAGATGATAGCCAAACTAACGGTCAATACGGAAATCGTGAAAACTGATGTAGAATTTATCAAAAACAGTTTGAAGAAAAAAGTCGACATTGATGAATTCGCGGCCCTGGAACGAAGAGTAGCTCTTCTGGAAAAGCATCATTAAGACTCCCGAAGTTTAGAGAAAGTAATCAAAAAATTGAAATCAGAAAAATAAAAGGTCCAAAACAAAAATAAAAAATTAATTAATATGAAAGATTTCGGAAATCCATGGTTCAACAAGCTCACCACAAGCTGGATTTCCGAAATCTAAAAACCTCGGATCTTCTTAAGCAAAACGATATTAAAATAAATAAATCAAAAAGGTCGGATATCGGCTTGAGAAAATTCGAAAAAAATAAAGATTCAAAAATTTGGCTTCCGGGAAGCGAATTTGGAT
>MHJJ01000011.1:0-12039 GCA_001817915.1 Candidatus Harrisonbacteria bacterium RIFCSPLOWO2_01_FULL_44_18
ACCGTCAACGTTCCTTCAGTGGCGATGTTGCCGCTAGAACCGGTAGTGGTAGCCATGCCGTTGACCATCAAATTGCCGGAGACGGAAACTCTCGTGGTAGTGGCGTTAACTAAAGTGGTTAGTCCGGTTAAGCCGGTTGTTCCGGTTACCGTAAGATTGCCGTCAGTGGAAATATTATCTCCAATAGTTGTAGCGCCAAAAACAAAAGCCGCCACAAAAAAGACGGAAATAAAAACCGCGATTAAATAAGTAAGAAATTGACCTTTCGTAAAAGATAAAACCTTCTTCATAATAATAATTTAAATTTTTAATGCAGCTGTTGATAATGACCAATTGTCAACAACTGAAATTAATTGTACCACGAGAATTAAATTAACAAGGGGCGGGCTGTGGATAACTCACAAAAATTATTATTTAAGATTCTTCAAAAATTCCTCAACTTGCTTTCCAAAATTTGCCGGATCCAGTTCAGCGGCTTTTAACGCTTCTTCGCGAGCTTTATCTTTCATCCCCTGATTCAAATACAAACCGGCTAAATTGGCGCGATACCGGGCATTATCAGGAGCTAATTCAACAACGGCTTTGTACAATTCCAAAGCAAGATCCGTTCGCTGAACATTAATCAATACATCCCCGATCATAGCCAGCGACGCCGTGTCTCGCGGCGCGATTTGCCGAATTTGATCAATAACTTTTTGAACAATATCTCCGCGGCCGGCGTAAACGGCGATTTTCGCCAAATTAACCTGAGCCTCCATAAAACTTGGTTCTAAGTCTACGGCTTTTTGCAGATAGTCTAGCGCGCCGTCAAAATCATTGATCAAAAGATGGTTATCGGCCATGGCAAAATAGGTCGTTTGACGCGTTGGACTTAATCGCAGAGCTTCTTCAAGATGGACTCTAGCTTTGTCGCGATAAGATAAATCAAGATTAGCGGTCCGATTATATAAAGTTCCCAAAAAGAGTCTTGCTTTCAAATCATTGGGATATTTGACAATTTGTTTTTCTAATTCTTCAATGGCGGTTTTAATAAAATTAATTTTATTTTCCGGCGGAATACTGGCGGTGTCGGCAAGCTGAATCGCCAAACGCCCCAGCTGATCTTTGGCCTCGCCATCGCCAAAGGTGCTATAGGATAAGACTTGTTTAAATTTTTCTAAAACTTGGTCCGGGGTGGCTTTGCCCGCTATAAGCTGTAAAGCTCCGATAAGCGATTGAGATTCTTGGATGGGGCGAACATTGGCAAAATAAATTATTGGCGCGATCAATATTAGCGCCGCGGCGGCGACTGCCAAAGAAATATTTGTTCTTTTTTGAATAACATTGAAGTCTTCTTTTTGCGCCGCCGCGGGAATAACCGTAAATCTTTCCAAATTGCTGATATAAGCGAGCAGGGAGAAAAACAAAATGTAGGTATTAAAATTATCAAATACAAAAAGATTTTGGATAAAATAAGCGATCAAGGTGACAAATAATACGGCGGCCTCCGAAAAACTGATCAGGCTTTTTTTAAAAACTGACCAAACCATCGCAAGAGCGGCGGCAAAAAGAGATAAATAAGCCAATAACCCCAATGCCCCGGCATTAGTCAGCCAATCAAAAATACTATTGTGGGCGCGATCAAACCACGGTTCCTGATCATACATCTTGGGATTATAGTACTTAGCGAAAACATTAATATAATTTTCCTGCCCCCAGCCCAAAACCGGCCTCTCTTTAAATCCTTGCCAAGCCATATTCCAGACCATAAAACGCGAACGGGTGGTTTTCTCCGTCAAAGAGATGGATGCCAGACGTCCAAACGTAGGACTGTTTTTGATAAAAGCCGTGTTTCGCAATAACCAAAAAGCCGTTGGCAGAATTATCATTAGCGCCAAAAGACTGACAGCGATTCTTTTATAGATCCTAACTTGCCTGTTTTCCGTTCGCATGGGCGCTTTCGGATTGCCGGATTCGCCAGCTGGCGGAGGAGGCGCGCTTTTCGCATGCCCAAAAACTAAATAAAGCAAGGGGGATAAGACTGCGGCAATTAATAATGCTAAAATCGGGCCGCGGCTGGCAGTAAAATAAATGATTAAAAGCGTGAAGGCGGCCGCGGCGCCGTAATAATATTTTGCCCATTTTTTACGAACCGCGGCGAAAAACATCGCGCAAAGCGCTAAAATAAAAAGCAAATAACCGGCCAAATAGGTCGGGTTGCCGATGGTGCCGTCAACTCGGAATTGTCCTCCTTGAATGGCGCGAAAATAGCCCAACCGCTGGAAAAGCGCGTAAAGCCCGATCAGTAATCCGACAGCAATAAAGATATTAAAAAGAATCTGCCAATCCTTTTTGGTTTTCAAAACCGCGCTAGCCATCAAAAAATACGCTGCCAAATGAAGAATCATAATGTAACCCTCCATTCGCTCGTAGCGAGACCAAAAACTGTGATAAGGATTAGCGCCGAATAAATTCGCGAGGCCAAGAACCACGATAAAACCCAACAAAGACCATAAAAGAATAGACGGCTTAGGCCGGTATTCTTTATTCAAAAAAATTAAACCCATCCATAAAACAAGCGCGATCTCAATCAAAATCCTAAAACCGAAATTTCTGCCGGTAATATAGGGGAAAAACATTGATCGGGCGATATACAAAGAAAGAAACGGAATAACAAAAATAATCAGCTTAACGCCCCAAGTATAGAAATTGGTAAGAAATTTATAGTTCATAAATATAAGAAAAGCTCTAAGCACTAAATCCTAAATTCTAAATAAACTCAAAATTTCAAATTCAAATGTTCTAAACCCGGGTTTTGAATTTCGGCCATTGAGATTTTGATATTGTTTAGAATTTAGATATTAGGGTTTGGGATTTCGTTTCTTCTTAATCTCCATCTCCGTGATATGCCGACTGACATCACCAACGGTTAAACCTTGTTCCGCCAAAAGATTTTCATTGAATTTCCAATCCGCCATCATAAGGTCATAAACTTCATCTAACCCTATCTGCTTAACAAAAGCAATCAGGGCCGAAGTATCCTTAGTAAAACAATATCCCCCAAAACCCCTATAACCTTCGTGGTTTATATCCAAATGAGATTTACCGATTCGAGGATCGGCCGA
Organism: Candidatus Harrisonbacteria bacterium RIFCSPLOWO2_01_FULL_44_18; assembly: GCA_001817915.1. Lineage (GTDB taxonomy): Bacteria > Patescibacteriota > Minisyncoccia > UBA6257 > WO2-44-18 > WO2-44-18. Next base: position 3,105 of record MHJJ01000011.1, read on the forward strand.
CATCCCTTGGCGGATATTTTCATAATCAGCGCCTAATTTTTCCGCCACTTTTGCCAAGGCATTGGCCCAATTAACTTTACGCGACAAATAAACATTGCCGGCGTATTTAATAAGTTCTGCTTCGGTCGCGGTAATTTGACGACTCAATGAAGGCGACATAAATGGCGCTCCGGGCAGTAATGACAAAATAAGCGGCGCGACATCCGCGCTCCTTGAAGTAAATCCCACGATTTGCCGATCCGGTTCCATAAAATTTTCCCAAGCGCGAGCTTCGGTTAAAAATTCGGGATTGAACAAAAATTTATGCCGGGGATGCTTTTTCTGAAATAATTCGGTTGTTCCGGGAAAAACGGTAGATTTAATAACAACTATTTTATGGCCGCCAATTTGGGCGACGGCGCTTTCTATTATGGAAATATCGCAGGATCCGTCTTTGGGATTACAAGGAGTGGGAACGGTAAGAAAAATAATATCGGCTTTATTAATGTCGCCGGCGCATTTTTGGGGATCAATGTCGTGAGACAACAAATCTTCTCCGGTTTTGTAACCCTTGATTTCTTCAAAATAACGTTTAACTTGCGAACCAACCCAGCCCACGCCAATAATTCCTATTTTGGGATGATGCGTCATATTTTTTCTCGCGCTGATTTTTTGACGGCAAGAATAACTTCCAAAACTTCTTTTCCTAATTTTAGATCAATAGTCGTTTGTTTACCTGCTTTAACGCACTCAAGAAAATTCCGCATTTCTTCAAGATACGTTTCATTACGTTCAAAGTTCTTAAGCTCAATTTTTTCCACCTCAGCGTCTAGCGGCATTATATCGGCAGTGGTTTTTAAAAAATCCAGATATATACTCCCTTGCGTACCTAAAATTTCTAAAAAATGCGCGCCGGGTCTTTTTAGAAAATCAAGATGGAACGAAACAATGTGATTGGGATTGGAAAACTCAAATATGCATTCCGCGATATCTTCCACGTCAATTCCAAGACCTCCAAAATTGCCCGCGGCCGTTAGAATTCTGCGCGGTTTTCCGAAAAGCCAATACAAGTAGTCTATGACATGCGAAAGAGAAAGAATCGCTCCTCCGCCTAAATCTTCGCGGCTGGCGTAAGAAATTTTAAAATCTTCCCAAGGATGCCAATCGGTTACCCTGCCAGACATTTCAGCGCGGCTGGACACCACTTTACCGATTGCTCCGCTTTCAATCCATTTTTTTGCCTGTATCAGCAGAGGATGAAATCTGAAGTTGTACGCGACAAAAGCGCTTAGCCGCCTCTCATCAACCTCCTTTATTAATTCGTCTAACCCTTTAAAGCTGTCTGACAAAGGTTTTTCTATAAAAATATGGCTGTTGACTTTCGCCGCCTTGAGCGCGAAAAAAACATGAAAAGCCGTCGGATTTGAAATTATAGTCGCGGTTGGTTTTTCCCTTAATGCCTCATCAATGTCAAAAAAAACAGGGTGGCGGTTTTTGTGCGCTTCTAAAACTTCACCCCCGAAACTCTTGACGCCTTTGCCAGTTCTAAAAATCAGTATATTTTCGCATGGCGCGCCCAAGTGTTCGAGATTTTCCAAATGTCTTTTTCCTATACTGCCAAGACCGCAAATTAAAAATTTTTCTTTCATACCAGGTTAGTAGAAACTCGATTTAGTTAATTTACTATCATGACTTTTACTGTTTGCTCCATCTGTTACCAAATAGCGATTGCGCCGATAACTTTCTCCGACTAAAGTCGGAGCAATCGAGTTTTCACTACCTGGCATACCAGATTAGTAGAAGAAGCACTTCCGTTTTCCAATCTCCGCCTATAGAGCAAGCTTAGATTATCTGCTAACTCTGTCCTTGCGAATTCTAGGCCGGACTTAGGGAAAACGGTTTGGGCGGAGCAGTGCTTCTTTCACTACTTGGCATACTTTTACCAAGCCGTCCATCCGCCGTCAATTATAAGACTACTACCGGTCATATATGAAGAAGCGTCGGAGCAAAGAAACAAAATAGCGCCCGCGTAATCTTCTTTATCCGCCATTCTGCCAAGCATTGTTCTGGAACTGTAGTCTTTTTCAAATTGCTCATCCAGATAACCGGCCTTTACTCCGCCAGGCACAAGAGAATTAACTCTAATATTATAAGGGGCGAGGTATGAGGCCAACGCCCTCGTAAGACCGAGAATGCCTGATTTGATTACTGGATAGGTAATGGCTTTAAATTTTCCATCTCCATAAATTCTGTTGTCAGGAGCAATGATTCCGTGCGTTGAAGATATGTTTACGATAACTCCTGATTTTGCTTTTTTCATAAACGGTATGACTGCTTGCGAGCATATCAGCGCGCCAGTAAGCCCGACGCCAATTTCTTTTTCCCATACATCCAAAGAAAAATCTTCGTAAGGCGCGAATCTCTCGGAGTTTTTAAATCCGGAAAAATCCGTTGCCGCCGCGTTGTTGATAAGAATATCTATCGCGCCGAATTTTTTTATAACTTTCTTGACCGCTTCTTTGACTTGCTTTTCCTTCGTAATATCCATCGTCATCCCCATAACGCGCCCGCTGGAAGAAATTTCTTTTACGCGCTTATTAATTTCTTTTTGGGGCAAAACGTCAAAGAGCGCGACCATTGCTCCCGCGTCAGACAAGATTCGGGCGTATTCTCGGCCGAGCATTCCCGCCCCGCCGGTGATCACCGCCACTTTACCCTTAAGAGAAAAGAGTTTAAAAATTTTTTCTTTATTCATCGTTCATAAATTTATTAATAGTTTTTAGATATGTCTTATTTAGCGTTATTTCGTCAAGACTCGGATCTCTCGCCGCTTCAAATATGAACGGCCCTTTGAATTTTATTTCTCTCAGGGCTTTAAAAATTTCCGGAAAAACAGCACCGCCTTTGCCGATGGGATACGAAGCAGTTGCTCCAAATTTCCTATCTTTGATATGCGCCCCGCTTATTAAAGCGTTTAATTCCCTTATTTCTTGAGGAACTTTATCTCCCACGCACGTGGTTCGATTGCCAGTATCATAATATACCTTAACCAGGGGATGTTTAAATTGTTCTATGAATTCTTTCAATTCAGCGACGCCAAGCGAAGTTTCAAACGCCAATTCAACATTAAAAGATTCGGCTTTTTTAAGGCAGGGTTTGAGATTTTTTATTATTTCTTTTTTTTCTTTCTGATTTTTAATTTCACTATTCCCGAGAAAAGGAATTAAAATCCTTTCAACGCCTATTTTTGACCCCTGCTCAATAAGTCTGTTCAGTACGTTTGAACTTTCGGCGGCGACGGCGCCCGTAAAACCGGAATCAATGAAAAAATAAGCGCAAATTGACGGTATCTGTATCTTATGCGCTTCCATCAATCGCTTAATCTTTACGACACCACGTTCGGAAAGAATAGGATTTTTTTCCCAATCTTTTTCAACAAATCCCCACTCAATGGCGTTAAACCCTACTTTTTCGGCGGCTGCGAATTCTTCTTCCCATGTTTCCGAGGGAAAAAACATCAACTCCTCGGAACGCGACAATCTTCCTTGGACAACTCCTACTATGTTCTTCATGACGCGGCGCGTTGATTGCGTTCTCGACTTAAAATAGATTTTAACCTCCCTTCAGCCACGGCCCAATCTTCCGGATCATCAATATCAATATTATACTTAGCATCCATCACATAAAGTTTCGCGCGATTTCCGAAAATGCTCGGCGGATCGCGAAAAAGACAATCTGTCTTCATAATATAGAAAGCGCCGTTTTTCGCGTACACTTTTGGCAATGATTGCCGCCGCGGAATAATATCCTTCATCTCCGCGCCGGTAAAAATCCGCGCGCAGCCATTATCGTCCTTTTTTAACAGCCAGTGAGGATTGTACTGTGCCGGCGCTTCTGTCGCCGTAATAAGACTGTCAATGCTCTCATCCTCCAAAAACATCTTAAGCGCTTCCTGTATATGGTATGGCCGTTTTGTGGGCGACACACACTCCAGCAATACTACAATATCGGGATAATAATTTTCACGCTCTCGCAACCACCGTACCGCGTTCTGCAGTACCAGCAGTGTCGGTGTCGTATCTCGCGCCAGATCGTTCGGGCGCGTATACGGCGTCTCCGCGCCAAATTGCCGCGCGACTTTCATAATCTCCTCGCTGTCCGTATCAACAATATAGCGATCCAATACCCCGCTTTGAATCGCGGACTCAATCGTCCACGCGATAAGCGGTTTACCCAAAAAATCTTTTATATTCTTTTTTGGAATACTCTTGGATCCGCCGCGCGCGGGAGTAATGCCTAATATTTTTAAATCTTTGGAAATATTATTCATTAGTAAGAGAGCTGTTTTTGAATGGCGGAAATATCAACGGATTTTAAAACGCGCGCGATTTTTTTTCCCGCGCCGCCCTTTCCGTAAAGGCGCTCGGGTTTGTATCTTCCATGTTTCAACTGCTTTTGGATGACCGAAAAAATTTCATCCCTGCTATATCCGGCGTTTATGACATTTTTTCCGCGAATCCTGCCGTCCTGTCTTGTCCCGATGTTCACAACGGGTGTGCCGAAATAGCCGGCTTCTCTGATACCAGATGAAGAATTGCCAACCATCACCGAAGCGTGCCTAAGAAGATTAAGGAATATATCCGGAATAAAATTGCGGAAAACGGTCACTTTGCCAACCTCCGACCTTAAAAGAAAAACGCGTATTGTTTGGCTTATGTCATCCGCTCCTGCGTCAATGTTAGGCCAAAGAACGATGGCCTCTTTTCCTGATTTCAAAAGCGCCTCCAAAGTTTCCTTCATATGAACGGCTCCCTGGCCGTATTCCGTAGTCACCGGATGCTGGACGCAAAGCAGAAACCCGTTTTGGATATTAACTCGTTTCTTTTCTTTAACGCTTTTATTGACCTGCTCTTCCAGTTTTTCAAGCGACATATGGGGCGCTTTCAATAAATTATCCACTCCGGGACATCCGGCGCAAAAAACATTTTCCGGTTTTTCTCCCAGCTTCAAAATGTTTATTTTAGCTTGTCTTGTTGCCGGAAAATGACAATGCGCGAGTTTCGTTACCGCGTGCCTAATATGCTCGTCAATCGTTCCAGTAATCTCTCCTCCTTCAATATGAACGATAAAAAGGTTCATCAATGAAGCGGCTACCGCGGCGGCCAGCATCTCAAAACGGTCTCCATGCAAAACAACAATATCCGGATTTAAATTATGAAAAGCGGTGGCGAACTCGCTCGTGGCAAGACCAGCCGATTTAGCCATAGTTACGGGAATGCGACCATCAACCTCAATATATGTTGTATAGGAAACTGGAAATCCGTCACTCCTGATCAAATCAACAGTATTATCATAATTCCTTAGAAGATGGGATCCGGTAATAATAGTAAGAAGCTCAACATCCGGGTCTTTGCTTAAAAATTCCAAAACCGATTTCAATTTAACGTAATCAGCCCGATTAGTTGTTACAACGCAAATTCTTTTCTTTTTAATCATATTGAGACGGTTGCGCTTCTGATTCGACTTCGCTCACCATCCTAAGCCGGTCGAAGGACAAATCCTCCCATCGGATCAGGGTGTTTTTATTAATATTTTTATTAAATCTTCTTCCAAGAATTTCTGTGGAATACTTCTTATCAAGATATTTCGCGGGTATTCCCCATCCTGGACGCGCCGTCCTGACATTATCAAGTGTTAAAGCGTCCCCCGCTCTTAAATCCGCGTTTGCAACAATACTATGAAATGCCCATGAACGAGTTTCTTTTTCCTCGGCGGTTACTATCTTATCAGACACCTTCACTGCTTCCTCAATTTTCCTAATCCCGGAAACTAACTCTTTCATCATTCGCGGATCAAAAGACATAGAATCATCGGGAAAACTGCCGTTTCTGTCAAGCGTGAAATGCTTTTCTATCACCTTGGCCCCCAACGCCGCCGCGGCAAAAGCAGTATAAGAATCCGTAGTGTGGTCGGATTGGCCGACTAAAACGCCAAATTTTTCTCTAAGCTTGGGAATGAGACCGAGTCTCGCGTTAGAATAATCCTTTATCGGATATTCGGAAGTGCAATTCATAAGCATAAAATATCCACCCTCTTCGCGATATATGGAAACGGTTTCTTCCAGCTCATCCAAAACGCACATTCCGGTAGAAATAAAAACCGGTTTTCCGGTACGCGCGGAAATTTTAGCAAGTTTCCTGTGAAACGGCAAATTATATACCTCCCCGGAACCCGTCTTAAATCCGTCAACGCCCATTTCATTCAAAACATCAATCGCTTTTGGAGAAAAGGGGGTGCAAAGATACTGAATCCCTATCTCTTCGCAGTATCTCATTATTGCTGAATGATTCTCCGGAGAAAACCAAACCTTTTTTAAAATTTCCTGAAGGTCGCCTGCCCACATTTTGACGCCGGCGGTCATCTCTTCTTCAGGAAAATGCATCTGGAATTTGGCCACATCGGCTCCGGCATCTTTCGCGGCTTTTACCAATTTTTTCGCGTGTTCAAGGTCGCCTTGATGGCCGTCAGAAAGCTCCGCGACAATCAGAACCGGACTATTTTGAGTTATTGAAAATTTTCCAAATTGAAGATTCATCCCGTTAGAAGTGGTAAAAACTCGACTGCTTGTTAATATTTGTCATATTGATTACTTATTCCCGTTTAGAGACGGCCGATTGTTGGCGCCACTTCTAACGGGATTCATTCAATCTTGGAAATATGTTTTATTAAGAATCTTCATTATCTCTACCCCCCTCTCAAATGAAAGAGGAGAGTTTTCGGGCGGAATTTCACCCGAAAGCAATTTATCATAATGCAAAACTTCGCGATAAAAATCGTCCGGGCGTTTTTTGGGAAATATTTTTTCCACTGGAGCTGATTCTTTGACTTGATAACGAATCAAATCTCCCTCCGGAACGCCGTTGCAATGCCACTCAATAAATCCTTGATCCCCCTGCAATCTTGCCCATTTTCGAACAGGCAAGGTTATTACATCTTGAACTACCCGCCCGATTTTTCTTTTCTTAGTTTCTAAATTGAAGATTGCTAATTGATCGTGAAGGGCGCCTTTTTCATTTCTCATATCAAACATAGCTTCCGCCCGTACGATAGGACCCCACTTAAGAACATTGGCAAAATATTGCCACAAATGAAGCGCGTGAGAATGTTCTCCGCCGGCTCCTCCGCCGCGTTTCCAAAAACCCAAATAACTGTCTTGCGGCCCGCTAAGCCACGGATGAGCCGCGAAAAATCCCCGCCAATGCTCTCTGAACTCCACGTCTATGGTAAGAATATCTCCAAAAAGGCCTTTTTTAATGAGATCGGTTACCGCCTCCATGGCTTCCGAAACCACATGATCGTATCCGACCGTCACCATCACTCGCGAATGTTTTTCTTTTGCTTCAATAAATTCACCGACTCCCGCGAGATCGGGAGTACAAAGCGGTTTCTCAATATGAAGCAGTTTTGGTTCTTCTTCAATCGCCGCGAGCGCCAGTTTCAAATGCGTATCCGGCGGCGTACCGATAGCGATAATATCAAAACCACCCTTCGGCTCATCCCCCGCGCGAAAAAGTTGAATTGACGCATCCCACGAACCGTAACGTTTGGGATAAATTTCGTTTTTCATCCGCTCAAGCGCTTTTGGATCGTTATCAATAACAACCACGCTCCACCCCATCCGCCGCGAGGCCTGCGCCAAATGATTTCCTATTGAACCGGCTCCTAAAATTTTTATTTTCATAGACATTTAATTGCTTCGTTTATCGTTCTTATATTTAGAACTAACGGGAATCGAGTATTGTCCCAGTTATTAAAATTATTTTTTATGCCCACAAAAGAAATGCCGCAGGCGCGCGCTGCTTCATAGTCGGATTCACCATCTCCAACAAACACCACTTCTCTTTTTTTAACTCCTTCAATCTCCATAATTTTTTTAAGATTGCTGACTTTTGAAGGAGGAACGCTGAACACTCCTTTGAAAAAACGGTCGAGATCGAGATTTTCAACCGTCTCACTAAGCGCGTCAGACGGAGTCGCTGAATTGAGATAAAGCGCGCAGTGACGGGCAAGGTCGACGAGGGCCTCTTTCACCCCCGGCATTAAACCCAACTCAATAATACCCCCCTGAACTATTCCGTTATAACGCTCGGCATATTCTCCCACTAATCCTTCAATTTTTCCATTTGACCTGCCAAGCTCCGTAAAAATAGCGCGCAACGCTTCAAAACGCGTCGCCAAATTCCGATTCAAAACATTATTGATGAGCGCGTCCGATACCTTCTCTTTTTTCGGAAAAAGCTTAAACCACGCTTCGCGCTTCAAATGATTGGAATCAACTATAACTCCGTCAAAATCAAATGTGATAACTTTTATCATATGTTTACGTGTTTACGCCAGCGTCTCATTAAGTGGATGATTTAAATCATAATCTTTATCAGCTCTCAACTCTTCTCTCCACTGACTGCTCGCGAGTTGTCCTGAAAGAAGCGGCATGGCAAAAAAAACATCTTGCCTCTTCAAAACACTTCCAGCTTTAAGGAGTTTTTTGGCATACACTCCGCGCATTAAGGATCGGTGGTCTTCTTTTTCTTTTTCTTCGATTTTTCGCTCGCCCTCTCCGCAAATTTTAACCGCCTCTTTATACGCCGCGAGCCAATTTAACACCTGGTCGGGCGTCGCGGAATAGCCGTTTAATTTTATTGTATCGGTGGGAATACCAACGTGCTTTTCAAATAATCTCGCTCCCTTGGCATAAGCCATTCCGACAACGGCGAAATTACCGGGGTCTTCATGAGTTGAAAAACCGATGGTTATATCCGGGTAACGTTTGCGCATAACCTCAATCTGATCTAAATGAAGCTTTTCGGCCGGGACCGGATACATAGCAACGCAATGCATAAGAGCAAAATCTGTTTTTTGTTCGCGGAAAAAACGCACCGTTTTATCAATTTGTTCC
>MHJJ01000011.1:12051-17701 GCA_001817915.1 Candidatus Harrisonbacteria bacterium RIFCSPLOWO2_01_FULL_44_18
CTTTCCAATAGAGGCCAATCCTGCGCGGAAGAACTGGCAACCTTAACAACGTCAATACCCAGTCTTTCTATCATATCCACCGATAATTCATCAAATGGCGTAGCCATTGTAATTAAATTTCTTTTCCACGCTTCCCTAGCTAGTTCGGAAAATTGTTTTTCGGAAAGACGGGTGGATAAAAATCGCGCTATATGTTTATTGATCGCGCTTTCCCGATACGATGGATGAATAAGCGTGTCCAAATCCCTGAATTGGAATTTAATAGCGGCCCGCACGCCTGCTTTTTGCGCCACATCGGCCAATTCCTTGATAATTCTTTTTCCGTGCTCAAGACTGCCTTGATGATTATTGGCCATCTCAAATATGAAAAAATGCTTGAAGTCAAAACCAGCCATATTATTTAAGCAAAGCGTGCCGCAATGCCGCGGCTTTGCGGTAACTTAAACCTATTAATGTAGCGCCGGCATTGACAAACGACCGGACATTAAGCGGGGAGACTCTTCCGGCAACTTTCAAAATAATCGGCAAAGAATGCTTATCAATATAATTAGCTATATATTCTAAGTAACGAAAACGGGTGTCGTCGGAATAATCCAACGTCTCATTTTCCGGCAAAAGAAAATTATCCACGCGAGTTGTCCAATCCTTTAAACAATACACGCCGGCTTCCGCGAGTATTTCCAATAACCATGGTACGGAGTTTTTGTCGTACTGCCATAAATAAGGAACCTGGCCGATCACTTTTGTTTCTTTTATATTGCGCGTTACGGCCAAAAACTCCTCCATTAATCCTTTCTTGTCGCGAGCTTTAACTTTGTGAAGATTTATAACTAAATCAGCTCCTATGGCGCCGGCCGAAGCCGCAAAACGCGCTTGCGCCTCCTTAGTTATAGCCCCGCCCGAACCATCTGGAAAATCAATGACCACTTCCGAACGAACCAAGCTGCCTTTTAATAAAGAAACTAGTTCTTTTATTTCGCCGGGATGCACAATCGCCGTCCGGCAATGAACTCCCGGCACAATCTCACAAGCAACTTCGGCCATCTCTTGCAGGGCTGTTTTGGTCTTGGAAAAAACCGGATAATCGTTGGCAAAAACATAGGAAAGATCAAAGCGGCTGGCCGGATCTTTGATTTCAATTTTTTGCATCTTATTTTTTATATTTTTCATAAATTACCGATCCAAAACTACGGATCTATTCGAATCTATAAACTTCTTTTTTGTAGATTCGGGCGTTGTTTGTAGGTTGGGATCGCTTTAGTTTTTCAACCTTTTTTTCAGAAAAAATTCCGCCATCTCAAAATCAATCGGACTATCAATGTTAATGGAATCGGCCGGATCCATGAAAAAGTAAGCTAATTTTTTGCCGGAGGTGGACTTTTGCTCCTTGATCGTGCGCAGACGCATCACATCCATTGCCCCCGTGTGAATATAAACTTTCGGAAAAAGCTGGCGCGGCAGATTATGCGGCTCGTCAAAACCCGTAAAAGACTTTGGCAAAAAAGGTTCTAGAAACCGTTGATCGTCGGAAATTTTCCAAAGTTTATAGGGATGCTTAGGCGCCTCACAGATCGGACGGACCGCGTCCGCGTCCGGAGTATCAAGGAGTTTTTGAATCCCCTCATTAATATGAGCCGCGGCGCGAAGCGGCGAAGTGGGCGGCAAACGAAGAATGATATCCGGCTCATAATCTTCGTTTTCTTTCAACCAGTCAAGAGTGTGAACAAGAAATTCCACATCCGTAGAAAAATCATGAGAAATCTCCGGAGGCCGCAAAAAAGGCGCCTCCGCGCCATATTGTTTGGCAACCTCGGCAATTTCCGAATCATCAGTAGAAACGATTATTCTATTTAATAACCGTGATTTTTTCGCTTCTTCAATGGTCCAGGCAATAAGCGGCTTTCCCAAAAGCGGCCTAATATTTTTCCTTGGTATGCCTTTTGATCCGCCTCGGGCCGGCACGATTGCTAATACCCTCATAGAATATGAAACACCCGATCCATTATTATTGTCACTTAAAAAACACCCCCGACTGCGGTCGGGGATTGTATTTAAAAACTGATAGGATTGTCTGTCCGAATTTCTTTGCCAGACAATAATTTGCTTTCGTCTGCCTTTCGAACATTGTGGTAAGTCGGGAACATATCCATCATTTCTCTCCAACGCTCGTAGGCTCTTTGCTGTGAACACAATGGCGTGTTGATTTGAACCAATCCCGGTCTCATGGCCGCGTAAGAAACGGTAGTGAGAACATCTTTGTCGTCCGGGTAAACCAGAAAGCCAAACTTTTCGCAAAAATCATACATATCCGTTCCGGGATAAGGAGTGGCGATAAGCGGGGTGATGCCCTGTACGCCAAGTCCTCGCAATTGCTTGCAAAACTTTATCGTAGTCTGAAAACTCTCCTCGTCCTCGCCCATCATGTAGAACCTGCCGTCTCTTTCAATTATGTGAGGCGCGTATTCAGGCCGGATGTATTTTCTTTTATTTATCTCTCCGCCGGGGTAAGCAACGATAAAGAAACAACTGACGTTTAATCCCGCGTCCACGCAGTACTTCGCGATTTCCAAAGTTTTTTGCAAATGGCCATCAGCGTTGGGCTTATCCATGGCAATGAGAGTTCTCGGATCTCCTGATTCCACCGGCAAATAAGCGATGTCAGTGCCCGCTTCGGCCATCAGCGTTGCCAAATTCTTACTCATCTTATCAATCATAATGCCGTTTGGGAATGAACAGGCCATCTGGCAACCTTGCCTGCGAAGCTCGCGAAGATACTCCAAAACTTTCAACGCTCTCGGCTCCTGCAAAGTAAAGTTGTCGTCCTCAAATTCAATGTGATTAACGCCCCACTTTTCAATAGCCATTTTGATTTCTTTCAAAACTCGCTCCGGCGTAAACGGACGCCAGCGCTGGCCCTTCTCCGGAATTGAACAAAATTCACAGGTAAAGGGGCAGCCGCGGGAAGAAATCACCGAAAGAGTCTTGTCCGCTCTGTCGCCGCGCGGAGACCATTTCACGTATTCCTCAATTGGACGAAAATCATAGCCCGGAGGAGGAATACTGTTAATACTCGCCAGCTGTTCACTTCGCAAATTGCTCTCAAAAATATCTCCGCTCGGAAGCCGGAAAACCAAACCGGGTATTTTCTCCAATGGAACGTCGTTCAAAATTTTAGCAAACGCGATTTCGCCTTCGCCTTTCACAACTATATCGGCGCCGGAGTGCGTAATAACTTGACGAGGCAAAGTAGTCGCCAAAACTCCGCCAATTACCAATTTGGCATTAGGAAAGGCGGCTTTAATTTTTCTGGTCAACGGATAAAGCACTATGCGCGAATCCGTGAATGGGGCATTAACACCGATAACATCGGTATTTTGGGGAATCCTGTTAACGATTCCCTCGTCTGAAAAACCAAAACGATTGGTCAATTGATACTTGGTCTGCATTGGCATCTTAATAAGATGGCCGCCGCTTACCATCGGGTCAATAAACGCAACAATCTGGTGGCCGAATTTTTGGGCATAAGCGCCAACATATCCCAGACCCAATTGCTGAGATTGAAATTCCACCTCGTTATAAAATGTCCAGGGACAAGCAATCAGAGTTACCTTCTTGGGAACAACGCTGGTCAGATCGGTAAAAAGCAATAAATCTTTTTCTACAAAATTACCCTTTTTCTCGCCAGGCAGATGCTCGTCCATAGCACCTCCTACTAAGTTGAGATCTGTTAAGGAACCAAGGGCATTATATGGCCATTAGCAGCTTTGAGTCAAACTCTTTTTCTGGCTAAAACATACAGGCCCGCGTAATGTTGTCGTCGAAGGAACAAATAAAAATATAAAATCGCGGCGGGCAAAGTAAAAATCAGCCAATCTTTTATCTGGGCCAGCCTTCGCAAAAGATCAATTTTTGCCATCAATTTTTTTTCTACTTCCGGGCCAACTGGCACGGCAGAAACTGACGCCAACTTATTAACTAAACCAAAGCTCAAAAATCCTTGAGTCCACCGATGAAATTTCATAACGAGGTAAGAAAAATCAGGGCGAAGTTTCTTAAGACGAATGATCTGAAAACCATAGTTTTCCAGAAAATTTCCCATACTTCTTTCATCCCAACGCGTCAAATGTTTTGGGGGGTGATCCATATCTTTAAATAGGCGGTGTGAATCGCGATTTGGCACGCTTAAGGCAAGATACCCGTTAGGGGTGAGAATTGTTTTTGCGCTTTCCAAAAATTCGCCGGGATTATCTAAATGTTCAATGACCTCAAAACAGGTAACGACCTCAAAAGGAGGTCCCTTATACCGACCAATGAAAGTCTCTAAGGTTTCGGGGTAAGAATTTTTTAAACCAAAATTATTTCTAGCCACTTTCACGGATTCTTTATTAAAATCTATCCCCCAGACGTCATAGCCTCTTTTTTGGGCTGCTAACATAAAATTTCCCGTTCCCATTCCCACGTCCAAAAGCCGCGCGGGCTGGATATTTTCTTTTAGAAACTCTTTGTGATTTTTGTCCAGGCTAATGCGTTTTACAACATTTCGGAAAGAAAGACAGGGATCTGCTTCATACCATTCTTGACCGGGGTTTTTCATTGGCTCCCAAAACTGAATAAAACACAGAGGGCATTCCCAAAGCGTATAGATTTCCACTTTTTCCTTAAAGACAAACGGCGCCGGCCTGCCACAAACACCACATTTGATCAGTTTTTGCAATGTGTCAGTTTTCATACCAGGTTCGTAGAAACTCGATTATATTAATTCAATCATGACTTTTGTTATTACTTCATCTGTTGCCAGGTGGTGATTATGCTGATGACCTTCTCCGCCCTTGGCGGAGCAATCGAGTTTTCACTACCTGGCATAAAGAAGCTTTTTATACAGCGACTTTATTTCCTGGGACATTTTTGACCAAGAAAAACGTTTAATGTTCTCAAAGCCCATTTTAATGTATTTATTTCTAACATCCGCGCTTCCCAACATAACCGATAACGCTTTGGACATTTCCTCCGTATTATAAGGATCAACTTTAAGAGCCGCGTCGCTGGCAATCTCCGGAAGCGAAGTGATGTTGGAAGTAACAACCGGGGTTCCGCAGGCCATTGCCTCAATCACCGGCAAACCGAAACTTTCACTGACAGAAGGAAAGATAAATACTTCGGCCAAGGAATACAAGCTCGGCATGTCCTCAAAATAAACCACATCAATAAACTGGACATCTTTAGAAAAGGGCGAAACGGCGGCTCTCTGTTTAACTTCTTGCGACGCCGAGCCCGGACCGCCGACAATAATCAGTTTCTCTTCGCGGCCGCTGGCTTGGCGAAAAAGATCGTATGCCTCAACAATTCGTTTAACATTCTTTCGGGGCTCCAGCCGTCCGGCATACAAGATAAAAGGCGGGTCCAAAATATTATAACGTTCTTTTAATGCCGCCAACGCCTTCTTTTTATCAATCGGGCGGAAAGCTTCGCCGACGCCGTTATAAATCGCGTAAACTTTTTGAGGATCAAAATGATAGGCCTCAATTATTTCTTTGCGGCCGGATTCCGAAACCCCGATAACCGCGTCAACCCAAAAATGAAAATAAGTAAAAATGAAATTAAAAATATGGAGCGCGGAAGTCTTAAAGTTGGGCGCTATTTTATCGGCGGC
>MHJJ01000011.1:17709-80121 GCA_001817915.1 Candidatus Harrisonbacteria bacterium RIFCSPLOWO2_01_FULL_44_18
CGCGGCACAAACCAATGAATAATATCAAACCGTTCTTTGGTGGTAAGGAAAAAATAGAGCTCGGCCAAAAAACGAAAGCCCCCGAATGGCTTCATAATTATTTCCCGAGCCTCTTGATATAAAGATTCTTCGGGAATTTTCTCAAAATGTATCAGAGTTAAATCTATTTCCGGATCTTTCAGAAATTCCTTCGCCAAGTGACGGAGATAAACCTCGGTTCCTTTGCCCGGCCTCCGATCCAACAAATGAGACATAAAAGCCACCTTAATTTTTTGCATACCAGGTTAGTAGAAACTCGATTATATTAATTCAATCATGACTTTTGTTATTACTTCATCTGTTACCAGGCGATGATTATGCCGATAGCCTTCTCCGCCTTTGGCGGAGCAATCGAGTTTTCACTACCTGGCATAGTTCAAAATTGCTTTAGCGACGCGCTCCGCGGATTTTCCGTCAGTAAAAGCGCATTGGCGCAAAACAAGATTTTTTCTTTCCTCTTTCCTTCTTTCAGGGTGTAAAAGCGCGTCATTAATCGCGTCATAAAGTTCTTTCTCGTTAAAAACAAAAGCAAGGGCATTTATTTTTTTTATATCCGCCAGATGCTCAAAATCAAAAAGTTTCTTGGCTGATTGATAATATCCCTTTTTCTGATAACCATCAAAAAGAACGCTGATTGTGGGCTTATCAAAAACACAGCTTTCAATAAGAAAGGTTGACGACATCGCGAGCACCGCGTCAGCGTGAAAAAGCGAATTGACCATAAAATCCAAGGACTCTTCTTCAAATTCCCAATCATCCCGTCCGGTTCCCAAATGCTCAACCGGCGAATGGATAAAAACTCTGGGAAGTTTCTCAACAACCGCCATTTTTTCTTTTGGAAAATCATATCGCGGGTATGGCCGAACCAAAATTTGGGTGTCCGCCGGCAAAACGCCGGAGACGATCCCCTTTTGAATAATCTCAACCACATCCAGATCAAAAGCAATGCTGGCCTTGCCCGAGGCAGCGTATAAAACCAATTTTTTCTTAGGATCGCCGCCGATGCTTTTTATGAATTCATCGCGGCCGATAATTCCCCTTTTTTGAAAATATCTGTCATATTGCGGAATTCCCGTGACCACGACTTTTTCCAAAGGGTAACCGGCAAACTTTTGCGCCTCCTCTTTAATTACCGGATTATGTACTATCAAACGATCGGGGAAAACGCAAAGCGGCGATTTAGTGGTTAAATTATCCCAACTCAAAATCATGCCCATTGTTTTAGTGTTTCTTCTTTTAGCTTCAAGCAGTAACCTGTAATCATCTGGATTAATCATATTCGCGGCAAAAGCAAGATCGGGCCGGTATTTATCAAAAAGGCGTCCATAATAATTACTTGGAAGCCGGCCATAGACCCAGCGCATAAAAGAACGCCACCACGAAAAACCGCCCAAGTGCCAAACAAGTCTTTGTGCGGGAAAAAAAATCGGCTTCCATAAATATGAAGCATAAGAGCCAAATCTTAACACCTGTGAATACTGCTGAATTTTGACGCTATTAGTATGAATAGCATCCACGGTTAGAAAATGAAAAAGGCGCTCTATCCAAGAATCCCTCGCTTCAACCGGCAAACGCTCAAATATGACATCCTCAAATTCTTTTTGGTAATAAGGTATTTTTTCTTCCGGAACAAGCGCCACAACGCGCGTGTCCCCCTCATTAAGCAAAACCGAAAGCGCGCCGCTTCGGAAAAGATTGCGAATCGCGAAAGTGTTATGAAGGGTGATAAAAATTGTTTTCATCTTTTAAGCAGGCCTTCTATTAAATTTTTATAAGAATACCGTAAATTAACGGTGTGCGCGCCCGATGGAACAAAAATGCCCATATAAACTGAATTGCTTGTATAAAGCGGCGCTTCTTTACCGTCAATAAAAACTTTCCAGCCCGGAATGTTGTTTCTAGCGACAATAAGAAATTCGTCATTGGCGGAAAAAGTTTTTATGACAATATCGGCGTTGTCTTGTTTCAATAATATAACTTCTCCGGCTTCTTGTTTGTTTGCGCGCGCAAAATTCGGACAAGCGGCGCATTCAATAAGAACGCGGAGCGGGTCGGCGCTTGTTTCTTTCAACATCTTGAATGCCCGCTCTTCGTCTTCGGAAATAAACGTAACTTGACCGGCAAAATAAACAAATGGCCTGGCTTCTTTATTTTCATAAATGCCGATCGGGATGTTGTAGGGAGGGATCTGGCCGGAGAAAACTTTTTCAAATCTTGTTTCGTCCAGAGGAAAAACGCTGATTAGATATTTCACGCCGAGAAGATCCATCAGCCATTTATTTGATTGCACAACCGCGATTTTATCTTTTAATAAAGCTTTCGGGTCGTGAATAACCGGAACTTTTATGACGCTTTTCCCATTGCCAAGATGAGCGGCCGCTCTGGCCATTCGGCGATTCATCAAATTGTCGTAATATCCCAAAGAGTTAATGCCGAAACGCTGATTTATATTGGGCTGAAGCGTTTCATAAAGAAAGAGGATGCGCCCGTCAATATCGTCCTGAAATTTTCTGTAAAATTCCGCTTGAGAATCGCCGGGAAGAACAGAAAGCGACAAACCCGGATAATTTTGTAAAAATTGAACCGTGGATGGCGCGTAATCGGCAAGCGACCGAGAATAGGTCTGGCGATAGAACGGGAAAACCGCGATAAAATTCAGCGCGACTAAAATAAAAGAAAGTCGGATAAAACGCGGCTCCGCCAACTTATTCCTCCGATAATAAAAAATTAACGCGGAAGTGGCTACCAGAAAAAACACCGGTAAAAACACCGAAGGGGAGGTGATGTCAAAAAGTCCCGTCAACCGCTGATAGTATCTGTCAATAAGGTCATGATAGAACTGCATGGGCTGAAGATATGGACGAGCGGGATACATATAAAGATCAAAGTATCTATGGAGCCAAGCCAGTATCTTTTCCCCAAAAAGAGCCGTGATCGCGCTTAACATCAAAATGCCGGTGGCAACTATGCCGGAAAGCCACAAAAATAATTTGCAAATCGCGTTTTTTGAACGAGAGAAATTTTTTTCAAGAAATTGATCCATACCAAAACCAACCAATAAAGAAGAAACAAAGCCGGCCAGAAACATCCACCGTCCCGCTCCGCGTAGCATATTCATAATGGGCAATTTTGTAAAAATCCAGATAAGCGGCGAATAATTAACGACTAAAAGAAGAATGAACAGGTAAAAAAAAGAGAGAAATCGCGCTAACCCTCGACGAACAGTAAAAGCGTAAAGAAGCAAAAATAAAGAGAGGGCTCCCAGATAAAAAGAAATTTGGGCGTCGGGAATGTGCGGCGGATGGAAAAAGGGAAGAAGAAAACGAACAAAGTCTTGAGGATTGGCGGCCCCAACCAACGCGGTCTCAAAACTAACGCCGCCAATACGGCTGGATTGAGGGATAAAAACTAAAACCGGAAGGATCTGCGCCAAGCCGATCGCTAAACCGACCGCCATAACCGCGAACCACTTGCCAACTACTTTGGCAATTTGAATCATGGGGACTTTTTCTCTCCAAGATCTCCACAGAAGATATAAAGAAAAAATCGCCAAACCAAGAAAGATTTCTTGTACCCAATTATAATTTGTGGAAAGCCAGAGAAAGCCGACGGATAACCCGCCGAGAAAAACCCAACGCCATCTTTTTTCCGCCCAAATTTTATAAAAAATCAGAAAAAGAAGCGGCAAGTAAGGTACGCCGTTTGTGAGTGTTGACTCCCCCACGTAAAACCAAGCGCTGGCAATGTAAGTAATTCCGCCGATGAGACGCCCCGCCCAAGACACTTTAAATTCTTTCAACAGACGCGCGGTAAAAAAAGCCCCCAAAACAAGGTGCAGAAAAGTAAGCCAATGATAAGCCGTTAGAACTTCAAGAAATCGAAAGAATAAATAATTGATCGGGTAGAAAAGTCCGCCGATGGTATTCAAAATGGTCGGAAAACCCCCGAAAGATATTGGGTTTAGTAAAAAACTTTCACCGGCGCGGATGGCGTTTTGATAAAAAGAAAAAGTTGGCTCGGCCGCCGTCAATAAATCCATGCGGTAAAGAACCCGAAAGCCAAGCAACTCGGGAGCAAGGGCGATAAAAATCGGCAACGAAAGCAAAAGAATATCCATCCACCACGACTCCTTATGTCGGACGATTTTTTCAAACAAAATTTTCATTTTACTCGGCAAAACATTAAAAGCGAGCTACCGGCAGGAATGGCGCGATATCTCATAAAAAACCGCTCAATATCCAGCCAGCGCAGTAATAAATTATTTATGAGAGGCGGTTGAATAATATCCAGAGTATCCGCCGGCCGGCGAATGCCCATTAAAGTCAGAATAAATCTTTTAAGTTTGTGAAATAGGAAAAATGGTATGGCCGAGAAAACAAAATGACTTTCTTTTTTTATAATAAAGCCCGTTTCTCTTAATTTATCTCGCAGCTCAGAACTTTTATAGCGCCGGAGATGATGAAGAGCTTCATCATGCTCGCTCCAAAGCCAACGATGCGCGGGAACAGTGATTAATAATGAACCGCCGGGTCTTAGAACTCTCTTTATTTCAGACAGCGCGCGCCGATCATCCCAAATATGCTCCAAAACATCAAGCGCCATCACTAAATCAAAAGAAGCGGCATCAAAAGGCAAATTAGTCGCGTCCCCCAAAATCAACTTCTTAAAACCTTTATCGCTAGAAAATTTTAAGGCCTCTGTTGAAATATCCAGGCCCGTCACTTCCCCAAAATCTTTTACAACAAGGATATTCCCACCGGCGCCGCATCCAAAATCCAAAATTGACATTCTCGACGGCTTTTTCGGCAAATACCTTTCCAAAATGTCGCGCAAAATCTTTCGCCGGCCAACATTCCACCAATAAAACTTCTCGCGCTCGTAAAGGCGCTGATATTCTATTAACTCCATGGAATTATTTGTTTTCAATTTTGTTATAAGCCGGAAAAATAACAGAGATCATGAATAAACATTACAATAAAAAAACCTCGGTCGCAATAAAAAAGAGGGGGCGCTTACGCGAACCCCCTCAAAAACTATGCCGATGTGCCGATGATCTGCTCAATGACGTCGGCCATCTTGCGAAGCGCGGCGCCGCGCTCTGTCGGCCTCGGGCAAAGTTCCTGCTGGCGTGCGCGCATCTGTACAAACCCGTCGGCTGTGAGAAGAATCCTAATCTTGTCGGCGAGTTTGCTGGCATCGGCCACGACAAGCTCCGAAAGGCCGCTTCCAACCGCTTCAAGTACTCGGTTGCCACTTATCCGCTCAAGTATCCGAAACAGCACTTCGAAACCCAAGCTCACCACCGGAACGTTCTGATACGCGCCTTCGATCCCGATGGAGCCTCCGAACTCCACGATGATGTCAGCGCCGGGAACCATGTCGGACGTTGTGAGAACTTCTCTGCCAACGATTCTTGCCGGCACTGGACTGAAAAAGATAAGCTTATCATAAAGCTTCATCTCTTTCTGTGTCGCGGCATCGATGGCATAGGGAGTACGATCTCCCGGATGTGTGGCCAAGATCAACTGGAAGCGCTGCCCCTTCGCTCTAAGGAGCGAGAGTGCCTCCATTACAATGGTCCACGAAGCCATATTTCCAACCCCGAATTGGCCGCCGCCGCCGGCAGCGAGAACAATTTTCTCATCAATCGCAACTCCGAGCTTCGATCGTACTTCATCCCGAGTGAAACGTGGGAAGGCCATTTCCTCACGGAGTGGATTGCCAGTGCCGACGAGCCGCGCATTCGGAAAAACTTCATGCGCTACGTCGGCATCCGCCTGCGTTACGCCGAAGTAGAAAGCGGTAGCGGGGGCAAGTTTTTCAAACCAAGCCCCATTCCGCGCTCGCGCCCAGCAACGAGGGACATCGCCGTAGAAGCCGTAGGGCACTCCAGCAGTCCTTGTGGCTTCGCCAGCCGCGATCTCGGGTTGCGCGAGTTCAAGAGAAGAAGACATCCCAAGAATGACAACACTTGCATGAGATGCCGCAAGCGCTATCTCCTCCGCCGTCTTTATCAGCGGCTTCCCTTCACCTATGAAAAGATCCACATCAAATCCGCGCTCCTTTAGAATCGGCTCCAAACGCTTGAAGCAACCTGAGGGAGCAAAATCTCTCGCGATAAGAACTGCTTTTCTGTTCACTGCGCACCTCCATTCTCAAAGTGCGATTCACCGCGACATTCTGCGGTAAAACCTATCGGACACCGATATTATCAGCAATCATAGCATACATCAGCCTTGCAGTCAAATAAAAATCTGCGATCCCTTAATTTATTTTTTTTCAAAAACTTTGCGGATGATGTAATGCGTGTCTCTTCGCCCCTCATAATATGATCGGAGCATGATCTCCGATAAAAATCCGAGCATGATAAGCAGAACTCCTAAAACAAAAAAGAGGGAGACAACGACAGGAAGCGGGGTTTGGGCAAAATTCCGAAGTCCCATCAATTTAAGAATAAGCGCCCACAGGGCGGCTAGAAAACCTATGCCGAAACTCGCGAGGCCAAATCCTCCAAAAAAAACGAGAGGGCGGGACGTACTCATTAAAAATTTAATAGTGAGGAGGTCAGCTACGTCTTTTGCTCCTTTTATAAAGGTATGCTTTGAAATTCCATGCATCCTTTCATAGTGCCGTACCGGAATTTCAGCGACTCGCGCTCCGCGCAAAACAAGAATGGCCCCCAGAAAAACGTGCATTTCTCCGTATAATCGGGCGCCTTTCATATATTCTTTTCGGAAAATTTTTATGGGACAGGCATAATCATGAAAATATACGCCGAGAATTCTTCGGGCAAGAAAATTCGCGAAGCGGGAAAAAAGCCACCGTCCCAAAGAATCCTTTCTGTCTTTTCTCCACCCAACAACAGCGTCATACCCTTCCCGAAGTTTTAAGAACATGGGCGCAATATCAAGGGGATCGGTTTGTAAATCTCCATCCATAATCACCACAATATCCCCCTGAGCCATATGAATCCCGGCATCCAACGCAGAGCTTTGCCCATAATTACGGGCAAATTCAATAATAGTAATCGGGGAAAGGGTATGTAATTTTTTTATAGTTCCGTCTGTAGAACCGTCATCCACAAAAATTATTTCATACGGCTCGTGAATATCATCAAGAGCCGATTTTGTCCGGCGGTGGAGTTCTTCAACGTTTCCTTCTTCATTTTTTACAGGAAAAATAACGGAAATCATAATACAAACATTATAGCTTACAAAATTTACACATTCAATTGACAGTCTTATTGAAATATAATAATATACTAACAGCTTCTTTTACAATCCGAAGGAGGGACGGAGGAAATGAAACAAAAAACGCCTTGTCTCATCGTAGTCTGTGGATGGCCAGTTTCGGGAAAAAGCACAATTGCTGAAAATCTTTCAAAAGAGCTCAAGATCCACTGGGTTGACATTGATGATATAAGACGAATTATTTTTGGAATTCCGCACCCCCACCCCGATCAATCTCCGGAGCTTCGAGCGCGTGATAACCAGGAGATGAGCGAAAGTTATCAACTTCTGATGCATGTGGTTGACTTTCATTTGACATACAATCGCTCGCTGATAATTACGGCAACATTTTCAAGAAAAACCGGCCAGGACGCATTGCAAAATATATATGAAAAACATCCGTCTGTGCCAGTCAAGATTATACAATGCAAGCCAACCTTACTTGATGATACGGCGGTAGAAAAGAGAATTAGTAGCCGGGGTTTTGGAGAAAAATATATTGGCGGAGTAAATTCACTCGCGCGTTATCATGAAGTAAAAGACCGTTATGAGCCCATTGAGCTTCCCCACATTGAAATTGATACGTCAGGAGACATTTCTCAATGCGTAGAGGCGGCACTTAAATTTATTGCAGCTCACCAGCGCTAGGGCGCTGGTTTTTTATTTTCTTGAGATACGCCTCAACTGCCTTAAGTCGTTCAGGGGTGCCAATATCGCTAAGGTATTCACCACACTCATATCCATAGAAATACTCCCCTTGATTTAAGATATGAGGAAGAAGCTGATGATCAATTTCATAATAAACATTTTTCGGAATATACTTCAGAATTTTTTTATTAAAAATAAAAATGCTCCGCATTGATTTATATTTTTGCGGTAATACTGTATGCGGTTTTGGATAAATTTTTAAAAATCTCAAATTTTTATCAACTTCAACGAGATCAGAATCATAAGGATGGCCGGTGTCTCCTATAAGCTCCATGCCAACCGCTTTGATTTTTTCAAAAAACGCCCTTTTTTGATTTGTATAATCAACGAGGCTAAAAACATCGCCATAAATTACAAAAAAATTATCTTTGAGTTTTTCTTCAAAATTTTTTATACCGCCGGCAGTTCCTAAAATCACTTTCTCAAACGCGTACTGAATTTTTATTCCAAAACGTTCCCCCGTGCCAAAATAGCTCTGTATTGCTTCGGGACAATAGTGAAGATTTATAAAAATTTCATTAATACCGTGGAGCTTTAAATGCCTGATGTGGTGTTCCAGTAAAGGGGTTCCTAAAATCGGCACCATGACTTTGGGAATATTGTCCGTAAGAGGCCGGAGACGCTTTCCAAGGCCCGCCGAGAGAATTACTGCTTGCGTAATACTATAAGCCATATTTTTTTATAATATCCACGGCGCGATATAAATTTTTTGCTTGAAAATCAGCCGCTGCCTGATATTTTCTATCCTGTCCTCCATAACCTGTTTTTACAAGAATCGATTTTAAGCCCGCTCTTTTCCCGGCAAGTATATCTGCCGTTCTGTCGCCAACGATAAAACTTTTATTTGGATCAATATTAAATATCCGAAGAGCTTTTTTTATCATGCCGATATTCGGTTTTCGGCACGAGCAACGAATTCTATATTGTTTTAGATTTGCGTTCGGATGATGGGGACAATAATAGATGCCCTGAACGCGCGCGCCAGCTCTTTTGAGCCGTTCTAGTAAAACAGAATGCGCGTAATCAACGTCTTGCTCGGTTGCCCAGCCGCGAGCAATAACCGGTTGATTTGTGATTATTATAACAAGATATTTTAGTAAATTTAATTTTTTGATCGCTTTCCCGACATTAGGCAAAAGTCGCAATTGGCTTAAATTCTTTAAAAGATCAGTTTCTTTATTAATGGTCCCGTCTCGATCTAAAAAAACAGCTTTTTGTTTCATTGCGCAATATGATCAAAATAATCTTGAAAGTATTTCGTTATTAAATGAAGGATAACGGCATGTATTCCTTCCACAAGATCGTATCTGCCTTTTTCCGTTTTTACGCAAATTTTTACATCAGCCAATTCATTTAATTTCCCTCCGTCAAATCCAGAAAGTCCAATTGTGGAAATATGATTTTGCTTGGCAAGCTCTATAGCTTTTACAATATTAGCCGAGTTGCCTGAACTGCTGATTGCGATAACGCAATCCCCTTCTTGAAGATAATTTTGAAGCGGTCCGACAAATACCATATCATACCCGATATCATTGGCCCACGCGGACAATTCTTCTTCGGTGGTCGGAAGGCGTATCGCCTGAAACCGTTTTGTGTGTTTCTCCAAATTATGGCTAAAAATTGTTTTATTAAAATCGCTCACCCAATGTGTCGCAAGCGCCAGAGATCCTCCGTTTCCAAAAATATAAATCCTTCCATCGCGCTCATATACGGACTGGATTGTATTTAATGCTTTCGCTATTTCTTCCTTGGGAAGAGCTTGTATGGTTTTTTCAACTTCTTGAATGAACGTTTGAATATACTGTTCCATGATTAGATAATTTTAGGATGAAGATTGTTAAAAAGAATATCCGTTCCTGACTGGGTAAACGTTACAGGAATTTCTTTAAAATCCGAAAGATTGTTTTTTGCAGCCGCTTGCCTCATTGCTATCCGCATTGCCCCGTGAACCTCGGGATGTGCCAAAAATAAAATGCATCCACCGCCTCCAGCCCCTAAAACTTTTCCTCCCCACGCTCCAGCCGCTAATCCGGCTTCGTACAAATCGTCAATCATAGAATTAGAAACATTTGACGCAAATTTTTTCTTCAACATCCAGCCGTCATGCAAAAGAGATGCCATGCCGCGTATATCTCCCGCTAGAAGTTTCTCTTTAAAAGCACTTACTGAATCTGACATTTTTTTATATGTCTCAATATGCTCGCTTATTTTTGATTTTTGTTCACTAAGGACACTTGACGCGGGTCTTGTAACACCAGTAAAGAAAAGAAGCGTGTTTTTTTCAAGCTTTGAACGCTTTAAGTAGTCAATAAGCACGGGCTCCACCGAAACACTGTCATTAGCATTAAATTGAAATATATTGAACCCTCCAGTTGCTGACGCGTATTGATCTTGTTTTCCTATCGGTTCTTTTAATAGATCTATCTCCAAGCGACAGGCGGCTTCCGCGAGTTCTCCCTTTCCGATTCTTTTTCCTTGAAATGCGTAGAGGCCCTTTAGAAGCGCCGTAGAAAAGCTGGACGAAGAACCAAGGCCGGTTTTTGCCGGAAGAGACGCGAACGACCCAATTTCCAGATTTCTTTCAATTCCAAAATCCATAAGCGCTGTTTTAATTCGAGTATGCTGAAGCTCGTTCGGATGGCTCGCGGTTTCAGAAATAGAATACCGAGCTGTAACCTTATCAATAAGAGGGGTTGGATTAATAACGAGATAAACATATTTATCAATAGTTGTCGAAAGAACCCGACCGGGATAGTGTCGGTAAAAATCAGGGAGGTCGGTTCCCCCACCAACAAAACTGATACGAAGTGGCGCGCGAACAAGAATCATATAGTATATAACTTCATAAAGATGCCTTTTTTGTATTATGGGCGTATCCTACGCTAAAAACCAGCCGTATGGCAACAAAAACAACATTTTCTATTTAGAAAAATGTCTTCGGAATATGAAAAGATTTTTTTGTTTTGAAGGTCCGAAGCCAATCAATATAATCGCGAATGGATTTTTCTGGCCCGAAACGCGGTTTCCAGTGAAGTTTTTCCAATTTTGAGATGTTAGAAATCGCATGCCGCGTATCCGTACGCCGAAAACCAGATACTATAATAGGGGACGCGGAATCGGTGATCTTTTTAACAAGCTTCGCAAAATCAAGCACTAAAATACCTCGCCCACCACCAACATTAAAAACTTTAAAGTCCGCTTTCGGATTATTCAGAACCACGATATTTGCCGCAACAACATCTTCAATATTTACAAAATCCCGTTTCTGCTTGCCATCTTCATACACCGTAATTGGCTTGCCGGTTAAAGCCTGCACGCAAAAAATTCTAAGAGCTCCGGAATACAGATTCCTTGGGGATTGTCTAGGTCCTTGTACAATCGAATAACGCATAAGAACGGTCGGTATCCCATATGTCTTTCCCAGACGAAGCGCCGCCTCTTCTAGCGCGTGCTTAGAAAGCCCATAGGAATTTGTTGGCGTCACGCGCTGATCTTCACGAAATGGAATCGGCATTGCGGGTGCTTTATGGGAACACAAAATTTCCCAGCTCTTTTTCTGAAGCGCATGAACAGATCGCAATTCCGGGAAAAATGTTTCTCCGGTATGAGCGCATCGATACATGCCATCGCCATATACGAACTGGGAACTGGCAAGAATAACTTTTTTAATCGGGAGTTTTTTTTCAACTATTATTTCGTAAAGAAGCGCCGTGCTTACGGTATTTGTGGTAAAAAAAACACTAAAATCCGGGCGCTGATCCTGATACGCCGCAAAGTGATACACATACGATACCCCTCGTAATGCCCTGACCCAATCTTTCTTTTTTCTAACATCTCCCTTTATAAGCTCATATCCCCTTCCCCTCACGTATTCGGGCCATGTGTTGTTATGTACTGCGGATAAGAGATTATCTAAAATACGGATTCGGTAGCCCTTTTTTGTCAAGGCATCGGCCGTATGAGAACCGATAAATCCGGCTCCTCCGGTAATAAGAATTTGTTTTTTCATATATTATTTTTTGCGAAGCACATAATAAATACTTTTCCCAAACCATTCATTTTCCGGAAAACGAAATTTGCGAAAAAAACCGTAAGGAAACTCTCCTTTGCAAAAACCTTTTTCAATGATATTAAAATATTTTAAGACGGTTTTTTTAAAAACGCCTTTGGGAAATAAGGCAATATGGTCATTTTTTTCTTGCCACCGAGGCATATCGCCGCTTTTGAGAAAAATCAATCTATTAAAGATATTAAAAATGTTCGGGGTTGAAAGAAAAAATATTCCGCCGGGCTTCAAAACGCGGTTAACTTCTCTGATAAAATGGTGCGGATTTTCCAAATGTTCAATGACCTGCCAGGCGCTTACTGCGTCAAAAAAATCATCTGGCCAGGGCAACATTTCGAAATTTATATTGCCGACTTTGAATTCTCGAAAATATTTTTTTCTCTCGTTTGTCGCGTAATCGCCGGCATCGTATCCAAATACTTCCCAGAAGTCATCTCGCCGAAGCTGTTCGGCGAAAAAACCGTTTCCACAGCCGATGTCCAGAATACGGAAATCTTTTCGTACGCGCGCGTGAAACAAAGCCAGCGCTCTTCCTTGAACCACTATATCGCTTCCTCCGCCTTCATCCCAAGCATTCCGCAGATCGTTTCGCGCGGCAGGTAATTCGTTTGGATTTAAGTATTTCATCCCGCACATAACTAGCACAACAAGCTATGACGCAATCTATCTTTGAGTCGGCGCCAGGCTTGACCATGCTACTTTAATGATGCCTCACGACGATAGGCATCTTCTTTGATGGCATATACCTCGCAGTAAACAAGTTTGATGGGTAATCTTGATTTGGTGTATAAAACCTTTCCTTGCTTATGCTGTTCCAATCTCTTTTTGAAGTTATTGGTACAACCAATGTATATTGTATTTAACTTTGTTTTGAGGAAATAAACGTAATACATAAGCAATGCTAATTATGTGCGGGATTCATCCCCTGAAAAATTCTCGCTTTAACAACGCCCTATCTTTTTCATCAAATTGAAAAAGCGTCCTGAAATTAAATGAGAGCGACGGAGCTATCCTTCTTAAAATATAATACCGCGCCGCCGTTAATGCAAAAACAAAAACCACGGCATTAATAGCCGTACCGGCAATTCCAAAAATGATAATACCGATAGCAAGAGTTAATGGATATCCCAGTTTTGACAGATTGATAAAAAAAAGATTCTTTTGGGCGCGGAATGTGTATAGCGCCGCAGTCACGGCATTCGAAATAGGAATAACCAGAAATCTCAAAAGCATTATATTGAAAAGAAAGAGAGAGGGTAAGTATTTGGGGAAGACGAGTTTTAAAAATGGAGGCGCGAAAACATAGGCGACGATTCCCATCAATGCGTATAGCCAAGTAAAATATTTAATAGTCCGCTGAAAAAGAAACGAAAGCCGGTCGGGATCGGTAATCTCTCGCGGGAAAACAACTCTTAAAATCTTTTCTATCGGGATAAGATCGCCAAGAGCGCTGTAAAGAGAAGAAGCGACGGAAAAAAGCGCGACTGCCTCTATTCCAAGAAAATACTTTATAACCCAAGGTTCCAAATCTCCAATAATGCCGGTTTGATCATTGAGAAGAGACCACTTGCCGTGCGCTTTGATAGTTTCAAGAAATGAATAGGAGCCGCGTGGAATTTTTGACAAATCAATAATATTTTTTAAAACCGCCGGGAAAAACACAATTAGCGGCAGAAAGGCGGAAAAAAGATACGCCAGAGCAACGCCGATGATTCCAAATTTATTAAAGACAACCAAAATTATAATAAGACAAAGATAGAAAAAGCGGCTTAAGAAAGTGAAGCCGGCCTCCGACGCGAATTTTGCCTGCGTGGAGAATAACAAAAGATAGATTCGCTTGATCGACATTAAAACAAATGACGCAGAAAGAATCATCAGTATTGCTCTCGCGTCCGCGCCGATAAGCGTTGATATAAAAGGCGCGGCAAAAAAAACAACAACGGCAACAAAAAAACTTAACGGAAAAACAATTCTGATAAACGCTCTCAATTCGGCGCGGTATCGCCCGACTTTACCCTCGCCAAGATCGCGCGCCATATCCGTTAGAAATATGTTTTCCAGAGTGGGAAGAGTAAGCGCGCCGATAATCGCGATGGCTGATTGCGCCAGTTGCCACACGCCGTACTCAAAAACGCTCAACGCCCGAATCACCAGAAACGCGGCGGCAATATTTACTAACTGCGCAAGCAACTTAGCCGATGATAAAGCAACTATTCCCTCTTTGATTATTCGCGCAATCGATTTTTTACCCCCTTGATTATTCATCCCACACATAACAAGGATTGCCTTTCTCGAGCAATCACTTATTTTTTAATATATGGCCGTTTGGCTTCTGAAAACATAGTTCGTGTAGTAAATTTTGGCAAAGGCAGAATTGCTAAATCCTTGTTATGTGTGGGGTCCATCATATTGTTGTGTCCAATGATTTTAGTATCGCGTCCGCTATGCGCTTGCCGGCGCCTCCGTCAAATTTCCAGCATTGCTCCTTAACGACGCGCGCCCTTCCTTCGCGATCAAGCTCGGGATGTTTTAAATAAAGATTTATGGACGCTATTAGGTCTTCGGCTGTTTTTGCCAAACGCACGCCGCCGCTTTTTAAAATCGGCTGATAATGCGTGTAGTGATGAAGCTGTAAAACGCTAGTAGAATCATAAAACGGCTTTTTTTCCCACCCGTCAAAACATACATTGATAACGGGCTTGTCAAATGCTGACGCGTCAATACTCATCGTTGATTGGATGGTGACGACAATGTCGCTGTAAAAAAGCGTATTATATAAATGCATCATATCATCGAAAAGCATTTCCTCCGATACGCCTCCCGGCGCGGGCAACTGAATACCCGGAACATCAAATAAAATAGTTTTTGATTTTTTAAGCCCCCGATCAATCATGTGCGCGGCCGGATTTGGATGCATCCGCACCAAAATTTGAAGGTCTGATGGAAGATCGCCCCGATCAATAGCATCGCTGATAATCTGGACATCTTGCCACTCGGTATCGCTAAAACTCTTCCCGATGGCGGCGAATAAAATCAAACGTTTGGCAGGATCTCCGCCGATGCGCTTAAAAAATGCCTCGCGAGCACAGGGTTTCTCCGTAAAATAATAATCGAAGTGGGGCATGCCGGCGATAATAATCCTATTTCCCGGGTAATCGCACAGCTTTTCGGCCTCTCTCTTCGTAATTTCATTTGGAACAATCAAAACATCGGGGTTTATTCTCATTGCGCTTTTGTTAGCCGTTAAATTATCCCAGGAATGAATAAGGCCGACCGTTTTAATTTTCCGGCGTTTGGCTTCGCGGATAAACGCCTGATCGCAGGCATGAATAATGTGGGGGGCGAAAACCAAATCGGGTTTGTATTGCTCAAAATATTTAGCAAGCTTAGTATCTCGCACTAAAAAATAATCTAGTAAACGGGCAGTTCTTCTTAGAAAAGAAAGATTGGAAAACAATTTTATTAAAAGCCATGAAAAAAAATAAAAAATGTAATTATTTTCTTTTTCCAGACGCATTCGCCGCAAGCACTTTATCGTTTCATTATCAACAAAAAAAAGGGCCAGATGCCTGAAAAAAGAATCAAGTTTATTTAAGGGGTCGTTAAAATTATCCAGCGGCTCAAAAAATACGTTCTCCGCCCCAACTTCTTTTCTATAAAAATCTTTTTTATAAGAAGGGGCAAAAAGAACAACGCGAAGATCCTGCTTCTGCCTTAATTTCTTCCAAACGTCTGTTCTTAATATATTTCGCGCCACTGATGGCACAAAAATAGGAATAAAAATAGTTTTCATTTTCTCACAATGCCGTCATAGATTTTTTTGTAAGCTTCGCGAACTTTTTCCCAGCTTTGACTGGCGGCGAATGTTCTTGATGCCCGGCTGAACTTATCTCGGAGTTCAGATGATGTCAGTAATTTTTCCAACATCGTAGCAACTTGTTGGTGATTCCGGCCGTCAACCAAAAAACCGTTTTCATTATCCCTCATGGCATCTGATACGCCTCCCTCGCGAGAACCGACGACCGGCAAGCCGGCCGCCGCCGCTTCCAGAAAAACCAAGCCGAACCCCTCAAAATCGTGCCGGACGTTTCGCGGCAGAAGTATAAACAACTCGGCATTATGATACAAGTTGACTAGCGCGACATCATCTCCGACGTCAGTTAAAAAAATAATCCGGTCGGCAATGCGTAAAACTTGCGCCCGCCTAAGAAGCGTCTCCCGGTAATTGCCCGAATTTTTCCCCGCGATAACATATTTAAGCTTGGGGAATTTATCGGCTATCAGCGCAAAAGCCGCCAAAGAATCTTCGTAGCCTTTCCGCGGTTTAAGCAACCCGACGCTTAAAAGATAAGGACGCATTTTGATAATTGATTCGGTTTGAAAATTGACAAGCTGGGGCAGCTTAGAAAATTTTTCATAATCCAAACCCAAAGTCACTACTTCAATATTAAGAAAAGGCGTCGCGCGCCTAACTCTGTCCCTGGTGTAATGGCTGATAGCAACCAAACGGCTGGCAAACAAGTAACTGAAAAAAAGAAAAGGATAGCGCCAACTGTAAAGAGGCTTCACCGAACCGGTTCCCACCAAAGTCACCGCGTATTTTTTCCAAAAAAGAATTGAAAGGATAAAAGCGATCGCGGCGTAAGGAAAACCATCAAGGGCGTGAATCAGATCGCAACCGCGAACCGCCGACATCAGACGGCGATACCCGTTCAACGGCAAAACGCCAGGAACGTTGGCCGGTTCACGGACAAAAACTACCGTTTCCACACCAGGCAATTTTCGGATCTGGCCGATAAACTCGGAAGCAAATCTCCCGGAACCGTTATCAAGAGCGAGATTATGAGTTAAAAAACAAATTTTCATTGGTTTTACCAAAAAACATTAAAAAACTTCTTCTTGCTATTTTGCCGTAATCTTCGAAAAAACTTTTACCAAACCTTCCGCAAAACGTTTATTCGTAAATAGAGTCATTGCCTTTTTTTGGGCCGCCTCGCCCATTTTTTTTGCCTCAGCGGGATTATTCCAAAGACGCATCATCGCTTCTCTAAGAAGAACCGGGTCTTCGGGAGGAACAATCATACCATCAATTCCGTGTATGAAATTATTTACATGAGTTGAAGTAATAACCGCTTTTCCCGATGCCATCGCCTCAAGAAGGGAAAACTGGCCGGAACAATCCGCTCCCATCATTTTTTCGTCTCCATACACCGGAACGACAGAGAATGCCGCGTCGTGAAGCAAAATAGGTATGCTTTCCCGCGGAAACCATGATATGCGGACATTTGAAGGAATATTTTTTATTTGAGATAAGTTGCGAGACAGGGCCCCGATAACAAGAGATATATCGGTGCCTCTCACTGCTTCAATAAGAGTTTCGTAATCTCGTCCGAGATCGCGGCCGATACTGACCACATATCTTCCGGGAACTACCGGCGCGCCGGAAGGCCGGTGAAGATACCGCGCGCTGTCAATGCAAGCCGGAACATGAAAAAGCTTTTTAGGGTCAAGTCCTTCGGCCTCAAGAAACTCTTTTTGCGGCATTACTTGGCAGATAATCGCGTCTGCCGAAGCGAGGCCCTTTCGTATAATCCACCGAAAAATTCCGCGATTCCTTTTAAGAAGGCGCGAAAAGTATGAATTATAGGCAACCCACAGAGGTTTTTTCCTTCTCAGCAAAAATTTTACAAGGAAGAGCGTTATGGGGCTTGAACTGGAAAAAATAATGTCGTAGCGATGCAGTTTGAAAAGAACCGGAAGATCGGTCAGATGAAAGGAAATTTTTCGAAAAAATTCCGTCCATCGGTTTTCTAAAAAATCGGCCTGAATGCCATAATCGCGTAAATAATTTAGCCCGAGCAATTCCGTATCCGGCCCAGAACCGTCAAGGTAGGCTTGATAAATTTTCTTGCGAGAACCGGCATAAAGATACAAAACCCTTAAAGACATGTCTCTTTTTCTAACCCGCCTATGTCGGCTAAAGTTTCCCTATTTTCTCTAAAATTCTTGAAAAATTCCTCGCAAAATCGAAAGCGGCATTAAGCGTCAAAAAAAGGAAAGATATTTGGGTTAATTTTAAAATGCTTTCCCAACGTCGGGCTATGGCATAGATTGCGTAACTGGAAAGCATTGCCAGTATCGGATATATTGGGTAGCGATAACGAGTTTCTACGGTAATAAAAATAACGGCTAGGGGTATGCCTAGGAATAAAATCAAAAAAATAGTGAAACGATTTTGCCCGCCCAGAGAATAATCTTTTTCCCCTACTCTTCTTTTCAGCATCAGCAAAAAACCGGCGGCGCCTAAAGTCAAAAGCGCGATCGAATACGTTGCCGAAGCCAAAAGCGTAATCAACTTTTCCCATCCCTCAAGATACGGCCACCAACCGGTAGGGCGCAGAAAACTGAAGTAAGTAGAAGTCCGATAAATGGTCAATTTGGCAAAATGCGCGGGGTTTTGGATGATATACAAAAGCGTGTCTTTGAACATCTGTTTATCGGCAGTAATAAGATCATAAGATTTGTATTTTTTAACAAATTCGTATCGTGAATCATCAAGTTCTCCCGAAGCTTTGGGATGATTGCCGGCCAGAAAATTATTTCCGGAGACAACCGCGGTTGGAATAAATGAATGGTATATTGAATAGTTGCGTATGGTCCACGGCGTCAAAACGGCCGCGAACAGCAACAAAAAAAACAATAGATGTAAAAACTGTTTTTTAAAATAAAAAGCGAGGAGAAAAGGAAAAAGCAGAACGCCGAGGTTGGCGCGAACTAACACCAGCAATCCCAACAACAAGCCCAGCAAAACGGCCTTGGCAGTAGATGTTTTTTCAAAATACGAAAAAGCGTTGTAAATTGTTAGCAACATGATAAAAATAGCCAGATTTTCGGTTAAAAGCATGGAACTCGCGATAATAAGGTCGGGGTGAAAGGCAAACAGAGCGGCGGCGCCAATGCCTATCAGCGAATGCCAGCTTTCCTTAAATACTAATTTTGCTATGGCAAAAACAAGCCAAGCAGAAATGGCGTGAAAAGCGGCTTGGAATAGCCATACAATCCAAAGATAGCGGCCAAATATCGCGTATATGGCCGCCAGAAAGAATTCATAACCGGGCCCAACCCGGATAATAACCCGATCCTTCGCGAGAGGAACATCGGTTTCCAAACGATAGCCCTCGCCGGAAACTAAATTCTGGGCGATAAAGTCGTATGCCTCGGCATCAACTATCGGCTGAATTTTATAAAAAATGGAGTAAGCCGCCGAAATAAGAAAGGCCGTTATTACAATGCCGATTAAAAATTTTCTTTCGTGTTTTTCAATTGTATCAAGTAATGCCGTCATTTTCCGAATTTATAAACTTCAATATAGGGGCCGAGTTGGCGAATATTGCCTAAAAGAGAAAAAGGACTAGATGGGTCCTGAAGAAGATTATGAATAGTAAAAATTGTCTCCGCTGGATAGAATGAAGCCGCCAACTCCTTTTTAAAGGGCATGGCTAAGGCGCGGCTTCTGTCTTCGCGGCTCCAAAAACTAAATAGATAGTAGCCGGAGGTAAACCTAGAAAAATCTATCGCTTTGTCCGGTAAATGAGCTTGATCTAGGACAAAATAGTTGGGCTTAGGGAACCGGTCGTCCGGGAGAGTAAGGAGATAGCTGTCGCGCGTATTAATCCAGAAAGGATTTTTCTCCTGTTGATAGAGAATCCCCGCCCGATTATTGTTCATAACCGTATTCGGCAAATCAAGTATTATTACGCTACCGTCCGGCGCGTTGCGATAAATCCATTCTACGGCATCATTTCTTGTATCATTTTTCCGCAAAAGAAAAAAGTAATTAATGCCCGCAAACAGCTCGTAGCCCAACAATAAAAACAGAATTATCGCGCAAATCGCGCGTTTCAAGATTTTTGAAAGGGCCGATTCCCAAAGCGCGACGACAACAGCCGCGGCGCCAATTGATAAAAAAGGCACTATCGGCAATAGATAACGATTCTCCAGTTCAGAAAATGTAATAGCGACTATCAAAAGATATAATAGCGGGAACCCTATCAGCAGAAATTTCCAAAATTTATTCCCCTCCCGGAAACACAAAAATACCAAACCAATTACGCCGACCGCGAGTAGCGCCGGGTTGTCATACCAAAGAAATAAAAAGGACCGGGGAATATTGTAAAAAAAACTGGAAGCGCTGGACAAGCCCTCCGCGGCCAGCGACAATTTATAACCGAACAAATCGGCAAGCGTAGCTAAGCTGCGCCCGAATTGTCTAAAAAAAGCAACGGGGTTAGCCCAAGAAAAAAACGCGACAATCGCCAACAATGCCGCGGACGAATAAATAAATTTCTTTTGAATCAATCCCTTGCGATTGATATGCCACTGGAGCGCCGCCAGCCAAAAAACCAAAATAAGGGGAATATAGCCAACGCCGTACCCCAATCCGATAGCCAAAGCGGAAAGAAAATACCATTTTCTCTCCCGCGTTTCCATTAGACGCTGGAAGCTATAAATCGCGGCGATTATAAAAAAAGTGGCGGGCGCCCAAAATCGGCCCACTTGAGCCTCGTGAAGGTACAAAAAATCAAACGCTAAAAAAATTGCCGACAACAAGGCGACGCTGGGACTAAAAACGCGTCTAGCAAAAGCAAAAAGCAGATAAACGCCTCCGATGCCAAATAACGCCGAGATAATTCTGCCTACAATCAAAAATAATTCCCTGTTCAAAAGTACGAAATTCTGATAATCTCCGATTGACTCAAAAAAACCCAACACGATGCCGACGACTCCGATTAGGGCGTATGTCGGGGCGAGCAGATAAGAAAGCAGCGGCGGCAGATAATAGAAGTCAAAATTCGCGCGCAAAGTTTTTTGCGCGAGGAGAGAAAATCCGGCCGCGACCGAAACCAGCTCATCGCCAAAAAACGCCTGAGGCAAACCGTAACTCGCGGCGCCAAGATACAAAATAAAGGCAATCGCGATAATGCCGGGAAGCGTAAAATAAAAAAAACGGGAATTCATTTCAAATCGGCGTCAACCATCATTCTCACCAACTGGCGAAAATTAACTTTTGGCCGCCAGCCCAATTCTTTATTAGCTAACGAGGCATCGCCTTTGAGCAGATTAACTTCGAGCGGCCGAATAAATTTCTTATCAACCTTCACGTACTTCTTCCAGTCCAAATTGAGATAATCAAAAGCCTCTTTCACGAACTCTTTAACCGAATGTGTTTCGCCGGTGGCAATCACATAATCCTTCGGTCTTTTCTGCTGCATCATCAGCCACATAGCTTCCACATAATCGCCGGCAAAACCCCAGTCGCGGCGCGCTTCCAAATTTCCTAAACGCAGTTCTTTTGCCAAACCAAGTTTGACGCGAGCCGCGGCATCGGTAATTTTACGAGTAACAAATTCCAAACCGCGACGAGGCGACTCGTGATTAAACAAAATACCGGAAACGGCAAATATCCCATAGGATTCTCGATAGTTAACAGTAATCCAATGAGCGTAGAGTTTGGCCACGCCATAGGGGCTCCTCGGGTAAAAGGGGGTTTTTTCATTTTGCGGAACTTCTTTCGCGGCGCCAAACATCTCTGACGAAGATGCCTGATAAAATTTTATTTTCGGATTTGCTTGTCGGATTGCCTCCAGCATTCTTACAGCCCCAAGACCGGTAACTTCACCGGTGTAAACTGGCTGCTTCCATGACTCGGCGACAAATGACTGGGAAGCTAAATTATAAATCTCCTGCGGTTTTGTTTCCTTAATAGCATGAACCAGCGATGCTTCATCCAAAAGATCGCCGGAGAGCAACTCTATCTTGTCCAGTATATGAGCAATGTTTTCGTAATTTTTCTTACTGCTACGGCGCTCCAAGCCGAAAACTTTATAACCCTTCTTCAACAAAAACTCCGCGAGATATGACCCATCTTGACCGGTGACGCCAGAAATTAAAACGTTTCTCATATGATAGAAGAAAAAAGACGCGCGACTTTTTTAATATCGTACCTCTCCACCCATTTTTTCTCAATTTCGCTTATTTTAGCATAGGAGTCCCCGGATAATCGTAAAGTTTCTTCAATCTTAGCCACAAACGCATCAACGTTTCTCAACGGCACAACATACGACAAAAGCTCAGGTGGCAACATCTCTTTTACTCCCCCAACATCAAACGCGACAAATGGCGTCCCGACAGCCATTGCCTCCAGTAAAACATGGGGGAATCCTTCTTCTTCGGAGGGCATAATAAAAACATCGGCTATACTATAATAACCGCTCAATTCGCTATTCGGTATCCAACCCAAAAATCTTACTTTGTCTTGTAATTGGTAATTAGTAATTAGTAATTGGATATTTTCTTTCTCTGGCCCATCTCCTATAATCACCGTCACCACATTCTCATCGCGTAG
Organism: Candidatus Harrisonbacteria bacterium RIFCSPLOWO2_01_FULL_44_18; assembly: GCA_001817915.1. Lineage (GTDB taxonomy): Bacteria > Patescibacteriota > Minisyncoccia > UBA6257 > WO2-44-18 > WO2-44-18. Next base: position 40,157 of record MHJJ01000011.1, read on the forward strand.
TTTATTTAGAATCTCCGGCAAATAATGCGCCCCCTTGCGCCTTGACAACCGATGCGCAAATAAAATGACCTTGGCGTTTTCTGAAATTTTTAATTCTATTTTAAGCTTTGTTCTATTTACTAATTTCTGTTTACTGTTTACTTTCTCAAGATTTATCCAATTCGGCATCACTTTAATTTTTTCCAATGGCAGATGGTAATGCTGGGCATATTCTTTTTTAAGGCCTTCGGTGCCGGTTACTAAAAAAGTTATTAGTCTATAAGTTATAAGTTCGAAAGTTGCGCGCAGAAAATTTCTTTTATATTGCCAGGGCAAACCGCAATTCCAATAAAAAGTCCGGCCGCCAACCAACCTGGCAATGAGCGAGGAAAGAAAAGCGGATAGAAAAGAGTAATGGACGTAAAAGGTTTTATAACCCAATAAGCGAGCGTAAAATAAACGGCAATGCAGTTCGCACCAACGCAAGGGGAAAAATTGAAACCATAGAACCTGAACTCGCTGACAGCCCAGATCAATCCGCGGCCGCTCTCCCTTTTCAATAATCAAAAAGGTGTTAAAAAAATTACTGATTTCTCCGACAAAATCAACCAAATACGCAAAATGGGTGTGACTTTTGGGCCGATAATCCGGCAGTACATAGCACAGCTTCGGCTTATTATTGCTGTTTAACATTATGTTGAATGACAACAAACGTCGGCGACAGCAACCCCGCAAATTTTCTAATTTTCAATTTTAATACCGCGTAGGGAAAGTAACCTAAAATATCGGCGCTCGGAAACATTCCTCTTATATCGGCATAACTGAAAAAATGTTTATGGTCCAGATTTTGCAGTCTTTTGGGGGTTAGACCAAAAATTCCCAACAGCTTATATAACCAAAAATAGGAATTTGGTGTCGTAATAATAATTAATCCTCCGGGCTTAACAACTCGACGAATTTCACTGAGGATAGTACGAATATTGGCGATGTGCTCAATAACCTCGCTGCACCATACTAAATCAAAATAATTGTCTGAAAGGGCAAGCGGCTTTTCCGCGTTTACAATAATTGTATCTTGCCTACATTTTTCTCTATCAACGGAGGCGACCTGCCATCCTTTTGTTTTCAATTGATCGGTCCAATAACCATCTCCCGATCCTAAATCTAAAGCCCTTCTGCCCTCCCCGTCGCCAACAAAACCAAAAGCTATGCGCTTACCCTCGGTTCTATGCCGCAAACTGCCTTGGCCGAAATCTATTGGGACTTTCTTTAATAAATCAAGTAAATTAAATCTCATCTATTATCTATTTCTTCTTTAATCTTATAGGCCTCTTGATCACGAAAATCCTTGCTACTTCTTACGATAATCTCCGCCAAAAGGCCCATTAAAATAAACTGAAAACCAATAACTACAAAAATGGCGGTCAAGACGGGTAGCGGCGTTCTATTTAAATGAGTCCCTTCAAAAATCCTCAAAAATAAAGCCCATAGAAATATAAGGCCGCCTGAAATTAAACTGACAAATCCCGCTCCTCCGAAAAAATGCATCGGACGACGAGCGTATCTGTCAAAAAAGTAAAAAGAAACTATATCTAACAAAACTTTAAATGTTCTGGATAGGCCGTATTTTGATTTACCGTACTGCCGACTGCGATAACTAACTGCCACCTCGACAATACGAGCGCCGCGGGAAGCAATATAAGCGGCCAGCATTCTGTGCATGTCGCCGCCAAGACTCACGCCCTTTAGAACCCTGCCGCGATAGACTTTAAGAGAACAACCATGATCGTGAAGTTTCACGCCAGTAACAAAAGAAATTAGCCGGTTAGCTATCCACGAAGGAATGCGTCTCGTTAAAATTTTGTCTTTCCAACGATTTTTTCGCCAACCGGAAACAATATCAAAACCCTCATCAAGCTTTTCTAGTAGTTTCTCTATATCGCGGGGGTCGTTTTCTAAGTCTCCATCTATGGTCGCTATAATGTCGCCTTTCGCGACTTGAAAACCGGCATTGAAAGCAGCGGTTTGGCCGGAATTCTTTACAAAAGAAATAATCCTTGCCGGACGCAGCTTCTTTAGTTCGACCATCGTCTGATCAGTAGAGCCATCGTCAACAAAAATAATTTCAAATTTTTTAGCCAACCCGTTCAAAGAAAACAATAATTCATCGAACAACCGCTTGACATTTTTTTCTTCGTTATAAACGGGGATGACAACCGAAATTAATTGATCATCCTTCATAGTCAAAAGAATACCATCAGTAATAATATAAATTCAATAGACTTGACTGCGGAACTATACGTGATAAGATCTTAAAATACTTAGTATGAAAATTTTCAAAAACATAAAACCCGAATTCACTGATGAACGCGGAGAAATAACAACGATTCTTGATGACGGCAAAACCGCCATCCGCGGCGTTCTTATCATTACTTCTAAAAAAGGCTCAGTGCGCGGTAACCATTACCAAAAAAAGGACTCGCACTATTGTTACGTGCTTGTCGGAAAGATGAAGTATTTTGAAAAACCGATAAACGCCGACAATTCCAAAATGAAAACCGCGGTTTTGAAAAAAGGTGATATGGTTTATACTCCACCGATGGTGGTCCATGCCTTTCGATTTTTAGAAAACACAACTTGGGTATGCCTCGCTACCAAATCAAGAAAAAACGGCGCTTATGAAGAAGATACAGTCAGAGTTAAACTTATCTAAGGCGCGCTCGAATTGCCGCGTATGCTTGAGCGCCGATCTTCAAGAAGTTTTGTCCCTCGGCTCCACTCCCCCCGCTAACGCTTTTTTGAAAAAGGAAAATCTCGGCAAGGCCGAGCCATTTTTTCCTTTAACGCTCGATTTTTGCAAAAAGTGCGGCTTTATTCAACTCCAGAATATCGTTTCGCCGGAGCTTTTGTTCCGTGATTATGTTTATGTATCTTCAACTTCGCCGGTTTTTGTGGCGCATTTTGAAGAACTCGCCGAAACGATCAAAAATCGCTTCGATTTTCCCGCAAATTCGCTGATTGTGGATATTGGCAGCAATGACGGCATTCTCCTTCAACCCTTCAAGGCGCGCGGTTGGAAAATTCTAGGAATAGATCCGGCGGTAAAAATCGCCGAGATGGCCACCGAAAACGGCATAGAAACCTGGCCCGAGTTTTTCAATCCAAAAATCGCCAAAAAAATCATTGCCGAAAAAGGCAAAGCCAAAATCGTCAGCGCCACCAGCGTCTTTCCTCATATTGACGACTTGGATAACATAGTCGCCGGCGTCAAAGAGCTTTTGGCCGAAGATGGATTTTTTCTGGTTGAAGCCTACTATCTGGCGGATCTGGTTGAAAAAAATCTTTTTGACACTATTTATCACGAGCACCTCTCATACTTTACCGTCAAAACAATGTCCGAACTTTTCAAACGTCTTGGGATGGAAATTTTCAATGTGGAAAAAACCAACTCGCATGGAGGTTCTTTACGCGTTTTTGCCCAACGCAACAGAGGCGCCAGGCGAATAAACGCCGTGGCGCAAAAATTTATTGCCGAGGAAACCAAAAGGGGCTTTGATAGGGCCTTGACCTACTTGAATTTTTCAAATAAAATCGAGGAGAATAAGAATCGGCTCCTCCGGCTTTTAAACGATCTTAAAAAACGGAGTAAAAAAATCATCGGCTACGGCGCGCCAGCCAAAGGAAACACCTTATTGAATTATTTCCAAATCGGGCCAGAAACGCTAGACTATATAGTTGATGACAGCTCGTGGAAACAGGGACTCTACACGCCGGGGATGCATATTCCGGTAGTCAGTTCCGCCGAACTGTCCAAAAACAAACCCGATTACATTCTGATTCTTGCCTGGAACTTTGCCGAACCGATAATGAAAAAGCTTTCTCAATTTGCAAAAGAAGGAGGAAAGTTCATAGTTCCGATTCCCAATCCAACCATCAAACCATGACGGCTCAAGAATTAATCCGCGAGGACATAAAAGAAATAATCAGTTCGATACAAAAAGAAGCGCCTAAGTTTGAAGGCCAAACGGTTTTGATTTCCGGCGGCGCCGGATTTTTAGGCAGCTACATCGTATCTGTCTTTTTAGAATTAAATAAACAATTTAAAAAGCCATGCAAAGTTATCGCGATGGACAACTTCATCACCGGCTCAAAGAAAAATGTAATTAACGATGTTGAAAAAAATCTCAATTTTCAGTTTATAGAACATGATGTGCGAAACCCAATGCCGCTTAATATCAATGCCGACTACCTGATCCACGCCGCCGGCCTGGCTTCGCCGTATTACTATCGCAAATTCCCGCTGGAAACGATTGAGGTCGCCGTCAATGGCACTAAGAATTTTTTAGAATACGCCCGCCAAAAGAAAATAAAAAGCATGCTCTATTTTAGTTCCAGTGAGATCTACGGCGACCCAAATCCCAACGCCATTCCCACTCCAGAAACTTATTGGGGCAATGTTTCGGCAACCGGGCCGCGCGCCTGCTACGACGAGTCTAAACGCCTCGGCGAAACCCTCTGCGCAACTTATCATCAGCTTTACAACGTACCGGTGAAAGTCGTCCGGCCATTCAATGTTTATGGCCCGGGGATGAAAGTAAACGACTATCGGGTCATTCCTACATTCATGGTTAAAGCCATTCGAGGCGAAGCATTGCCAGTTCATGATAAAGGAAACCAAACCCGCACTTTTTGTTATATCAGCGACGCCATCCAAGGATTTTTGAAAATACTGGCCTCGGATAAAAATGGAGAGGCTTTTAATGTCGGAACGGACGATGAAGAAATAAATATGGTTAGCTTGGCTAATCTTGTAAGCCAATTATCCTCCAAATCAGTTCCGGTCCAATTGGTAAGTTATCCGGAATCCTATCCCGCCGGCGAACCGCAAAGACGCTGCCCGGACATCAGCAAAATTCAAAACACTCTCGGTTATCAACCAAAAGTAAATCTTAAAACCGGTCTTGCGCGCACTATCGCGTGGTATCGCGATATTCTTGAAGATGACAAAACCACGTTCGCCTAACGGGATAAATTTTGCCCTTTTTGGTCTTGGGAAATTTGGAAAAAATTATCAGCGGCTTTTAAACCCTAAAGCCATCGTCACGGCGCATTCGGGAAACGCCGAAGATGTCTTTAAAAATCCTGAAATAGACGCGGTTGTAATCGCCACGCCGCCTTCTACGCACTTTGATCTAGCTAAAAAAGCTCTTGAAGCCGGCAAGCACGTACTTTTGGAAAAGCCGATGGTGTTGAGCGTCGCGGAAGCAAAAAAACTTCGCCAGATTGTTAAAAAAAGCGGCAAGGTTTTTATGGTGGGCTATCAATACCTTTACAATGACTACATCAACTACCTTAAAAAGGAAATTGGGAGCGGGGCTTTCGGAAAAATTCTTGAAGTAAAAAACGAGCATCTGGTCAGCCCACCGCGAGAGGACGTGGATATTTTCTGGGACGCCGCTCCGCATCCGCTTGCGATTTATCAATACTTCTTTTCGCCAGAGAAATTGATTTCTGCCGAAGGAAAAATCGAACACGATTCAGCCGCAGTAAAAGTAAAATTTGAAAACGCTCCCGTTCTTGAAATTATTGCTTCCACTTCCGGCGACGCAAAAACTAGAAAATTAATTGTTGTTGGCGAAAAGGCAACAGCCATCCTCGATGAAACTTTGGAAAAAGATAAATTGACCATCATAAAAAACGGGCGAACCGCGAATCCTCAAGTTAAATTTAAAGAACCACTCCGGAGCGAAGTGAAGCATTTTATCCAATGCATTCAAACCGGCAAAACTCCTTTAACTGATGTTGACTTTGGCGGCCAAATAACCGAATGGCTTAGTATAATCTCAAAAAGCGCCTCAAACTAAATCCATGGAGCGGTTTTGCGATAATCAAAAATTTCCCGAGCTGATGGTGAGGACGCTTTGTGATGATGACGGAATAAGAGTCGTGGACGCGGCTTATCTTTTTGCTCAAACTACTGATAATGAAGATTCTGTGCTGATCGCCGGCACGCGCCTTTATAAAGATAATCGCGTTGGCCTTTTAGGAATATGCGCCGGGGATGATCGCGCCGCTGGTTATCCCGGTTTTAGCATCTGGAAAGAAAAGCTGACGCGGCTAGGCGTTCCTGAACATGCTATCATTGGCATTGATATTCCAGACGGAAATCTCAACACCCTCACAGAAGCGACGGCGCTGGTCCGAGAATCTAAAGGACGCGCTTTGAAAACTTTGTGCGTAATTGCTTCGCCGTTTCATCAAATTCGATGTTTCGTTTCCACGGTAAGCATAGTTTTACGAGAATATCCGGAACTGAAGGTTTATAGCAAAGTCGGATGTGCCCTGGAATGGAACAAGCGTGTCGCGCATTCACAGATGACGACGATGGGCAAGCGGTCTGAATTAATCGCCGGTGAGCTGGATAGAATTAATCGCTATCACGAAAAAGGCGACCTCGTCTCACCGGACGAAATCATAAACTACCTTGACCAACGCGATTAATAATAATTTTTAGATTACTGTTTTCAAAAACTTTTTGAATTCTTTTCTAATTTCCGGATGTTTCAACCCAAAAGCAACCTCGGTTTTTAAAAAACCGATTTTATTCCCGGTATCAAAATGCCTGCCCGAACATTCTAGCGCCAGAAGCTCACGCTCGTGGGAATATTCTTTTAACGCGTCAGCCAATCTAATCTCTTGGCCCTTTTTGCGATTTTTTAACAATCTATCTAAATAATCAAAAATTTCTGGGGTAAGAATATATTTTCCGGTCATAGCTAAATTGCTTGGCGCTTGTTGAACGGGGGGCTTTTCTACTATATCGCCTATCAGGAACACGCGGCCGATGGAACTTTTTGGAGAAATGATGCCATAACGATCAACATGTCTTCTGGAAACGTGCTCAACCGATATAACCGGCTTTTGATATTTTTTAAAAACTTTTGCTAATTGTTTCAGAAAAGGTTTTTCTGACGGACTCAGCAAATCGCCCATGGTTACCGCGAAAGCCTCTTTTTTATTTATCATTCTACTGGCTAAGAAAATTGCGTGGCCATCGCCGAATCTTTCGTTGGTTTCGATAAAAGAAAATTTTAAACCGGGGAATTCTTTTAAAATTGATTCGCCGCTGCTGTCGCAAAAATATTTTTGTATCTCCTTTTTCCAAGGGTTGATTATAAAAATAATATGCCGGATTCCTGATTCATACGCCTCGTCAACTAAATACCAACTCACTGGTTTATCCACTAAACGCAAAAGCTCTTTTGGCGTTACTCGAGTAATGGGCAATAGTCTTGTGCCGGCTCCAGCGGCGGGAATAATCAATTTTTTAATCTGTACGCCAGAATTTTCCATTTAATTTTATAATACCACTGGATTTTAAAATGAAAAAGCGGGGAATGCCCCGCCTTACTTAAAAACTTGATTGAGATTCGGATCTGAAGGCCAACGAACAGTCACGCCGAAAGCAGGCGCCTTGAATACAAAAACCTGCTTTGTTATGCCCGGCCCTAGAACAACGTAATCCTGATTCTCACCGCGAAGAATAATATCCTGACATTCGCCATCTTTTCCCAAAGAGATTTTCAAAATACCTCCATAGATTACGATAAACTCGGTGCCATGAAAAGCCTTCCGCGGATAATCCGGTTGACTATCATAACGCCAAAGCTTTACTTCCACTGCTGTCGTTTGGCCAAGGCCGCTTTGCATATGGCCTACCACCCATCCATGCGTAGCAGAAACGACCGACTCACCGACGCGCCCCGTTTTGACTTCCATCTCATCTATCCTCCAATTCGATTTTTTAATGAGCTTGTTTATTGTACTATTAAACACTTCAGATGTCAAACCCGATTTCAAAAACCTTTCGCCATTTATTTACCTCGCCCTCGGTATGATAAAGCGCAAGACGATTTACCGTCTGGCATAAACCAGCAAAATTTTTACCAGTTAAGTCCTTTTCCATCTTATTTTTCGTTTCTTTATCGAAAAGGCCATAAACCAAACTAAGATGGGGTTGATATTCGACTCGATCGGCAATGTTAAATATTGTTCGAGCCAATTTATCCGCGCCTATTAATTCTGGCGAGCGCTCCACTTCTAAAAAGAGTGGCTTGAAATAATTTTCTTCCCCGCGATATCTTCCAAAATAAACTGGAAAAGATTTTAATTTCTTAGCCAACTGTTCTGTTTTAAATTTAAGATCTCCCTCTATGCCCATTACTTGGCCCAACAAAGTAATATGCGGTTCAAAAACCGGAGCCCCGTATTTTCTCCCCAAATCCCGGATAATTGCGCAAAACTCATGAAAAAATCCGACATCAGGAATCAACCAAATGGAATAACCCTTGACTTTCATTGCTTAATAAATCTAGTTTTTATAATTGTCCAAAGAATCAAGAACCCGTGTTTCCAGTTAATTTTTTTGCCCTCTTCGTAATTGCGCGGGTAATAACGGATTGGCACATCCACGATTTTATATCCCCGCTTTAAGATTTTACAAACCAATTCATTATCATAATCAAAGTTGTTAGTTTTCACCTCAATTGAATCAATAAGCTTTTTGGTAAAAGCTTTATAACAGCCCTCGTATTCACCGGCGTTGTTCCAGTAAAGCAAATTTGTAGTCCATGTAATAAAATGATTGCCAATCCAACTTAGCCAATAAAGCGGCTTTTTCTTGCGATCGTCTTTTTCCGGAGAAATACGCACGCCATTCGTGACTTCCGTTTTCCCCTCCAAAATCGGCTTAATTACTGCCAAATAATCATTCGGATCGTATTCCAAGTCGGCATCCTGCACAATAATAATTTCACCGGTCGCGTTTTTAAAACCGGTTTTCACCGCCCCGCCTTTCCCTAAATTCTTTTCATGAAAAATGTATCTTATGCCGGGAATATTTTTCAAAATTTCGCGGGTACCGTCTTTCGAGCCATCGTCAACCACGATAATTTCTTTTTCCAAGGGCAAGGTTACTGCTTTTACGCGACGGATAATTTCTTCAATAGTGCTTTTTTCGTTATAAGCAGGGATGATAATTGATAATTTTTTATACATAATTCGTTTATTTTTTTCTAAGGTAAAATTCTTCCTCGTCAAATAAATTAATCGGAAGAGTTACATTTAAAAATTTATGGAGCTTCAAATTTTTCTTAAAAAGCCTGCTCATTAAGTAAGATAAAGAAAGATATCTTGTAAGATGACGCCGCCGCGCCAATTCAAAACCGACTAATTGCCACAATTTTTCCAAAGAATCGGCGGTAAAATAATTCAAGTGCGACGGCAAAAACGCGTGCCAATTTTTCCCCAAAATGCGAGCCGTTAAGGAATCGATCATGGGTACGGTTATGGCCAAAATACCCCCTGGTTTTAACTTAGCATACGCAAATTCAAAAAGATTTCTCGGATTTAAAACATGTTCGATAACATCAAAAGCGACGATAACCTCAAAAGAGGATTCCGGAAATATTTTGTTTGCATCCTCCATGAAAACACATGAAATATTTTCCAGTTTTAAACTGACCCGGGCAAATTCACACGACTCCGGCGATGGCTCTATGCCAAAAATTTCAAAGCCAGCTTTTTTAGCTTCGGATAGAAAGAACCCGGGTCCACAACCGACATCTAGCACCCTTGCGCCTCCTGAAGCGTTATCAACGAAAGATTTAATTCGATGAACGGTTTTTTTAAAAGCTTTCCGACGACCGAATTCATCATTTAGATACACAAGATCTAACGGCTGGGCTTTATAATATCTTGAAAACTCTTCCGCTATTTCGTTTCGATCTACAAAGTAAACTCCACAGCTAAGACATTTATAGATATTGCCGTGATCGGCGCCATCGGCGTCGGTTATAGCGTAACGCCCTTGTCTAAAAACCGGTTTCAAATCAATGGTTGCCGGAAACGCTAAGTAGGCATTGTTTCCGCCGCAATTGAAGCAGTGAACTGCCGAGGTTTTGATTTTGGGATGCAACTGCGCGAATTTCCTGATGCGAGATTTGTGCAACAAATATTTGCCCATCACCAGTAAAATATTCAGGCCATAAATAACACTGCGCCAAAAACCGATCATGGATGCCTCTGGAAAATATCTGGTAGGTATAGGAACCTCTGCTATCTTAAATCCGGCTACTTTTGACTGAACAATAATTTCGGTGTCAAAGACAAAATCGTCGGAATTCAATTCAAACAAAAGATTTTCAAAAACCTTTCGGCTGTAAGCGCGAAACCCAGAGTGATATTCGCTCAAGTTTATACCCAGCACAAAGTTTTCCAACATGGTTAAACCAATATTGGCCGCAAACTTCCAATAAGGCATGCCGCCTTTAAGCGCGTTTTGGGAAATCAGCATCCTAGAACCGAAGACGGCATCGGCCGCGCCATAAGCAATTGGTTTGGCTAATTCGGTCACTAACGCTGGGTCGTACTGAAAATCAGGATGAACCATTATGATAATATCGGCGCCTAATTTCAATGCCTCCCTATAACATGTTTTTTGGTTAGCGCCGTACCCACGATTTTTATCATGCGCGAAAACATACTTTAGGCCCAGTTCTTTTGCAACTTTTACAGTATCGTCCCGACTCGCGTCATCGACTAAAACAATGTCATCAACAACACCTTTTGGAATAGCGTTAATCGTTAGGCGCAAAGTTTTGGCCGCATTATAAGCTGGCAAAATAACTACGATTTTTTTATTATTAAGCATGGATGTTGGAAATTTCCCTGAAAAGGTAGTAAAATATTTAATTATGACTTACGGAAAGCATGCCATTTTTCTTACAGTAATTTTTTCAGCTGTTCTGCTTATCAATTTTACGCTTTCAATAATAACAAATATCCCCTTAAAAAACCAACTTTCCTCCGATGCCGAACTCCATCTGACTCATTGGCGCGAGTTTTCTACTAATGAAGGCAACGACTTTGCAAATGATGAAATGTTCAGGAAGGACACTCGTCCGCGGGGAGAATTGCTTGTTAATAAATTATTGGTAAGGCTTGGCGAATGGTTAAAAGTCGGACTGCTTGAATGGAGTATCTGGGTTTCGAGTTTATCATTGGTTGTTTTTTTAAGCGGTATCTATTTCGTCGTTGCCTACAGTTTAAAAAAACCATGGTTAGGATTTCTGGTGGCTTTAGGAAGCATAATCCCTGCTTTTTCTCTTGGGGGATCGACTTGGGGATTTCTAGCTCAAGGATTCTTGCCAAGAGAATTAGCTCTGGGCATAGCTGTATGGATTATGCTGATTTATTTCTACGGTCTGGAGAAAAATCGTATTTGGGTCAGTCGTTTGGTTTTCCTGCTTGCCGGCATATTTTCCAATTGGTACCCGGTTCTATTCTTTCATTTTGCGGCAGTGTTTTTTATCGCCGAAATTATCCGCCTAAAGTCGATTAGAAAAGAATTGTTGATCTATGGACTGCTTTATGCCGCGGGGGCTTCATTCGCTTTAATGGATATATTCATAAAATCCGCTCAGACTGCTCCGATTGATTTAGAGGTTTTCCGTTTTCGTTTTCGTTATATGCTGCTTTCATCCTTTGAATACACTTTTTTAAGATATTTGAGAAGATTTTTGATCTATATAGCAATAGTTACCGGACTCTTTATTTTTTCAAAAAAAACTTTAAATCGCGATGAATTGCGTCCCCTTTCACCCTGGTACGCTATTTGGCTAAGCGCCGCTCTGATTTCACTTGCCGGCATTGTACTGGAAAATTTTACAACCTTTGCGAGATTTTTATTTTCCAGAGCTTCGGTTTGGTTTTTGTTTGCCTCAATGGTCATTATTGCCTACACAATTCATAGAATTTACGAAAAAAAGGTTAAAAATAGTCTTCTGTCCTCCACGGTTCTAGCAACCGGGATATTGCTAATTTTCACAGGCCAATCAGCTATTCCCTCAATTTATCGGCAGATAAAAGATTTGAGAATCAATTCGGCAAATTATAATAATTACATCTCTTTACTGGAAAACCTAAAAGAAGTCACTCCAAACGATGCTATAATCTTAGCATCCCCCCGAGAGGCCAATAAAATTCGGGCCTATGGCGCTCGAGGAACTTACGTTTCTTGGAAAGAAGGTGGTATCGCTCTTCTTGATGGAAAGAGCGGGCGCGAATGGTTCGAGCGCTTGCATGAAGTAGATGCCGTTTTCGGGCAGAAAAATTTGGAAGCGCTGCAAAAATACGCGCAAGCAAAAAACATTCGTTATATTATTTATAATACAAATGAAATTTCTAACGATAATCAGCAATTAACTTTATTTCCCCTCTTAAAATCAGGGCCGTTTGTTCTTTCCGAAAACCTCAATTTTTCCGAGAAGAACAAAAACTGAAAGTTTTTTTGTATTGGGATAGGTATTCATTTTTGTTCTTAATGACGCCCTCCCCGATTCGGCCTCGGTAATTTTGCCGTGACCGCATAATCTCCAAAATACTCTCTGCAAGCGCTTTTGTATCACGCGGTTTTATAATAATGCCTGATTCCCCGAATTTTATAATTTCTGGAGCAACGCCGACATCAGTAGTTAATGCCGGACAACCGCTCGCGCCCGCTTCTACCAATGTTCTCCCATAACCTTCGTAATTGGAAGTTAACATAAAAAGATCGGCGGTTTTGTAGTAAGAGATTAAATCATCTGTCCACGATTCGAATACAATATTAGATTTTAGGTTGTAGCTTTTAGCTTTCAGCCGGAGCGCTTCGCGCTCTGGTCCGTCACCGACAATAAGTAACAAAATGGATCGCTCAATACTTTGGACTTCCGATGTCCTAACATTAAACAGTTCTGCCATTGCCTCTATCGCCATACCGATATTCTTTTCCCTGGTCAGCCGCGAAGCCATTAAAATTATAAAATCGTAGCCGGGGTATTTTTTATGAAGATCGGTTTTTATCGGCGCGTTTTTTATTTTCTCCATATCAACGAATATTGGCAAAACGTGAATATTCGGGTCATCGCAAGACCTAAGGTCTTGCGATGACCTTAAAATTGAGTTTTTAATACGTTGAGATACAACTCGCAAACAATCGGCTTTTTTTACTAACCATTTTCCCAACAAAACGCGGATTTTATTTTTAAACGATTCCTGCCAAAAATAAGGACTTAGAAAATCGGTGTGAATTTGAATCTGGAGCGGCAAGCCGAATTTTCTTTTAAGCAAATAACCGGCTAGGCCGGTTTCAAAAGGATCTTGAGCGGTAATTAGTAATTGGTAATTGCCTGCCTGCCGGTAGGCATGGGTAATTGGTAATTGGTTAATAATTTTTTTTCCAATCCTGTACGCATCTCGAAAATATAACGGTTTCCAACTTGTATTTGTCGAATAAGCCCATACATTGTTTGAAATTTTTTTCGCAGCACTCGGATAATCGTTCGGATTATGTTTAGTATATGTGATAATGTGCAATTCTTGAACTAGTTGCCCATACTCAATCATCCGGGCTTGAACTTCAGAGCCGGCTTTAAATATATTTTGATCGGTTGATAACATTAGAACCCTCATCCCGTTAGAAGTGGAACCTATTTTGACGCGAACCTTTAATCATTGTTTTATTGCCGGACATATCCCGTATAGTTATGGCGGCCGCGTTGGGCGCCGCTTCTAACGGGATTCATACAAATAACTTAAGATATTCTTCAACGACTTTTTGCCAATTCGGACCTGGCGGCAAAATAGAAAACGCTGAAACCGCCCAGCGAAAACCTTCCGGCTGCAATAACTTGATAATTTTTTCTTCCAATTCTTGCTCATTTTTCGGATCAAACAAAAACTCCTCCGGCAATCGCACGCTCAAGCCGTTTTCATTGCTCAATAGCGAGGGCTTTCCGGCCGAAAGGCATTCCAAAATAAAATTGGGATTGAACTCAGTAAAAGAGGGGCCGACGCAGACCGCGGCTTCTTTAATTTTTTCTAAAAGCTTCTCCCGTGAAAGCGACGGGAGAATTTTGATGTATGCCGTGGACAACAAACTCTTAGAAAACTTGATTAATTCCTCTTTTTCCGGGCCGTCACCGGTTAAAATCAACCGCCCTCGGCTGATTTTCTGACGAACCCCGTCAAAAACTCTTAGCAAAAATTTGAGATTTTTGTAAGCAACAAATCGGCCGGTAAATAAAATGACTGGGTCTCCTTCGCCTGAAAAATTGGTTGAAAAATTACCAAGTTCAACCGGATTCAAAATAACTTTTATTTTTTCTCCAGGAACGCCGTAATATTTTTCATAAACCTCCTTTAAGAACGGGGCGACTACAATTACCTTCTCCGCGCCGCGCAAAACATAACGAATCAGGCGAAACAACGCTGGCCTATCCGCTAAATACTGGCTATTTCGATAGTATTCGGTAAATGACAAGACTGTTTTCCCTTTTCCCGCCACTCGCTCCCAAAGAAGATCGCCCCCAATCCGAACAAAAAATTTTTTCCCCAGAATTTTAGCGGCTAGTAGAGCCGGTAACCCGGCAGCCGCGGCGTCCTGGGCAAAAATCAAATCAGATTTCATCGCCAGGCGCAAACAAGTCAAAAAATAAAATAAGTGCCTCAAGCCGAAAGGAATTTTCCGGGAAATACCAACTACTCTTGAATCGCTAGGATTGCCGTAGCTGATTATTCTTACTTCCCATCCTATTTTGGAAAATTCCTCCGCCAGTTTTTTTGAATGAGTTGCCGGACCGCCGACATCGGGCGGATAAATTCCGGTAGCGATTAGAATGCGCATAATCTTGTAAAAATCTTATTCATTTTTCCGGCAATTATATCCCAAGAATAATTTTTTACCACTAATGCTCGCCCGGCTTGAGAAATTTTTTGGCGCAAATCGGCATCCGTTAGCAATAATTTTATTTTTTCGGCCAAATCTACCGGATCGTCAACGCGACAAAAAAAGCCGGTCTCGCCCTCTTTGAGAAAATCGGGAATTCCGCCGACAGGCGTGCCAATAATCGGCAAACCGGCAGCCATGGCTTCCAAAAAAGAACTGCCCAAACCCTCAGAACGAGAGGGACGGACAAAAATGTCGGCTTTCGCTAAATAATCAGGAATTCTCTCTGGATCAACGTGCCCCAAAAACTCGACTTGGTCTTGTATTTTCAAATCGATTGCTAATTTTTTAAGATTTTCCTCCTCCGGCCCTCCGCCTAAAATTTGAATTGTGAACTTAGAATTAGAAGTTAAGGCCTTTAATTCCGCCGCCGCGCGAATTAAAGTATCAATACCATTTTTATGGACTAGCCGCGAAGTCGTAATAATTATTTTCTCTTTTTTCGTACTTTCGTATTTTTTCGTATTTTCGTAAGATTTTATATCAACACCGTTGGGCACTACCTCAATCGGACATCTTGCGCCATGCCGCCGAGCAAAATCAGCCAAATAATTGCTAATGGTTTGGATATAATCGGCCTTTTTAAAAATCAGCCGCCAAAGCGGATAAAAAATCCCGACACGACGCAATATATGCCCCTCGGAATCGCCTTCCTGTAAAGTCAAAAGCATAGGCACCCGCGGGTGGCGTAATTTAAAAAGCAGAGCCGCTAGACCGCCATAAGCCGCCATCATTGCCCAAATAGCATCAAAAGGCTGCTGTTTGTGCAATTTTTCCGCCGCTCGCCAAGCTCGAAAAACGTACAAAGCTTTCTGCCAGAAATGGCCATAATAATTCTTGGCACTTGGCACTTGGCACTTGGCACTTTGTCCTACTCTCACTACTTCAACATTGCCTATTTTCTCTTGTCTTGGCCATTCTCGATTAAACCTGTGCGTAAAACAAGTAAAGCGATGCTGGAGTAGACGATCGGTTATCTCTTTAACCGCAAGTTCGGCGCCGCCGACGAAAGGGATATAAGCCAAAGAAAATATGCCAATATGCGTAGTTCCCGTATCAATCCGTGTCGTAATCCGCGTTTTTCCGCGTCTTTTGAGAAAATGATAATAAAATTCCCAAAGCCCGCCAAGTGAAGCCAGCGCCATTATCATAAAAAGATTTAAAAATGATAAAGCCGCCGCTCTTTCCGACGCTAAACCAGTTTGAACCAGTAAGTATATCAAGCCACCCTCTCTTAAGCCAATGCCGGCAATTGTAATGGGTATTGTTATCAAAATGATTACCAGGGAATTAAAAAAAACAATAGTCCAAAAACCGACGCCCAAGCCCAGGGCTTCACTGATCACGTAAAGAGCGGCTGCCCCTGATAAAACTCCTATTAAAGAAAGTGACAAGGATTTTAACAATTGATACTTCCTTTTTCGACATGTAATAAGCACGCTCAAAACAAAAACCAAAAATTTCCGCAACGATGCCAGCGGTATCTTTACAAAAATTTTAATTAAAAAATCGAATAGATTTGAAAAAATAAAACCGAGTCCCAAAACCGCCATTAATAAAAGTACCGCGCCGATAATAAAGGAACTTGACCCCAAATAATTAATTGACGGATGTCTAATTATAAAAAAAATGCCGGCAAAAATTACATATCCGAGCAACCCCATCCCAACATCAATAAAAGAAAGCAAAAAAATCTGATTTTTCATCTCGCATTCTCCCCGATGGTCTCTGGCAATTTGATAAGCTCGCACTAAATCCCCGGTGATTTTTCCGCCCGGCAAAACTATACCGTAAAATATACCCACCAGATTGTATAAAAATAAACGGGGAGATTTAATTTTGACGTTAAAAATCTCCAGCAAAGCTCCCCATCTTAAACTATTGATCCACCACCCAATTCCCGATAAAAGTACGGCTAGTAAAAAAGAATCAATGTCCACATTGCGCATCTCAGAAAAAAATCGCGGTAGATCAATCTTGCTCAATAAAAACCAGATTAAAATAGCGGTGGCCGCGATCTTTAGCAAGTAGATTAGATTTTTTAACATTGTTATCATATTATAACAATTTAAAGCCGGGTATTGTTATACAGAACACAATCATGAAAAAAGTTAAAATACTCTATTTAATTACTAAAGATGGCGTCGGCGGCGCTCAAAAATACGTACATGACCTTGCGGAAAAGCTTGACAAGGAAAAATTTGAAATAGAAATTTTAACTGGCGGCAAAGAGGGCGCGCGATACCTGTCTAACGCATTTCGTCCTTATTTCTTTTTTATAAATGACTGGCTGGCAGTCGTCGAATTATTTTCAAAATTGCGCCAAATAAAACCAAACATTCTGCACTTAAACAGCTCTAAAGCCGGCATTGTCGGCTCTCTCTCCGCTTGGCTTTATAGGGCCATTGGGCGTATTGGACTTATTGGTCTAATTGGTCCTATTAAAGTTATTTTCACTGCCCACGGCTGGGTTTTTAATCCCAATAATAATTTAAGCCGGTTACGCCGTCAATTTTATATTTGGCTCCACAAATTGGCCGCTAAATTCCAAGACCATATCATTAATGTTTCCGAGTATGACCGCCAATTAGCTCTTAAACACAAAATCGCACCTCCGGAAAAACTGGTAACTATTCATAACGGCATAGATCATCAAAATCTAAAATTTTTTGATAAACAGACCGCCCGCAAAACCCTTTTAAAACTTGCTAACTTATCAACTTATAAACTTATAAACTCGACTTGGGTTGGCTCCATCGGCCGCTTAGTCAAAGAGAAAAATTATGAAACTTTTATAGAAGCTGCTTCTTTATTGAAAGATAAATCGGTAAAATTCTTTATTATCGGCAGCGGACCGGAACATAAGAAATTAGAAACGGGAATCGAAAAATTAGGATTAGGGGGTAGATTTTTTATTATTGAAAATCTCGCGCCGGCGGCGCCCTACTTAAAGGCTTTTGATATTTTTGTTTTGAGCTCTATAAAAGAAGGCCTGCCTTACACGCTTTTAGAAGCGATGGCCGCCGAATTGCCAATTATCACTACCCGGGTCGGCGGAATGACCGAAATAATTGACAAACCGGATAACGGAAAGAATGGATTAGCGGTATTGCCTCGAGAACCCGAAGAATTATCCCGAGCAATTAATTATCTTTTGGAAAATCCGCAAATAGCTCGGCAATTGGCGGTTCAGGCCTATAAAAAACTTAAAAACAATTTAGGAATAGAAAAAATGGCGGAAAAAACAAAAAATATCTATATTTGTTAGGGACTGGCAGTTGATTTATAAGATTCTAGGGCCCGCAATAAAGATTCATCGCCAGGCAAGATTTTCAAACCTCTTTGTAAAACTTGTTCTACTTGATCGCTTTTTTCTTTATAGAAAACCGAATAAAATTCCGCTAGCCCCAAATAAAGATAGGGTAGGGCAGAATCAATTTCAATGGCCTTTAAATAGTTTTCTTCGGCTTTTAAATTATCTTTTAAATAGCCCGCGTAAAGACCGCCGAGATTGTAATAAGGAGTCGAGAACTCCGGATTGACGATTTTTGCGTATTCCCAGGCATCGCGGGCCCCCTCATAATTGTTAAAAAACTTTTTCAAAACGCCAACTCTCACCCAGGCCTCAGCGTCTCCAGGATTTTCCGTGAGAGTTTTCTTAAAATTAGCGAGTTCTTGTTTATATTTTTCCAAATAATCTGCCGGTACTTGCTGTATAAAAGGATCATTGCCAATGTTATCAATTGGATCGCCGGTATAAGACGATAACTTCCCGAGTTCAACGGATGTTGGGCTATCTTGGGCATTCAAAGCAGCTGGAGAAACATCGCTATTTTCATAAACTCCGGCCGGCGTTTGTGCCGTTTGCTCTATTTTACTCTGACGGAAAAACCATAGCCAAAAAACACCGCTGACCAAAACTAAAACTATAAGTAGAATTAAGCCTTTTTTCATATTACCGATGCGAAAATTATTTTTAGCATCGGCTTATCTAAACCAGCCGAGAATTACCTGCAACAAATTTCCAAGAAAAGAAGATTTGACTTGGCTGCCGCTCGGCAAAGTCCGCTGATCAAAAGGATAAGCGCCAATATCCGCCCTGGTACCATCTGGATCTTTAGAAAAAGCCGGATCGCCGGCGTCAATCATTATTGAATTTGACCGCAGTTGATAATTGTCCGCTCCGGCAAAAAGCGGGTCGGTGGAAAAATTGTTGATCCCCGAAGGAGTAAATTTTTCTCGCCTTCTGAAAGTGTAATAATTTTCCGTGGCGTTGTTCCAAACATTAGTATAAGAAATTTTCAAGATTTCGTGTTCTTTCTCCGCGGAGCCCTGAGACGCCGCCACTCCATATTCTCGATTGGAAACTATTATGTTGTTGATTAATTTATGATTGCCGCCGACCGAATCAAGATAATAGCCTGTATTATTTTTCGCAATCGTATTATTTTCTGCGCTGACAACGCCACCGTAAGCCGCGTTATCATAAATGCCAAAAGATTTATTATTGATAATCAAATTATTTTTTAAAAGTATTGAACCGGCCACGGCAAACACTGATATGCCGATTGAACTATTCTTGATAATAGAGTTTTTTACCGTAACGGCCGCTTCTTCTCTGGGAATATTTAAATAGACAGCTATGTTATCAAGATTAGTATTGACGGTAAGCCCGTCAATAACCGCGGAATTAACGCCGTCTGTCAAAACAATGCCCAAGCCTTTATCGGGATTAATAATAGTTGCTTCCGCGCCTTGCTCGCTTTGAATAGTTAACGCGTTGGTTTTAACAAAAAGATTTTCTTGATAAACGCCCGGCGATATTAGAATTACGTCTCCTGAACAAGCGGCATCAATAGCTGACTGAATAGCGGCGTATTCAGACGGGATTTTTCGAGTTTTGCAAACCGGCTCAAGAGAGAGCACCGCGACCGCCGGCTCTGGCTCCGGCTTAATCTCAATTGCTTCTCTGGCCGCGGGTTCCTCCGCGACCACTGGCGCTGACACAAGTAGTTCGTTAAGTTTGGCGCGGGTAAAAGCGCCAACTCGCCCATAACCGGTAGTTTCCGGCGTCCCGGAACTGACAATTCCATATTTAACCTGAAATCTCTTTACGGCCGCTTCAGTCAGCAAACCAAAATAACCGGTTACCAAGCCTTCGGGATAAACATCCGGCCATTGTTTCAAAAATTTCTGCAATTCTTCAACTTGCGGATTCTGAAATCCTTTGTATAGAGATTCAGTGAACCCCGTTACTCCCCGGTCTAAAGGTCGGAACATCTCCTCCGATCTGAAGACTGGGGTATCGGGGAGTAACGGGGTGAATACGGCCGCCGAAGCGGTCAGATAGGAAAACAAACCGAAAATAATTAAAAGCAAAAACAGTTTTCTCATATTTCTAAACTAATAACTTATAACTTATACCTTATAACTTATAATACCCTACTCCGCCATCTAAAACAAACCCCGCCCTTTCTATGAAAGGGCGGGGTTGTTCACTCTATAGAGCTCAAGCTCCCTGAGCAGCGCCGAAAGGGCTTGCCCTGAGCGGCGTCGAAGGGATCTCTACGGAGTTAGAGTTTCAGATGTCATATTGGTGCTCGGCAAACCATCCACTTGGAATCCATTCACCCAATCATAAGAGGCAACGCCGGAAGTAGTAGTGGAGTTACCGGACCAAATGAAGTCATCATGAACAGCGAAACCGTCAACAAGGGCCGCCGTGGTAGCAAACGCATAGTTACCGGCGCCAGATCCAACCCAGCTATCGGCATTATCGCCGCCAATAGTATTGGATCCCGCGGTATAAGAAGCATCTCCCAGCAAGCTAACGCTCACCGTAGAAGAAGTAGCGCTCATGTTGGCAACCGTACCGGTTAACTCATAGTAACGAGTTGTTCCGGCCGGAACTTGAATGGCTTCATTAGTGCCACCTTGTGCTACCGGGTCAAAGTAGAATTCCCACGCAGTGCCGCCACCACTAGTTAACGTCATAGATGAACTATTTACCAAGCCGTTGTTGCTATAGGCCGCCTGTGAAAACGCGGAATCAGAGTAACCACGAACCTGCAAATTAGTGATAGCAAAGGACGGGAGACCCGAAGTTGAAGTAGCGATATCGAGTGTGAACTTATAGAGACCAACTGTGCCAGCTGACGGCGCGGTTACCGAGAAACGGTACAGCGGAATATTGGCATTTATCAGCTTTGTGCTCGGTAAAGCCAGTTTAGTCAACTTCGGAATGGCCTTAAAGATTCTGGCGCCGCTAGAAGCCGTGGTGGCTCCGGTAGCGTAAACCGTACTGCCAGAAGAAAGACCAGTGCCTCGAGTGGCATTACCCGCGGAATCAGCATTAGCGCCATCATACTCAACCCTTACCAAGTGGCCAGGTCTTGCTGGATCTGACGTGCCAATAGCCGCGAGATCGCCTTTAATGGTCAAAGTCTTATCAGCATCCTTCGGAACAACGAACGCGGTCAAAGTAGCAGTAGCATTGTCACCAGTCAAGACAGATTCGCCAACCTTAGTAGCACCATCCCACAATGTAACCTTCACCAAGTCTTGAGGAGTATTTGAACCAGTGCCTCCCAATACCAAACCTAACTGCTTAACTTCAACAGCTTCATTAGCGCTAGTAAATCTCAATACTGCTAAAGTGTTGTCGGTGGTATTGGCATTTATCAATCTTATACCCGGACTTGACGAATCCAAAGCAACGGCAATAGTGCCGGCATTAGTCAGAGTAATCGCCTGACCGGTAGTATCGTCATAGGTCTCTGTAATTGTTGAACCAGAGGTCATGCCAGTCGGAATCATATCATCGGCATCGCCCGGAATTTCCAGAGTCCAGTTGTAGGTGGTAGTAGTGGTTGTCGTAGTAGCGCTCGTATTGCACTTTAAGGCCAAAGTCTTAACTACTCCTTTAGGAATAATCCAGCTCTGATCAAAAGTGAACACTTTATCAACGGCAGTGGCATCGGCATTGGCGCCGTCTCTGACGTTAGTTCCGGTGTTTAGCGCCTTACTGCCATCCCATAACTGACAATTCGTCAGGTCATCGTTGGAATTGACTTGACCAAAGTTAAATTCAACCTCCGTTGAATTTAACCTGACATCTTCGCCTGACGCGGTTGTGTCAAACGAGAGGTTAGCAAGAGTCAAACCCTTAACACCAGCCACCATAGTCTGCGTAACCGGCGTAGGCAAGGTTGACACCCTCAAAGCTCCGGCTTTTACCGTCATAGTATTGCCGGTAATAGCGGTAGATGGAGTCGGCGTAATAGTCACGCCGCTAGTTGTACCTCTTACGGTTGACCAACCCGATGGAGTTGTGGACGCGGACACCGTATTGTCAGTCGCATAGTCAGTACTCAACTGACCTTTTAGCGTAAAGGTGTTAGTACCAATTGGGAAGACGACAGTATCGGTGAATGTCAAGTTCGGGCTGGTGGCGGCAATATCTACCGGTCCAGCAACCGCCTTGCCAGTTGAATCAACCAATGTGACGTTAGTTATGTCCTGCGTGCCGGCAGTAAGACTAGTGCCAGCCCATCGGCTGAATCTAAATACCATTTGGGCAACACTGACCGGCTCGCCTTTTACGATGACGTCAAAAGCGCCCAATGGCTGATTAGCCAAGTTGATAGCAACATTTTGAGACGGAACTGCGTTTGATGCCATAACTTGGATAGTTCCAGCGCCGATAGTCGTTGTAAAGGCGTCAAACCTTGGTTCAGCATCTTGAAATTCGCCGTCATCATCGTTGTCAGCGGAAGTTTCTGTCGCGCTTGGCAACAGGGTATAGCCGTAAGTCAAGCCCATAACTTGCAAATCGCCATAGCGGTATAGATCAAAATCAATTGTTCTATTTGAACCATCCGCTACGTCGCCCTTGATAGACATTTCCTTATTCAATCCTTTCGCGATTTTAACTCCCTCGCCGAATGTGGCAACGTAATACTTACCGTCCGAACTAACAGTTGTCGGATATTCGACGCCATCCAAAACAACTTTAATATTAGCTACGTCGCTAACGCTCGCGGAACCGGATTGATTCCAACTAACAGACTTTACTAGGACGTCCTCGTTAGAACCCGCGGTTAATCTCAGGCCGGAAGTAGTGTACCCGGTAGTGCCAATTTCTTTTGTTTGGCCAGATCCCGGATCAAAAGATCCTCGCGCGAGAGTTACCGTGCCAACAGCTAAAGTGCTGTTAACGGTCATTACGGGTCCTGTTAACGGGAAGCTGGCAACAACAGTCACGGGGCTGGCTTCAGCGTCAACGGCTACCAAGCTCAAAGAAGCTAATTGGCCCTGGTAGTCATTCTGATCGCTGTCAGAATCACCGGCCAAAGTTATTGTCCTGCTTTGACCCGCCTTGACAACAAATTTTTCAGTTAATTTAAGACGGTGATCCGCGCCAAAAGTCTTAGAAGTGCCCATGCGGATACCATCTTCGCCTAAAGCGATTACTCCGCTGAAAATCGCGTCATTGGCTTGGCCAGTTCTTTCAATCGTCAAAGATTTAACGGTAATGTCTGCGTCTGCCGATGCTGTTAATGACAGCTTTGTAAATGGTCGGCTGGCAAAACTCTCACCGAATAAACCTGGAGCCGGTTGATCTGGAGCTAAGGCAACAGTAAGAGTTGCCGCGCCAACGGCCGGAGCAGTCGGGGTTGTCGGAGTTGTCGGGGTTGTCGGGGTTGTCGGGGCAGTCGGGGTCGTCGGGGCTACCGCTAATGAAGCGTATTTAGCCCTAGACACTGGACCCCAATATCCGGCTGCTGGAGAAACACCTTTCGCTGACTGCCATTTGGCGACAGCCGCTTTGGTTAATGAACCAAAGTAGGTAGTTTCATTGCCCGGAGAACCAGAACCGCTTGCCACGACTTGATAGCCGGCGCTGTTAAGGGCTTGCTGTAAACATTTCACGTCATCGCCTTTTGAGCCAACGGTGAGGTCGCGGCTAAAAGTGCAAGCAACGGAAACGCCAGCGCCGCCTTGCGTACCAGCTAATTGAGTCTGCAATAGAGCAATCTGAGCTAACAACGCGTTGATTTGCGTTTGCAAATCAGCCACCGATTGCGCTTGCGCGATCGGCAAAAGCATTGCTGAGCCAGAAAGCCAAACAGCGGTTGTCACTGAAAGCGCAACCGATGTTATCTTTTTCGTTAATTTACTACTCATTTTAATTAATTATTTTAATTTAACTTTAATTTTCGACTCTAATTCAGAACCTATCTCAATAATAGCTCCCAAACGTGATACTAGTCAATTTTATTCAGAACAAGGCGAGAGGAGGAAACTGTGCTTTACGCACGTTGACGACGACCAACGCAGTTATGAATAAAATTGGCTGTGTCCCTTCGGGTTGTTGCTAAAATGAAATAGATCAAGGAGTGACGACGAAATTGTGGTTTTACCACATTGAGGAGGAACGACGCGGAGATATTTCATTTTAGCTAACAACGCGTTTAGGGATTATTATTGAGATAGGTTCAAGATTATCCGCTTTACTTCTCGACCGACCCCATTAATCCGCTTGAGTGAGGTTTAGCAGATTAAAATGGAAAGTAAATGATAATCTCTTGGTTTCTAATTAAAAAACTCGCTTTTTAGAGCGAGGCCGAAACGGAGTAATCGCGAATAATGCTAACCCGATTCGAAATAATGCGAACAAATTATTAGCATTATTTTGCCAAAATTCGCATTATTAGCGATTACTCCGAATGATTCGGCCTCACTCCGAACCGTAAATTCCTAAACCTTTTAAGGTTACCTAGGATATAACGAAATATGGGCTATTTTATTACAACTCCACCAAAATATACGAATTCGTATATTAGTGCTTGATTAGCTATATTAGTGGAGTTTATCTATGAACGGAATACATAGAAACTGGCTGGCCCGCCATTGCCGATTCTTTCCAAAATTGCCTGATTGCAAAGTTTTTGCAAATCATATCGCAAAGTCCTTTCACTAACATCAGGAAATGCGGCAAGGATATCTTTTAAGGCGATTTTGCCGGATTGCCGAATTTTCTCAATAATTGCCGATTGCCGAATTGTTCCATTAATTCCATTATTATTGCCGTTGCCATTACCGTTATCCATGCCTACCCGCAAACAAATATCATCGTTTCCGCTATCAACGTCTGACTTATTGCCGCTAATTGCCTCTTTTTCTACGACAACCGGCAACTTAGAAAAAACAGTTCCTAAATCAGGCAATCCTTCTAATCCTGCTGATTGCCGAATTGCCGCATTAAGACTATCAAGTTCTTGGAGTAATATTTTAGCGTTAATAGGTTCAATTTCATAAATCGTCTTTCCTAGTGTAACTAACGCCCATATAATATCTGTAGTGCTTAAGGCTCTTTCAAAATCGCGGCTGGCCGTATCCTCTAATAACTGGAACGCCAACCTTTCCAGTCTTTGTCTAAAATCTGCCCTCCGGATATAGACCGAGACCTTGACAAGCGCCAAACTAATTTCTTGGGACTTCTGTTTAATAAACATTAGTAACAAGTTTAAAAAATAAATCGGCCGGCGTCAAGGAGTGGACCACGAACCGTTCTACCTCGAGAAAACCAACTCACGGTGGCTCAAGATGTAAATATGAATTATAATAATAAATTATAATAATGATATGAAAAACAAAATAACAAAGGCCATTCTCCCAGTCGCCGGATTAGGCACTCGAGTAATGCCCTTAACCCTGCATCAGCCAAAAGCGATGATCGGCATAGTGGACAGGCCGGTTGTTCATTACGTAATTGATGAAATGATTTCTGCCGGAATCAAAGAAATTATTTTAGTTATAAGCCCCCGTCATTCGGAGTTTAAAAAATATATTTCCTATTTGCTCCGTCAAGATCCCGCCTGGAGGAAAATCATTTTTCGCGTCGTCACGCAAAAAACGCCGCTGGGCAATGGCGATGCCATTTTTGTGGCCAGAAGATTTATCAAAAATGAACCATTTTTAGTCGGCTTTGGCGACGATCTTTTGGCCGATATTAATCCTCCGCTTAAACAATTGACCAGTCTCTTTCATAAAATTAAAGCTCCGATACTGGTTTTAGAATCGGTGCCTAAAAAATTGGTCTCGCGCTACGGCGTGGTAAAAATCAAAAAAGCCGGCGTCCATCGCGACATTTATCAAATCACCGATATTATTGAAAAACCCTCGCCAGAAAAAGCGCCTTCTAATTTAACTGTCGTGGGGCGCTATATTCTGACGCCCAAAATTCTGGAGGAAATTAAAAAATTGTATCCGACGGCAAAAAGGGGCAAGGAATTATACCTTACCGACGCGTTAAAAACCTATCTTCGCGATGTAGGAAAAATATACGGCTGGCATTTTCGCGGCGCGCGTTTTGATTGCGGGTCAAAAATCGGCATCCTCAAAGCGCAAGCCTACTTTGGAACGCGCCATCCGGAATTTAAAAAAGAGTTCAAAAAATATCTCAAGAAAATTAACATTTAACAATCAATCAGTTACCAGTTACCAGTTACCAGTTACCAGTTACCAGTTACCAGTTACCAGTTACCAGTTACCAGTTACCAGTTACCAGTTACCAGTTACCAGTTACCAGTTACCAGTTACCAGTTACCAGTTACCAGTTACCAGTTACCAGTTATACAGTCCACTTTGAAGCGATAAATATCGTCAGCATTAACAGAATAAAGATACTTACATCAACAAGAATAGCTCTGCGGCTCAATGACCCTTTAACGTAACGGCTTGCCAGGTCGCTCAAAATAAAAACCGGCAAAATCATTAAATTCGCGGAGTTAAGAAATCCCAACGGAAGCAAGCTGACTGCCCAGACGGCCTCAAAAATCACTAAAGCCAAAACCCACGCGATTAAATTTCGCCGCTTAAATTCAGGCGCCGAGAATTTAACAAATTCCCTAAAAAGCAAGAAAGCGGCGAAAAACACCACCAAAGATTTCGGAATAAAATAGCCGCCGCGATCGGATAGAAAGAAAATGACGAAAGTCGCGTAAAATAAAAACAAGTTTAACGCGGAATACCACTGGCCGCGGCTGATAAACGCCAAATTTTTCAATCCCAGAATCAAATAAAATAAAAAAGAAAAGAAAATATCCGCGATAACAAAAATAAAAAGCCCGTCAATTGTTTTGGCGCCGATTAACGATAAAACAGTCAAAACGCCAAATGAGGAAAGAAGGGCAAAACTGTTAAAAATTGGCTGGGAATATAAAAATCCCGCCGACAATAAAAAAAATAAAATCGGCGCAAGACCGAAATCGCCGATTTTCACTAAGGCCAAAAAACTGCCAAAAATTGCCGCCTTAACGGCTAACGACGAAAGCGGATTCTTTAAAAGATACCTTAACTTTTTCACCGTCTTTGATTTGGCCTTTTATTATTTGATCGGCCAGCTTATCCAAAATCATTTTTTGAACCAGCCGCCTAATCGGGCGAGCGCCGTATTCCGGACTAAATCCATTTTCCACCAAATAATTCTTGGCGGCGGCGTCAACGGCGATCTTTATGTCGCGCTCCGCCAATTTCTCCTTCACTTGATTTAACGAAATTTCAACGATTTTTTCAATATCCCCTTTGCGCAACGGATTGAAAATTATAATCTCGTCGATCCGGTTCAAAAATTCCGGTTTGAAACTCTGCTTCAGCGCTTCTTGAATTTTTTGCCTAAAACTCTCTTCTTGAAATTGCGCTTCGTTGTCGCCCAAGGAAGAAAAACCCAAATTTGACATCTCTCGGAGATAATGACTGCCGACATTGGAAGTCATAATAATTATGGAGTTTTTGAAATTAACCGTCTTGCCTTTGCCGTCCGTCAGCCGGCCGTTGTCCAAAATCTGCAGCAAGATATTAAAAACTTCCGGGTGCGCCTTTTCTATCTCGTCGAAAAGAATCAAACTGTAAGGCCGGTGCCGCAAAGTTTCAGTCAGCTGGCCGCCTTCTTCAAACCCGACATATCCGGGCGGCGAACCGATCAAGCGCGCCACCGAATGCTTTTCCATAAACTCGGACATATCAATCCTAACCAAAGCTTTCTCGTCGTTAAACATAAATTCTGACAGCACTCTGGCTAATTCAGTTTTGCCTACGCCGGTCGGACCTAAAAACATAAATGAACCCAACGGACGATTCTCGTCGGATAAACCCGCCCTGGCCCTTCTCAGGGCACTAGCCACCGCCGTGATGGCTTGATTCTGCCCAATCACTCTTCTGGATATGGCCTCTTCAATGCGCGACAACTTCTGGGTTTCCGACTCTAACATTTTGGTCACCGGAATACCGGTCCACCGCGAAACCACAGCGGCAATATCTTCATCATCAACAACTTCTTTGATAAATCCTTCGCTGGCAGATTCGCCAACCTTAGGCCTGGCGAAATTTCTTTTCTCAAATGCCTTATATTCTTTCTCGGCTGCCGGCAATTCACCATAAATAACCTGCGCCACCCTTTCCAAATTTCCTTCCCGCTCAGCTACTTCGGCCTGATGCCGCAAATCCTCAATCCGCTTTCTTAAATTATGGAGATTCTCAAAAGCTATTTTTTCGGCATGCCAAGTCGCTGACAACTCCGTATTTTTCTCTTTCAAATCAGCTAATCCATCTTCAATTATTTTAAGCCGATTCTTGGTTTTGAGACTTGCCCCGTTAGAGGCAAAGGCGCGTTGCGAGCCCTCGCGGCCTCTAACGGGGCTTGCTGATTCTCCGATCAACGCCGACCGCTCAATTTCCAAACGGGTAATCTCTTTTCGCGTTTTTTCAATTTCTTGAGGCAAACTTTCAGTCGCCAAACGCCGAGCCGCGGCCGCTTCGTCAATCAAGTCAACGGCTTTATCGGGCAAAAATCTGTCGGTGATGTAACGAGCGGAAAAATTTACCGCGGCGATCAGCGCCTCGTCGCTGATTCTCAAACCATGATGAATTTCATATTTTTCTTTGACTCCGCGTAAAATCGCGATAGCGTCTTCAATGCCCGGCTCCTCAACCATAATCGGCTGAAAACGCCTTTCCAGCGCCGCGTCTTTTTCAATGTAACGCTGATATTCCCTAATGGTGGTGGCGCCAATAGCGTGAAGTTCGCCTCTGGCCAATGCCGGTTTTAAAAGATTAGAAGCGTCAATCGCTCCTTCGGCGGCTCCGGCGCCGACAATCATATGAATTTCATCAATAAAAAGAATCAATCGGCCGGCCGAATTTTGAATTTCCCGAACAAAAGCCTTGAGACGATCTTCAAATTCGCCTCGAAATTTAGTGCCGGCGATCAAAGATCCTAAATCAAGCATAATAATCTCTTTGCCCTTGAGAGTTTCCGGCACTTCTCCGGCCACTATTCGCTGCGCCAATCCTTCAACGATGGCGGTTTTACCGACACCGGACTCGCCTATCAAAACCGGATTGTTTTTGGTACGGCGGGAAAGCACTTGCATAAGCCGCCGCAATTCTTCCTCGCGGCCGATCACCGGATCTAATTTTCCGTCGCGGGCTCGCTCGGTCAAATTAATCGCGTATTTATCAAGAACCTGAAATTTACTTTCCGGCATCTCGTCGGTAATCCGGGCGGATCCTCTCAATTGAGCCAACGCCCTCAAAGCCATGTCTCGGCGCAGTTTGAATTTTTCCAAAATCATTTGAGCCGAAGAAACGACGTCAAGAATGCTTAATAATAAATGTTCGCAGGAAATAAACTCGTCTTTTTGAGAAAGCGCGATTTTAGCGGCCCGGTCAATCACTTGCATCACTTCTTGAGATAAATAAAGCTGGCCGACATTAGAGGCGGCAAAAATCTTGGGCAGTTTTTTAAGCTCCTCTTCAACTTCTTGATCTAGGGTCGCCAAATTCACTCCTGATTTTATCAAAAGCGGCCTGACCAATGATTGCTCATCATTGATCAAGCTGGCTAAAAGATGCACCGCTTTAAATTCGCCGTGATTTCTTTGAGTAGCCAAATCTTGGGCGCTTTGCAGCGCTTCCTGCGCTCTAATCGTAAACCGATGAAAACTTCTCATATTCTATTTAATTATAAAATTTATAACGGTTATAAATTATACTATAACATAATGCTTAGCACTCCGCAAGGGAGAGTGCTAACCATTTTAATCCTGCTTTGGCTACCGGCGAATTTTGAGAAATTTTATTAACGTGGCAATTGTATAATCAATATCTCTTTTTGCCGTTTGCCGGCCCAGACTGAATCTTAAACTGCTTGAAGCTCGATCCAAAGAAAACCCCATTGCCCGCAAAACATAAGATGTCTTCGAAACGCGCGAAGAACAGGCGGCTCCCAAAGAAGCCGCGATGCCGGCCAAATCCAGTTTTATCAATAGTTCTTGCGCCCTATTCCCGGGAAAATAAATATTAAGATTATTCGGCAATCGCTCTTTCATTGAACCGTTAACGGCAATCTTAGAATTTATTTTCTTAAACCCGCGCCAAAAGTAATCGCGTAATTTACCAACTCTTTTATTCTCTAATTCGCGCGAATTAGAGATAAGTTCCACCGCCTTGGCGAAACCGACTATATAAGGAACGTTATCGGTTCCGGAACGCAAACCGAATTCCTGGCCGCTACCAGTAATAATTGGAGAAATGTAATTGGTAATTGGTAATTGGTAATTGGTTCTTTGTGATTTTATTCCCGAATCACTATTTACCATTTGCCAATTCCGGGCGTATAAAACGCCGATTCCCTTCGGCCCGTAAATTTTGTGAGCCGAGAGAGTCATTAAATCAACGCCTAAATTTTCCGGCCGGCAATCTAGATATTGAAAAGACTGGGCGGCGTCGGTGTGGAAAAGAGGGTAACTGGTAACTGGTAACTGGCAACTGAAGATAGGTATTTTTTTTCTATTTACTAATTTCCAATTACTAATTACTTCCGCGATAGCGGAAATCGGCTGAATCGCGCCAATTTCGTTATTGGCATGCATTATTGAAACTAAAACCGTCCGTTCATCAAGGGCAGTTTTTATTTTTTTCAAGTCAACGATTCCATCTTTCGAAACCGGAATATAAACAACCTCAATGCCGTCTTTTTCCAAATCTCGGCAAGTTTCCAAAATAGATTCATGCTCAATGGTCGAAACAATAATTTTTGGCTGTAAAAAGTTTTGAACGAAGGCAGATTGCTTTGAGGAACATCCCGCAGACACGCTGGGCTTGGTTCCCGACGAAAGTCGGGACCAGCGCGCCGAGGGAGAAGAAATTTTTGCCGCTGGAGCAAAAATATTCTGGTTCCGAAAAGCAGTCGCCTGAGAATATACAAAACTTTTTACGGCGCCGCGGAGCGCCAAATTATTCGCTTCAGTTGCCGATCCGGTAAAAATTATTTCGCGATAATCAGCGCCAAGAGACTTGGCAATGCCCAAGCGCGCCTTAAATACCGCCGCTGAAGCCTCTTGGCCAAATCTGTGGAGAGCGGAAGGATTGCCAAAAATTTTAGAAAAATACGGCCGCATCGCCGCTGTCACTGCCGGATCAACTGGCGTTGAAGCCGCGTAATCAAAATAAATTCTTTTCATAATTCTATTATATTTATTTCTATCAATTCTTCAATTCCCTTATTCGCGCGAATTAGACCATAAACAAAAATTAAACCATATCTTAAATTTTAATTGATGCTTTACGAAAAATAATAAAAGTTATATCCTATATCTAACATTTAAAAACATGGCAAGCGTTTATTTATTCAATACTTCTTTTGGTTTAAAAATTAATCCCGACCAAGTAGTCCAAGAAATGATCAACTTCATGAAAGCGGACACTCGGCGCGATTATAAAATAACCATCGGCACCGATTCTGAAAAGGCGCCGGACAAAACCGCGGATTTCGTTACCGCCATTGTCATTCACAGAGTCGGCAACGGCGGCCGTTATTTTTGGCGACGCATTGACGAGGTGGAAAAATATCATACGCTGCGCGATCGAATCATGCAAGAAGTGCTGATTTCTCTAGATGTGGCAAAAGTTTTTTTGAGCTCAATCAAGAAATTTGATGTGCCCCATTTTGATTTTGAAATCCATATTGATGTCGGAGAAAACGGCGCGACCAAAATAATGATTCAGGAACTTGTCGGCATGATTCGCGCCAACAACTTTGAAGCCAAAACAAAACCTTACAGCTATGCCGCCTCAAAAGTCGCGGATCGCCACGTATAACTCCACCAATATACTAATCAAGCGCTAATATGGCAAATAAGGATGCGGTGCTAATATATCCGGAACTAAGTTATAAAATAATTGGCGCCGCTTTTAAGGTAAATAATAATTTAGACTGGGGGCACAAAGAAATTACTTACCAAGGGGCACTGGCACTTGAATTTGATAATCTAGGATTAAAATTTGAGAGAGAAAAATTCGTCAACATTCGATACGACGATTGTAGTATCGGCAGGGAATTTCTTGATTTTGTCGTGGATGGAAAAATTGTTGTGGAGCTAAAGGTTACTCCAAAATTCGGCTATGTTCATATAAATCAAGTCGTTTCTTACTTAAAAAATTCTAATTTACAACTAGCAATTTTAATCTACTTTACTAAAGAGGGGGTGTGTTATCGCAGAATTTTGAATAGTAACTAATTTGTATATTGGCGCTATATTGGCTATATTGGTGGGGTTCTATGGACAAATTGGTAATTGATATCGAAACCAAAAATAGTTTTGCCGATGTCGGCGGCCAAGATCATCTTAACGATCTCTTAATTTCGGGTGTCGGAGTTTATTCGTATAACCGAAACACTTTTTTATATTTTGACGAAAATCAACTAAATGATTTGGCGCCGGTTTTGCAAAAAGCGGGATTGATAATCGGTTTTAGCATCAATCGCTTTGATATTCCGGTGTTGGCCAATTATTTTAATTTTAATCTCTTTGCCGTGCCGCGGCTTGATCTCTTGGATGAAATTGAACTCCTACTCGGACAAAGAGTGGGCTTAGACCTCTTGGCAAAAACTAATTTGGGAATCGGCAAAACACACTACAGCCTGGAAGCAATCAAACTCTATAGAGATGGCAACTTTGAAGAATTGAAAAATTATTGTTTAAATGACGTGAAAATCACTAAAGAACTCTACGAACTAGCCCAAAAACAAGGACATCTTTTAGTGCCGAAAAAAATTACCGGCGAACTAATCAAGGTAAACTTCGGCTGGCAAGAATATCATTTGCCGGCCACTCTCCTGTGAATCTACCCCAATAATAATCTTTTAATTTCTGGCAGTCGCTGGCGAAAAACATCTTTATCTTTTGCTTCCAAATTCAGCCGTAATAAATTCTCGGTATTTGACGGCCGCAAATTGAACCACCAATCATCGAATTCCATCTTCAAGCCGTCGAGATGGGAAATTTTTCTGGCTTGATTTTCATAAACTCTTTCAACTCGGCGCGTTATTTTTTGCTTGTCCCTAACTCTAAAATTTAATTCGCCTGAATTGTAATACCTCGGAAACGCGTCAATCCATTCCGCCAGCCCGGAACCCAACCGCGATACCGCGTTGATAAACTGAATAGCGGCGAAAATTCCTGAATCAGCGTAATAATCGTCTTTGGCAAAATGAAAATAATAATGGCCGGATAACTCGCCAGCAAAATTCACTTTTTTCTGCTTCATAAGTATTTTTATGAAATAGTGGCCGACGCGCGAATCAAATATTTTCTTGCCGGCTTTTTTCAAAAGTTCCCGCCCTAGATATCCGATGCGCGTATCAACGATCGCCGGGCCTTTATAATTTTTGCCAATAAACGCGATCACAATATCCGCCGCCACCGGCCGGCCGGCGTTATCCGCAAAAAACACCCGATCGCCGTCGCCATCAAAAATTACTCCCAGATCGGCTTTGTGTTTTCTAACCGCTAATCGCAAATCGCTCATCGCCCCCCGTTCCATCGGATTCGGCCCATGCGCCGGAAAATTGCCGTCTATCTTATCGTTTATTAGAATAACCTCCAATTTCCCAATAACATAATTTCTTAATTTCTTAATAACAAGCGCCGTGGCTCCATTCGAACAATCAAAAACCACCCGCATTGGACGCCGAAGCTTCAAAAATCTCTTAAGAAAACTGGCATAAAAATTAAAATAATCTTTCATTTTCTTAATAACTTAATTTCTCAATCACTTAATAACTAGGTTTTTAATTTCTCTTCCGCTCAGCGGTACGGCTTTTGGCCCAACAACTTTTAATCCGTTGTATTCTTTGGGATTATGCGAAGCGGTAATCATAATTCCGCCGTCGGTTTTTAGTTTATTGACCAAAAAATAAAGCATCGGCGTCGTAATCATTCCCGCTTCAATAACTTTCATTCTCATGTTCTTGAGAACGTTGGAATGACGTAATTCCTTTAAAACTAATTTATATAATGAAGGTGAACTTAAGCGGGCATCGTGGCCGACAACAATAACGCTTTGCGATTTGCGCTTTGTCCCGACTTTGTCGAGGACTCGCGACTTTGTCGGAGCGATTTGCCAATGTTGTGCCAGCGCTTTCACAATTTCAGTAACGGCCGCTTCGTCGATTTCCTCCGGATAGCGGCCGCGAATATCGTAGGCTTTAAATATACTTGGATTCATATTATTATTTTAATGTAATGTCTCGAAAAAACAAAAAATTCTTTTCGGAAAAATTGGAAAAAATCAGCGGCGACACCAAAAGAAGCGTAGCGGCGATTCTGCTGATCGGCATGGCAGTAATTTTAATACTTGCCAGTCTTAACGCGGCGGGACCGGCTGGCCGCCTTATTTACGGAAGTCTGGGTAAATTATTCGGCTGGGGATATTTTCTTTTCCCGAGCATCGCTTTAATTGTGGCGATACTTTTTCTAATCTCTAATCAGCAAAAATTCTTTAGCATTACTTTTGTCGGCGCGATTTTATTCATTGTCTCCGGCTTGGGCCTTATTGATATTCTCTTTCCCGGGCGAGGAGGACTTATAGGAAATCTTTTCGGCGCTTTGGAAAATCCATTTGGCTACGCCGCTTCTATTGTTATCGCCGCCACTTTTCTCATAGCCTCCCTTTTAATCACTCTTAACGCTTCTATCCGATTTAAAAAGAAACCGGCGGAAGAAAAAATCATTAAGAATGCCGCGGAAATCAAAATCGCCGAAGAACCAAAATTCCAAATTGAACAAAAACAATCCGAAACTATGGATATCCCCGAAGCCGAGTCAGACTCGGCCGAAATTTCGAAAAAATCCGAAGAATCGGGGATCTCCGCCGAAGGCGGGTCCGCCTCGGGCGGAAAAGATAAAAAATTAAAACCCGCCAGCTCGCCGATTCATCAACTCAAAACTATCCGTTATACGGCTCCGCCGCTTTCACTTTTAAAATCTTCTGTAGAAAAACCCACTTCCGGCGACTTGCGCGCCAACGCCAACATTATTAAAAGAACTTTGGATGGCTTTGGCGTATCCGTGGAAATGGGCGAAATCAACATCGGCCCGAAAGTAACGCGTTATACTTTAAAACCCGCCGAGGGAATAAAATTGAGCCGCATCACCGCTTTAAATCAGGACCTGTCTTTGGCGCTGGCCGCGCATCCTATCCGCATTGAAGCGCCCATACCGGGTAAATCGCTGGTAGGCATTGAAGTGCCGAATAAAGCCGCGGCTATTGTGCGCCTGGGAAGTTTGATGAACTATCCGGAATTTCAGAATTCCGGTCCGTTAACTTTTATCCTCGGCAGGGATGTTACTGGCGAACCGATTATCGCCGATATTGAAAAAATGCCCCACCTTTTGGTGGCGGGCAGTACCGGCAGCGGAAAATCCGTGGCGCTCCACTCGCTTCTTGTTTCATTATTATATAAAAATTCTCCGGAGACGCTCCGACTCATTTTAATAGACCCTAAAAAAGTTGAACTTTCTGTCTATGACGGCATACCTCATCTTATTTCACCGGTTATAACTGACGGCAAAAAAACCATTGGCGTGTTTCGCTGGGCGATTCAAGAAATGGAAAGGCGATATGAAATCCTGCTTGATGCCGGCTCTCGGGATATAACGAGTTATAACAAATCGCAGCCGCAGTCCCTTCCTTATATTTTATTAGTGATCGATGAATTAGCTGATTTAATGGCGGCATACGGACGGGAAATAGAAAATTACGTTGTTCGGCTGGCGCAAATGGCGCGCGCCACCGGCATTCATTTAATCGTTTCTACTCAAAGACCATCGGTGGAAGTGATAACCGGATTAATTAAAGCGAACATAACCGCCCGAGTCGCTCTTCAAGTGGCCAGCCAAGTGGATTCCCGCACGATATTGGACGGTGCCGGCGCTGAAAAACTCCTTGGCGGCGGCGACATGCTCTTTATTTCCGCGGAGTCTTTTAAGCCAAAAAGAATTCAAGGCGCGTATATTTCGGAAGAAGAAATAAATAAAGTGGCGGATTTTATAAAAGAAAATAATCCGGCATCGGAAGAAACAAAACCAAATGAACTTACCGCCGCTGAAGCGCTGGAGTCAATGAATAAAGAAAATATATTTGACGACTATACTCCCGATGATGACGATGAATTATATGACGAAGCAATTAAAGTCGTAACGGAAGCCAAAAAAGCCTCGGCCTCTCTGCTGCAACGGCGTCTTAAAATCGGCTACGCGCGGGCAGCCCGATTGCTGGATATTATGGAGGCCAAGGGCGCTATTGGACCGGGAGACGGCGCCAAACCAAGAGAGGTCTTCCTAAAACAAGAAGATGGTGTATTATAACGAAGTAATCGCTAATAATGCGAATTACAGCAAAATAATGCCAATAACGTATTCGCGTTATTTCGAAACAGATTAGCATTATTCGCGATTACTCCGATTATGGAAACGAAATTATTAAAAGATTTAATAAACGAACAACTGGAAATTAAGGGATTGAATTTAGAAAGATTAGCTCAAGCCACCAATATCCCCTTAAGATACTTGGAATCTTTAGTAAGGGGCGATTATAAAAAACTGCCGGCCGCCCTTTACGTGCGCAACTATCTAAACAAGATTGCGATGATTCTAAATTTGAATAACGAAGAATTGTGGCAGTTTTATCAACGAGAGACTCTTCCGGAAAAATCAGGACCAACAGACGTCTTACCCTTCAATCGATTTGCCTTGAAATCGATCAAAAAAAGAATAATTATAGTAGCGGCGGCGATTATCTTGGTAATTCTGTATCTTTTATTAAACGCGGGGCGGCTGTTGGGTTCGCCAGAATTAGAAATTGCCAATCCAACCTCGCCTACCGTAGTTGTTTCGGAATCAACTATTGCTTTAGCCGGCCGGACTGATTCGGATGACAAATTGTTAATTAATGACGAAGAGGTTTACATTGACAAAAACGGCCAATTCCAGAAAGATTATAATTTACAGCCGGGATTAAATACTGTTGCCTTTTCCGTTAAAAGATTTTTAGGGAAAGAAACTAAAATAGTAAGACAAATAATATATCAGCCGCAACCATGAGAATTATGAATCATGAATTATAAATTACGGATTAGATAATTGCCGCCATAATTCATAATTCAAAATTCATACTTCAAAAAATATGGCCACGAAGGGAAACGAAGAAAAAAAAGAAAATATAGATAGCTTATTGGAAGCGCTACAAAGTAAGTTTGGCGAAGGCGCCATTATGAAGTTGGGCGACGCCAAGAAAGTAAATGTTGATGTGATTCCAACCGGCTCTTTTTCTTTAGATCTTGCTTTAGGCGTCGGCGGTTTGCCGAAAGGACGGATCATAGAAATTTTTGGCCCGGAAGGTAGCGGAAAAACTACATTGGCTTTGAATGTTGTCGCTCAAGCGCAGAAAAAAGGCGGCAAAGCGGCTTTTATTGACGCCGAACACGCGATGGATCCAGAATATGCCGAAAGATTGGGAGTAAAAGTAAAAGAACTTTTGATTTCCCAGCCCGACAACGGCGAAGAGGCGCTGAATATCTTAGAAAGTCTGGTGCGCTCGGAAATGATTGACGTGGTAGTGGTGGATTCCGTGGCCGCTTTAACGCCCAAAGCCGAGATTGAAGGCGAAATGGGCCAGCAGTTCATGGGACTGCAAGCGCGCATGATGTCGCAAGCTCTCCGCAAACTCACCGCCATCGCCGCCAAGTCAAACACGATGATTATTTTTATAAACCAATTGCGCGAAAAAATAGGCGTGTTCTTTGGAAATCCCGAAACAACGCCCGGCGGCCGCGCCCTCAAATTTTATTGCTCGGTGCGCATTGATGTTCGCCGCGCGGCGCAAATTAAAAAAGGCGAGGAAGCGGTAGGCAATCGAGTGAAAGCCAAGGTGGTAAAAAATAAAGTAGCGGCGCCATTTAAAATCGCGGAGTTTGATATTATGTACGGCGAGGGAATTTCTTACGAAGGGGATGTTGCCAACGCTGCTTTAAAATACGGAGTGATTACCAAATCCGGAGCTAGTTACAGTTTCGAGGGGGAAAAATTGGGCGTGGGAATCGAAAACGTAAAAGCCAAACTTAAAGAAGATAAAAAACTCTTGAACGCGATTGAAAAGAAAGTACGGGAAGTCGCGAAATAACTCGCAAAATGTTTAGACATTCTCCGATCTTTTGGGTTGCTCTTTTTTCCTCTTTAGCAACCGGTATTTACGGATTTATCACTAAACAGGAAGTATTAGCTATTCCATATACGTTTATCAACCCCTCCCTTCTTTTTCTAATCACTTCTCTCAAAAAATTTGAATCGGTAAAAAGACGTTTGGAAATACTGGCCGCGCTTGTTATTTTTCTGAATATCCCCGGCAGCGTCTATTTGCATAGAATTGGATTTCAATATGACATTATTCTCCACTTTTTTGTGTCTTTTGCCGCATTCCAAACCGCTTATCTGATATTGCCTCTGCTTTTAAAAAAGCCGTACGTTCCCAGAACTACCGCCGCGTTAATCACGATTGCCGGCGGTTTTATATTCGAAGGAGTCCAAAAATTATCAGATACGCTATTTAGCACCGCTTTGTTTTTTGATATCGCTCAATCAACGCAGCTGGATTTTATTATTGACATTTTAGTCAATATCCTCGGCGTTCTTGTCGGCGCAATATTCCTCAAATTCACATCTGCGCAAAGTTCGTCTCAGGCAATCTAAACCAGCATCTTTACTAATTGCGCCACTTTATCAGGATCATGCCGGATTAAGCCGTATTTTCTTATTAAATTGGCGGCGATCGGCGTCGGTTTTTTTAGATTCTCAATATCCGGCTCTACGAATTCCGCTTTTTCTTTAATGTACGGCCGGAATCTCATTGATGACGGTTTAGTTTTATTAAAAATAGCGTAATCCAAAACATTTTTTCCTAAATAATGTTCGATGGCGTTTAAAAAATCTGATGCTTGAAAACCGGTTGTCTCTCCGAATTTAGTCATTATATTTACAAAATAAATTTTTTTACCCTGAGCCCGTCGAAGGGCTTGTCCCATGCCGTCCACTAAAAGATTGGGAATAATGCTGGTGTAAAGATCGCCGGGACCGATTATAATCGCATCGGCTTCCAAGATCGCTTTTTTTGCCTTTGGATTTAATGATACTTGCGGCTTAAGCCAAACTTTTCTGATTTGAATATTCCCGTCATGTTGAGGAATATCAATATCGCTTTCTCCGCGAATAGTTCGTCCATCTTCCAGCTCTGCCATCAAGTAAGTGGTTTTTAAAGTAACCGGAAGCACTTGCCCCCGGACAGAAAGAATTTTACTGGCCTCTTCAATCGCCGTTTCAAAACCGCCGGTAATTCTTTCCAGCGCCGTAATCATCAAATTTCCAAAGCTGTGTCCCGACAATCCGCTTCCTTCGTTAAATCGATAATTGAAAAGCTCGGATAAATTTTTATTATCCGAAGCGGAAAGAGCAATCAAGGCGCGGCGAATATCGCCCGGCGGCAAAATACCAAATTCTTCCCGCAAAACTCCAGTTGAGCCGCCGTCATCCGCCATTGTTACAATCGCAGTCAGATTATTAAAATACTGCTTAAGGCCAGACAAAACCGTAAATACGCCCGTCCCACCACCTATGACGACAATTTTTTTATCGCTTTTCATTATCTTTAATCAAGACTCTCATTAGTTCAAACTAACAAAAACCAAGGAAAGTTATCTAAAATTTGAATTTCAATATTTGTCTCCCTTCGGGAGATGTCCCGCGGGGACAGGGTTTCGGGA
>MHJJ01000011.1:80135-110562 GCA_001817915.1 Candidatus Harrisonbacteria bacterium RIFCSPLOWO2_01_FULL_44_18
ATTTATTCCAGCTGAAATCCTGGTTTAAGCAATTCTTGCGAATAGCATTAAATTTCTTCTTGTCATAAAAATATTTAACAGCTAACTCCATAGCTTTTCTAAAGTCTGCCGCTGATTCATTTTTGAAAACAAAACCAGTCTTGAGATGTTTCACGGTGTCTTTTAAGCCTCCGGTGGCGCGAACTATGGGAACAGTGCCGTAATGCATGCTTATCATCTGCCCCAAACCGCTTGGTTCAAAACGCGACGGCATTAAAAAGAAATCGCACTCGCGATAAATATAATGCGCCAGCTTTTCATTAAAGCCGATCGTGGTAAAAACATTTTTGGGGTGCTTGCGCGCCAAATTTTCAAGAGCTGCTTCATTTTGCGGCTCACCTTGTCCCAAAAACCAAAATTGGGCATTGTATTTTTTTACAAACTCGCCAACCAGCGGCGCCACTAAATCAATGCCTTTCTGATAAGTTAAGCGGGATACTAAACCGAAGGTCGGAATATTATCTAGCCGCGCATGCTTTTTAGTCCAAAAACCGTAATCAACCCCATTGAGAATGCCGACAATAGCTTTTTCGCGCGTTCGCAAA
Organism: Candidatus Harrisonbacteria bacterium RIFCSPLOWO2_01_FULL_44_18; assembly: GCA_001817915.1. Taxonomy (GTDB): domain Bacteria; phylum Patescibacteriota; class Minisyncoccia; order UBA6257; family WO2-44-18; genus WO2-44-18. The sequence goes on from MHJJ01000011.1 coordinate 80,720, forward strand.
AGCTTATCCAATCCGGCGCCGTATTTTTTAGTCAAAATTTCTTTGGCGTAAGTCGGGCTTACGGTCGTGATAATATCCGCGTTTTTAATCCCCTCTGCCATCAAATTCTCCCGCTTAGTCGCCCCTTGATTGGCTAAGTTGTGTATCGTAAAAACTGTTTTTGGTAATTGGTAATTAGTAATTGTCTCCCTGTCCCCCTTCGGGGGATGTCCCGTAGGGACACGGGAGATGTCCCGAAGGGACAGTAATTGGTCTTTTTTGGACTTACGACTAATTACTAATTTCCGATTACTAATTTCTTTAACAAGCTCTCCGGTGTGCCAATCATTACAATGCACTACATCGGGTTGCCACCCGATCGCGGACTCAAGTGGACTAAATGCGGACTCCGCGGACTTTAACGGACTTCGCAGACTTTTTCCGCGCGATCCGCCATCGTCCGTCTTAGTCTGCGCAAGTAGTCGAAAGACTGCTTGAGAGAAAAATATAAAACGATCAACTTCTTTTTTAGAGCCGGCGAAAGCGGTTTTTTCAAAATAAATCGGCCCGGTGCTTAAATATTTTTTATTGTAAACCAAAAAAACCTCTACTGAACTCCTTGGAAGTCTTGCACTGTAAATATCAATTTTCTCGCCCTTAATTCCTAATTCATAATTCTTAATTCGCAGCCTCGGCTTCCAAACTTTACGATCAATCACTTCGTAGAACGGCAGCACGATTTTCACATCAACACCCAGATCGGCCAACTCCTTCGGCAGACTGCCAATAACATCGCCCAAGCCCCCCACTTTAGCTAACGGCGTTAATTCTGATGCCACAAAAAGAACCTTCATAAAAATTTATTAAATTTTTTCCATCTCTTCTTTCAATTCGCGAATTCGGTCTTTAATCATCGCCGCGCGATGATACTCCTCGGCTTTAGCCGCAAGATGCATTTGTTCTTCCAAAGTTTTTATCATTTGCTGATATTCTTCTTTGGTGATAAATAGTTTTTCTTTTTCTTCAAGCCGCTCGCGGATTTCTTCGTCTTCTTTTCGGGAAAGCTCATCCACCAAACCGCTCCTTTGCCATTCAAAACCGGTATAAATAATTCCCTTGTATAATTCTTCAGCTCGCGATTTTTCCTCCGGCATTGCCGAAGACGATTTCAAAATAACGGATTTTAATTCGTAAGCCCCTCGTTCCATCATTTCCAAACTCCACCATGGCTTTGCTGACGCCCACCAATACTGATCAGAGTGCAATGCTTTATCCAAAAGATCTCTGATTTCTTTATCGGCCGGCGACCGGTTAACGACCGCGATCGCCAAATCAGTTAATTGCCATTGCTTTTGCTGAATTGAATTATCTTCGCTTTTCCATCTGGAAAAAGGAGTGTTTTCTTTAATATCGCGTTTAGTAACCGCCCAAGTTGAATCTCTGGGCTCTATCTTTTCAATGTCTCCAAACTTCACGAGTAAATCACTGACCATTGCCGGCTCAATTTTGGATTCATTCAATAAATCAAACAATAACATCTCCAGCCCCGGCCGATGATGACCGAAAGTTTCGCCATCCATTGCCGTAATGACATACTCGTTGCTCTCCAGCCGTGGCCCCAAATACCGCAAAATCGTCGGCACGGTTCCTATTTGAGCCGATAAAATCGTAAAAGATAGATTTCTTTCGCGGAAGAACACCGAAAAATCATCAATGTTTTTTATTTTATAAATTAAGTTAGGCGATAATTTTTTGCCGGCCGGAAATCCCAATTCATCCATAATAATCCATTTGTAACCCAGCTTAGCCGCCACTTTAACGACTTTGGAGGAATAAGCCATTTCAGGGGAAAAGAATCCTCCTTTTTTCCAGTCATTGCCAAAATACTTATTCAGAACTTCTTCATTGAGAAGAATTTGCCGCTCGATTTCGCTTTCGGGCAGAAACGGCAAAAAAGCGTGGTATTTAGCGCTGCCGGTTAATTCCAGATTTCCGTTTTCTAAAAGCCGCTTAATATTTTCCAAAACGTCCTTGCCGCCAAATTTGTCCAGCAATTCACATAAGATTCCATTGATATTAAGAGTGAGGCGAGCGCGTTTTATATTTAAAAGGCCGGAAAAAATCTTGCGGTAAGATTCGGCCGTAATGCGCCGCACCCAGATTTCTTTTTGCGTCGGCGGTTGATAAATATGAAGAAAATTCGCCCAAAGCATAAAATTAGCCACTAGCGACTAGGGTTTAGCCACTAGATTAGATTATCATTCTAGTTCGTGTTTACGAAAATCAATCGCCGCTCCGAATATCTTTTCATATTCTTCGGCTGATTTTTGCCAAGAAAAATCTTTCGTCATCGCGTTTTTTTGAATTTTTCGCCAGATCGCGGGATTTCTATAATTTTCAAACGCCCGAATTAAAGAAATGGTCATTGCCATGGAATCAAAATCTTTAAAAACAAAGCCGGTGCCCTTTTGAGTTTTCGGATCGAAATTCTGAACCGAGTCGGCCAAACCGCCGGTCTTGCGAACTATTGGAATCACGCCGTATCGCATTGCTTCCATTTGAGCCAACCCGCACGGCTCAAATTTGGAGGGAATCAAAATCATATCCGCGCCGCCGTAAATCGCGCGCGGCATAACCGGATCAAAAATTAAATGAGCGCCGACTTGAGCAGGAAAACGATCGGCTAAATCTTTAAAAAATCCCATATATTTTGCCTCGCCGGCGCCGGTAATAATCAATTGAAAACCCAATTCTTTCAAAAGCGATTCGGCGACCGGAAATAAAAGATCAAGTCCTTTTTGTTCCAGCAGCCGCGAAACTATTGCCACAATGGGCATGTCCTTATCTTTGGCCAAACCAAAACGCGATTGCAACTCAAGTTTATTGGCTGTTCTTTTTTCCAAGCTGTCGTCGTCATAATTTTCGGTTAAATGCTTGTCGGTCCGAGGATTAAAATCATCATAATCAATCCCGTTTAAAACGCCGTAAATCCGCGCCCGTCTTTCTTTCAATAAATCATCGAGAAACTCGCCGTAATCTTTGGTCATAATCTCTTTTGAATATGTTGATGAAACGGTGCTGATTATGTCGCTATACATAATGCCGCGCCGCATGCCGTTAACTTTCAGAAGGCGGGGGTTAAAAAACGACGGGATTGACGACTGGCCATCGTCAAAATCCATTTCTGGCACATAACGATGATCAAACATTCCCTGGAAAAATAAATTATGGATTATAAACACTGTCGCCGTTTTTTTGAGCTGGCGATCATTCTTATACGCGGTCCGCAAATAGTTCGGTAAAAATCCGGTCTGCCAATCAGAGGATACGATGATTTCCGGAGCCCACCGCGAAGAACGCAAAAATTCCAAAGTCCCTCGGCACAATAAAGCCCAGCGAACGGCGTCATCAATATAACCGTAGATATTAGATCGCTTCTCGTAATACTCGAGGTTCTCCAAAAAATAAGTAAAAACCGGAAGATTTTTTTCTTCCGCGTCTTCCGGAGGAACATATTTTCTGACATTACAAGTTAAATATCGCGGCTGATTTTCCTTCTCTTCTTCAACATCGGTCGGAACCTGCAAACCCTCCAGTTCCATTTCTAAATTGAATTTTTCCAAATCAATGCCGGCGTAACGAGGAATCATCACCCGAACATCATGGCCGTTCTTTTTTAGCGCTCGCGGCAAAGCGAACATCACCTCCGCCAAGCCGCCGGCTTTCGCGAATGGCGCCGCTTCCGGAGCCACGAAAAGAATTTTCAAACCGCCGTATTTTTTAAAAAAAGGTAAGTTAATCATGCGAGTAACTAGCGACTAGTCTTATTGTATCACTCTCGGGGCTGTTTATGAACCTATCTCAATATTTTGGGTTTCGGGAATCCAAAGGATTCCCGAAACCCCCAGATTAAATCCATCCAGTCATGGGTTCCCGAAATCCACTATCGGTTTCGGGAATCAGAGGTTTCGGGAATCTTTCTGAATGCGCCGAGAAAATACTCTCTTCAATAAATACTCGCCGCCGATAAAGACAACAATCATTATCAAAAGGAATAGTTCGAACCTCCGTAAAAGCCATCGAATGCCCTCAATGCCGATAATCAGGCCAAAAAAATAGCCGAAAATAAGATTAACGCCTGTCCAAAAAATCGCCGCCAAAAAATGAATTTTCAAAAATTTCTTAAATTCAAAATCATGCCAACCGGCGATAAGCGGCGTTAAGCGGTTAACATAGTAAAGAAATTTCGATAAAAAGGCCATCGCCCAATAGCGCCGAAGAAAATTTTTATCCAGCCATTCATGATAGGCGCTGAACCGGCTATTAAAGAAAAAACCGAGTTTGGTATTTTTAAGAAATTTACCGAGATAAAACCATGCGACATCGCCCAAAACTACTCCCGCAAAAGCCGCTCCCGCTATCCAACTCCAATCCAAATAGCCAAGCTTGGCAAAAACTGCCGCCGTCAGAAAAAAAACTTCACCCTCAATGAACATTCCTAAAAATAAAACCAGATAGGCCCAAAGTGGGTGATTCAAAACAAAATATTCAAGAACCGGCATTTTTTATTTGAGAAATACCCTGTCGAATTCCGCCATCGCGCCGTTAAATTTAGAATTAAGATTGTTAATAGTTTGCCTTTCGCCATTGATTTGGTTAATCAATGTGTCAACTTGACCGTCGGCATCGGCTAATTCACCGTTGAATTTTGATTCCAAAATTTCAAAAAGCCTGGTAAGAAAATAATTGTAGCCGATAAGCCGGCTCACTAATGCCACTTCATAACTAACCGCTTCGGTGGCTAATCTTTGGGCGCGAGCGGGCTTAATATCCAGCAGATTGCCCGCCATTTTTTCAAGCTCGGTGGAAAGGGCGATAGCTTCATCGCGCGTAGTCCGGTTTTGAATAAGTTGATTGGAAATCAAAATAAGCGCCTCGGGGGAATTCCCCTCCCTGTCATGTCTGGCGATTTGATCAAGAGTCTCCAAAGAAACGCTTGAAAGCCCGACAATCTTTTGAGCAATCTCGGCGCCCCTTATTCTGGCCTCAATAAATTCCGGTGGAATGACCTTAGGCCGAAAAATAAAGTAACTGCCGCCTAAAAAAATCAATATCCCCAAAACAACCGCCCAAAGCCAATTAAGATTTTTACCTCTGAATTTCATCTACTTTTACTTTATATATTTCGCCAAAATTAGCAAGTATTTGGATTTATATGATTCCGATTAGGGGCATACTTTTACCCTCAATGTTAGTTCTCTAATTCGCGCGAATTAGACCATAGAAAGCTGCTATCTCGCGGCCGAGGTTTTCTGACAAGAATTATAAAATAAATTAATCCACGGTTTTGACCGTGGATCATCATTGTCGCTAATCTTCTGCTTTAAATCCTTTTCCGCAAACCGTTTCTAAAATTGCCCTGCATGCCTCGTAAGGATCGACGTTGGCAGCCGGACGGCGATCTTCAAAATAGCCGCAGCCGGCTTTAGCCACTGGCGCCGGAATCCGAATAGAAGCGCCTCGATCGCCAATGCCATACCGAAAAGTTTTGATATCGCAAGTTTCGTGCCTGCCGGTTAACCGCTTATCATTATCTGCCCCGTAAACCTTTATGTGCTCCAAGTGGAATTTACCTAATCTCTCGCAAGCTTCCTTAATGTGTTTCAATCCTCCGGACCGACGCGTTTCCCTAGTGCTGAAATTAGTGTGGGCTCCGGCTCCGTTCCAATCGCCGGAAATGGGCTTGGGATCTAATTTCGCGCTGATCCCGTAATTCTCCCCCAATCTATACAGTAGCCAACGAGCCAACCAAAGCTCGTCAGCGACTTCTAGCGGCCCCAGCGGACCTATCTGAAACTCCCATTGAGCGGGCATAACTTCCGCATTAGTGCCGGCAACGGCTAAACCCGCTTTAAGACAGGCCGCGGTGTGAGCTTCAATCAATTCTCGTCCATAAACTTCATCGCTTCCGATCCCGCAATAATACGGACCTTGAGGCGCGGGAAAAGCCGTACTCACTTTAGGCCAACGAAACGGCCTTCCGCCATCGGCATCGTAAAGAGTGTATTCCTGTTCAATGCCAAAAAGCGGTTTATGTCGCGAGTATCTCTTGGCTGCGATTCTTAGTTTGGCGCGAGTGTTGCTTTCGTGCGGCGTAAAATCGGGGAGTAAAACTTCGCAAAGGACTAAAACATTTCCCCCGCCCCGTAGACAACTTGTTGTTGTACGAGGCTTGCCCCGCGTCGGATCGGGAACCATAAAAACCGGCTGCAAAATAAGATCGCTATTGGCGGTGCCCGCTTGGCAAGTGCTGGACCCGTCAAATGCCCACATGGGAATATCTGACAATCCATTTATCGGCCCGTCCAAAATTTTGGTTTTAGAACGCAACTTCTTAGTGGGCTTCTGCCCATCAATCCAGATGTATTCCGCCGCTGCTTTCATTTCCTGTCTCCTTCAACAATCAAAGTTCTAAAAATAGCATAGCCGCTTCCCGAATAAAATCAACCCCCACACCATAACGAGCATCATTTTTTTCAGCGCCAATGCTCGTTTGGTGTGGGGGTCAAGTTCCGAAAATCAATTTTTAAGCGGGTAAGGGGAATCGAACCCCTGTCTTTAGCTTGGAAAGCTAAGGTAATGCCATTATACGATACCCGCGAAACAAACGTCACTATATCATGAAGTCTTAATTCGCGCTACTTTTTTTGAAAAATACGCTCAACAAAAACAAAAGCGCCGCTACGCTGATAATCGTGGGGCCGAGTTCCAAATCAAAATTTGATGACAAAACAAATCCGATCGCGACTGAAAATAAGGCCGCCGCCGCGGAAAGGATTAAATCTGATCTAAAATTCCAAGACAAATTTTTGGAGACCGCTGCCGGAATTATAATAAGAGAGCCCATTAAAAGCACGCCTAAAAATTTCAAACCCAAAATTACGTTCAGGGCGAAGATCAAAAGAAAAAACAGATTCAACCGGCTATTATTAATGCCGACTGTTTTAGCCAAATCTTGAGATACCAACGACAAAGCTATCCGTTCTTTCAAAAATAAAATCGAACTGATAATAATCAGCGACATTATTATTCCTATCAGCCATTCGGCAGAATCAAAACCGTTAAAACCCCCAAACAAAACTTCAAGCAATTCTTCGCTGGGGGTTATTAAACTGCCTATTGCCAGCGAAGCGGAAAATACCACGCCGATAATTGTCTCAGTGGCAATCCGCGTCTTCCGTTCAACCGTCCAAATTAACAAAGCGCCTAACAATATGGCAGCGGCGCCGCCAATAATAGGATTGAACTTTAACAGCAGGGCGATTCCCAAACCGGGCAGGGCAATGTGAGAAATAGCGTCTGAAGCCAAAGTCATCTTCTTCATCAAAGCAAAAGCTCCCACCAAACCGGAGGCAATCGCCACCGCCATCATTAACGATAAAGAAAAAAATAATTCCATACGCTTACGCTGATGTAATACCAATCAACAAATACATACTAATTATACCAATGAATACGAATATAAAATTTATTAGTTGACATTCGTATCATTAGCATGAATTAGTATATTAGTATTACATTTTATTCAAAATGACGATGCGCGATCCGGGCGCCGTAAAGCTTATCCAGCAACTCCGGACTTAGGGCCGTCTGCGGACTGCCAAAACAAAACATCTCTCGATTTAAACAAATAACCTTGGTCGCGTAGCGATAAACTAAATTCAAATCGTGAGAAATAAAAATAACCGTCATCTGCTGCTTGTCTTGAAGATGATGCAGTGTTTCATAAATCTGTTCTTCTCTGGGCAGATCAACACCAGCCGTCGGTTCATCAAACAATAAAATATCCGGCGAGCCGATTAGGGCGAAAGCAATCAGGCCTCTTTGCAGCTGGCCGGCGGAAAGATTATTCAATGACGATTTCAGGGTTGCCGGCGGCAAATGCACCATCTTCAGCGCTTCATTGATAACGGCTCTCGGAAAATGCAAAACTTTCGTTTTCAACGACAAAAAATCTTCCAAAGTTAAAGATAAGTACCGATCCAAATCAATTCTCTGGGGAACATAGCCGATTCTGACGCCCGGAGCCCATTCTATTTTACCCGTATAATCCAAGCTTCCGATCAACGCCCTAAATAGCACTGTTTTGCCGGACCCATTGGGCCCGATAATCGCCAAACTTTCGCCTTTTCGCGCCTCAAAACTGATATTTTTGATAATCTGCGACTGGCCAAAAAAAACGCTTAATCCGTCAACTTTTAAAATACATCCTTGATTATTCATTGCGATATGGTTAAACTAATAATGATGTCCAAATACCGCTTAAACATACTTCTGATTATAGCATTATTTCTTATTGCCGCGGGGGTGGCAATTTACCGCGCCAATCGAACTGAAAATAATCCGGCGCCCGCCGCCACCGGCGCGACCGATCAGATTGAAACCATTGAAATCGAACTGGCCCAAGTTGCTCCGGTTAAGATTGCTCCGGTTGAACCGGAAAATCCGCAATCGGCATTACCCGCTGAAGATTCTTTTGACTTAGAATCTTTTAACGAGGGGCTGGATAAAGAATTGGACGCGCTTAGAAAAACTGATGATGTCAATCAATCATCAACTGACTCCCTTGAAGAATTGCTCCAAGAACTGGGGGAGTAATTAGTTGTTAGTTTTTAGTTACCCTGCGCGGGTAACTAAAAACTCCCCTATTCGTTCTACTATATGTTAACTGACGAAAATAACATAATAAAGCAAGCCCAAGCAGGCGAAGCCGGGGCTTTTGGCCAACTTTACGACCACTATATATCGCCGATTTACAGATTTATATTACTGAAGGTTGGCAATAAACATGAGGCGGAAGATCTTTGCCATGAAGTGTTTCTCAGCGCTTGGCAGAATATTTCCGGTTATATTCCCAGGGGTTTCCCTTTTTCCAGCTGGCTTTACCAGATTGCCCGCAACTCCGTCATTGATTATTACCGCACCAAGAAAAATAATTTGAGTCTTGAAGGATTAGATGAAGACTTTGTCAGAGTATCAAGCGCCGCTGAAGATAATTTGGATTTTTCTTTGAATATTGAAAAGGTTACTAAAGCAATATATGGGCTGGCCGAAGAACAACAAGAAGTTATCTTATTGAGATTTGTCGAAGATATGTCTCATAAAGAAATAGCCGCCGCTCTGAACAAAAGCGAAGGAGCGATCAGACTGGTTCAACATCGCGCTATAAAAAATTTAAAAGATATTTTAGCCAACAATGGACAATCAACTGCTTAAAATCTTAAAATCGCTGAAGGCAATCGAGCCGAATCCGGAATTCACTAAACGTTCTCGCGCCGTTATTTTAGCCGCCTCCCAAACAGATTCTCCTTTTGAAAACTACCTGATAAAAATCCTGCGGCCGCTGCGAGTTCTTTTCGCGCCTCATCCGGACTTCACTCAAAAATCCCGGGCCATAATTCTATCCACGCTCAAACCACAGCAATATCTCGCCGTTCTAAAAAACCGATTGTGGGACGGCGTAAAATACAGCGCCGCCTTAGGTTTGGCCGGTTTACTATTGCTTCTGGCGATAGGCGGTTTGTCGTATTTCAACATTAAAAACCTTTCACCGGTTATTTTGACCAGCTTCAATACTCAAAAACTTATGTCCGAGGTTGATAGTATGGATTTTCAAATAAAATTGGCCGAAGCGCGCTATTACTCCCAGTCGGCGAAAGAAGTCGCCGTAGCCCTCAACGAAGCTTCGCAAAACAGCTCGCTAATTCTGGAAAAAGAAATCAACGACTTGGAAACTCGCGAATCTCTTGATCAAGAAATTGATAAATTACTGAATGAAATCATTCTGTAGATGTCTTGTAAAATACTTTTTAAAACTTTGTTCGCCTCGTATGCGACTTGTTATCGTATGGGGCTCGCCGCGCTGTTCGCCGGCTTGATTCTGGCCGCGGCGACAGTCCAAGCCGAAGAAAAAACAGCCCTTCGTCCGCCAGCTGGCGGATCAGGGCAAGCCCCTTCAGAAGCCATTCAATCGGCCTTTCAAAACGTCGTTGAAAGCGTTGATCAATTGCTGACTATTAAAGATAGCGAATTGAGCGACGAAGAAAAAACTCTATTGGATATCGAGGTCAGAAAAACCGCTTTGTCCCGAATTTTAGATTTATCAATTCTTGAAGCGAATGACCTCAAAAATAAACTTAAAAAATTAAACATGAAAGACGCGCCCCTAAGTTCTGTCTTGGATTATTCAGAAATTCGAGATAACTTTTTAAACCGGCTTAACGGATTTCTCGCGTATTATGATTTAACGCAAGAAACCCTTAATGGAAGCCTTGATCTGGAGAAAATTAAAAACTTAGCCGTTGATTTTAAAGCTTGGCGGGAAACCGAATACAATCCTGAGGTCAAAAAAATTATGGATTTTGTTTTGGTTTTCCAGGGCAACGCGGTTATCAAAATTGCCGATAGACGGCTGGAGAAGATAACTGTTGATCTGAAAAAATTAGAGTCTTTAAAAATAATGGATGTCGCGAAACTGCGACCGCCTTTAGAAGAGGCAACGACTGCCATAAATATGGCGCGTGAAGCAAACAGCGCCGCCAATAAATTGCTGTTGGCCAATCTGTCGGGTCTTTACACGGCGGCCACTTCCAGCGCCACCACCACTCCGTCATTAACTCAAGAAGGAATTACCGCCACTTCCACGCTCGATACTCAAACTGTCTTAGGTATAACTGCCACCAGCACGGCCACGACAACGCAAACTGATCTTGTCGCGGCCGAAGAAACCACTATTCAAATGTTAATCGAAGAGGGTTTGGCCAAAATTAAAGAAGCCTATAAAAAATTCATTGAGATTAGTAATTTAGTAAAAGAGGGTCTCATCTGAGACCCTCTTTTACTAAATACTCCATTTACTTGACTGCCTCTTTTAAGGCCTTGCCTGCTTTGAATTTAGGTTTGATCGAAGCGGGAATCTGTATTTTCTGCCCGGTCTTGGGATTAACGCCTGCTCGAGCGGCGCTTTTTACGACTCGAAATGTGCCAAAACCGGTTAAGGCCACTTCTTCGCCGCGACTCAAAGATTTGGTAACAGTATCTAAAACCGCTTCCACGACGTCATGCGCCTGCTTCTTGGTTGCGAGACTGGCGGCCTTCATTACTGCTTCTACTAAGTTTTCTTTTTTCATTGTTCGCTATCGCTCACCGCCGACTTACGCTGACTTTACGCGGATTTACGCGGAAAAAATTTCTGCGTAGTTCTGCGTTCATTCTGCGCTGATCTGCGGTTTTACGAAGTAAAACAGATCGACCTTTTTATTAAAAGTTAATAATGCTTTTAGTATAGCAATTATTATTATTCCTGTTTACTGTTTACTGTTTACTAGTTACTAGTTACTAGTTACTAGTTACTTGGCGTACTCTACCGCTCGGCTTTCTCTAATCACATTAACTTTTATTTCCCCGGGGTATTTAAGCTCGCCTTGGATTTTGCCCGCGATATCCCGGGCCAATTGCAAGGCCCCGAAATCGTCAATTTTCTCCGGCACCACGAAAACTCGAATCTCGCGTCCGGCGGAAAGAGCATAGACGTTTTTCACTCCCTCAAACCCTGCCGCGATCTTTTCCAAATCTTCCAACCGCCTTAAATAATTTTCTATCGTATCGCGGCGAGCGCCCGGACGCGCGGCTGAAAGAACATCGGCCGCCGCCACAATAAATGATTCGGTGGTCGCGAAAGGATATTCCTCATGATGAGATTCCATCGCCTGAATCACGGCTTCGTCAATCGCGTATTTCTTTAAAATCTTTCTTCCTAATTCAACATGCGTGCCTTCTACTTCATGACTAATCGCCTTCCCAATATCATGAAGAAGGGCTCCCCTTTTGGCGACATCCGCGTTAGCGCGAAGTTCGGCGGCAATCATACCGGCAATATGAGCCATTTCCACCGAATGAACCAAAACATTTTGTCCGTAACTTGTCCGAAAATGAAGCCTGCCCAAAAGCTGGATAATTTCTTTGGGTAAATCCACTACGCCCACTTCAAAAGCCGCCTGCTCGCCGATTTCTTGTATTCTTTTGTTAATTTCCTGCTTGGCTTCTTCTACTTTTTCTTCAATTTTAGCCGGCTGAATACGGCCGTCTTTAATCAATTTCTCCAATGACAACTTGGCAATTTCCCGCCTTAAGGGATCAAAAGAAGAAACAACTATGGTTTCCGGCGTTTCATCTATTATTATTTCCACGCCGGTCAAACGCTCCAACGCTCTAATATTTCTCCCTTCCCGGCCGATAATTTTGCCCTTCATTTCTTCGTCTTTAAGATGAAAGACGCTGGTCGTCACTTCTGCCACGTGAGATCGGGCATAACGTTGAATAGCCGTGGTAATAATCTGCAGACTTCTCTTTTCAACTTCTTCTTTCTTCTGCTGTTCCAGTTTCTGGATGGCGGAAGCCAAGTCCTGACGATGCTGTTCCTCGACCCGCTTTAATAACAATGATTGGGCTTCGCCCTCGGATAATTTTGCCACTTTTTCTAATTCCTGATTGAATCTTTTTTGAAGATCTTCTAATCGCGCTTTCTCGGCTTTTAATTTATCCTGTTCCTGAACTAGCCGACTCTCTCCGGCGCGAAAATCCCGGACTTGATTTTCTATTGATTCTTCTCTTTTGAGCAAACGCTCCTCCGAACGATCAAGCTGGATTTTGCGGTTCCGTTCTTCATTTTTAATTTCGTCAAGAAGAGAAGCGGCCTTGTCTTTGGCTTCAAGAACAATTTCCCGAGCTTTATTTTTAGTTTCTTCAAGCTCGGTCTTTAAACGCCGCTCCAGCGAATTAGCGCTTCGCGCGGCAATCGCTAATCGAATAAAGTAACCAGCGACTAAACCTGCGATCAACAAACCGCCCCCCATCAATAGGCTTTGATAGCTCATATATTAAATTGTTCGCTAAATTATTCATACGGAGTGTTCGCTAACAACGCGAATTTCTAGCAAATAATGCAAATTTATATTTTATTCGCGTTATTTTGAAACGGATTCGAGTTGTTCGCGATTACTCTATGAGTTCCTTAGGAACCTTTTATTAATTTTTATATTTAAAGTATACCAGATTATTAAAATTTGTCCAATAAAAAAGCTCCGACGTGAATCGGAGCAAAAAACGGATTAGCTAATTATGCCTCTTAGTCTTTCGCGCGTGCCGCCTGTTGGCGGCTTCGTAATCATGCTTGATGGCGATCCGTGGCCATCTCCTCTACCCTCAAGACGGCAAGCGCCGAGAACCAATTTCTCTTCAGCGGGACTGCCCCAAACACTAGCTACTTCTAAAGCCTCATAGCTAGATTCCACAAGATGGACTCCGTGATGATGGATTACCTCCGGCTGCAGTCTTAGCAAAGCGAATCCCTCTACAACATTTAACCCCCATCTATTATCTTCGGTAAAACGCCTTCGGCAATCTTTCGGCGCGACATTTACGGTTGACGATCCGTCTTCAACGCCAAAAATTAAATAGACCAAGTTCGAAAAACGGAAATCATCGCGCCTTTCTTTTATTAAACCGGGTTTTAATCTAACAGCGCCGCGCAGGCCGTTGATTTTAAGCGATCTTAATTGTTTTAAAATGCCGACCGCTCTTTCGCCAATGACAATCAAAAATGGAATCAACGGCGGCCGATATCCCATGCCGCCTTCGATAGCCTCGCGTGCGAATAACTCAAGATAGTCAGAAAATTCTCGCTCATCCATTCCCATTGCTTCGGGTATACCAGTGCTGATCAAAATTTGTTCCTGCTTTTTCCACAAACCAAAAAGTTCTTGACGCTGTTTATCGTCGCTAAATTGCGGCAAAGGTCCCATATGCCACCTCCTTTCAAAGATCGTAACCTTAATAATAAACTTCTCAGCGAATCGCAGTCAAGGTACAATTAACAATAATGAAAAGACAAATAGTTTTACTTATTCTTGACGGCTGGGGAATAGGACTGAAAGATAATTCTAATCCGATCTATATCGCGGACCCTCAAAATCTCAATCGCGTAAAAAGTAATTATTTAGCCGGCGCTCTGCAAGCGTCGGGAATAGCCGTTGGCTTGCCTTGGGGCGAAGAAGGCAACAGCGAAGTCGGCCATTTAACCATCGGCGCGGGAAAAGTCATTTATCAACACTTTCCGCGCATTACTCTTTCCATTCGCGATGGCGGTTTTTTTAAAAACCCGTCCTTCTTAGGCGCGTGCGCTCACGCGAAAAAAAATAATTCCGCTCTTAATCTCGTTGGCCTTTTAACCGAGGGCAATGTCCACGCCTCATTAGAGCACGTTTTTGCGTTAATAGACTTGGCGAAAAATAACGAAGTTGCCAAACTTAATCTTCATTTCTTTACCGACGGGAAAGACAGTCCGCCAAAATCAGTTTTGAATCTGCTGGCTAAAATTGAAAAAAAAAATAAAACTGCCGGCCTAGGCAAAATCGCCAGTCTTTCCGGCCGCTATTACGCGCTGGATCGCGACGAACACTGGGATAGAACGCGGAAAACCTATGAAGCTCTTGCCGGCCGCGGGAAAGTCTTTGACGATATTGAGGCGGCAATTAAAAACCATTATCAAAAAAATCTAAGCGACGAATATCTGGAACCTTTTTCTGTCGGACCGGAAATCAGCCCGATAAAAGACAATGACGCGCTGATCTTTTTTGATTTTCGCGAAGACAGCATCCGCCAAATCGCCGAATCTTTCATTTCTCCGGACTTTAACAAATTTCCCAGCGCCGACTTGAAGAATTTGTACATCGCTACCATGACTAATTACTCCGATCTCTTTAAAACGCCGGTGGCTTATTCACCGGAAAAAGTGGAGAATCCGCTTGGAAAAATTTTGGCCGACAACGGAAAAACTCAATTAAGAGTGGCTGAAACGGAAAAATACGCCCATGTCAGTTATTTTTTTAACGGCCTCAAAGACGCGCCGTTTCCAAACGAATATCGAGTTTTAATACCCTCAAGAAACGTGCCGCGTCATGACGGATATCCGGAGATGATGGCTGGCGAAATAAGCAGCCGCGTGATTCAAGCGATCGAAGAAAAAAGTTTTGATTTTATCCTGGCAAACTTTGCCAACGCCGACGTAATCGCCCACACCGGCAATTACGACGCCGCCTTAAAAGCTATTCAAACAGTTGACGATGAAATTGGAAAAATTGTTAAAGTTTGCTTGCAACAAAATGCCGTCCTGATTATTACCGCCGACCACGGCAACGCGGAAAGAATGATTAATCCTTTTACCGGCATGATCGAAACTAAACATGATCCGTCGCCGGTGCCTATATATTTGATTGGATCGGAATTTCAGCGCGGCAAAAGCCAAGGACTAATTGAGCTTATGGAAAAAGAAACCGCGGGAATATTATCCGATGTCGCGCCTACGATTTTAGAATTGATGGAAATTCCCAAACATCCGGAAATGACCGGACAAAGTTTGTTGAAAATTCTCCGTTAATTAGAGCGCAGGATTCGAATCCCGCGCTCTTTGCCGAGAAACAAGCAAAAGCCGCCCTAACTACAGTCAGAGCGGCTGTCAAAACTATTCTGCGGCCTTTTTCTCATATTGTTCGACTTGTTCAGCTTTCATCGCGTCGCGTTTTTTAAAATATAGTTCGGTCATCGCGCCCAGCATCCCGCCGAAAATGAAAATAATAAATGCCGCCTTAGGCCCAATAATATAGCCGAGAACGACAAAAAATCCAAACACGAATAGAAGCGCCATAGTCAGCGCGACTCTGGACGCGATCATTTTCACGCGCTTCTCCGATAAATAGGCCGCCAAACAGCTGTCGAAATCATATATCGCTGGCGCAACGCGGTCAAGACAAAGCGCAATTTTGAATTTTATCCCCAAACTTACAATGGCCTCAATCTTAACCATTTTAATCAATTATACTTATATATTCATACTTCTATATTTCGATTGTGAAATGGAAGTATGGAATAAAACATTGAACACTGAGAATTACTTGGTATAATGAAAAAATGATTAAATTGCTAATTTTTCTCATCTCCAATTTGACGGCGGTGCTGGCGGCGGATTATTTTATAGAAGGATTTGAAGTGACTAATGACTTGGTGGGATTCGCGATAGTAGTGGCGCTGTTTACCATTGCTAATTCTTTTATCTTGCCGATGCTAAGATTCATCCTGAAGCCGTTTATTTGGCTGACAATGGGACTATTGGCAGTCGTCCTGAACGGCGCGCTAATCTATGTTGTTGACATCCTTTCTGAAAGCATTACAATAAATGGATTATTACCTCTAATTTTCGCGACTCTAATTTTTGGCTTTATAAACGCGGTTTTTGCGTTAGGGGCGAGGGCGTTTAAATGAATTTTCTAAATTTAGGTCAAATAATCGTTTCAATACTGGTGGTTGGCTTGATTCTTCTTCAGGAACGCGAATCAGGAGCGGGAGGGATTTTTGGCGGCGGCGAAGGCGGCGGTTTTTATCAAACTCGGCGCGGCTTAGAAAAAATTATTTTTATCGCGACAATAATTTTAGTAATCGCTTTTATTGTTCTGGCCTTGCTTAATTTGTTGATATAACTGACTTGGATAAAAGACCCTTTGCAAAATAATCCTTGAATCAATTTGGCGATTTCGGTCCCGCCATGGCGGGACCGAAATCAAATTAGCGCGTTAATTCCATGTTTTCAAAACTTTCTTCGGTTATAAAAAGCTTAACCAAAATAGAGCGTTATCT
The DNA here is from genome assembly GCA_001817915.1 of Candidatus Harrisonbacteria bacterium RIFCSPLOWO2_01_FULL_44_18. Taxonomy (GTDB): domain Bacteria; phylum Patescibacteriota; class Minisyncoccia; order UBA6257; family WO2-44-18; genus WO2-44-18. Next base: position 97,448 of record MHJJ01000011.1, read on the forward strand.
TCTAATCGGGGCGGCTGTGATTTTCGCCGTTTCCTTATTTTTCGCGGGAATCAACGGTTACTATAACGCGACGGCTGAAGCGCCTATGGCCGGGGGTGAATACATAGAAGGGATTATCGGACAGCCGATAGCCATTAACCCCTTGCTTGCTGGCGCCAACGACGCCGACCGAGACCTGATCGAATTAATTTTCAGCGATCTGCTGGAATTATCGGAAAACTACAAAATTAGCGATGATAAAAAAATCTGGTCCGTTGAATTGAAAAAAGGTCTTGCGTGGGATGACGGCGAACCGCTCACCAGCGATGATGTAATTTTTACCATTGAAACTATTCAAGACCCCGAAGCCCGCTCGCCACTCTATGCCACCTGGCAAGGAGTGATGGCCGAAAGACTTGGCGACCGAGAAATCCGTTTTACCCTGAAAAATCCTTACGCGTTTTTTGCCGACAATCTTAAAAGCTTGAAAATTGTCCCTAAACATATTTTCTCGAACATTCCTACGGCTAATCTTCGGCTTTCTAATTACAATCTAAAACCCGTCGGCAACGGCCCTTATAAATTCGTTAAATACGATAAACGCGATGATGGTTTTATAACTCAATACCATCTCAAGCTCAACCAGAACTACAGCGGCCCCAAGCCATTCATCGCGGAATTAATCATTAAATTTTTTTCAGACTATAAAGACGTTGTCAATGTCTTTAACAAAAAACAAGTCAGCGGACTGGGAGGATTGGACTTTAATCAGCTGAAGGATTTACAAATCGGCCATCAAGTTTTAGAAATGAACATTCCCCGCTACTACGCGATTTTTTTCAATCCGAATATAAATCTGGCCTTGAAAGAAAAAGCCGTCCGGGAAGCGCTGAATTACGCCACCGATAAAAACAAAATCATCGCCGCGGTGTTTGACGGCCGAGCTCTGGCTATCAACGGCCCAATCATTCCAAAAATACCCGGCTTTAATCCGACAGTTTATCAAGACGAGGTCTTTTCTTTGGAATCAGCCCAAGAAATTTTGGAATCGGCCAAGTGGAATTTAAATGACGCGGGCATAAGAATTAAGACTATAAAAGGCGCCCAGGTTAAATTAGAATTTGATATTATAGTTCCTCAAATTCAGTTTTTAATCGAAACGGTTAACATTCTTAAGGAAGATTGGCAAAAAATCGGGGTCAAACTTAATCCCATTGTCCTTACTCCGGCAGATATCAGCAATGAAATTATCAAAACAAGAAATTATCCAATGATAATTTTCGGGAATATCTTGAAAAACAATCCCGATGTCTTCGCTTTCTGGCATTCGTCGGAAAGATTCTATCCCGGATTGAATTTAGCCCTTTATGAAAATAAAGCCGTCGACGAAATCTTGGAAAACATTAAAAGGGGTTTTGATGACGATGCCAGAAATAAAAACCTTACCAAGCTTCAAGAAATTATCAAAGAAGATCGGCCGGCAATTTTCCTTTTTTCGCCCAATTATATTTATGCCGTCCCCAAAGATCTTCGCGGACTGGAATTAAAATTTATTGGAACACCGGCAAATCGCTTTGATGAAATCGCTAAATGGCACCTAAAAACAAACAGAGTATTTAAATAAATAGCCTTTATCAACGAATAACGAATTTGTTACGAATAAATGAATTCGTAAATTCGTACTAGATTCGTAATTCGTTGATAGAGCGAAGCGAATGGATATCTACGCGAAGAATATATTAAACATCAATAAACAGCTTTCTCTGAAAGAACTGGATTTTTACAACCTCGAAAAATTCGGCTCTCGCGAGCGTCCCGACGCCATTATTGTTTTCGGCATGGGCGGTTCCGGCGCCGTAGCTGACCTATTGAAAAATTTATCAGGGTATGTTAGTATAAAAATACCGGTAATTTCTTGGAAGGATTATGATTTGCCCTTGGTTGGGTTTAAAAATCCGCTGTTCTTGTTTATTTCTTTTTCGGGCAATACGCAAGAAACCATTTCCGGCTTTCTAAAAGCCCGGGGTCGGCTAAAAGCCGTTGTCAGCGGCGGGGGCCGATTAACGAAGTTAGCGCGAGAATCCGAGATACCGTTGGCGGCTTTTCATAAAAATGAGTTGGCGCCCAGACAAGCCAATGGACTGATGTTTTACGGCGTCCTGGGGATTATCAAGAAAATATTGCCGGAGACCCAAATCCCCGATCTTTCTAAAAAAATAAGACCAAAAGACTCGCGAAAAATCGGTAAAGCGTTAGCGGCCAAATTAAAAAGAAAAATAATTCTTATCTACACATCTAATCAAAACAGTCACCTGGGTTATCTTTGGAAAATTCATTTTAATGAAACTGCCAAAGCTCTTGCTTTTTGCAATGTATTGCCGGAAATGAATCACAATGAAATCGTTCCTTTTGAATCCAAACCAAAAAATATCGCGGCGATTCTGATAAAAGACAGAGATGATTCTCCGGAAATTAAAAAACGGTTCAGGATTACCGGCAAAATATTAAAAAATTTCGGCGTCCAAACCACAAATTTGGAAACTAAGGGCAACGCTCTTGAAAAAACTTTTAATTCATTGACGCTTGCCGAATGGACCAGCTATTACCTGGCCAAATCGCTAAAAATTAACCCTCTAAAAACCGAGATAATTGAGGAAATTAAAAGATTAATCTAGACTTGCCGAGGTGGTGAAATTGGCAGACACGCAGCGTTCAGGTCGCTGTGCTCGAAAGGGCTTGCGGGTTCAAATCCCGCCCTCGGCACAAATTTGATTTTTATTTTTTATGATTAAACAAATTAAATATCCAAAAATTACAAGAAATTTAAAATCCTCTGACGACAAAGACGTCTTAAAATTCGTTCCCTTGGGCGGCCTTGAGGAAATCGGCCGCAACATGATGTTCTTTGAATACGAAGATGAAATTGTAATCATTGATATCGGCATCCAATTCCCCGAGGAAGAAACGCCGGGGATAGACTACATTATTCCAAACGTCAATTATTTACAGCCAAAAAAACAAAATATAAAAGGCATAATTCTAACGCACGCCCACTACGATCATATTGGCGCGATTCCTTATTTAATCGAAAAATTAGGCAACCCGCCGATTTACTGCACCGAATTAACCAAACACATCGTCTTAAAACGGCAAGAAGATTTTCCCAACGCGCCCAAACTCAACATCGAGACGATAAAAAGCGGCGACGAAGTCAAAATTTCAAAACATTTCTCCGCCAAATTTTTTGGCGTTGAACACAACATTCCCGATACTACCGGAGTAGTTTTGAAAACGCCAATCGGCAATATCGTCCATTTCGCCGATTTCAAAATCGGTTATGACGCCAAAGGGAATCCCGAACGGCTGGAAGAATTTGAAAAAGTCGGCAAGGAAAAAATTCTGGCTTTATTAATAGACAGCACCAATGCCGAAGAACCGGGGCACTCGCTTTCCGAACGGGTAGTGGAAAAAAACCTTGAGGAACTTTTCAAAAAATCCGAAAACAGAATAATAGTGGCTATTTTTGCTTCTCTTCTTACGAGAATCGCCGAAATCTTAAAAATCGCCGAAAGATTGGGGCGAAGAGTCGCTCTAAGCGGCAGAACGATGAAAACCAACATCCAAATCTCTCAAAATTTGGGCTACATCAAAGTGAAAAAAGGAACCATTATGCCGCTTGAAGAAATAAACAAGTATCGCGATGATAAAATTTTAATTCTTACCACCGGCGCCCAGGGCGAACCCAATGCCAGTTTGATGAAAATAGTGAACGGCGAACATCGTCATGTAAATATCAAAAGGGGAGATACGGTGATCTTCTCTTCTTCGGCTATTCCCGGCAACGAACGAAGCATCCAGGTGCTGAGAGATAATCTGACGCGCCAAGGAGCCAAAGTTTATTATTCAAAAATTGTTGATGTCCATTCCAGCGGGCACGCTCCTCAAGAAGAACTTAAATTAGTCGCCAAACTTATTAAGCCGAAATTTGTCATACCCGTTCACGGCTATTACTTCATGCGCGCGACAAATTGCGAAGTGATGGAAGAAGCCGGAATACCAAAAGAAAATTGCATCCTGATAGACAATGGACAAGTTGTCGAAATGACAAAAGACGACGTTAGAGTGACTAATAAAACAATTGACGCTTTTTATGTCTTGGTTGACGGCTTGGGCGTAGGCGATGTTGAAGAAATCGTATTAAGAGACCGCCGGGTTTTGGCCGAGGAAGGAATGCTGGTTTTAATTACGACCCTGGAAAGAGAAACCGGCCGCATCATGAAAAATCCCGACATTATCTCCCGCGGCTTTATCTATCTCAAAGAAAATAAAGAGGTTTTGGATGAAATTAGGCGCCGCATCCGCAACATTATCGGCCGCATTCCCCGTCAGCAAACCCCGAATGCCGACTACCTTAAATCTTTGATAAGAGACCAGATCGGACAATATTTGTATAATAAAACCAATAGGCGCCCAATGGTGCTGCCAGTCATTATTGAAGTATAATTTTAAGTAGTTAGCGACTAGTGATTAGCGACTAGAAAAACTAGTGGCTAGTGGCTAGTGGCTAGTGGCTAAATGAAACCAATACTAATTTCCGGGATTCAACCTACTGGAAGATTGCACCTTGGCAACTATTTAGGGGCGCTGAAAAATTTCGTTGACCTGCAAAATTCCGGCAAATATGAATGTTATTTTTTTGTTGCCGACCTGCATGCTTTAACCGAAAATCCGGACGCGAAAGATTTAAGCAGGAATATCATAAACCTTGCGGCTGATTTTTTAGCAGCCGGGCTGAATCCTAAAAAATCAGCCATTTTCCAGCAGTCCAAGATCGAACCCCTTCAAGAACTTAAATGGATTTTAAGCACGCTTACTCCCATAAGCGAATTGATACGCATGACAGCTTTCAAGGAAAAGGTTCTGCAAGCCATTAAACCTGCCGAGGCAAAAAAAATTACCAAAGAGAAGTTTGAAAAAATTGCAGAAGGAACTAATTTCGGGTTGGCGGAATATCCTGTGCTTATGGCCGCCGATATTTTAATATTCGGCGGACAATTCATTCCCGTCGGTCACGACCAATTACAGCATCTTGAATTTACCCGCACACTAGTTCGTAAATTCAATAAAAAATTCGGCAAAACATTCATTGAACCCCAAGCGCTTCTCGCTAAAACTCCGCGCTTAATGTCACTGGACGATCCGACGAAAAAAATGTCCAAGTCTCGCCCCGCCGGCTGTCTTTTTATAGATGATTCTCCAGAAGATATTGAACGAAAAATAAAAACTGCCATTACTGATTCTGGCAGTGAAATTAAATATGACCCGAAAGAAAAGCCTGGTATTTCCAATTTACTCTCTATTATTGCCGGCTTATCCGGGAAATCTCTAGAGGAAGTAGAACGAGGGTTTTCTGGAATGAACTACGGAGAAACGAAACATTCAATTTCCGATTACGTTTCCGACTATTTCAGCTCTTTCCGAAAGAAAAAAACCGCCCTTCTTAAAAATCCGGCCGGTCTCAAAAAAATCCTTCAACTCGGCTCAGGACGAGCCGCCAAAATCGCTTCAAAAAAACTTTTGGAAATCAAAAATAAAGTTGGGCTTCTGTAACTGCCCCAACATCCTTACATTCTCAAGTTTATAAGGATGTTGTTTTTTATTTTCTAACTCCTAGCCAAATAGGACGATTATCTAATTTCGTGATAAGTTCCGCGTCGAATTTAGTGGTTTTTCTAAATTCAACGTCTTTGCTGTTAGTTTCTTTTTTAAAGTCCGCCAATTTAAACCGCGCGATTTTCAAAAGTTCTTCCGGCGCCTCTATCATTAAAATTATCTTGTCTTTCGGCTGATAATTCGCGTCGTGCCGCAAGCCCTGAACCATTCTTACTAATTCTCGCATTATTCCTTCATTGCGCAACTCCGGAGTTAACTTAGTATCTAATTCCGCCTCGCCGGAAATTTTGCTGTCGAAAACAACTTCCTTAACATTCACTTCATCGGCCAACAAATTTAGCAATGTCTTATCTAAAACTTTAAACTTTATTCCGCTTTTGGCGGGATTCCGCCTTCCAAAATCCTGTTGGATAGGTGGCGGGAAACTTTTAACTTTTAACTTTTGTAGCGGCTGCCTTACCTTAATTCCCGCTTTCTCGCGTTCCGCCAAAGCCAACGCCGTTAATCTTCTTACTTCCGCCATTTGATCCAAAAGCTCTTTGTCAATTAATCCCTTTTCCGCCTTAGGCCAATCCATCAAATGAACTGAGCTTTCCTCTCCCAAAGATTGGTGAAGCGCTTCCGCGAAAAACGGCGCAAAAGGCGCGAGCAACTTGCTTAACTCAGCCAAAACATAATAAAGCGTGGCTGAAGCCGACTGCCATTGTTTTTTAGAAGCGCTACCCCCTTTGGCAACATCTTGAAAAATGCCGCGCGACCGCCGAATGTACCAACGGGATAAATCGTCAATAAAAGATTCGATCAATCTGCCGGCATCGCCAACCTCGTATTTATCCAAAAGTTGAGTGGCGCCCAAAATTGTCTGATTCAACCGCGACGATATCCAGCGGTCCAACACGCCTCGAACTTCTCTCCCCGCGGGGACAGAACTTTTCTCCCTTCGGGAGATGTCCCGCAGGGAGAGAACTTTTTTCTCGGCGTAAGTGGACCAAAAAACGAATGAATTGTATAAAATCAGAAAAACTCTGCGCAGTGTCTTGGCTAAATCCTGCTCGTCAAATTTTTTCGGCTCTCCCGGATCGTTAATCGTGTAAAAGTGCCACCGAATCACATCGGCCCCGTATTTTTGAATCATTGCCCACGGATCCACGACATTGCCTTTAGATTTGGACATTTTCAATCCGTATTTATCCAACAAAAGCCCGAAGGAAATCACATTATGATAAGGAGCGCCGCGTTTCAATAAAACCGATATTGCCAGCAGAGTATAAAACCAGCCGCGAGTTTGATCCATCCCTTCGGCAATATAATCAGCCGGGAATTGCAGTCTTTTATCCACTAATTCCTTATTTTCAAACGGATAGTGCCATTGAGCAAAAGGCATGGCGCCAGAATCAAACCAAACGTCAGCCACTTCCTTGACGCGTTTCATTTGTCCGCCGCACTTTTGGCATTTCAAAATTATTTCATCGATAAACGGCCGATGTAAATCTAATTCTCCGTAATTATTATATGACCAGTTCTCCAAAGACATTTCCCGAAAATCGCCAATTTCCGGATAAGATAATTTTAAAATTTCTTCATTTGCCAATCCTTTGACTGCCCCCTCTAAAACCCACAAGGGATCGCCATGGCTTACAATAAGAATATTTTTGCCGTTATGCCGCTGATTAATATCGCGAAGAAAGGCAAACATCCGCCGTTTCACATCGGCAAGGTTCTCCCCTCCGGGCGGCGTTTTGGTAAATTTCTCTAAAGAATCGGCAAAATATGCTTTATACTCTTTAACCGGCCGGCCATTGAAAATTCCGGTATTAAGTTCGCCGATCCGTTTATCAAAAATTATTTTCGCGCCAATAATCTTGGCAATAATCCTAGCGGTTTGCTTTGTCCGCAAATACGGCGAACAATAAATGACGTCGATTTTCCGTTTTTTGAGCGCCGCGCCCATTTTTCCGGCTTGCTCAATGCCCTTTTTGGTAACCCGAGACGCACTTTTGCCTCGTTCCGCGCCAGAAGCGATAATATCGTCTAAATTATGCGTTGATTCGGTATGACGAGTAATAAAAAATTTATTTTGCGAATATCTATGCTTATTAAGATCGGCCAAACTTCCAGCCACTAAAATGTTATCACAGCCCTTCTCCGCTAAAGCTTCGGAGGACGAGCCATCCGCCCTATCGCCTCCATCCATTTGTTCTTTGTTCTTTGTTCTTTGTTCTAAATTTTCTGTATGCGCCCATATCGGCAATGGCGTTCCCCAATAACGCTCTCGTGAAATTGACCAATCTTTCAGTTCTTTTAACCATTCACCAAACCGTCCCTCTTTAATGTGAGGGGGTATCCAGTTTATTTTTTTATTAACCGCCATTAACTCATCTCGAAGCTTACTCATCTCTATAAACCAGGAATCGCGGGCAAAATAAATTAAAGGATTAGAACAACGCCAGCAAAACGGATATTCATGTTCAATGACGCCGCTGTTATAAAGCAGGCCGCGTTTTTGTAGGTCGGCAATAATATCCTTGTCGGCTTCTTTGATAAACTTTCCAGCCCCCGGTAATCCTTTATTTACTATGCCCCGATCATCAATTGTGATTGGGATATTGGTAATTGGTAATTGCTTGCCTGCCGGTAGGCATGGGTAATTGGTAATTAATTTGAGGTCGTCTTCTCCAAAAGCCGGCGCAATATGAACCAGCCCGGTGCCTTCTTCAGTTGAAACAAAATCAGCAGCCAGTACTTTATAGTTCTTAGTTCTAAGTTCTTGGTTCTTAGTTCTATAAAGCGGCTCATATTCTAATCCCACCAGTTTTTTCCCTGACATTTTTTCAACAACTTCAATTTCCGCGCCTTCAACTTTCGGAGGCGGATTATAAGACCAGACATATTCAACTTTTCCGCCCGAGGCTTTGGCGGAATACTTTGTATAGGTGAGTTGCGGATTAACCGCTACGGCGACATTTGCCGGCAAAGTCCACGGCGTTGTGGTCCAAACAAGCAAAAACTCGTTAGTTTTTGCCCGTTTGCCCTGGGCCTGCCGAAGGGCAAACTTTACGTAAACAGACGGATCTTTAGTTTTTTTGTAAGCCCCCGGTTGTCCCAGTTCATGGCTTGAAAGCGGAGTTTGACACCTTGGGCACCAAGGGACAACTTTATATAATTTTTTTAACAAACCTCTTTTGAAGATTTGGCTAAAAATCCACCAAACGCTTTCAATATATTTGTTGTTATAGGTAACATAAGGATCGCTAAAATCGAGCCAAAAACCGATCCGTTCAGTCAATTTTTCCCATTCGCTCTTATATTTCCAAACAGAAGCCTTAGCGCGAGCGTTAAATTCCGCGATGCCGAATTTTTCGATCTCTTGCTTATTCTTAATGCCCAATGCTTTTTCAACTTCAATTTCCACTGGCAAGCCATGCGTGTCCCAACCGGCTTTCCGCAAAACATAATAGCCGCGCATCGTTTTATACCGCAAGATAATATCTTTGAATGCTCTGGCTAAAACGTGGTGCATGCCCGGCATACCATTGGCCGTCGGCGGCCCCTCAAAAAACTTGAAAGATTTGCCGTTGCCTTTTTGCCTTAATAATAATGACTTTCTAAAAACCTGATTCTCTTTCCAGAATTTCAATATCTTCTCTTCAATTTCCGACAAATTAAATTGTTTTAAATCGTGCAACATGCTGATATACGAATTCTAAAACAAAAAAGGCGCTCTGTTAAGAGACGCTTTTTGTAAAATTCCGGCATGCAATTACTTTTATTACATCTTTTTCGGTTTGTCAATTCCAAGAATATCAAAAACTCTGCCTAATACATTTTGAGTTGCGCTGACTAAGACTAAACGAGCTTCCATAATTTCTTTCGGCTCTCCAATAACCCGCTCTTTCTCATAAAAATTATGAAAAGCCCGGGCAATTTCTCCGACATAACGGGTCAAACGGTTCACTTGATAATCCTCGGCGGTCTGTTGGATCATATACGGCAGTTTTATCAATTCTCTTATTAAATTTAATTCGCTCTCGCTATTTAGATTTTGGAATTTAGCATTTGAAATTGTTTTGGATTTTGAGCTTTGGATTTTGGATTTTCGTAAGATGCTTAGGCATCTTACATACGCGTATTGCGCGTAATAAACCGGATTCTTCATCGATCTTTCTTTCGCCAACTCCAGATCAAAATCCATGTGCGTATCCGGCGATTGCATCAAAAAGAAAAACCTGGCGGCATCCGCTCCGACTTCTCTAATAAGATCGTCTAGAGTCACGAATTCTCCTTTGCGCTTGGACATCCGCGCTTCTTCTCCTTTTTTAACCAGCCGGACTAATTGAGTAATAATAATACGCAGCTTTTCCGGGGCAATCCCTATCGCCTTAAGACCCGATTTCAATCTAGCTACATAGCCATGATGATCCGCTCCCCAAATCACAATCGCTTTATCAAACTTTCTTTTTATAAACTTGTCATAATGATAAGCGATGTCGGCCAAAAAATAGGTCGGTTCGCCGTTTGATTTTACCAGCACTCGATCTTTTTCGTCCGCAATGTCAGAAGTTTTTAACCATACCGCGCCCTCTTTTTTTTCTATTAGGCCTTTTTTCTCCAGTAATTCCAAAACATTTTGTATTTTACTGCCTTTTTGTATCGCTTCCGCGTCAGTCCGCGTTTTTTCTGCGTTAGTCCGCGATGAAGAACGAAGTTCTTCATATTCTGAAAACCAAACATCAAATTTAATGCCGGCATTTTTAACTGATTTTTTAATTTGTTTCAACAATTCCGCCGCCGCCAGCCGCCCAAGTTTTTCAATTTTTTGAACATCCAACTCATTATGCTTACCATTCAATAATGTAAAGTATTGAATGTTAACAAGTCTAAAAAATTTTGGGGCCAGCTTACGAATATAATCGCCTTGATAGTATTCGGGTTTGACCGGAATCTTTCCCAAAACAGCTAAAATACTTTCTCCTAGTAACCGAATCTGGTTGCCGGCGTCATTAATATAATATTCTCTGGTTACTTTCGTTCCAACGTTCTCAAGAACGTTAGCAATAACATCTCCCAAGAAACCGCCGCGGCCGTTAGCCATTGTCAATGGTCCGGTGGGATTCGCGGAAATAAATTCGATGTTTATTTTTGCTTTTTTCGTATATTCGTATTTTTTTCGCCTGCCTGCCGGCAGGCAGGTATTTCGTAGCACATTAACCAACTCTTTCTGTAATGCCGCCGGCGATAACCAAAAATTTACAAACCCCGGCGGCGCCGCTTCCACTTTAGAAAATAATCTTTCCTCTTTCTTCTTTCCTCTTTCCTCTTTCTCAATCTTTGCTACTAATTCTTTGGCAATTTCCAGCGGCGGTTTTTTTAAATCTTTTGCCAGCAAAAAGGCCGCGTTAGTGGAATAATTCCCAAACTCCGGCCGCTCGGAAATAAAAACCTGCCCCGCCTCTTTTCCAACGGCTTTTTCTAAAATTTTCCTTATTTCAGCAACCATAAATCGAGCTGATTTTTTCTTTTCTAATTATAACACCTTGAAAGCTCTGTGACCTTGCCCACTATTTTAAAAGTATTCCCATGCTTCAAAAGTCCCAAGTAAGAATTAAACGTTTCCGGCGTTAAATGTCTTTGTATTCTCCTCAACATTCTTCTCTTGGTCGCCGTCCGCAAAATTCTATGATCAGGAAAATGAATCCAGCCCAGAAAATCCACTCCTGAAGCCAGAGTTTTTATAAAAAGCTTATCAGGGTGAAGAAATAATTTGAGGTTGTTTTTCAAAAAAGCGTCTATTCGGGAAATTAAACCAACTTGTGGTGAGCTTGTCGAACCAATAAGAGGTGCTCTCATTGATGAGAGCGCTATAAAATCATCGGCGTAGCGAATATAATTTTTGATCTTAAGACGATGTTTAACAAACTGATCAAATTGATTCATGTAGATATTAACAAATAGCTGGGAAGTGAGATTGCCCAGGGGAAGACCTATGTCTAGTTTTAAAGTTGAGAAGCTATGAATGACTTTTTCCAAGAGCCACATTATTTCTGTATCTGGGATATAGCTTTTCAAAATATCAATCAGGATATTTTGATCTATGCTGGCAAAGAATTTCTTGATGTCGCATTTTAAGACCCAGCAGGTTTTAGTGTTGTTTTTACTGACTTGATAAGCCAAAGATCTGAAACGGTTGATGGCTTTGTGAGTGCCTTTATTTTCGCGACTGGAAAAGGAATCGGCGATGAAGATTTTTTCAAAGAAAAGATATAGTTTTCTATGAATGGCGTGATGAAGTAATCTGTCTCGGACGCTGGCTTTGTGGATTCTTCTAGGTTTTGGGTCGCAGATATTGAAAGCTTGATAGCCGCCGTGTTGATAGATATGATTTACAAGGTCATAATGCAAAGATAAGATGTTATCCATCAGATTAAGAGCGAATTCTTGGACATCGCGCTTCTGGCGCTTGCCTTTAACGAATTCTTTCCACGCTTCCAGGAGATTTTCCAAACTGATAATATCTTCAAACTTATGGAGCAATTGAATTTTCATAACAATACTTATAAAGCCCCCCCCCTCAGGAGTTTTATTAATTATCCAAAAACTTACCGCAACATACAAATTATGGGATGGTCTCAGGAATAATTTTCCAAAAAAATGTCGCACGTTGACTATAAAAATCGATTCTTTGTTGATAGATACATTATCCTTGTTTTTCACAGCCAGCCGATTAAACAAGAACCGAAAACTACCTTTATTGAATAGTGCTAGTGAAAAAATAGATCTCCTAAAATTTTTCTTGCAATTCATCTGGGAATTAAAAGTATTAGACAATAAAAAATATATTCTTCTATCAAAAGATGTCATTGTAGTTGGTAAAATGCTGGGCAATTGGATAAAAAGCGTTGAAAAACAAACTCTCCCGAAATAATCGGGAGAGAATGAAGCGAATAGCGGAGACACAGGAGACGATCGTTGGAGTTCCAATCGTTCTCGAGCCAGTTGAAGTTCAGATACCACCGCTCGCCGCTCCAGTTGAGGTACGGGATGTTGCGGTTGCCGTCCCTGTCCTGCCAGACCAATGTACGACATGCCATCCACACCACTGCTCGTTGAATACTCTTCGAGCCGTATCTCATTCGGGGTCTTTAAACCCACCAGCATATCGCACCAAGTAGCTTCATTTTTATTTTCTGGAATTCGGTCGCTCAAAGCCTTAGCCGTGAACATATATTAACCTAATATCCGATAATTATTTTATCACAAAAAGAAAGCTCCTGTACAGCAGTGCTGTACAGGAGCTGGGATTCCAGGGAACAGGAATCCGGGAATCCGAAGCTACTTGCGGAGACACAGGAGACGATCGCCGGAGTCCCAATCGCTCTCGAGCCAGCCGAAGCGCAGATACCACCGCCCGCCGCTCCAGAGGAGGTACGGGATGTGGCGGCTGCCGCCCCCGACCTGCCAGACCG
>MHJJ01000011.1:110591-111718 GCA_001817915.1 Candidatus Harrisonbacteria bacterium RIFCSPLOWO2_01_FULL_44_18
TAGCACCCATCTTCTGGGCGCGCCTGGCCATTTCGTAACCCTGGATGCTGTTCTCGCCGTCCTTGAGGAAGGAAACGAGTTCCAGCTCCACTTCGCCGGGCTGGTACTTGATGTCGCCATCCGGCAAAGTCCAGCCCTCTTTCGTCATATCGCGAACGTAGGGCTTGTCGGGGTCGATGGTGAGGGTGAAGGTCGGCATGAGCAGCTTGAGGCCGCAGACTCGGCGGAAGTCGTCACGCTTGATCTCCTGCAGATTTGCGCACAGCAAATCGGACAGAAGACCGGACTCCAATAAGTCCTGCAGGTGTTCTGCCGGGACTTGCTTCTGCAGGATCAGGTTGAGAACCTGATTCCCTTGTGCCAGGGTTGCGTCTTTCATCGCAACTCCTCCTTTGAAAAAGTACACATCCGCGAATCCCCGCGGCAGGCCCCTAAGGAAACTTAGGTTACACCCATTATAGCAGGTTACTACCTGTTTGTCAAGCCCATCGGGTATCCTGTACGATCATATTGGACACTTCATTACTATGAGGTGTATGACTCATAACAACCAATTATTAATCGCCACTGAACGGGAACGGTGGCTCAAACTTCATCTTGAGGGCGGATTCTCTATGACGGAACTGAAAAAACGTTCCGGATTTGCAAGAAGTACCTTGTATCTTTGGAAAGTGGCGTATTTGAAACACGGTCTTGAGGGATTAACGGAACAATCGCGGGCGCATCATTTTTATCCGCATATGACGCCGCCAGATAAAGTAAGGCTCGTCCGAGCTATTCGTTTTGAATCGCCAATGCCCGGAGCAGAACGGATTGCGTTCCGTCTCAAGAAACGCCATGGCATATTAATGCCCTGGCGGACCGTGCATAAAGTCCTGAAACGGGAAGGACTAGTACGGGCCAGAAAACGTTTGCGCAAGAACTCCAAACCGATTCCCAAAGCAGCTGCCCCAGGAGAACTCATTCAGATTGATACGGCCTATATGAGGAAATATAAAGGCAAATGGCTGTATCAGTTCACGGCGATTGATTGCGCTTCCAGATGGCGGTTTACTTGGATTACCCCGGAACAGTCCAACCGCACTGCCATTATCTTTTTGGAAAAGCTGATTGCCGTTGCTCCTTTC
>MHJJ01000011.1:111781-113334 GCA_001817915.1 Candidatus Harrisonbacteria bacterium RIFCSPLOWO2_01_FULL_44_18
TTTTGGAATGGCGTGCAATTCCAAACTCTTTCCGAGCTAAAACAAAAACACCAAGCTTATCTTGCCTGGTACAATAATGAACGAGAACATCTGGCTCTGGCTGGAAAATCGCCGGTCGAATATTTAACTACTAACTGTCCGATATGATGTTGCAGAATTCAGACAAACGCGCAAAAATTTACCCCTACGTCAAAAAATCATTTCCCCAGGAACAAAATCCGCAAGCGCTGTGAGATTCCGGCATTGGGCTTTTCAAAGTGTTGACTGCCGCTTTAAAAACCCGCAACCCCTCCTCGGAATCGGTTTTAACTTTTTTTACGTCAATTTGAAATCTCACCATCCCGCCTTCGGAAACATCTTTGGGAATATAATAAACCAAATACGCAAAACCCGGCTGAGGTAAATCGTTTACTTCCAGCAATAATGAATAACAATTTAACTGATTTTGGTAAAAACTTTCTCCGCCTTCTTTAACATCAAAACCTCTGGTTTTATAATCCACCGGAATATATTTTCCATTTTCCACGGCGCAATCATCCAGCGCGCCAACTAAAACAGCGCCGGTTTCTTTATCTTGATAAGTCAGGCCAGTTCGCCAATTTCGCCATTTTTTTAACAATTCCAAATCAGCCAAAAGCTGACCTTCTATTTTCCCTTCTATTTCCGGCGGCATTTTGCCGACATTCCGGTATTTATCAAAGTATTTTTTAATTAAAAGATCCATTCCTCCGGGCAAAGAAGGAAATGGCCCTTTCGGCCGATGGATGCCATTTATTTGCTCCGCCCAAAAACACCTTGGACATTCCAAATATAAATTAAGCGCCGAAGGCGACAAACGAATTTTTCCATCCTTGACTACCATTACTATCAGTATACTCTCTTTAAGTTATACTTAAAAAGATGCCGAACCTTCTAGCAGAAAATAAAAAGGCATACTTCAATTATCAAATCCTGGAAACTTTTGAAGCAGGCGTAGAATTAAAGGGATTTGAAGTTAAGGCCATTAAAACCGGCCGCGTCAATCTGACCGGCGCTTTTGCTACCCTAAAACGATCGCATGGCGGCCGTTCGACTGAAATCTGGCTGACAAACGCCGATATTCCCCCGTATCAGCCGAAAAATACTCCAGCCGACTATGACCCACGAAGGTCAAGGCGGCTATTATTGAAACGGTCCGAAATCCAATATCTAATCGGTAAACTTCAGGCGGAAAGATTGACAATGGTGCCTTTGAAGGTGTATAATAAGGGCGGTTTGATTAAGATTGAGCTAGGATTGGGCCGCGGGAAAAGAAAATACGAAAAAAGGGAGGTTATCAAGAAAAGAGACGCTCAGCGAGAAATTCGGCGCGCATTAAAGTCCCAGTCGCTAGTGGCTAAACCCTAGTGGCTCATAATTAATATGGGGATGACGGGCTTCGACGGAAATCATTTCTAAATAATCGCAAGCCGAGTTGAATCGTCTCGAAAACCGATTCAAACCATTAACTGCTAACGAAAAATTGGCGTTAGCTTACGCTTAATCGCGTAGGCCATCGGCATGCTGACGCTTTA
>MHJJ01000012.1:0-16665 GCA_001817915.1 Candidatus Harrisonbacteria bacterium RIFCSPLOWO2_01_FULL_44_18
CGCTGGCTTCCAGCGTGAATATCAGGTAGGTCAAAGCTATGTCTAGCGAGACCGCCAGCGCAAGCGCCGCGATCAGCGGTTTTCTGGCTTTTGTCATTTGCCTCTCCTTTTTTTAAAGAACCCTATTGAGGTTCAACCTCAATAGATACGTTAAGCCGCCGAACTATTTCTAGCGTAGCATACTTAGCAATCTTTGTCAAACTATCGAGGTTCAACCTCCATAACTCTTACTCCAACAGCAAGTCCTTCATCCCTTCTACATCCAATTCCTTTAGCCAATTAAGCATACTTTTTCTGTATTCTTTTGGTCCCTCAAAAAACCTTAATAAGAATCCTCTTTGCGTTACCGAGGGGAAGTTCTTTTTGCCTATGTAATCTAAGTAGCTAGACCAGCGGTAATTTTCTAAGAACTTTATTGCTTTATCAAGATTTTTAATTTCTCTATCACGCCATTCTGGGGCAATTAAATCCAAGGGATTTAGGTGGATGTAATAGGGTATATGTATAAAGTGCGCTTCTTGATTTACATGAACCGCTTTGAATCTTCCTTGACATAACGAACCAACTCGCTCGTACTTTTTATTGAAATACATAGTGTATCCGGTGCCTAATTTTTGCATGAATTGTGTAATGCCTTTTGAACTCCGCTGTCGTAAAAGCAAGTGGTAGTGGTTGGGCATCAAGCAAAATGCCAAAATTTCTACCAGCAATTTTCGCGGCTTCCTTTCATTATATTTAATATATTGAGGTTGAACCTCCATAGATTGCTTATTGAAGTAATACTGAACGTTAAAAGCGGCATCTCGATCGTTGAATTCAAAAAGATCATGAATGAAACGAAGTCGGTCAGCGTCATCTCGAAAAATATCGCGTTTTTCCACGCCGCGATTATACACATGGTATATTTCGTTATCGGCAAAATGCGGCCTTTTCATATTTCTATAATTTACCATCAATATTATTGAGGTTCAACCTCGATACTCGATACTCGATAGCGCCGAAAATCGCCAAAGAATTACTCGGATTGAAAAGAAGATAACTTTTGTGGAAACCTATATTAAATTTGTTATAATGAGAATATGAGTATTTTGCGGCTGAGGCATTTCTTAATAGTCGGTTTTATGGCGGTAGTATTAGCGGCATTGTTTTTGCCGGTATTTACGATTGCTGAGGTAATCACGGAAAGTGAACAAAGGAGTAACTGTTTCGTTGTGGTAAGCCGAGGTCCTTTTTTAGAGCCTCCGTATGGGCAATTTCGCTGCCCCGGTTTGCACAGAGATGTTAACAACCCCAAGCACAATCCTGATACGGCGCAGATGCGAAATGAATGTTATGGTTGGTGCAGAACCGTTAAAGATTGGGAGTATGGATTTCTTTATAGTTCTAAGTGTGAAGTCATACCAGGAAATCTTGTTTCAGAGCCCAGCGCCTATCACGAAGGAACTCGGTCATGCTCTCAACGCTTCTGTCAACAATATACATGCAAAGCAACAGTGCCAGACCTAGGAAAATTCTATCTGAATTATATTAATTCTAACCAGCAATTTTTGGCCGTTTCTTTGAATAGTTTTGATGATGTATCGCCTACGCTTTCCGCTGTGAATAGTTTATTACCTGCCGCGCAAACTATGAACAATCTTTTAGTTTCATTCCCTAGCGGCGTCGCGATCAATCGCAACTCAAAAGGTTCTTTAACCGCGCAGGTTGCTAATCAGGCTAATAATATTTCGGACGTTGAATTAGCGAGATTATTTGATAAATTATCACAAAATCCCGCTGCGAGAACGAAAGCCAAAGAATTACTTGAGAAATTGATCCAATTTTTAACATCTTTGAAGGCAGAGCTTGAGAATGTGCTGGCAATCGGTCCCTCTGCCGACTTAAATGAAGCACGAGCTTTATTAGCGCAAGCTCAAGAGTCCGCGCAAGATGTTGCGGATTACTTTACTAACCTCTTAAAAAAAGTGACTTTACTAGATCGTTTTGGCCAAGTTGTTACTACGGCTGTTTCAAGGGTTGGCAAATTACTTGGATTGGTGGGCGGCGGAGAGCGGGTTATAAACGTAAAGCTAGAACCGGTCACACTATCTGCGATGATGGAAATTACTACTAGATTTTCTGAAATTGCCAAGGGTAACTCAAAAGATATATTAGCTTTTCTGAATGGGCTAAATTTTAGTGTGAACGGAGAAGAATCTATGGCTGTAACTGCTGTGATTAAAGACAGAAACGGAAAAATTCTTTATAGAGGTGAAAATGAACTAAGCCTGTCAGAAAATATAGTTCGTGTGAAGTTTGCCGCGCTACCATCAGCAAGAGATGCCGCAGTAGAATCTGAGGCATATTTTGAGGTAAATATTGAAGCTCTTAGTGGCATGACCATTACGGTCAATGTTCCGCAAAAATTAGCTGCTCCCCTGGCTATTGAGAAACGAGTTATAAAAAGGAATGTATACGAAAGCCCAGTTACTGACGAGGAAAAAAATATACAAAGGTCTAAATCTCTAGACAATACTTGCGGAGGAGCGTTAGCCCTAGCTAAGAGCCAAGGAAAGACTAATTGTGAGCGTTCAACTAACCCTGACGAAACGGGCTGTGATATATACGGCGAAACTCCTGGTCCTGGTCAGACAACTTATAATTGTGTTTGCACGGTTGAATGTCCCGGTGAATGATGTTATAAGATTCCCAAAACCGATAGCGGATTTCGGGAATCAATTACTTCAAGTCCGGAATTTTACCGTTGCTTGACTTATGACGAAAAAGAACATTTTTGACAAACATTTATGAATAGTTGACAAACAATATTTCTTGGGGGTATAATGTAATCATGGTAAGGGTCGCTCGTGGGCGACCCGATTTAATAAATGTAATACCAATATACTAATGCATTCGAATGATACTAATAATACGAATGATAAATAAAAAGATTAGTATTCATCCGTATCATTAGTACAATTCGTATATTGGTATTATGTTAGCGTAAGCGTATGTTTGATCTAAAAACTATCAAGCGCGCAGTGGAGCAGGTCGCGGAAGAAAAAAGTATTGATCCGGAAAAAGTCATTGAAGCAATTGAATCCTCAATCGCCGCCGCCTACAAAAAAGAATACGAGAAAAAAGGAGAAATCGTTCGGGCTAAATTTGATTTGAAAACCGGCGATCTTAAATTTTGGCAAGTCAAGACGGCTGAAGATGAAACTACGGTGAGGATAGTTGAGGACCCCGCCGACGCGGCGGCCCTGCCTGCCAGTCAGGCGGCCCTGCCTGCCGGTCAGGCAGGTATGGCGGGCGAGGAGGAATTGCTTCCCCGCTATAATTCCGATCGCCACATTTTGTTGGAAGAAGCTAAGAAGATAAAAAAGGACGTTAAACTTGGCGACGAATTGGAATTTCCCCTGGAAACTCGCGAGGATTTTGGCAGAATCGCGGCCCAAACCGCGAAACAGGTTATTTTACAGAAATTACGCGAAGCGGAAAGAGAGTCGGTTCTAACGGAGTTTCAAAATAAAGAAGGCGAAGTTATTAGCGGATTGGTTCAACGGTTTGATCGCGGCAATGTCTATGTGGATTTGGGCCGGGCCACCGGCATAATGTTTGATAATGAAGCGATTCCCGGCGAGCATTACCGGATGGGCGAGCGGTTGAAATTTTATATTTTAGCGGTTCAAGAAGAAGCAAGAGTTCCGGGCATTATTCTTTCTCGATCGCATCCAAAGTTTGTTAGTAAACTTTTTGCCGTGGAAGTGCCAGAAATAGCCGATGGCGTCATTGAAATTAAAGCAATCGCTCGAGAGCCGGGGAGCCGCACCAAGATCGCCGTCAATTCTAATGCCGAAGGAGTGGATCCGGTTGGCAGTATGGTGGGACAGCGCGGCACGAGAGTAATGGCTGTCAGCAATGAGCTGGGCAATGAAAAAATTGATATTATAGAATGGTCGGAAGATCCGGCGAAATTTCTTGAAAATGCCCTTTCTCCGGCAAAAGTGAGGCAAGTGGAAATTCTTCCCCGCCGCGAGGCAAGAGCTTTTGTCGCCGATGATCAGTTAAGTTTGGCTATCGGGAAGGGAGGACAAAATGTCAGGTTGGCCGCCAAACTGACGGGATGGAAGATTGATGTTCGCTCGCAAGCAAAACCCGAGGAAGTCCAAGCGGGCGGAATAGCGGCCGCGGCCGCCGAAGAAACCGCCGCGGGAACAAAACCGGAGACCGAGTCTGATAAAAAAGCCGAATAAAAATATGTATTATTTAATTTTTGTTCCAATTGTTTTGGCTATTTTATATAGTTTTTACATTATTTTTTGGTTAAGAAAGCAGCCGGCGGGCGATCAGAAAATGCGAGAGATTTCCAAAGCGATTCAAGAGGGCTCGGCCGCTTACCTTAATCGTCAATATAAAGCAGTGGGTCTTGTGGCGATAGTTTTGGCGATAGTTATTTATCTTACTCTGGGGCTTTTAACTTCGCTTGGATTTTTGGTGGGCGCGGTCGCCTCGGCTTTGGCCGGGTATATCGGAATGAATGTCGCCGTCCGCTCTAACGCTAAAACCGCCGAAGCGGCGCGAAAAGGATTAGCTCCGGCTTTATCTTTGGCTTTTAAAGCGGGTTCCATCACCGGTTTTTTAGTCGTGGCCTTGGGACTGTTATCAGTGGCCGGATTTTTCTTTCTCACTAAAGACGTCAAAGCTTTGATTGGTTTGGGTTTTGGCGCGAGTTTGATTTCAATTTTTGCCCGGCTAGGCGGAGGCATTTTTACTAAGGCCGCCGATGTGGGAACGGATTTGGTTGGCAAAGTTGAAGCTGGCATTCCCGAGGACGATCCGCGAAATCCGGGAGTAATCGCTGATAATGTCGGCGATAATGTCGGCGACTGCGCCGGAATGGCCGCCGACCTTTTTGAAACTTATGCCGTGACTTTAACAGCGGCAATGCTTTTAGGAGCCGCGACTTTGTCCGGGCCGCAGCTTATTTTTCCGTTGGTTTTAGGCGGCTTGGCAATTTTGGCGTCCGTGGCCGGCGGATTTTTTGTAAAGGTGGGCAAGAACGCCGGCATAATGGGCGCTTTATATAAAGGATTAGCCGGTTCTTTGGTGATTTCAACGATTTTGTTTTACTTGGCTTCAAAGTTTTTCTTCCCGGAAAATTATTGGGGCATATTTTTAAGCGCTTTAGTCGGGTTGGTTGTTACGGTTTTGATGGTTGTCGTGACTGATTATTATACCGCTAAAAAATATCGGCCAGTAAGGAATATCGCCGAGGCTTCAAAGTCCGGCCATGGCACTAACATAATCATTGGTCTTTCTGTCGGTATGGAATCAACGGTTTTGCCGATTTTGATAATAGTCGGCGGGATTCTCGCGGCTTATTTTTTGGCCGGGCTTTACGGAATCGCCATTGCCGCCACCGGCATGCTTTCGGTTGCCGGAATAATCGTGGCGATTGATTCTTTCGGTCCGATTACTGACAACGCCGGCGGCATTGCCGAGATGTCCAATGCTCCGGAAGATGTAAGAAAAATCACTGACGCCCTTGACGCGGTTGGCAATACCACAAAAGCAGTGACCAAGGGTTACGCCATTGCTTCGGCTGGACTCGCGGCTTTAGTTTTGTTTGCCGGCTATGTTGAAGAACTCGCGGCCGCGGGGAAAAGCGCGGCGTTTGAATTGCAAAACCCGATGGTCCTCGTCGGCCTTCTTTTGGGGGCGGCCGTTCCTTATCTCTTTGCTTCAATTGCCATGAAAGCCGTTGGAGAAACTGCTGGCGCGATTGTTGAAGAAATTCGCCGGCAATTTAGGGAAATTAAGGGCATTATGGAAGGCGTTGCTAAGCCGGAATATGGTCGGGCTGTTGATATCGTTACTAAAGCGGCTTTGCGAAAAATGATTGTTCCGGCGCTGATCCCGGTGGTTTCTGTTTTGCTGGTTGGACTTTTGCTGGGGGCGCAAGCCTTGGGAGGATTTTTGATAGGCGCGATTATCGCCGGATTGTTTTTGGGAATTTCAATGACTACCGGCGGCGCGGCTTGGGATAACGCCAAAAAATATATTGAAGCCGCCGGCGCCAAAGGCACCGACTGGCACAAAGCTGCCGTTACCGGCGATATGGTTGGCGATCCCTACAAAGACACGGCTGGTCCGGCAATCAATCCGCTTATTAAAGTTATAAATATCGTTGCCCTCTTGATTGTGCCGTTTTTGTAATAGAAGTTTTTAAAACATGAAGTATTTGCTACAACACGCTTGAGGAGTATTATTGAGATAGGTTCTAGTTCTTTGAAAAAAAGGGGGACAGAGTGAATTCCCGTCAAGAAAGACGGCTGTTGCTTGCCGTGGGATTTGTTATTTTGCTCGGTCTCGCATTTTTGATTTGGTCAATCGACGCACAAAGAGCGTCGCAAGTTCCTGTAGATGTTGGCGGAAAATCAATTCTGGTTTACGGAGCAAGCGAGCAACAAATCGTCGCCATTCAATCTTCATTTACTTTTTTACAACAGCCGGTTAAAGAATCCGTAACAGCTATTTACGTTTTGGACACTTCGGAAAGTTATCGCCACTTTGGAGATTCAGGTTTTGTCGGAGATTGCCATTCAAGCGGCGAAATTTGTATCGTAAGCCATTATTTTGACTATAGGATTATTTGGCATGAAGCGTCGCACGCGTATACATACACGCTGTCTTATGCATTTAAGAAAGAATGGCTGGAAGCGGCTGGCAGAATCCATTACGGCGCTTATGCAGTTGATGCGGGATTTCCTCGGGATGGCATTCTGACAAGTTATGGGAGTACCGATTGGCGGGAAGATGTGGCTGAATGGGTCGCGGAGATTTATAGTTTTATTTCCCATCTAGAATATTATATTTCCCATCTTGAACATGGCTCTTTTTGCAGAGGCGCCGTGTTTAATATGATCGTAGATATGTCTGACCCTCGCTATCATCAAAAACTGAAATTTCTTCTAAAATGGGAATTTATAAGCGAAGAAAATTATAACCATATTAAGCCGCTATTCGAATAGCGGCTTTTATATTCTTCTTTATATTCTATTTTTCATACTTCCATTTCATAATCGGAATATAGAAGTATCAATTTAAAAAAATGGGCTATAGGCCGCCGGTTTTGTTGTTAATTTGATTTGGAATTCAGGGGGATATATAATGTCAGAATCCATCTCAGAGGAGGTTTTAAATTATGAAATCTTCTTTCAAAAAAATTCCGGGATCTAAAATAGAGGTAGAAGTCGTTTTGGATCAAAGCGATTTTAAGCCGTATTGGGATTCGGCTTTTGAGAGCGCTATGTCGAAGGTTGAGTTGAAAGGTTTTAGGCCGGGGACGGCGCCGAAAGAATTAGCCGAACAAGCAGTTGATAAGGATAAAGTTTTTGAAGAAGCGGCGCGCGACGCGGTTCGCTTTAGTTTGGATAAGGCCATCGAAGAGAATCAGTGGACTTTGATTGATCAGCCCCGGATTGAGCTGTTGTTCGGCGAGTCGGGATTAAAATACAAGGCGATACTGACAGTTTTTCCCGAAATAAAGCTCGGCAATTACAAAAAAATCGCCAAAAAAATTTTTGCCGAAAAAACCGAGATCAAAGTTGAGCCGGCGGAAGTAGAACGTTCCTTAGATTGGTTGAGAAATTCCCGGGCGAAAACAGTTAGAGTCAGTCGTGAAGCGCGCAAGGGTGATGTTGTTGATATCAATTTTGAGAGTTTCATAGACGGCAAAGCCGTTGAAGAGCGAAATCTCAAAAGCGACAAATTTATCTTAGGCCAAGGACATTTTATGCCCGGCTTTGAGGAAAAATTGGAAAATCGCGAAGAAGGCGAAAATTTAGTTTTTTCTTTGACGGCGCCGTCAGATTATTGGCAAGAGAATTTACGAAGTAAAAATATTGAGTTTCGGGTAAAAATAAACGCGGTTTTTCAGAGAGATCTTCCGGAATTGACCGATGAGTTTGTTAAGGGCCTGGGGCAATTCCAAAGCGCCGAAGAATTAAAAAAGAGCGTTTATGACGGCTTATTGATGGAAAAAAAGCAAAAAGAGCAAGAGCGGAAAAAAGCAAAAATATTGGAAGAAATCATAAAAGATTCGCGGATTGATTTGCCGGAAATTATGGTTGAAAAAACTCTTAGCAGCATGATCGTGGATTTAAAACCGATGATTCAATCAAGCGGCAAATCAGAGGAAGAAATAAGGTCGCGGTTAAAACCTCGCGCCGAGAGCAATGTGTCAAATAATTTAGTGATTTATAAAATTGCCAAGTTAGAACATTTGGAGCCGACTAAGGAAGAAGTGGAGGCGGAAGCGCGCGCCCAGAATCTTGACGTTCAAAAATTTTACGATTATAGTTATAGTGTCGTACAGAATAAAAAAGTGTTTAAATACCTTGAATCATTATAGCGACTAGCGACTAGTCCGCCGACCGGCGGACACTGGTGGCTAGTTCACTAGTTTAATGAACGAAGAATACGATCAATATTTGATTCCAACTGTTTTGGAAAAAACTCCCGGCGGGGAGCGGGCTTATGATATTTATTCTCGGCTTTTGAAAGAGCGGATTATTTTTTTGGGCGGGCCGATTATTGATCCAATAGCTAATTTAGTTATTGCCCAGCTTTTGTTTTTGGAGCATGAGGATCCGAAAAAAGACATAAAACTTTATATCAACAGCCCGGGCGGTTCGGTGACGGCCGGATTGGCGATTTACGATGCTATGCAATATGTAAAACCGGATGTTGCCACCGTCTGCGTGGGCATGGCGGCTTCAATGGGCGCGGTTTTATTGACGGCCGGCAAGAAAGGCAAAAGATTTGCTTTGCCGAATTCCGAGATTTTACTGCATCAGGTGATGGGCGGCGCCGAAGGTCAGGCGATTGAAGTGGAAATCACCGCGCGCCATATTATTAAAATCAAGGATAAATTGAATCAGATTTTGGCGAAACATACCGGCCAGCCGCTTTCTAAAATCGAAAAAGACACTGATCGGGATTTTTATATGAGCGCGCAAGAAGCAAAAGAATATGGGCTAGTGGACGAGATTATAAAAAATAAGAGATAAGACATTAAAGATAAAAATCGCCCCGTAGACACCAGGGCGATTTTTTGTTAGGATCTTAATGGTTCTTTGAGGCGTATTTTTGGAGGACAGATGAAACGGATATTGTTGGCAGTTGTCTTTTTGGCGGCGGCGAGTATTGGTTTGGCATCGGCGCAGTCGCAATACAATTTTAGTAATGTGACTATTTATGAATACGAAGGAATTAGGATGTCTCCCGATCATCCGAGTCTATTGGGATCAGTCAGTTTTACAACTCTCAATAATATAAACGGCAGGGCGATAAATCGTATCCGTGTTTGGCCGCAATGCGTACGCGTTGAGGTCAGAACCGACAGATTGCCAAACGCGACAACCCTAAATGTCGTCAATGCTCGACAAAGCGAGGAAACAAGAGAGTATTTTGCTGAATCCGTTACGGTTTTAGTGGCCAATCAAACAGATGCGAATATCTGGAACAATTATTTGAGCGGTGATTTAAAAATGGCCATGAGCGGCGAGGGGGCGCTGACTGGAGTTTCGGCGTATTTTAACGGCAGCGTCCAAGTATTGAAATTTGACGCTCAAATATCGAGTCCTTGGGCTAATGATCCGCCGAATCGCCGATGGAGCCATCCTGAATTATTTACAAGACCGATCAATGTTGTTGAGGCGCCGATTTCTGGAGTTCAAGTACAGCCGGCAGAAAATCTTTCTGGTTCGGAAGTTCGCGTCAAGGCAGAATGGTTACAGTCTCTTTGGCTGATTTATGACGGCTCAAACAGGACAAGCGCCCGGGCCGGCGCCGTGATTATTTACGCGTCCCCGGATAGAGTTGACGGATGGAACGAACGTCTCAGGCAATGGCGCGAGCAAACCACGCCGCATCGCGTACTCCCCCAGTAACTCGGGGGATTTTTATTTTACTTGCTTATTTTCAAATTTTTAAATACTATTTCTTTAGTTCTTTGAGAGCCCTTTTGAGGAGGCGCTATGCGCGGCTTGGCAGCGGCATCTATTTTGTTTTTCGGATTTTTGGCTTGCGGCGCGGCTTACGCGCAAGTTGGTTTACGGCCGCCTGAGCCGGCGCCGATGACGGTTGACCACTTGGCAGTTAGGCAATACGTTAATAATTTTAATCCGATTCGCGGCGATAAGATGTGGTTTATCGTATTGCTTTCCAATGGCCGCGAGCTGAATGTAATGGTTCATCCAAATAATGTCAGCGTTGAACGCGGAAATGCCGTCGGTTTGGTTTTGAGCGCTTCGGGAATGCGCAATTCAGATCCCTGCTGGCTGGTTCTTCAAGCGGATCAAGCAACTCTTTATGCTCCCG
Organism: Candidatus Harrisonbacteria bacterium RIFCSPLOWO2_01_FULL_44_18; assembly: GCA_001817915.1. Taxonomy (GTDB): domain Bacteria; phylum Patescibacteriota; class Minisyncoccia; order UBA6257; family WO2-44-18; genus WO2-44-18. Next base: position 10,366 of record MHJJ01000012.1, read on the forward strand.
ATGATAACTCTTTGCGCCAGTGGCAAGAATATGTTGATTACCTGCGCGCCGGCCTTCAGCGCGGCTTAAGAAATCTAGCGGCGGAAATCATCTATCGGCTTAATGATCGGGCAGTTTTTGCGGTGCGTGATTCTTTTTGGAATTTTGGCGATAGAATGAGCATATTTGCGCCATTGGGCGGCGTTGCGGTAGTGGTGGACCAGAATTTACAAGAAGGATATTTTAGAGTTTCAGCCCCAGGGGCCCGAGTGACGTTTAGGGGCAACGGCTGGAATCCGGTCGCGCATCTTGAGTCAGATACGGCCACTCTTTATGTGGGCACAGAACGGGAAGCAGAGGAGATGCGTCAGACTTTGCGTCAATGGCAGGAAGAATGGAATCGCCGTTGCGATCCGCGACGGATTTTCCCGCCGCCGCATCGATAATACCAAATCAATGACAGCCCATAAGGGCTGTTTTTTTGTTTAATTTAAGTATAAAATGAAGGCGATGAGTGAGTTAGTTAAAAAAGTCCTGTCGCGATCGGTAGATAAAATTTATCCATCACAAGAAGAATTGGAGAAAGTTTTGCTTTCCGGTAAAAAGCTCAGGATTTACTTAGGCGCCGATCCCACTGGTCCGCATTTGCATTTTGGCCACCTTACTAATTTTTTGGTTTTGCGGCGGTTTCAGGAATTGGGGCATGAGATTATTTTTTTAATCGGCGATTTTACGGCCATGATTGGCGATCCGACTGACAAGGCCGCCGCGCGTCAGCCGTTAACTGCCGAACAAATTAAAGAAAACCTCAAGACTTTTAAAAAGCAAGTCGGTAAAATTCTTAAATTCACCGGATCTAACGCGGCAAAAATTAAATTTAATTCTAAATGGCTAGCCAAGATGAGCTTAAAAGACGTTATTGGGCTTGCCAGTCACTTTACGATTCAGCAAATGATTCAACGTAATATGTTTCAAGAGCGATTAAAAGCAGACAAGCCAATCGGATTTCATGAATTTCTCTATCCGTTAATGCAGGGCTATGATTCGGTTGCTATGGATGTGGATATGGAAATTGGCGGTTCAGACCAAACTTTTAATATGTTGGTTGGCCGCGATTTGGTGAAAATTTACAAGAATAAAGAAAAATTTGTTTTGACTACCAAGCTTTTGGAAAATCCTAAGACTGGCAGGAAATTGATGAATAAGAGCGAAGGAGGATTAATCAATCTTGATGATTCGCCGGAGGATATTTTTGGTAAAATAATGGCCATTGACGACGCGGCAATTTTCGCTTTAGCGGAATATTCTACGGAGATGCCTTTGGATAAAATTGAAGATTTAAAAACTAAGGTGGCTGGCGGAGGAAATCCTCGCGATGCCAAGCTGGAAATTGCGTTTTCGGCGGTGGAAATGCTTTTTGGCGCGGTTAAAGCAGAAAAGTCCAAACAGCGTTTCCTTTCAATTTTTTCAAAACACGAAAAACCGAGCGAGATGCCGGTTAAGAAATTGGAAATAAGAAATTGGAAATTGGCAGACTTGCTTATAGAAGTCGGAATGGCGTCTAGCAAAGGCGAAGCGCGCCGATTGATTGAGCAAGGAGCAGCGCGCGTCAATGATTTGAAAAAAACCGACCCCAATGAGGTTATAGAAATAAAAGGAGAAATTTTACTACAGGTCGGCAAACGTAATTTTTTAAAAATTTATGTCTAAATTCGAAAAACCAAAATCCCGAGAACCTGAATTTGATGAAGCCGAGCATCTCTTAGTAAGCGGTATCAGCAAGCAGATGTACGCCTTTGGGGAACAGCGTATTAAAAATAATCGCGATGACTATGGCGACGACCTTGAGCGACTGCGCGAGCTAAGCGGTTTTTGGCCGGTTTTTATGAATCGAGTCATTGAATGGAATCCTGAAAAAGATTTGGAACCGTTAGCCAAGTCTCATCTTAAGGATTTTATAGAAAACGATCCGGAAAAAGCCGCCAAAGTTTTGATGGAAATTCAACAGGTAGGAGAAATAGCATCTGAAGAATTGAACAAGCCGGATGCGTTACGGGCTTTAGCGCATCTAAGCAAGAGCTTGGCTTTTTTTAATGATGAAGGGTTATTCCTTGATGTTCAGGCGCGAGAAAACATAGCTATGTCGGTTCAGGAAGTTAGGAATCGGTTGCAGGAATTAAAAGGACAAATTGCTAAACAAAAATAGCCCCCCGACCTCTATGTACAAAGTGCTTAAGTTTGGCGGATCGTCAGTCGGTTCAGCCGAGCGGATTAAAAATGTTTGTCGGATTATAAAAAGCGCCGCAAACAAGGATCAAATCGTCGTAGTTGTATCGGCAATGCAAGGCGTCACCGATAAATTGCTGGCTTTAGATTTTGATTGGGTCAAAGAAAGGCATCTGGCGGCGGCCAAAGAATTAAAAATCAAAGCCCCGCTGGATTTATTGGCCGAATTGGAAAATATCATTAAGGGCGTCAAGATGATCGGCGACGCTTCCCCGATGGCGCTGGATTTAGTCGCCAGTTTTGGCGAGCGTCTTTCGGCCAGTTTAATAACCGAATACTTTAACAAGTCTAACAAGAGAAGCTTGAGGGCGACATTTGTTGATGCCCGAGAATTAGTGAGGACTGACAATAACTTTCAAAATGCCGTTGTTGATTTCGTAAAAACCAACTTGATGATTCGCAATTCTTTTAGGAAATTGCTGTCTCGCGCTATTCCGATTATCACCGGCTTTATCGGCTCTACAATTGACGGCAAAACTACGACTCTGGGTCGCGGCGGTTCGGATTATACCGCGGCAATTTTCGGCGCCGCCCTTAACGCCGGAATGATTGAAATTTGGACTGATGTTGACGGGGTGATGAGCGCCGATCCCCGAATAGTTCCCGCCGCCGTTACCTTGCCGCGGCTTAGTTATGAAGAGGCCTTTGAAATGGCGCATTTCGGCGCGAAAGTCATCTACCCGCCCACCATCCTTCCGGCAATTAAGAAAAACATTCCGATATTAATAAAAAATACTTTTAACCCCAGACATTCTGGAACTTTGATAACCGGCGCGAAAGACGCGAAAAAAGACGTGAATGCCGCGAGAGTCGTAAAAAATATTTCCTCAATAGACGATATTGGTTTAATCAACATCGGCGGCGCTAATCTTGCCGGTATACCGGGAACGGCAGAGCGGATTTTTAAGGTGATTGCCGCCAAAAAAGTAAATGTCATTTTGATTTCTCAGGCCTCGTCCGAATACACTGTTTGTTTGGCGGTTTCTTCCAAGGGCGGAAAAAAATCCGATGTTGAAAAAGCAACGGTTGCTTTGCGGAAAGAATTTGAAAATGAGCTGGCGAAAGGTCAGGTAGTGATTGACGTGAAGAAAGATCAATGCATCGTAGCGGCGGTAGGCGATAATATGCGCGGTGTTCCGGGCATTGCCGGAAAAGTGTTCCATATATTAGGACAGAATAAGATTAATATCTCCGCTATCGCTCAAGGGAGTTCGGAAAGAAACATTTCTTTTGTCATTAACCAATCAGACAAAACTCGCGCCATCAACGCGCTTCATCGTCAGTTTTTCAGCGACGCTGATACGGCCGGACTTTTTCTTATCGGCGCGGGCAATGTTGGCTCGGAATTATTGAATCAATTTCAAAAAATAAAAAATAGCCGCCTGAAAATATGCGCTATCGCCGATGTAAATAAGATGGTTTTTAATAATAGCGGCCTGAATTTGAAAAATTGGAGGCAAGTTTTTCAACGGACCAAAAGCAAAGTTGACTTGCGAAAGTTTTTAGCAGAAGCGCGCGATTGCTTGAGCGCGACAAAGATATTGGTTGATTGCACCGCGAGCGAGGCAATCGTCAAAATGTACCCGGAATTCGTAACGGCCGGCTGTGATATAGTTACGCCCAATAAAAAAGCTAACGTCTTGCCGATGTCTAAGTATAATGCCCTGCGGAAAACTTTGGCCTTGCATAACAAAACATTTCATTATCAAGCCAATGTTGGCGCGGGTTTGCCGGTCATAGTTTCGGTAAAAGAATTAGTCGCCGCCGGCGATAAAATCAAAAAAATTGAAGGAATTTTTTCCGGCACTTTAAGCTATTTATTTAATAATTTTGATCCGAAACGCAAATTCAGCTCGCTGGTGGCGGAGGCCAAAGCGAGAGGTTATACCGAGCCCGATCCAAGGGAAGATTTAAGCGGTCAGGATGTCGGCCGAAAACTTTTGATTTTGGCAAGAGAAATGGGGTTGCCGGCGGAGTTATCCGATGTTCAGCTGGAGAGCCTAGTTGATTATGATGATGCTTATTTTGCTAAACGTTATAAAAAAGCAAAAGCAAAAAATTGCGTTTTGCGTTATGTTGGAGCTATTGCTAACGGAAAATTATCAGCTAAATTAAAAGAAGTGCCTATAAATAATCCATTGGCTGATGTCCAGGGTACTGATAATATAGTTGCTATTTACAGTAATTATTACAATAACAATCCGCTGGTAATAAAAGGTCCCGGCGCCGGCGCGGAAGTCACCGCCGCCGCGGTGCTTGCCGGAATTATTAAAACTATAAAGAATTTATAGAAAATATGAACATAGAATCACCAAAATCTCCAGAATCAGAATTACCGACATACGAAAAATTATCCGAAGAACAAAAAGAGTTGTTGAAAAGCCAATTTGGGTGTGAAGATGCCGAGACTTTTGAAGCTGTTATGAAAGGGGAATTTTCTATTGCCGAAGAGGAATTTTCCTTTACGGCAGAGGAGATGAAGGATTATATAAAACAGATGTTAGAAAACGAATAATAAAATCTATGGAAAGAAAATTAAAAGTCGGAATACTTGGTGCAACTGGCACGGTCGGACAAAAATTTATAATTCTTTTACAAAACCATCCGTGGTTTGAAATTACCGCGTTGGCGGCTTCTAGTGAATCTGCCGGCAAAACCTATGAAAAAGCAGTTGCCGGAAGATGGAAACAAGAAGTGGATATCCCGGCTAATGTCAGAAAGATGACCGTTCTTGAATGTGACCCCGCAAAGTTTAATTCGCATGGGCGCGTTCGCATTGCCGGAGCCAGCAGAGGCGAAGGCGCGCGATTCGGATGCTGTGATTTTGTTTTTTCCGGTTTAGACGCAAGCGCGGCAGGCGAAATTGAAAAATCTTTTGCCGCCGCCGGCTACCCCGTTATTTCTAATGCTAAAAATTTTCGGATGGACGCCGATGTGCCTCTGTTGGTGCCGGAAGTTAATGCCGATCACGCGGCCATAATTCCTTTTCAGCAAAAGCGTAGAAATTGGAAGGGGTTTATTGTTACTAACCCCAATTGCGTGGTTGTGCCGCTAGCGATGGCACTTAAGCCGATTCACCAAAAATACGGCGTCAGCAAAGTGATGGTAACGTCTATGCAAGCCGTTTCCGGCGCGGGTTATCCCGGCGTGGCCTCTCTAGATATTTTAGATAATATTATTCCTTATATTTCCGGAGAAGAACCAAAAGTTGAAACCGAACCGCTCAAATTGCTTGGCGAAATGAAGAAAAATGCTTTCCGATTCGCCAAAATAAAAATTTCGGCGCAGTGCAACCGTGTGCCAACCAAGGACGGTCATTTTCTTACCGTCGCTTTCGCTACCAAAAAGCCGGCTAAAGTTGGTGACATCAAAAAGTTGATAAAAAAGTTCAAGGGCGAACCCCAGAAAATGAAATTGCCCTCCGCGCCAAAGCGGCCGCTGGTTTATTTGGAAGATGATTTTCGGCCGCAAGTGCGCTTTGACCGCGATCGGGAAGGCGGTATGGCCGTCTCGATCGGCCGTTTGCGCGAAGATCCCGTGCTTGGCTTTAAGATGGTAGTTCTGGGACACAACACTATCCGCGGAGCCGCCGGCGCGGCGATTTTGAACGCCGAACTTTTGTATAAAAAGGGCCATTTAAGGACTAAATGAAGGGCATTACTTTAATCGGAATGCCCGGGGCGGGCAAGTCAACTATTGGCAAGAAGCTGGCTAAAAAGATCGACTTTGATTTTGTTGATTTGGATCTGCTTATCAAAGAAAAGGAGGGCAAAAGCCATGTTCAGCTTATTCGCCAAAAAGGCGAGAAAGAATTTAAACGTTTAGAAGAGAAACATGCCTTGGAAGTGCGGCTGGCAAACACCATCTTCTCGCCGGGCGGGAGTATAGTTTATTCAGCGCTGGTTATGGAACGGCTGTCTAATGAGAGCAAAATCATTTATCTAGAAGTACCGCTTAAAGAAATAGAGCAACGTCTTGGCGCGAAAGCCGTTTCGCGCGGCATCATCGGCTTGAAAGAAAAAGGCTTGCGCCGCC
>MHJJ01000012.1:16677-19884 GCA_001817915.1 Candidatus Harrisonbacteria bacterium RIFCSPLOWO2_01_FULL_44_18
AGTCGCTGTCTTGATTTGCTTGGCTGATTGCCGCAATTTTCATTCTTACGTTCTTAAGAACGTAAGAATGAACCGAAAAGGATGATACAATGATATAATGAGAAAATTATGAAAAACAATCGTGATTTGGAAAAAATTGTAAGGGGATTTTCTAATCATAGGCGGATTGAAGTTCTCCGGCTTTTGGAAAAACAACCCGATCTTTCTTTATTTGAGATTTCGGAAACTCTGAACGTCAATTTTAAGACGATTGGTGAGCATGTGCGCCGTTTGGCGCAGGCCGGATTGGTTTGGAAAAGAAATGACGCTAAAGCCGTTCGTCACACCCTTTCTGATCTTGGCAAACTCATTCTTACGTTCTTAAGAACGTTGGAATGAACTTTTTGTTTTATGAAGTTTTATAGCACAAATAAAAAGGCGAAGCCGGCGGATTTTAAAACCGCGCTTTTGCGGGGATTGGCGCCGGATGGAGGACTATACATGCCGAACGAAGTTCGGCAAATTACCAATTACCAATTACCAATTACCAATTACCAATTACCAATTTTCATAAAGTTCTTCAAGAATTTATTGACATCCCCGACGCAGAATTAGAGAAAATTTGCGCCGAAGCGTTCAATTTTCCGGTGCCGCTGGTAAAACTGGATGAAAATCTTTATATTCTTGAGCTTTTTCATGGGCCAACGCTTTCTTTCAAAGATTTCGGCGCGCGATTTATGGCGCGAGCAATGTCTTATTACGCTTCGAACTCCGAACATCGAATATCGAACAGGAAAGGATTAAATATTATTGTTGCGACTTCCGGTGATACCGGAGGCGCGGTAGCGAGCGGTTTTTACGGTTTATCTAATATCAAAGTTTTTGTTTTGTATCCCAGCCGGCGCGTCAGCGAATTGCAGGAGAAGCAAATCGCCACGCTCGGCAAGAATGTCGTGGCTTTGGAAGTGAAGGGCGATTTTGACGATTGCCAGCGTTTGGCAAAAGCTGTCTTGGCTGACCCAAAACTGCGTTCTAAAATTAATTTGTCATCTGCCAACTCTATCAACATCGGTCGCCTCCTGCCGCAGATGTTTTATTATTTTTTAGGCCATGCCCAATATTTGGGACTTCGCAAGTCCTATGGGCTTGCGAAGTCCTTAGATCGACCGGTTTTCGTAGTTCCCAGCGGCAACTTCGGCAATTTAACGGCTGGTTTGTTTGCCGAAAGGGTAGGTTTGCCGATCGGTAAATTTATAGCGGCCGTAAATACCAATAGCGGCGTGCCGGAATATCTCCGAAGTGGAAAGTTAAAAGTTAAAAAAACAAGGCCCACTTTGTCGAGCGCCATGGATGTCGGGAATCCGAGCAACTGGGCGCGGATTATGGATTTATACGGCGGCCGGCGAGATGCTATCAAAGGAGATATTGATGCGATAGCCGTCAGCGATGCCGAAACGAAAAAAACCATTCGCGATATTTATAAAAAGTTCGGTTACATTATTGATCCCCACACCGCGGTTGGCGTGGCCGCGGCTCTAAGAACAAAAATCAGCGGGCCGAAAATTGTGTTGGCAACCGCTTATCCGGCCAAGTTCAAGGAAGTTGTTGAGAGCGCCATCGGCAAGAAAATTCCTCTGCCGCCGCAGTTGGCTAGGAGAGCAGGATTCGAATTCTGCTCTCCTAAGATCCAAAAAAAGAAAAAACAAAGTATTGTGATTGAGCCGAAAAAAGAAGAACTTCACAAAATATTACTCAACAGGTAGCAAACAGTTTTTATTCATTTCCCGGTACTGCCGAAGCCGCCGCGATCTTTCGAGTCCATATCGTCGACCTCTTCCCATTCTACTTTATCAAAAGGCAAAAGAATCATTTGAGCTATTCTGTCGCCCCGTTCAACGGTTATTTTATCCGCGGTGTAATTATAAACCACAGCTTTATACTCATCGTTATTGCCGGAGAAATCTTCATCGCCAATGCCGACGCCATTTGCTAAGATTAGCCCCTTTTTCGGAAGAGAGCTTCTGGCAACCAAAAGCACAAAATGATTTTTGGGCGGTTTGACGCAAACATTAAGCGGTATGTAAGCGAGCTGGTTTGGTTCCACGATGTTTTTTTCGCGCGCGCAGCAATCCAAGGCGGCGGCTCCGTCGGTGTGATATCGCGGCAAGGGCAAAGATTTATCTACGCGCCTTATCTTTACTTTCATACATTTTAATTATATCCTAACTAATAGTTCTTAGATATAATGGGAGGAGGGTATATGACCAAGAATGGACTATTTATAGTTTTTGAGGGCGGCGAGGGCAGCGGAAAGACGACATTATCTAAATGGCTTTATGAGTGGTTAAGTAATCAGGGATATTACGCGTTGTGGACTAAAGAGCCTGGCGGCGATCAAGCTGTTTGCGACAAAATTAGAAAAATCTTATTGGACCCGGCCCATAAGGGTGTAATGTCTCCGCGCGCCGAGTTGCCGCTTTTTGAAGCCGACCGAGCACAGCATGTTGATAGTGTTATTAAGCCGGCGTTAAGCGAAGGGAAGATAGTAGTTTGCGATCGTTTCAGCGCCTCAACTTTTGCTTATCAATGTTTTGCCAGAAAAGTTTGCCGAACAGATGATTTTGATGGATGGGATGCCTTTGCCACAAATAGATTGTACCCCGATCTTACCTTTTGGATCGATATTGATCCGGAACTGGGTATGTCTCGTAACGCTCAAGATGGCAAGCACGATCGTTTTGAGCTGGAGGACCTGGAATTTCATAAGCGAGTCAGAGAGGGATTTGAAATATTTTTCAGGGATTATCCCTGGGATTGGGAAAAACTAGACGGATCTTTGCCGCTGGAGGTATTAGAAAGGCAAGTTATAGAAAAAACACTACGGCTCATACCATGAGCCGTTTTTTTAATGAGAGCGAGCCGCCCGTCTAGCAGAGTCGGGAATGGGCAAGCCTTGCTCAAATTTTACTAGTAAAATTTGAGCATCTTTACGACTGCGCTCGAACCTACTTTATCAAAAATTCCTAACCAATGGAAGCCGCGCCGCCGCCGCTCGCTAACGCTCGCCGCCAAGCAAAATACTCCTTACGATTTCTGATTTGCGCGCGCCACCATTTTTTTCTTCTAAAAGGAAAGGAGTATTTTGCTTGGCTCTGCTCTGAACGAGCAGGATGGCGGGTGCGGCCTCTGTTTTTGCTCGCGGGCAAGGCGTGGAGGCGGCGAGGGGGA
>MHJJ01000012.1:19901-20954 GCA_001817915.1 Candidatus Harrisonbacteria bacterium RIFCSPLOWO2_01_FULL_44_18
TCGCCGGAAAGCGATGGCCGAAGTTGACAGGTAGGAAATTATCTAATATGATAGTGTCGTTATAACACTTCCAATATGAAGAATGGCAAAGAAAAATTGTATTGGCCTCCAGCGGTAACTGTTGATGCGGTTATTTTTACGATTCAAGAAAACGATTTGAAGGTACTACTTATCGAACGCACTAGCGAGCCTTTTGTGGGTTATTGTGCTTTGCCCGGCGGTTTTCTTGTTAAAAATGAGCCGAGTAAAAATGCGATTGAACGCATACTTAAAGATAAAGTTGGTATAAAAGGAGTTTACACTGAACAGCTTTATACATTTGATAACCTCAATCGCGATCCCCGTGGCCACATCCTTACTGTTACATACTTCGCATTAGTTCGAGCGTCAGCACTAAAAATTAAAAGTGACGAGCGAGAACATCCGCGGCTTTATGCAGTAAAGAAGTTGCCGCGATTAGCTTTTGATCATAAACAAATCATTGAATATGCATTAGAGCGTCTGTGCGCAAAATTGGAGTACACCAATGTGATATATTCGCTACTTCCTCTTGAGTTCACAATGCCTCAATTACAAAAAACCTATGAAATTATTCTTGGCAAAAAACTTGATAAGCGAAACTTTATAAAAAAGTTCTTATCACTTAATGTCGTTAGACAAACATCTAAAAAATTAAGCGGACCGCGCAGACGCCCAGCCCAGCTATATCGATTTATCTCTCAAAAGCCAGTTGAGCTAAAGAAGTTTTTTTAGGGCTTGCTTTTGTTTTGGAGGTGTGTATAATACACCATAGAACCCTGATAACTCAAAAAAGGAGGCAATCATGAACGCGACAGCAGTTCTTTCAAACATGGGCATCGCCCGCAGATTCCCGATTCCGACTGGCTATCTCTTTACCGGCAACTATTCCAAGGGACCATTGGAGACTCTTTCGATCGGCGACTACGGCAAGCCCTACAACGTCAAGGCTGATTTCCTCGGCTACCATAAGGACATCGAGGGCGTGCCGAATACCTACTGCATGCCACTCTCGGAGAAGTGGGTCATCACGGT
>MHJJ01000012.1:21013-22187 GCA_001817915.1 Candidatus Harrisonbacteria bacterium RIFCSPLOWO2_01_FULL_44_18
TTGAGGACTTGAAGGCACAGCTCTACAACGCCATCAGCTTGTTCCCGCAGGTGAAGTACACCGAGCGGCTGAATCTGCACTACGCGAGAATGGGCGATCCGATTTTCAACGAAGCCGTCTTCGAGTTCGCACGCTGGATTTACGCCAACAAGCGACAGATCGCGGCCGACACCGGATTGAGAATCGAGGTCATTCATCCCGTTCTCACCACCTCGTCGCCTCGGAAGTTTAAGCGACTTGAGGAGCGAATCCTGGAGTGGTGCGAAATCAAGAACGAGGTCTACAACGGACAGGCGGGTTTCCAGTTCAGCATCAACAGCACCTCGGAAGAGCAAAGGGACGAGATGTTCAGCGGGATGCAAATCCGGCTGGCGGATCTCGCCAAAATCGCCGAGAAGATGCCTGAACCGAAAAGCCGGAAGTACTGCCTGAACTTCGCATATGCCACGAGCTTCGAGGTGGATGCGAAACTGGTCGCCTCGCTGTTCGACAGCAGAAAGTTTATGTGCAAGATCACTCCGATCCACAACAACAACGCCTGCCGCGCGAACAACATCCAGACCATCGGTGGATATGACAGTTACCACCCGTACCGGAAACCGGAGGAGGATCTCAAGGCCGCCGGATTCGACGTTCTGGTGTTTGTCCCGTCTTTGGACGAAGAAGACGGACTCGTTACTTGCGGTAATGCCGTTCTTGGCGGAAGCTCGCTCAAGACCAACGAGGACATCATCAAGATCGAGGGCTTGACTGCTCACACCAGCTGAAAATCAGCTGGAAACACGGCCCCGGACTTTAATCGGTTCGGGGCTTTTTTCTTGAAAAAAATTCAATTTTTTGATAATATAGTGTTATGAAAATCGGCTTAGTACATGGAAGGTTTCAGCCTTTCCACAACGGACATAAATTTTTGGTTGATGAAATGCTCAAAGAGTGTGATTTGGGCGTTATTCTTATTGGTTCGGCTATAAAAAATGACGGAAAAAACATTTTTGATATTGAGACCAGGAAGCAGATGGTTCAGAAGATTTATGGTGGAAACAAAAAATTGATCGTAGGGGCCAACATTGATTTAGATTTGCCTTATGCGGAGGACGCTCAATGGGATGTCGTTTTCTCAAGTTGCGTCCTGTCACTAACTGGATATTTACCAACACATGTTTATACCGGAGAT
>MHJJ01000013.1:0-293 GCA_001817915.1 Candidatus Harrisonbacteria bacterium RIFCSPLOWO2_01_FULL_44_18
AGCGTCATTGAGTGCGCCAAAAGCTAAATCTCCGGCTGAAGAAGAAGCGTAGAAATGTTTGAGGTTAGCGCCACCGCTATAGTCGGTCAGAACTAATTGAGGTGAACTTGTTGAAGTAATATGCAGTTTGGCGGCAGTTGGCGTAGAAGTGCCGATACCGACGGTATCTGATTGAAGAGTAAGGCGGATAGCCGTACCGTCGTCGGTCCAGCCGGCAGCCGTAGCTAGGTCGACGGTAGTCCAAGTAAGAGTGCCCGCTCCATTGGTTTGTAAAAATTGACTGCTGGCGCCAT
>MHJJ01000013.1:305-20714 GCA_001817915.1 Candidatus Harrisonbacteria bacterium RIFCSPLOWO2_01_FULL_44_18
AAAGATACCGAATATTATTGAAAGTAGTGGTGGGGCCGGCTACATATAAATCGCCGCTAAGGGCTAATTGCGCGGAAGGCGAAGTAGTGCCTAAACCGACTCTGCCTAAACCGCTAACTAAAAGATGCGGCGTGGAAGTTCCTTGATCCGAAACAACAAAGACCGGAGCGTTGCCATCTTGTTCAATGGAAAATTTTCCCCAGGGAGTGGATGAGCCGACACCGACAAGGCCGCTATTGAGCATTAAACTGGCTCCGCCCGCGGATTGAAGAGAAAAATCGCCGCTTAGACTTTGTAATGTGCTGGCGGTGAGAATGGCCGTACCGGCTCCGATTTGGAAATTGCCTCTGACAATCAAATTATTCTCAATCGTGGAAGTGCCTGTTCCGCCGACATAAAGTCTTCCGGCAGTGGCTAATCTTTCCGCAGGAGTGGAAGTGCCGACTCCTAGGGCTCCTAATAAAGTGGTGGTAGCAGTAGTGGAAGTGGCGGTATAAACCTCGGCCACTACGCCGCTAGCGCCAACTACTGAAAGTTTGGCGTATGGAGAAGTGGTGCCAATGCCAAGATTGCCAGCATTTGTAATCCGGAATCTTTCGGTATATGTGGAAAGAGCGTCATTGAGTGCGCCAAAAGCTAAATCTCCGGCTGAAGAAGAAGCGTAGAAATGTTTGAGGTTAGCGCCGCCATTGTAATCGGTGAGAACTAATTGAGGTCCGGTGGTGCTAGCTACTTGAAGCGCGACAGCAGGCGTCGTAGTGCCAATCCCCACTCTGCCCGAAGAATCAATACGAACTTTTTCTGTCTGATTAGTTACGATACCCAGTACATTCGATGAGGGCTCATAAAAACCAATGGTTGAGCCGGCGCCAAAACGCACTGCCGGGACTGAAGCACTACCAGCAGAATTGACTGAAAGACCCGTTGAACTAAGAGTAGCGCCAGACGCGCCTCCAATAATAAAATCCAATATATTATCTCCGCCAGAAGTAAGACCGCTATTGGTATCTGTTGAAAAACTATATGAGGGGACGGCGGCGGAACCCCAGGGCGCCTGTATTTGTCCACCAAACTTGGAAGCAGTTGTAGAGGTGGCGGTAAAATATTCAGCTACAACTTGGCCGACGACGGCAAAAGTCGCATATGGAGTTGTAGTGCCCACTCCGACGTTACCAGTTTGATTATCAACCACCAATTTGTTGGTTTGTACAGCGAGGCCTCCGGCAAAAGTAGAAGTGGAAACATTGGTAACGATTAAATTGGTAACGGTCGTAGTGCCGCCGGTAAACCCTCCTCCGCCGCCGCAGTTGAAACAAAGCGCGCCGACACTCAAACTGCCAAGAATACCCAGATTGTTTTCAATGGTGGAAGTCCCTGTGCCGCCGACATAGAGACGGTTGGATATGGCAAGTTGTTCAGACGGAGAAGTAGTCCCAACACCCACATTCCCTCCATAAGGATTCAAAAGCAGTCTGCCGGTAGTAGTGGCGCCATGAAGAATAAGGACGCCGTCAGAGGCGCTGGAAGCAATCGGCCCCGCAAAAGTGGAAGTAGCCGTGGTGGTGGCGCTCAAGAACGAAGTGGTTAATGCATTGCCGGCTGATGGCTGAAGAGTCAATCCACCGGAACTGGAAATAATGTTAGTGGTGCCGTTAACTGTGATAGTGTTCGTGCCGACGGTGAGGGTGCCGGTAATAGCAACGTTGCCGCCGAAACTGCCACCAGCCGAACTGGCAACTGTAATGTCATCGGAAATATCATCATCGGCTAAACCAGTTGCCGTTCCGCTAAAATTGGGATTGTTAAGAGTTGGAGAGCTAATTAGAAGCGCGCTGGTATTTCCGGCATAACCCAATGAATTAATCCTGCCGCTTTGGCCAATTATTTTTAGTAAATTATCGTATTGAGATTGCTGGTCTTTTTCAATTTTAGAAATGGTGAGTTTGAGATTTTCAAATTGCTGATTTTGCGGCGTTAACAAAGAAGGAGATTGAACAACTACCCCCGGACTTTCGGCCGGGATCTCGGCTGGCTTGTCTTGGGCGGAGTCGAAGGGCGCGGGCAGATTAGTGATGGTTTGAATGGCGGAAGCGACTTGAGGTTTAACAGGCGGTTCATCCCCGAGCGAAGTCGAGGGGCTTGACGGCGGGGGTTCGGTTTCAATCGCCGGTTCACGTTGACCGTCCGCGTTAGTCAGCGTTAAGTCCGCGTTAGTCTGCGTCCTTGCTGGAATCGGCCTGGCTAAAATTTCTTTTATTTTTTGAAAACTGCCGGCAATAAATTCCCGCGATTTAGAAATAAAATTAAGCAGGGGGCCGATGAGATCCGGTGGTTGCTTTTCTGTCCCCCGTCCTTTGTCCTCTATCCTCTGTTCTCTGTCCTCTTGGATAAAGCGCGGCACTGGCAGCTCTTGGACAGACGGAATTTCCGGAAGTTTTATTTCCGGAACATAAATTTGCGCCAAGTACGGAGCTTTAATCTGCTGATGCGCCAGGGTTAACAAAAGAGGCAAGGGTGGTTCGACTTTGCTTGTCACAAGAATTGGAAAAAATGCGTGAGCTGAAGAAATAAAAACTAAACTTAGCAAACTAAAAAAGCTTGCCAATTTTAAAAATCGCCTTAGGATTTTTAAAAATGATTTCATCTCATAAAAATGGCCAAATAACGGGGATTTATGACTCCTATTATTATATCAAATTAAGAGGGAGGGGTTGAGAAGGTTATCCCCAGGGCACCAGATCCGCCAGCCAGCGGAACGGTGTCCAGTAATAATACAAATCTACAAATACACACAAATGCTACAAATTTATTATTTGTGGCATTCGTATTTCATTCGTTGATTTGTATTATGTTGCGCCGAATCCTCAAATAATCAAAAAAGTTAGGGGCTCTAGGACTCAAACCAGAATCAATTTAGTTTCGATACCCAGTGGAATAAGTGTTGCGATTGGTCATTCTGCTATGTTAAGATAATTTTATGGCCAAACAACAATTCAAAATCATCGTAGAACAAGACGAAGATGGATATTTTATTGCTTCAGTTCCAGCCCTGCCTGGTTGCCACACGCAGGCGAAAACCCTCCCTGAATTAAAGGAAAGAATTAAGGAAGCGATTTCTTTGTGTCTCGAAGAAGCAAAAGAAAATCCGAAGTATCGCGAGAGAATAAGGGCATTGGCCTATGAGCCAAGTTTTGTGGGTCTGGAAATGATTGAAGTATGACTCATTTACCCGTATTAAAGGCCAAAGATTTAATAAGAGTCTTAGAGAAACTTGGCTTTCAAAAGATGCGACAAAATGGATCGCATCTTTTCTTTCAGCACGCGGACGGAAGAACAACCTTGGTGTCCGTTCATGCTCGTGAAGATATCGGCCGCGGGCTCTTGCATCAAATACTGCGGGAAATCAAGTTGTCGCCTGAGGAATTTTTGAAGTTGTTGTAAAATCGCCCTTTTAGTCCGGGCTTCAAGAACTCAATTTTTTAAGGTTTGTTTCTACATTCAATAATGTAAAATATTGAATGATAAATCTGATAATTCCGCTATATCCAGCTATCAAGCTCCAGCTAAATAACTGGCTAAATAAATAAAATAATCAACTAATCTGCTCGAGCAGATTAGTTGATTATTGGGGTTTTCCAGCAGAAATTATAAAAATCCCCGACTTTTAGTCGGGGAGAAATGCTTCAATCACCGGTTTTCCGTCCCAATTGGGAGGCACTCTCGCGTCCAGAATACGCACAATGGTTGCCGGAGTGTCGCAAATCGAAACTGGACCAGTGATTCTATAGTTGCGACGGACATTCGGTCCGACAAAAATCCAAGGGATAGTCATATCTTCCGGCTGATCGGTACCGTGGGTTTTGTCGTGGCCGCCATGATCGGAAGTAACGATCAAATAAGTATTTCCAAAATCCAGAGATTCGCCCAAGGCGTCGGCAATCATGCCAACAGCCAAATCAATCTCTCGCAATTCAGCCATCTGCTCGGAGGAAAGCCAACCAAACTCATGGCCGGCAAGATCAACCGCGGAAAAATAAATGAAAATGAAAGCCGGTTTGTTTTCGTTGATGATCTCCGCGGCGCTCTCGGCAATTTCAATCGCGCCGCCATCAACTTCAACTACCTGATCCAAATTCCGAACCGAAAGAAACGGATAGCTACGAAATGGCTTGGATGATTTTCCTATAATCGCCGTGGTTGAAAGTCCTCGCGCTTTCGCGAAATCAAGAATCGTCGGGAGTCTCCCGCTTTGATTAAGAAAATAAGCCCGCAAATAATCATTAGACAAAATGCCGTGTTTATCAGGAACTACGCCCGTTCCCAATGAAACGTGCGCAGGCACAGTCCAGCTGGGATTTACGGTTCGCGCGTTAAGAGTTGAACTGCCATGACGCATTAAAGCGGCGAGGTTTGCTGCTCCGGCTTTTTCAATCGCGTCGCCACGAAGACCGTCAATGCTAATAAGAACAATCGTAGTTTTCAAAGGACGGGGATCGCCAATGAGTTTTTTATCCGCTTGACGGGCGGATATACGAAGATAAATAAAAAAACTCGCGATGGCGATAAATAACAACAGCAAAAACCACAACAGAACACGGACAGCGCGTCTTGCCAGCTTCACCGGTTATCTCCTTTCTATCAAAGCGCTTATTTTAGCTTAAATGGATGATTACGAAGCGTCAACCAATCTGGCCAATAATTAATCGCCAATGCCAAAGCGGCCGACAATAAACCAATATCACGAATGGTGATGGCGGTAATGCCCGTAGTCGCAAGGACAAGCATTATGTGAAAAGCCCCGACGCTAGCCGCCAGCCAAACAAAACGATTGATTAAAAGAAAAAATCCCACTGTTATGTCCAAAGCGGCAGTGGCAAGCATCGCGGCTTTTAATGGGATTGGCAAAAGACTGGCGGCCCAGGGCTGCAAAAAAGCGCCCCACAAAGTCGGCTCTTGAAAAATCATAATGCCAATCCATACAAAAGTTATCCCAAGACCAACTCGTAAAATATGATAAGCGATTTTTTCTTTACTCATACCGGATCTCAATCTTGTCGCCGTCTTTCATCAAATAATTTTCAAATTCCGTGTTGGACTCGCCATTTACCGACATCGTCACCGAGCCCTCCGAGCCATTACAAAACTCAAAAACACAGTTGGCGTTAAACTGTTTATTCCAAACATTGAAAAACTGGCCAAGTTTTAAATTATCCTCCGCGACCAATCCCTCAAATTCCATGTGAATCACGCCGCTTGAATCGTGAGTATGAATAGGATTATGAACAACTCCGAGCCCGATATTGGCTGGGATGTCTTGGGATTCGCCTTCAATACGGATAACTAAACTCGCATGCCAATGCAAGCCGTTTTTAGAAATAATCTCCTCCTCCGGAATTGAGGGCGCGGTAGCCAATAGCCAGCCGAATCCGCCAACAACTAAAAATCCTGCCAGGCCGTAGATTAAATAACGTTTCATTTAAGTTTAAGAGCCGCGTCAATAACTTGCTTCACGGCCGCGAGCGGCTGCGCTCCGGAAACAACAAACTTCTGGCCGTTTGGGGCGATCACTATGCTGTAAGGCGTGCCGCTACCGCCGGAATTAGTCGCGTCTTCAAGGTCGGCCCGAACTCGATCGGCGTACTTGCCGCTATTCAAGCATTGTTCAAATTTAACGCGATCCAAACCAACAAATTCCGCGATTCTCGGAAGCTCGGCTAAATCTAAACCATTGTTTGACGGCGTAATTTCAAAAAGACGATCAATGTATACCCAAAATTTTTCATTGCCGCCAAGTTCATTGGCGCACTCGGTTGCCTCGGCTTCTTTTCTGGCTTTTGAATGAAGTTGATCAAGCGGGAAATGCCGATAAATCCAGGCAACCTTATCGCCGTATTCATTAACGACTTGATGCATCGTATCATGAAATCTCTTGCAAAATGGGCACTCGGTATCGGAAAATTCTACCAATTTAACCGGAGCTTTTGGATCGCCCAAAAGATGATCTTTTGAACTTACGGCTTTTATTTTATCAACAGAACCGGATTCCGCGGCGGCGGCGGCGCCATCATCTGTCGGCGGAACGGCTTTCCGGCCGGTGGAATAAACTATGGCGACCGCGATTATAGCGCCGGCAATAATTATCGCGATCGGCACTGTTAAAAATCCTTTTTTCATATAAATTTCCTATTTTAGCTTAATATCTGTAACTCCGACTTCCGTAAAATGCTGCCTATGCCCCTTCTTTTTTCTATATCTTGTCTTTGAATGATACTTAAAAACTATTTTCTTTTCGTCCCGACCCTGTTTTAAAACTTTGGCTTCCACTTTCGCGTCCTCAAGATACGGTTGCCCAATTTTGACATCCGGTTCTTGTCCGCGCTGATCGGCTTTAAGTCCGCGATAATCCGCGGTCAGCAAAACTTTGTCGAAGCTGACAGTCTCGCCTTCTTTGACATCTAATTTTTCCACTTTTAATTTTTTCCCGGGATAAACACGATATTGTTTGCCTCCGGTTTCAATGATTGCGAACATAGTGCTGCATACGAATACCTAGTGCTAATATTTGCGAATTATGGTGCGAATTCGAGATTGCTTCACCGTTCGCAACGACATTCCCCGTCATTACGAGGGTAAAGCCCGAAACAATCTGCGCTATTTCTAATATTCGCATATCATTCGCAAAGATTCGCAAATTTATTCGTGTATCATTTCAATTAACTTTTATGATAACAACAACCGCGATTAAAATCAATAATGACAAAAAAACGCTGGAGAACGCCAAGATATAAGATAGAAATTTTTCTCGCCGATAAAATACTTCGGTCAAAAATAAATTAACAAAATTTATAGCCAATGCCGCTATTAAAATTCCCAAAACATCTCCCTTGCTTCCTAAAAAATCAATACCTCGATAACTGTCAAAATGAATAATCAGCAGATGACTGATATCGCTTAAACCAACATATATCACGGCCAGTCCCAAAAAGACCGAAAGAAAACTTGCTATAAAGGCCGTTCTTAAATAGATGTCTTTGAACATACGTTTAAATGGTTTTTCGGATTCGCTCCATTAATTTTTCCATAAAATGTAAATTATGAATAGTCGCCAAAATAGGACCCAGCATTTCCTGGGCTTTAAATAAATGGCAAATATAGGCCCTGCTGAAATTCTGGCAAGCATAGCAGCCGCATTTTTTATCAATCGGTTTTTTATCTTTCGCATAGCGTCCGGATTTGACATCAAGAGCCACGCCGCTTGCGGTGAGTAGCGTCGAACCGTGCCGCCCCAGACGCGTTGGAAGCACGCAATCAAAAGTGTCAATCCCTCGCTCCACTGCCTCAAGAATGTCCTCAGCCGAGCCGATTCCCAATAAATGTTTCGGCTTCTCCTCCGGCAAAAGCGGGACAGTCCAATCCAAAATTTTATACATTTCCTTTTTTGATTTCCCCAACGAACCGCCGATGCCAAATCCGTCAAAATCGAGCGCGCCGATGAACTTCGCGCTTTTTACTCGCAAATCTTTGAAGACTCCGCCCTGAACAATGCCAAATAGCCCCTGACGTTCGAGGTTCGAGGTTCGATGTTCAAATGTTCGTAAACAGCGGGTTGCCCAGCGATGCGTGCGCTCCAAAGACTTTTTGGTATATTGATAATCGTGGAGAGGCGAAGTACATTCATCAAAAGCAAAAATAATATCGGCGCCAAGATTTTTTTGTATCGCCATCGATTTTTCCGGAGTCAGCAAATGTTTAGAGCCATCAAGATGTGAACGAAATTCCACGCCCTCTTCCATGATTCGCGCAAACTTTTCGTGATGATGATCAGTTATAGGCTCATTCGCACGAATAGGCCTATGACTTTTCTGATTTCCTATTTTAGGAAAAATACTGGCAACTTTACCGACTCTATGTTCTATCGCCGCGCCCAAACTAAAAACCTGAAAACCGCCGCTATCGGTCCAAATCGGCCGATCCCAATTCATAAACTCGTGAAGCCCGCCAAGTTTTTTAATAATCTTGTCGCCCGGCCGCAAATAAAGATGGTAAGTATTGCACAATAGCGATTCGACGCCGATATTTTTCAATTGATCAACTGTCAAACCCTTAACGGTCGCTTGGGTGCCGACCGGAACAAAAGCCGGCGTATGAATAACGCCGTGAGGGGTTTCAATAATCCCAAGGCGGGCACGGCTTTTTTTAGATTTTTTGAGGACCTTGAAATTCATACCACTATAAGGTACTATTTAAGAAAGTTCTTTGTCAAAGGAGGCTCGGCGATGAAACTCTTCTTAGCTGGAGTAGTCCTATGCGCCTTTGCGTTTGTTGTTTTTGGACGTTTCTTTTTGAAGTTTATGCGCGCTCTCAGTTTCACTGTCGGCTTTTGCAGTCTAGCGCTTTGGACGTATAGTAGTTATTCAGCAAAAATTACCGGAACGAGCGCTAATATATTGCTTTTCGGCTATGACCCCCTAGTATTTGCTCTGCTGGGATTGCCGATCGGCATTTTCTGCGCGCTAGTTCTGAAATTCTTTTTCTCAAAAAAATAACCCTCCTTCGTGAGGGTTTTTTATGTCGTGGATTCATCCCGCTCATAACTTGTTTATGCGCGGGATAGATTAAATCCGCACTTCTGTGACGCCAGAAATAATGAGCGGGGCAAAAATAGCTGCGTTCAAAAGAGCATGAGTAGTTACGCTAGCGCAGTAGGCCTTAAAATATCTTCTATTCATTCCTCCGCATTTGAGGAAAACCGCGCAAAGTATTAATCCGCTAACGCCTTGAATAAAAATACGCATCCAACCTATATTTAAACCGCCAGAAATATTATGGGCATAAGCAAAGGCCAATGAAGAAACAGCGGCTGTTGCCAATAAATGATAAGGATTTCGTTTAAAAATTTCCCCTACCAGACATAACGGGATAAAACGGAAAAATAATTCCTCAAATACCGGCGCGATGGTTATTCCCAAAAGAAAAATCCACCACAAGGGCACTACTATACCGGAATCAAGATTTTCTAAATCGACATTATTGATATATACCAATTCGACCGCCAAATTATACACATACGCCAACGCGACGCTGAACAGAATGAAACGGAGCGTTTTCCAAAATCCGATCGGTTCTTTCCGCAGCCAGACAGCAAGCCGTCGCATCCGCCACCTCCATAAATTTGGCTGTTAAGGATCTTTAAACAGTATACAAAAAATAAAAGCGGCGTCTAGTTTAATTGAATTGACTGACGCCGCTCGCGCAGTTCCATGGGATCCGCGGGGAAATTTTTCAAGAACTCTGCCATTTCTTCAAAAGTAACCACCGACTTATCAAGATTGTAGAAAAATGCTCTCATAAATGCCGCGTCAATTTCGTCCCATTCGGCCATACTGGCGCCCATCAAAAACTCAACTGCTGTATTCGGATCATCTTTAAATAAATCCGGAAAAATCCGCCGACGAAAATCCCAATCGCTTTCACCCGACTCGCGGCGATAATTATATCTTTCAAAGCGGAGATCAAGGCTTTCGCCTTTAAACATATAGCCGGTCGTAGAAAATCTTCCCGTATTCTTGCCTGTAAGAATTTCTTTTGCTCGCTCCAACATTGGCTCCGGTATTCCCCGAGCTGATTCGTAAAAATGCTTATGCAATGTAAAATGCCCGGGGCTTTCGCGATAAATAACTGTTTTGCATTGCCGGCCAAGCACGTAATCCATTCGCACAACCGTTTGTCCCGCGACAGTGAAATCGCCAAAAATAATAAAAATATCAGCCTGCTCTTCTGTTAACGCATGACCAATATCAAACTGATTCCAACCCAAACCGGCCGGACGAGCCAGTTCAAACGAAGCCTTAACAATCGCGCGAAGCGCTTGTTGCTCGGTTTCACCTTCTTCAACGTAAATATGCGCGATGCCATCAATCTTTTCATGACGCATCAGCTCCTCTGAAATGTATTTTCAAAGAATATCTTAACTATAACTAAATTTAATTTTTTGTATATATGCTCCCATCGGGATTCGAACCCGAGTTTTAGCCTTGAGAAGGCCACGTCCTAGACCAGCTAGACGATAGGAGCCGCTAGCATAACTTATAACTTATAACTTACAACTTACAACTTACAACTGAATCAGGCCCGTCTTATCTCTTCAACTATTTTGTCTAATTCCATCGCGCGCGATCCTTTTATTAAAATCAAATCGCCTTTTTTTATAAGTTCTTGAACTTTCAACTTGGCTTCATCGGCCGTATCAAAACTGAAAATATTTTTCTTTGCCAAACCGTGTTTGTTAGCTGCTTCGGCGATAAATTTTGCTCTAGCGCCGATCGTAATCAAAATGTCAAATGTTCTGCCGGCCAGCTTGCCAATCTCCTCATGAGCCCCGATCGCATATTTGCCGATTTCCAACATATCGCCCAAAACTCCAATTTTTCGCTTCACCTCCCAGCTCTTGATCGTATCAATAGCGGCATGCATAGAAAGTGGTGAAGCGTTATAACTATCATCCAAAATATAACTCTGCTTAATGCCCGACAATAGCTTCATTCTTCTGGGCGGCGACTGGTAATAAAGCAGGGCTTCGGAAATTTTAACTAAATTAAGGCCGAAAACCAACCCCGCGCAAGCGGCTGCCGCGACGGCGTAACATTGCCCCTTTCCAAAACAACCATCCAATCTGACCGGCACGAAACTGCCGCCATATTCCAATTTAAAAGAGAGGCCCAACGGACGATTATTTTCAAATCGGTATTCTAAATTAGAAACCTTCACTTCGGCGCCTTCTTGAAAACCGAAAGTCATAATATGCGACCGAGTTCGATCTTTCATTTTTAAAACGGCCTCATCGTCGTAATTTAAAATCGCGAATCCCGTAACCGGCAGCGCTTCCGCGATCTTTGATTTTTCTCTGGCAACGGCGTCCGGGTCGTCGTAGAATTCCACGTGGACCGGAATTTCACCGATCGCGGTCACCACTCCAATCTGCGGCCTGGCTATTTCCAGCAAATACTTGATATCGCCCGGGCGATCGGCCGCGTATTCCAAAATCAAAACATCAGGATACGGCAATTTAAAAATCAATTTGAGAATTGAAACTAAAATAACCTTGGGCCAAAATAACGAGCCGCCTATTTTTTGCCAACCGCCTAAAATTGTCAAAGGCAAACCGATTTCATTGTTAAAATTCCCGCTGCTGGATCTCACTCGGCGCGTATCTCTTAAAACGGCGTAAATAGCTTCTTTGGTAGAAGTCTTCCCGACGCTCCCGGTGACGCCGACAATGCCAGGATGATATTTCCGAATTGTCCAAATTGCTAATATTCGCAGAATCAATTTTAATATATTTTTTAACTTGTTTTTCATTTTCCTGTTTCCTGTTTCCTGTTTCCTGTTTACTGTTTACTGTTTCCTGTTTACTGTTTACTGTTTACTAGTTCCTAAATTATCCGGCCCTATATTATAATAATTCAAAAGAAATTGCGCAAGTTCGCGGAAGGCAGGCACAACGGTTAGTCCCGCCAACGGAGCGCCTTTTGGTTTATCAAGTTTTATTAAAATTACAAATCTGGCGTCAAAGGCCGGAGCAAACCCGATGTAAGTGTTGATCACTTGATCGGTATAGCCGCCGTTTTTAAAATCCGGAACCTGGGCGGTACCGGTTTTGCCCGCCACCTGATACTGCGGAATCTGGGCAATCTGCGCCTTGCTAACCGCCGAGGCCATCATTTTAATAACTTGGTTGGCGGCTTCCGGAGAAATAATTCGCCTCACGACTTCTGGCTCGGCGCCCGAAATAAGATACGGCTTCATTAATAATCCCTTATTGGCGATGGCTGAAATCGCGTTTATAAGTCCCATGGGCGTGACAGAAATTCCTTGGCCGAATGAAGCTGTCGCGAAATTAATATCCTTGGCGCTGGTTACAAGATTTCTCAAATTGCCCGCCACTTCCCCGGGCAGACCCGCGTCAGTAACTTTATTAAACCCAAATTTAACCAGATAATCATAAAAAATGTCCGGGCCGATTTTACGCTGAGCAAAAACCGCGCCGGTATTTATAGATTGTTCGATAACTTGGGTCATAGTAACCTTGCCATGGGCTTTAAGATCCCAATTCTGAATTGTCCGGCCATTCAAAGTCACGGAACCGTTATCAAAAAACGCGGTGTTCGGAGTAATTTTCCCGCTATCAATGCCGGCCGCCATAGTTATAACTTTAAAAATCGATCCGGGCTCGTAGATCGCCTGAACCGCCGGATTTAAAAATAAATTTATTTTATAGTCCGCGTAATCGTTGGGGTCAAAACCGGGACTGCTGGTCATCGCCAGAATTTTCCCGGTGACGGGCTCTTGAACAATAACCGTTCCTCCTTGCGCCTCATAATCCTTAATCAAACTGCCTAAAATCTCTTCGGCCCTGGCCTGAATATTTCTGTCAATTGTCAAAACAACGTCTTCGCCCGCCATCGGATCAATTAATTTATCATTTTCGATTACGCCGGGCCTGCCTTTTAAATCATCTTCATAATAAAGTTCCAAACCGTAGCGGCCGACTAAACCGGAATCTTTATCGCTTGACCCGACAAACCCCAGTAAATGAGCCGCTAAGTTCCCAAAGGGATAAAATCTCATTTCTTGACTGTCAATATAAATCCCTCGCAGATTTGCTTCTTTAATTTTGGCGATTTGCTCGCGGTTAGCCTTGGTTGCCAAAAGCTCGTAAAGATCATTTTCTTTAATCAAGGAATTTTTAATTTTGTCTTTGTTGAGAAGAAAAATCTCGCTAAGAATGGCGGCCGCTTCTTCAGGATCTTCCACTTCCGTCGGAACCGCGAAAACCACCGGATATTCTTTATTAATCGCCGCCGGAATCAAATTATTGTTTTTATCGGTAAAATAAATATTCCCTCGCCGAGGCTCTAAAAACCCGGCGAGGCGATATTGGGATTCGGCCCGCGCGGAATAATATTGCCCTTTTTCTATTTGGAGCCGATAGATATTAAAACCTATTGAAAAAAAAGCAAAAAATATTCCGATTATTAAAATTCCTATTCTCATTGGTAAGCAAGCGGATCTGTTGATTCGCCATCAAAATATCGCGGCTGCCTTTCTTCTCTTAATCCAAGCTGTTTCGCTAAGGCGTTTAAGTTTCTCGAATCAACGGTTTGATAAAAATTATTTTTGAACTCGGCGTTGGCCACCTCTAATTCTTCCAATTTTTTATTATCGGCGTTTAATAAATCCTTGAGGTTCACGTTCTGATTATAGATATAGATATTTAAAAGCGCTATGGCGATTAAACAAAATACGGCCGCGATTAAAAATGGATTTAGACGGATTTTATTTTTGTTTGGTTCAATTATAGTCATAAACGTGAATAATGAATAACGAATTATGAATTATGAAAATGGGTTGGTTCAAAATTTTTAATTCATGATTCATACTTCATAATTCATCATGGCTACGGCTCTTAACTTCGCTGACCTTGATCTCGGATTGACGGCGATTTCTTCTTTAGCGGCCGTGACGGGTTTTTTAGTTAAAATTTTCAACTTGCCGACCTTTGCCATCTGCCGAAAATGATTTTTTACCAAGCGGTCTTCCAAAGAATGGAAAGAAATTATCGCCGCCCGGCCGCCGGGTTTTAAAATCAATTCCAGATTTTTTAAAAGTTTTTCCAAATTTTCCAATTCTTGATTCGCGTATATCCGCAAAGCCATGAAAGTTCTTGTGGCGGGATGAATTCGGCTTGCCCCGCCATGGCGGTGGCCGCGTTCGTAATTCTTGGGAACTGCCGATTTTATAATCTCCGCC
Source organism: Candidatus Harrisonbacteria bacterium RIFCSPLOWO2_01_FULL_44_18 (assembly GCA_001817915.1). Lineage (GTDB taxonomy): Bacteria > Patescibacteriota > Minisyncoccia > UBA6257 > WO2-44-18 > WO2-44-18. The sequence continues at coordinate 14,115 of MHJJ01000013.1, forward strand.
AATTCTTTACTGGTTTCTATCGGCTTTCTTTTCAAGTACTCTTTAATCTCTTTAGCAATTCTATTCGCGAATCTTTCATCGCTTAAATCTTTAATAATCTTCGCTAATTCCTCTTCGGAAACTTCTTTAAGAATTTCTTTAACCGGCTTCATGTCACGACTATAGGTCATTAAGAGCGGCTCGTCTTTTCCAAAACTGAATCCCCTGCCGCCACTTAGCTGTTCTGAAGAAAATCCCAAATCAATTATCAATCCATCTGCTTTCGGCAATCCTCTTTTTTTTAAAATTTCCGGCAGGTCGGCGTAGTTACCGGCATAACTAGCAAATCGCAAATCGCCAATCGCGAATCGTTTAAAATTCGTTTCGTCCCAATCTATCGCCAATAATTTTCCTGTCGCGCCGATTTTTTCTTGAATCGCTCTAGAATGGCCGCCGCTTCCAAAAGTGCCGTCAATAAAGAATTCACCCGGTTTAGGATCCAATACTTGTATTGCTTCGTTTAAAAGAACAGGAATGTGACTCATTTTACTGTTTACTGTTTACTGTTTACTGTTTACTAAATCCCCAGTTCTCCGAGTTTTTCCGCTATCTCATCAGACGCTGATTCGGTTTTGAATTTATAATTTTTCCAAATCTCGGCGTCCCAAACTTCAATCCGTTTATAGAGGCCGGCGACCACGGCCGCTTTTTTTAAATCCGCGTATTTTCTTAAATAATCAGGAATCAAAATTCTCCCTTGCTGATCAATCTCCACATCCACGGCGCCGGCAAGCATCAAACGGGTGAAAGCTCGGGAATTCGCTTGCGATATTGGCAAAACAACCAGTTTTGCTACAAATAATTCCCATTCGCTTTTCGTAAAAACGAAAAGGCAGTGATCCAACCCCCTTGTCACAATTGCTCCTCCGTCCAAAAATTTCCGAAATTTAACCGGTACTGCCAAGCGTCCTTTAGTATCAAGATTGTGCGTATATTCGCCGATGAACATGCCGATTTTATCTACGAGCGTAGCGAGGAGCTATAAAATCGCGCGCCCCGCTGTGGCGGGGTCTCGTTTTTGGGAGTTATCCCCAAAAACTCGAGTTATCCCCATACTTATCCACAATTCCCCACTACTCTTTTAGATTACCCCAATTTCCAACAAAATAAAGCCACTAGCTGTGGAAAACTAAAAACCGACGTTATTTAACGTCGGCTCTAAAAATTTTAAGGCGCTGCCGCTTTTCTATTCACGCCCTTCCTTTTCCTGAATCAGCATATCAATCCGCTCAACTATACAATCGCGAAAGACTTTTCTAAACTTTTTATTATCTTTTATAAAGTCGCGATAGCGCCGTAATTGCTCAATTGTAATGTCGCGCAAGTATTCATCTTTACGCGTCATTTCAAGATCCATTCCCTCGCTCATACAAAAACTGCAAAGCGGCGCTTTATAACCGGCCTTTCGATACCCAGCAAGATCTTTCGCGCTAAACTGTTTTTCAATCAGACAGATGCGGCAGATGTACCACATCGACGCCCTCCATTTTCAAAAAACAAAGTATAAAATAAGTATACCAAATTAATCTCTGATGTATTCCATATCAACGAAGCATTGATGTTAGTTCGAATCCTGCTCTCCTGCCGCTGGATTGAATTGCAGCTCCGCTCGCGACGAAATTTCACCTTTATTTTTTATCAGTTCCGCGAATTTTTGAATACGAGCAAAACAAGCATCTACCTCATCTGGAGGCAATAATTCCAAAAGCTGTCCGCGAAGAATCTGCCAACGCCCCCGTTCCAAAAACGTATTAATCTTTTCCTTAATTTCCGCGGGAATCGACCAATGCGAATAAATCTCCGGAGGGGGCGGCGAATAAGATTTTTCACTATCGCCGCCAAGTGAAACTCCCTCTCTTTCAAAAGGCAAAAACTTGTCGGGTCCAAACGTTAATCCATTATCAATGGCGTAAATTCTGTTATTTTTAATCAAAAGATTTTCCGGTCCCCTGTCTGAACTCCAGAGTATATAATCGAGCGCGAATAGTTTCATTAACTCTTTCTCGGGCAATTTATGCCAAGGAACCTCAAAACCAAAATTATCGTAATCAACAATTTGCTGCAAACTGCCTATTTCACCGTCTATCTCCCGAATTACTGTCGGCGGCACAAGATTAAAATCTAAAAATCGGTCCACTAAATAAGTGGCTCGCTCTCTTTTATAATAAGTGCCGGCCCTCACTTCTAGGCGAACTTCCTGTTGACCAAAATTTTTCCCTATATGATTCTCGCCCTCTCCGCTTGCCGGCTTAAAAATCCCCGAGCCATCGTCTTTTAACTTGACCAAGACACATCTATTCGCGCCGCCGGAAATAACTTCACTGTTTTCAATTTCTCGAGTTTCTAAAATACGCTCCTGAATGGTTGGATTAAGAAATTCGGCCATCGCCGAGTCTGACTTGGCATCGCCGGATTGTATAGCTTTCTTTTCAAAATTATTTTCCATAGCTTTTTTAAAGTTGGTGGGCGCACTTGGAATTGAACCAAGGGTCTTTGCAACCGCGCCCCGCACTAAATCTTTGTGGACGCTGCTGGAATCGAACCAGCGGCCTTTCGCATGCTTGCCCCGTTACAAATATTTTATGCGCCCTGTAGGGATCGGACCTACGACCTTTCGAATGTGAATCGAACGCTCTACCACTGAGCTAAGGGCGCATTGTTAATTTGTAACGGGGCGAAAAGCGAACGTTCTGCCACTGAACTAAGCGTCCATTCTAAAATTTTAGTGCGGGGTGTGAACCCCGAAGATTAGCAAAGCTATCTACGGGGCGCGGTGCAACGTTTTGCCGTTAAACTATGCGCCCCACTCATTTATAAAAATAAATAAAAAAGACGCTTTAGGCAAGCGCCTTTTTGTTCGCTTTTCTTTTAGCCCGTGACGGGTTGTCTGGCGCGGATCCTTAGCTTCCGCCATATGCGATATCTCATCTCTCCGGGAATTGCCGAATAGCTTTTAATGTTTGGGTCAAAATCTTTAGCTGCTTTGATAATACACCGCATGCAAACATCAAAACCATGGTAAATGCTCAACTTGGTCGCCTTGCAACGCTTACAAAATTGATGTTCGGAATAAACAGAAGGACTGTCCTCGGGATTAACTGGCTTAACGCGCCTAATACTCTGCAATTCATGCGGCCCTAAACTCTCCAAGCTCTTAATCTCGGCCATCCCGCCACCTCCTTTCATATAAATCTCTGTCTGACTTCCGATGTCCCCAATATTGATAATTTTCCGAAGGGCAATCGGCTGGAAGCCGATCGGACATCGGAAGTCTCAATATTAGGACATCCGATATCCGTCCCGATGTTCATCGGGATCGCCTGCGGCGAGAATATAATATTTGGGATATCGGATGTCTACCAGCAGCGCGACCGAGAGCTTATATGAAAGGAAGTGGCTACACTTCCATACAAAAAACAACGAACTGCTAGCTATTATAATATAAAGCAATAATAAAAGCAAATTCTCGTTTATTTCAATTCCACAACAGCACCCGCTGCCTCCAGTTTTTTCTTTAACTCTTCGGCCTCTTCTTTCTTAAGTCCGGATTTCACCGCCTTGGGAACGCCGTCCACAACTGCCTTGGCCTCTTGCAGGCCCACTCCGGTAACTTCTTTTATTACTTTTATTACTTGAATCTTCTGCGCGCCGCCGTCTTTCAACACTACATCCCAAGCGGTTTTTTCTTCCTCGGCCGCGCCGCCAGCCGCGGAGCCGACGCCAGCCGCCATCGGCATAGCCGCCGAAACGCCAAATTTTTCTTCCATCTTTTTAACTAAGTCGGCTAATTCGGCAACTTTGAGCTCGCTTATTTTTGTTATAATGTCTTCAAATTTATCCATGGTTTTTTCGTGATTCGACCTTATATCCCCGCTTCGACTTTTGTTTCAGCCGGGGTTTTCTTTGAAATTTCAGTTAGCAAGTACATAAACGCTCTTAATGGCCCAGTCATTCCTCCTAAAACCATCGCCAAGAGAATTTCACGAGAAGGCAATTTGGCGATTGCGATAAACTCATCAATGCTGACTGGCATTTTATTCGCCAAATCATAACCTCCCAAAATCTTGAATTCTTTTTTGCTTTTTGCCAAATCTTTTGAAAATTTATAAATCTGGCTCGCGATCGAAGAAATATCCCCGGAAGCGAAAACAGTCCCCGCTTGCGCTTCAAACTGAGTCGGATCAAAATCTATGCCGGCATTTTTAAATGCCAATTTCAATAGCCGCTTTTTTATTACCTTAAATTTCGCGCCTGATTTTTTAAGCTCTTCTTTTAATTTCCGGATCTCCTCAACGCCAACTCCGGTAAAATCGGCAAAAACCAACGCCTTGCTTTTTCTGACTAGATCGGCGCCCAAATCAATGTGTTGACTTTTTTGCTGTTTTGTAAGCATGATTTTGTTAAATGTTTAATGTGATAAGTAAAAAACGGCTCTTCAGCCGCAGATGCACATTAGTCGCTAGTCGTCCCGTAATGCGGGATTGCTAGTCGCTAATTTTATCCTCGGCAGGACTTATACCTTGCGGTGGCCTTCCCGACGCTTCAGTCAGGATCCCGACTTTACGTCGAGAGCTATCTGCGGACTATTTATTTTGAGTGTAGCCGAATAAAAATTTGTGTCAAGATCTTATCTAACAGTGACGGAAACCTTTTGTTGACCGCTTGAAATTTGAAAACGATCTTTAGGAGATACTTTTTGGGAATAGTCCAAAATTTCTACGCCGACAACAGAGCCGCCCTCATCGAAATCCTCGATAATGTCCTTCCCCTTCTCAACGGTCATATGAATTTTGGCTTTCTTAAAACTTATATAGAGGGCGTCGGCCTCCTTGTCATATTCTATCTTCATAATAAGCAGTAATTATTTTATATATTTCCTTTTGCTGTTTGTATATAATAACTAATTTGTCTTTACCTTTTATGTAACTGCATTTTATTTTGTCCTCCTGCTGTTCACGTTTTTGTCCATGAATTAGCGCTTCCTTAACAAGACGTTTCGTAATATTGCGGCACTTCATTCTTTTCAGGGCGTGTCTTGTATATCTTAGTTCTATTATACTTAAATTATAACTTCTAGCATATTCTCCTGTTGTGGATAAGTCAAATTTCTGAATTAGATCGAGTGCTGGGGTTTTTCCGCCATTCTTCGATTTTTTATGACTTGCCCCGTCACTAAAAGAGCATTTATTTTCCTCTGGGGCGGTTAGCCCGTTGAGCAATGCTCTTTTTAGCGCGGGGTCGCCCTTATTCGCGCAGCTCTCTCCACTTTTGAATTTCTTTGTGATTGCCGCTCAATAACACTTTCGGCACTTTCCAAATTTTTGATTTTTGATTTTTGACTTTTGACTTAAATATCTCCGGCCGCGTATAAACCGGATAACTTCCTTTTATCTCTTCAAGCGATTCTCGTTTGCCCAAAACTCCCGGAATATGCCGCGACACCGCTTCAACCAAAACCATTGCCGGCAGTTCTCCTCCCGACAAAACATAATCCCCGATTGAAATTTCTTCATCGGCAATATATTTTGCCACCCGCTCATCTACGCCCTCATATCGTCCGCAAATTAGAATAAGTTGGTCATATTTAGAAAGCCTTTTGGCCATTTTTGCATCCAACTTTTTACCGCGCGTCGAAAATAAAATGACCCGATTTTTTTTATGCTTACTTCTTACTTCATACTTCTTAATTCTTTCTACCGCCCGATAAATCGGTTCAACCTTAAAAACCATCCCCGGTCCCCCGCCATAAGGCGAATCATCTACTTTATGATGTTTGTCGGTTGTGAAGTCCCGAAGATTATGAACTGCTATTTTAACCAGCCTCCTTTTTTGCGCGCGTTTTAAGATGGACTCGTTAAAATATGAATCAAAAATGCTGGGAAAAATGGTCAAAATATCAAATCTCATATTGACTATTGGCAGTTGATCTGACAACAATAGACGTCATCATTGTCGGGATTGAAACCGCGTATAACTTCATTTGCCGCATTGCACACAGAATTTATATTGCTAACATTCTTCCAATAGCATCCGCTTGCGCTAATTGTACATGTTCCCGTATTATCCACGCCATCAGCAAATCCCGCCGGAACATTTGCGAGTTCCTGCCATGTTATTACGCCATCAACAAATCTGAAGGGAACACTTTTAAGCCTTGTCCAATCGATTGGATCTGTTCCTTGATTAACAACTCCGTCATTAACGCCGACATTTTGTCCGCCGATAATAAGCGCTGAAACGCTCACGGCTGGCGCAGTTAAATTGCCAGTCATCGTATCTCCAGCCGCATTTACCCAAACATCTTGAATTTTTATCGCCGAAATCGCTGCCGCGGCGGAAATATCTGCGTTGATAATCGTCCCGTCAGCAATATGAGCAGAAGTTACTCCGCCAGCAAGGATTGAAATCGTTCCGCTGGTTGTAATCGGCCCGCCAGTCAATCCAGAACCAGTACCAACGCTAACGCTTGGCCAAGCTGTCCGGCAATCACTGCCGATGCAAAGGCCAGTTTGTCCTTTAACATAACCCGCGACATCTAACTTTTCGCTTGGCGGATTCGCT
>MHJJ01000014.1 GCA_001817915.1 Candidatus Harrisonbacteria bacterium RIFCSPLOWO2_01_FULL_44_18
CTTTCTCGGATTTCACCGACTACCGCAAGAGGCCGAGCCCCACTTCGCATTCGAGTTGTTCGCCCAGTTCCAGTTGAGCTTCGGCTTGCCCTTGTTGAGCCACAAATTCGCGACTTTGTCGTCGCCGTGGCGAGAGCCCCCACTGGCATAACTGCTTCCCATCCGTGCCACCGAAGATCGAGCTTTACTTCCCGCTGGAAGCGGGCCTATAAGCTCTCCCTCCTGAACTTAATACGGCGGCAGGCCGAAGTTGGAACTCTGGCCACCCGCGCTAGGAAACAGCAAGTAGTAGCTAAAATCTCACTGCACGCTCATGACGACCATGATCGCCATGATTCTGGCAAGTTTACTGAGAATTCAGGATTTCGGCGGCTTCGGACCGTAATCCGAAGTACAGTAGCCTACTCTCAATTTCATAATATCGAAATACGCTATTGACAAAATAATTGAGGTTGCTATAATGGGGGTAGTTTTACAGTACTAAAGCCCCGGCTTCGGCCGGGGCTTTAGGTTTTATTAGGCAGATTTTCGCTCGATTTCTTCCTTGATATCCTCCAATTTTATGAGTTTGGAAGCGGTGAATTTTAATTCCCAAGCAAGGGTCTTTTTTGAGGCAAAAATTACGGTGCCGACTTCTAAATCTCTTAATTTTTTAATCAAATAATTAAAGTCGCTGTCGCCGCTAAATAAAATTACTTGTTTGATGTGATCCGGATTGTCTTTTCCGTAAAGAAGTTCAGTAAGGATGTCAGCGGTCATTTCAACGTCAAAATTCGCTTTGTGCATTTCTCGGTAATGATGAATCCGATACAGCGGGTGGTCGGGTCCGATTTTTATAATTTTTAAAGTTTTGGCGGTAGTTTGAAAGCCGATGTGATTTAGATATTTCAGAAAACCCATCATTTTTTTATCGTCTTCTTTTACGCCGGTGTAATAGCGGATTTCCAGAACATTCCAATTTTTTTCCAGATATTGTTTAAGCTTAACCCAATCCAAATTCCATCCCATTTTCTTTTGGGTATAAAGCATATTGGCGCCGTCGATATAAACCTTAGCTTTGATCATATGGAGAAGTCTATAATTTTTATATTCTGAATACAAGCGAAGTTGTCATATTTTTGACAATGCTGTATATTTTTGAAGCTAGGAGTTGAAGTATTTATTGCGCGATTAGCTCAGTGGCAGAGCACTTGCATGACACGCAAGGGGCCGCAGGTTCAATCCCTGCATCGCGCACTGGATGCTGGAAGTTCTTTGACAATTGGGAGGAATCGATGTCTGACAGGTTAAGACCAGCGGCATTCCTTGATCGTGACGGAACGGTTGTCAGGAATATCTATCGGCCGTGGCTGGGGAAATACACCGCGCCTTTTTCTATGGATGAGCTGTGGTTCGCGCCTGGTGTTTTGATGGCTATGAGTATTTTGGATGACGCCGGTTATTTGAGAATTTTAATTACCAATCAGCCGGATGTTTCTTATGGGTGGATCACAAGGGAGGAATGGGGCAAGATTCAAAAAGAAGTGATTAGAAATCTGCGGTTAGGCGGCGCTTACTTTTGCCGGCATCGCCGCGGAGATAGTTGTTATTTCAGAAAGCCCAATCCGGGAATGATTTTGGCTGCCGCCAAAAAATGGGGAGTGGATTTGGCCGCCTCATTTATAGTAGGCGACACCGACGCAGACACGGGCGCGGGCAAAGCGGCCGGCTGTCGGACGATTTTGATTGACGCCGATTATAATAAAGCCGTTGAAGCCGATTTCCGAGTTCCCAATATTTTGGAAGCCGCGAAACTGATTCGTGATCTTTAGCCCCTCATTGTTGAGGGGATTTTTATACTTGTTACGGCGGCAGTAATTTTACTCAATCTGTATTAAATCCAGATTTATGACCAGCCGCGCGGGCGGATCGTCAACTGAATAAGTAAAAGTTTGCTTATCGCCTTGTTTCCATTTATAGCCCGGCGGCGCTTCAATGGAAAATTCCAGTCCGCCTTGGACTCCTGATTGTTTTTCAAAAATAAATTGATAATTTAAAGGAGCGTCAACGCCGAGAGGCATGCGATTTGGGTTTTCATATTCCAGCTTGAGTTTTTTATTCGCGCCCGCGGGAACATCAAGCCAGGTAGCGAAAACTGTTTTATCGCGCTGGTTCATCAGCTGGACGTTCAAATCTTCTTTTATTTTGGCTGATTCTTCAAGCGCTTGCAGATCAGGGTCGATTTGATAATTATTTTTCGCGTAATCAATCGGCGGCTTAATAGTTTTGTCGGCGCCGCCGGCGGCGGAGATAAGACGGGAGTCGCGCGGCGTAAGAATTTGAATGAAATTTTTGTTCGTTTTCCGATACCACCAATCTTTTTGATTTTGTCCTTGATGGGCGCGTTCAATTGTCAGTTCATTATTAATTTCACCTTCTATATTTATTTTGCTGGCCAATTTAATTTTTTGCGTCACAAAAGCGTCGCTTTTGGCGCCTCCAATGTTGGCGCTGACCACCGCCAGGTAATCGCCGTAAAAATTATTCGGCAGCTTTACTGTTTCACCGCCCACTTTCAGGCCCTGGAGATAGCTTTCCAGCGCCAAATCCTTGAAATACAGCATTATGTTTTTGTTTTGGAGATGGTTTTTAAAGATCGCCAGAAGATTTTGTTTTTGCTCATCGTTGAGGCCGCCGATTTTTTCAAAAAGGATAGGCGTCAGAACTTTGAGTATCCTTTTGGGCTCGCCGGCTTCCTTATCCTTGCCGGCCTCTACTTCTTTTTGAACCTCCGACAGAAAATTTTTGCCGTCAATAATTAAATTATACTCATCCAATTGAATGGAGCCGACGACATTCAGCAGATCTTCAATTAACTCAACATTGATGGCGATAGCGCCGGCAAATTTTGTTAACCGTTCATCGTAAATTTTGGACGCCTCCAGAAATTCGATTACTTTTCGGGCCGAGATCGGAAAGTCAAAAAACCAATTAGCGTCGCGCGCTCCCCAATTGGCGGTGATTAATTGCAGGGGCCGCGGCGGGATTATTTTAAGATCAAGTTGGCCGTCGGGATCATAAATGTCGTTCACGTTTATGTCCGTTAGACTGCCTTGATTTATTGTCAGATGGGCGTAGCTTCCTATAAATCCTCCGCTTGGCCGCATTTCCGAGGGATTTTGAAACAGAATTAACAGATGCTGATTGCCGGGCAGTTTTAGCCAGCCGATCAGAGATTCCAGAAATTGCCGGCTTTTATAAAGATTAACGCTGGTTGCCAAATAATCTTCGCCCGCCGCGTAGCCGAATTTCGAAGTCTGATTTTTAAGCTCGGCCGTGAGTTTAGAAACCCGGTTTAAATTATTTTTTACGTTCTCCAGCCTATCAATAAAAATTCCGCCTTGCCGGTTGACAATAAGTCCGAAGCCGTTGTTTTTCAGATATTCCAAGCCGCCGCTTAAGTCGATGGCCGCGCCAGTCAAATTGTTTAGATTATTAAAAGCGGTTGGCATGGTTTTGGAAAAGAGCGACGCTAAAAGTATGAGTCCGGGCGGAGTCCCCGATTTTATTTTTTGGATTTCTTTTTGGACGGATTCAAAACCGCTTTTGGCTTTAGCGGGTTCAAAATTCATCAGAAGCGCCGCGGATTTTTTGAAGTTTCCATAAATGTCCGCGATAGAACCGGCCGCTTCTTTTTTAAAACTGAAGATACTGATGGCGTAGAAGGCGCTAATGATGACGAAAGCCGCCAATGACGACTGAAGAATAATTTTGGATTTGCCTTTTGTTATTTTTAATAATATTCGCGGCGCGGGATTGTCGTCAGGGACTTCTTTTTTTTGTAACTTCAAAAAATTTCCTTTATTCGAAGGGGCTTTGATGTCAACTATGAGCGGCTCGTTATTTTTTGATAATTTCATTGAATAGTTTTAGAGTTTGGCGCGCCGTGTTCGGCCAATTAAATTTTTGAACATTCCGCAAGCCGGCTTCCTGAAGTCTTTTTTTGAGAGCGGGGTTATCTAAAATTTTTTTAACGGCTTCCGTTAATTCTTCAACCCGCCAGGGGTCTATTAAAATAGCCGATTGACCCAAGATTTCCGGAAGGGAAGCGCGATCGGCCGCGATTACCGGACAGCCACAGGCCTGAGCTTCAAGCGGCGGGAAGCCGAATCCTTCAAAAAAAGAAGGATAGATAAACACCTCAGCTAAATTATATAGCAAAACTCGATCTTCGCCGGAAACCGGACCAAAAAGCGCGATATCTTTACCGTAAGACGATTTGCCGATTTCGTTGGCGATGTTTTGATAAAGCCAACCCGGCCGGCCGGCCAAAATAAGTTTTAAATCTTTGAAACGCGGATTGCTTTTTAGGGCGTTAAAAGCGCGAATGATAGCCGGGATATTTTTTCTCGGTTCCAATGTGCCTAAATATAAAATAAAAGGCGAATCTAGCTTGTGTTTGCCGCGAAAATCTTTTAGGCGCCGATCATCAGCCGACATTTTTTTAAATTGATCATCAACGCCCGAATAGATGACCGAAATTTTTTCTTCGGGTACGGCCAGCAAGTTTACGAGGTCTGATTTTGTAAATTCGGAAACAGCGATTATTTTTGCCGCTTCCTGGGCTTGCTTTTTGTAATTCTGGAGCCAATGCCAAAATTTTTGTTTTTGGGAAAAGAAATACGGATGGCGCAAAAAAGAAAGATCGTGGAAGGTAATGACGCGGGGCGTTTCCGTCTTGGCCAATATGTTAAAATGCGGGCTAAAAATTAAATCGGCCTCGATAAAACGATCAAGTTTAGGCCAGGAAAGAAAGCGGCTTGAAACTTCAAAAATTTTATTCGGAATTTTCCAATCGATAATTTTTAGAGATTGGTAATTGGTAATTGGTAATTGGTAATTTAACGGTTGCTTACGTAGGCCGCTGTAAAACAAAAAATAGCGATTAGCCGAATCAACGGCCAAAAGCGTTTTTAATAAATTACGGGCGTATTCTTCAATCCCAGAAAGACCCCCGCGCGTTAATACCCGCGCGTCAAAGATTATTTTCATACAATCAATTTTTACTGTATGCTATATTTAGCGATTTGACAAAATAAGTCAGAGACTTTTCAAGGAGAAAAAAGATGGTCGTTGACGGACGGGCGATAGCGCGAAAGATAATCAAAAGACTGCGCGCTCAAAAAACTCCGGCTAAAACTTTGGTGGCTTTGATAGTTGACGGCGCCAGTTCGGCGGAGAAGTTTCTTGTTCAAAAGGAAAAAATCGCGAAAAAGCTCGGAGTGAATTTCAAAATCTGCCGATTTTCCGCTTTGACGGCAACCACAGAATCAATTTTGAAATCACTGCGGGATTATTGCGGATCGGAAAATGTCGGCGGCGTGATCATCGAACGGCCATTGCCCGTTTTCATTGACGTCAGAATGCTATTGAAAGAAATTACGCCCGCCAAAAATGTGGAAGCAGTTAATGAATTGGCGTTGCTCGTTGAGCCGGCGACCAAAACTTTTTTTACCATTTTGAGCGAAATTAAACGCGATCTTGCCGGGCAAAATATCGCGGCGATTGGGAGAAGCGAAACCGTCGCCCTTCCCATCGGCAGATTTTTGAATAAAGAGAGAGAAAGATTGAAGTACCAATCCTTTACAATTATTCCGGCCAGGGAACTTTATAAACGCGCCTGGACAGAATGCTTGAAAAGCGCGGATATCGTTGTCGCGGCCGCCCGCATCCCCAATTTGATTACCGAAGAAAAAATAAAAGAAGGAGTGGTAGTCATCGACTTCGGTAAAAATGTTGATTTTGAAAACTGTAAAAATAGGGCATCTTTCATCACTCCGCCTCACGGAGGCGTTGGCCCGATTCTCGTAGCGCACGTATTTTCTAACTTCTACGCTCTGAATGGATCAACCCCTTTTTCTCTAATTTGTTAGCGCCCCGATTAATCGCCGGGGCGTTTTATAATTTCTGCCAGAATAACAGCCCATTAGTATTTTATTGATCCCGTACTTCTATTTCACAATCGGAATATAGAAGTATTAACTTGAACGGTTATACGCCCCCTTGTAGCCAGTTTATTTTTATAGTAGGATATATCTATTGTTATATTGTATGGTTTGACGCGGCTCACCATAAAATGGCACGAATGGTAATCATCATGCGAAAAATCTTATGATTGATTCTGAAACTAACAAAAAAATAAAGCCGGGCGCCGTGGTGCGTGTTTGGGAGAAAATACTCGCCGAGGGCGGGTCTTCGCCCGACGCCTCGTCAAAGGCAAGCGCGTCTCGGGAGCGCGCTTCTAGTGGAAAAGAAAGCGATAAATTCCGCTTTAGCAAGTTTGAAGGCCTTGTTTTGGCAAGAAAGCACGGCAATGAGTCCGGAGCCAGTTTTATTGTTCGCGCCACCGTTGCCGGCGTGGGCGTTGAAAAAGTTTATCCTATTCATTCGCCAATGATTGAAAAAGCGGAAATTATCAGTTCGCCTAAAAAAGTGCGCCGCGCCAAACTTTATTACGTTCGCGGACTTTCTAAAAAAGAAACACGCCAGAAATTGGGATAATGATTGAAAAACGGGATATTTTTAAATCCTGCCCAGGTGGAGGAATCGGCAGACTCACTACTTTGAGGTGGTAGCGCCGTAAGGCATGCGGGTTCGAATCCCGCCCTGGGCACTTGACAAATTCTGTGGATATGCTATAACAGGGTTATACTTGAGTTGGGCGAGCTTATCGTGAGCTCGCTTGATAGCTCAAGGAATCAGTTCTTTGGCAAGGTTTTTGAGTAGGAGGCGCTATGAGTGCTCTCACGATCGTTCTGGCGGCCAGCATTGTCATCATGGTTTTCGCGGCGGCCCTGATCTACAAGAGCAGGAAGTCCGGGAATCGCAGCGGCCTCGCGTCGGCGGATCAGCCCGCGCGTCCTCGCCCGAAGGTTCGGTTCGGCCAGTTCGAGACCGACCAACGGGTGGCCGTGCGTGGCATCGATCTCTTCGGGCGAGTCGAAGATCGCATGATCGGCATGGGCAGGATCGTCGGCTTTGCCAATGGTGGCCGGGCGGTTCTTCAGATGGACAACCATCGGCCCGGCGTGTTCGTACGGCGAGTCATGCGCCGCCTCCGTTCGCTTGAGGTGCCTCGCTAGTATCTCGGTTCGACGGTAGAAGATCGTGGTTTCCGCTACGGTCGCAGTAACTTCCGTAGCGGACTCCTCGGCCTTCTGAAAAGGCCGACCACCACTCTCTCGGTTCGTCAGCGGACGGCCGCCCAAGGTAACCCCTTGAGGCGGCCATTTTTTTTTGATAAAATCATATTACCGATATGTATGAATGTTGCACTGAAGCGATAGTTTTAGATAAAGAAGATTTAGGCGAGGCGGACGCCCGAGTTTTTTTATTTACAAAATCGTTAGGTAAAGTTGTGGCGAAAGTTAAAAGCGCGAAAAAAATAACTTCAAAACTATCTTCGCATTTGGAACCGCTGAATTTAATAACCGTCCGGCTGGTGGAAAAGAACGGTTTTCAAGTGGTAGATGTTTTATCGAATCGGAAACTCCCGCAATCAGAGCTTCATATTTTAAATATGGTTAATCAGCTAAGCGCCGAGAATCAGCAAGATCTTGAACTTTGGTCGGTTTTGACCGGCAGCATTGATTTAAGGCCGGTTGATTTTCAGAAACAAATTTTGAGCGCCTTGGGCTTTGATCCGAAATTCGCGAGTTGTCAAAATTGCGACAGACCCAGACCAGATTATTTTTCTTTGCTTGATACGAGTTACTTATGCCAAATTTGCGCGTTAAAATCAGGGGTTAGACAAAATTGTTTTAAATTAAATTAGTTATGCTAACGAAACTTTATTGGATTTTAGCAATTGTTTTAATTTTGCTTATCGGTTTAGCCGGATTTTTTTGGTTTCAATCCCGTTCAAATCAAGGCTTGGATTTGCAAATTAACGCTCCCGACGAAGTTTTAATTGGAGTGCCTTTTGATTTGGAAATCAACGTAACCAACGATTCCGGCGGCATTTTAAAAGACAGCAAACTTTCATTGGCCATTCCCGAAGATGTCGTGTTTGTGGGAAGCGCCGTCGGTAAAACCGTGGAATATAAAACATTGGGCAATTTGGGCGTCGGCAATTTGACCAAAGAAAGTTTTAAACTGATGGCGTTGGGCGAGGAGAATAGCTTGAGGCAAATCGAAGCCACCCTTAGTTATTTGCCGACTTCTTTGGGATCGCGATTTGAAATCGTAAAAAAAATTGATTTGGAAGCGGGCCAATTCGGCTTAGTTGTTGATTTAACGGCGCCGGAAAAAGTTTTCAGCGGCGAAGATTTTGAGATCGCCGCTTCTTATAAAAATGTTTCCGGCATTGATCTTTCGGGCCTTATCCTTAAAATGGAATATCCGCCGACGTTTAATTTTATAGAATCTTCCTTGGAGCCGGACGCCGGGAACAATGTTTGGAATTTGGGAGATTTGCGGCGAGGTTCGGAAATGGAATTTAAAATAAAAGGAAACCTTATCGGCCCGGACGATTCATTTTTTGATTTAAGAGCCAGCCTAGAGGCCAATTTTTTGGGTAAAACCTATGTCATCAGCGGTAAATCGGCCAACGTCTCTATTTCGCCGTCGCCGCTCTCTTTGCGAATTTTCCTAAACGAGGATCCTGATTATGTTGCCGGGCCGGGCGATGTTTTAAATTATTCTCTGGCCTACGCCAACAACACCGACGTCGCGCTGCGGGACGTTGTTATTGAAGCGAAATTAATCGGTGAAATGTTTGACCTAAAAACTTTAAATACTAACGGAATTACCCGTTCCGGTGAAAACGCGCTGGTTTGGAACGCGTCAAATTTGCCCGAGCTGGCAGTTTTACCGGTCGGCGCTTCCGGGACAGTGAATTTTCAGACAAAAGTCGCGAACAGCTACCCCATAAAAAGATTGAGCGATAAAAATTTTGTTCTAAAAGCGGAAGCTCAAATTGAGTCGCCGACTGTGCCGTATTTTGTGGGAGCGCGGAAAACAGTCGGTCTGGCAAAGCTGGAAACTAAAGTTGCCGGGCAAATAAAAGTTGATACCAAAGTGTATTTTCGAGACGCGGCTTCAGGAATTTTGAATAAAGGGCCGATGCCTCTTAAAGCGGGGCAACCGACTCAATTTACCGCGCATTGGTTTATTACTAATTTTGGAACAGACGTCAGCGGCGTGGAAGTCAGAGCATTTTTGGAAGGAAATGTTAGAATGATAGCAGATAAAACAAAGAGCAATAGCGGCGCTCTTCCGGTTTATAACGAAAGAACGCAGGAAGTGGTTTGGCTGATAGATCGGATTCCGGCTACTAAAGGAGTAATCGGCGACCCCCTTGAGGCGATTTTTCAAATTGAGGCAATGCCTTCCGCTAATTTGGCCGGGACTTATATGCCGCTTATAAAAAATAGCTCAATAACCGCCACGGACGATTTTACCGGATTAAAATTAAGCGGTTCGGATTTAGCCGCGACCACCGCGCTGCCGGACGATCCGACAGTCGGTCCGCAAGGCGGCATCGTTAAGAATTAGGATTTTCCGTCAGAGGCGGATTCGCCTTCGGCGGAGGAATACAGAATTTAGGATTTAGGTATAGGATTGGATAAATTCTACTTCCCTAAATTCTAAATTCTATATCCTATATTCTATTTTCAAAATCAACTATGGATTTAATGGAAAAAATAGTTAATTTGTGCAAGCGTCGGGGTTTTATTTTTCCCGGCTCGGAAATTTACGGCGGTCTTGCCAACTCTTGGGATTACGGCCCACTTGGAGTTGAATTAAAAAATAATATCAAAAATGAATGGTGGAAAAGATTTGTGCGTCAGCGGACCGATATTGTCGGCATTGACGCCGCTTTAATGATGAATCCGAAAGTATGGGAAGCAAGCGGCCATCTCAAAGAATTTTCTGATCCGTTGGTGGAGTGCAAGAGTTGCCATAAGAGATTTAGGGTTGATGAATATGGAGACGAAGGAATGAAGGCGAAAAAAGAAAACCTTCCTGGTTTTTCTAACAAATCTCACCTTCTTAGTGTTAGAAGCAAAAATGATATTGCTTGTAAAAATTGTGGTTTAAAAGGAACACTTACTGATTTTCGTATGTTTAATTTAATGTTTAAAACTTTCCTCGGTCCTTCGGAAGACAGCGCCAGCGTCGTATATCTGCGTCCGGAAACGGCGCAGGCGATGTTTGTGGATTTTAAGCAGGTTTTGGAAACTGTCCGCAAGCGCGTGCCTTTCGGCATAGCTCAAGTCGGCAAAGCGTTTCGCAATGAGATAACGCCCGGCAATTTTATTTTCCGTACGCGGGAATTTGAGCAAATGGAAATAGAATATTTTATCCGTCCGCCAGCCGGCGAAGAGTGGAAAAAGTATTTTGATATGTGGCTGGAAGAGATGAAAAATTGGTTAGTAAATTTAGGTGTTGATTTGAAGAAAATCCATTTTCGGGAAATCCCCGAGGAAGAACGAGCCCATTATTCAAAGCGCACCGTGGACATTGACTATGAATTTCCGTTTGGCCAAAGCGAACTTTATGGTTTGGCGTATCGCGGCGATTTTGATTTGAAGAATCATATGGAAAAAAGCGGTCAGGATTTGCGATATACCGACCCGGATACCGGCGAAAAATTTGTGCCGCATGTTATTGAGCCGACTTGGGGAGTAGATAGATCAGTTTTAGTCGCGATGCTTGAGGCGTATCGCGAAGAGATAGTCGCGGACTCACGCGGACTGGACGCAGACTCGCGCGGAAAGAGAAGTAATGAGGAAGAAACGCGGGTAGTTATGAAGTTTCCGAAATGGCTCGCGCCGATAAAAGTCGCGATACTTCCGTTGTCCAAAAAGGAAGAGTTAATAAAAATCGCCAAGCCGCTATACGAACAGTTGGCTAAAAAATTCGTTTGCGAATATGACGAAACGCAGAGTATCGGCAGACGTTATCGCCGCCAAGACGAAATCGGCACGCCCTATTGCGTTACCGTTGATTTTGAAACAATAAATGATAAAGCGGTAACTATTCGCGATCGCGATACCATGAAACAGGAAAGAGTCGAGATTTCCGCTCTATCTAAAGTCTTAGAACAATCTATTGGTTTCGGGAATCAATAGATTAGAATCCAAAATGGCAAATTTTAAAAAAACAATTCTCAAAAATGGGCTTAGGATAGTTTTGGCGCCCCAGGCCGACAGTTTAACGGTTACGGTTTTAGTTTTGGTTGCCACCGGTTCAAAGTATGAAACCAAAGAGATCAACGGCATTTCTCATTTTTTAGAGCACCTTTGTTTTAAGGGCACGAAAAAGCGGCCAACGGCATTGGCCATCACTTCCGAACTTGACGGCATTGGCTCCGAGTACAACGCTTTTACCGGCGAAGAATACACCGGTTATCACGCCAAAGTTGAAGCTCGGCATACCGATAAAATTCTGGACATCATTTCGGATCTTTACGTGAATCCGATTTTTGATCCGGCGGAAATTGAAAAAGAAAAAGGCGTTATCATTGAAGAACTTAATATGTATGAAGACCTGCCGATGCGCAAAGTTCAGGAAGTTTTTACAGAATTGCTTTACGGCGATCAGCCAGCCGGCTGGCCAATCGGCGGCCGCAAAGAAATTATTCAAAAGATCGCCCACGACGACATTATCAAATATCGTTCTCGGCACTATGTCGCTAATTCGACAGCCGTGATAGTCAGCGGCGGCTTTTCCGCCAAAGGCGGAGAAAAATTGCTGGTTTCAAAAATCGAAAAATCTTTTAAAAACGTACTTATAGGAAAAAAGGGAACTAAAATAAAAACTCAAATTAACCAAACTAGGCCGGCTGTTTCAATTCAGTATAAGGAATCGGATCAAGCTCATTTAGTTTTGGGTTGCCACGCGTATGATATTTTTGATAGGCGCCGTCATGCCTTGATGCTTTTGGCGGATATTTTAGGCGGCGGGATGAGTTCTCGTTTGTTTCAAAGAGTCAGAGAACAAATGGGCGCGGCTTATTATGTAAAAGCCGATCCGGAATTGCATACCGATCACGGGTATTTCGCGGTTTCCGCCGGAGTGGATAATCAAAAATTATTGCCGGTTATTAAAGCAATTTTGGAGGAACTGGCAAAGATCGGCCAAGGTTTAATTTCTGATAAAGAATTAAAACGAGCCAAAGACCATTTAAGCGGGGGATTGATAATCGGTTTGGAGACATCGGACGCGCTGGCGATGTTTTATGGCGGTCAGGAGATTTTTAAACGTGAGTTGATGACTCCGCGGGAATTGTTGAAAAAGATTGATTCCGTCGCGAAAAAAGAAGTAGTGGCCGCAGCCAAAGACATTTTCCAAAACTCAAAATTGAATTTGGCGCTTATCGGCCCTCACAAGAATTCTAAAGACATTGAAAAAATTTTGAGATTTTAAGCCGTGAAATTCAATTTGACTTATTTGTCGTGGTAAGCTATTCTTTATCGTAACAATTGTCGCCTTTTCGCGGTTCTCTTAAGTAGAGGACGGTATAAAATAAAAATGGATTTTAAAAATTTCGACATTACTTGGGGAGGCCTTTGGCGGGTCTTTTTTATGGTTCTTTTGGTTTGGGCTTTGTTTATGGCTCGCGACGTTGTCATAGTTTTATTGCTGGCCATAGTTATTTCTTCCGCCCTTGATCCAATCGTGACATTTTTGCAAAAAAAGAAGATCCCGAGAATTTTGGGAGCGCTGGCGATTTTTATTTTAGTAATTTTCATTCTGGCGTTAATTTTCTACACCATCATTCCAATCGCCCTTTTTGAATTCAATAATTTATTGGGCAGTCTTAGCCAAAGAACGGATTCGGTTTTTGAATTCGTTAAAGCCCCCGAGATTTTAGCTACTATCAATACCAGCCTGGAGAGATTGACCGATATCTTGCTAAGCGGCAGCGCTTCCGTCGTTGATATCGCCAGTAAATTTTTGGGAGGATTGGTTTTGCTGATTTCTGTTTTTGTTCTTTCTTTTTATCTTACGGTTGACAAAGACGGCGTAGAAAGATTTCTCATCGCGGTTTTGCCAACGGCCTCCGAGTCCAAATTTTTGGATATTTACGCGCAAACTAAAAAGAAAATCGGCGATTGGCTGAAGGGGCAAATATTTTTGAGTCTAACTATGGGCGTCGTGGTATTCGCGGGCTTGAAATTGCTGGGCGTAAAGTACAGTTTAGTTTTGGCTATCTTGGCCGGCGTTTTAGAACTTATTCCGTACGTCGGCCCTATTTTTAGCGGCACGGTCGCGGTTTTGATCGGTTTGACCGATTCATTTGCTTTAGGTCTTTATGTTCTTTTATTATTCATTGTTATTCAGCAACTTGAAGGCCATGTTTTAGTGCCGGCGGTTACCCGTTTCACCACCAACCTTAATCCCGTCGTGGTGTTGGTTAGTTTGATGATCGGCGCGAAAATTTTCGGTTTTGTCGGAGTTATTTTAGCCGTGCCATTGGCAGTAATGGCGCAGGAATTTATTGAGGAGTTGTCTCAGTCAAAGCAGCGCCGCCGAGACTCAAAACTCATTAGATGAAAAAGTTTTATATTACCACTTCCATTGTTTATGTAAACGCGCCTCCGCATGTCGGTTTCGCGTTAGAATCCATTCAGGCGGATGTGTTAGCTCGGTATCATCGCCAAAAAGGCGATGAGGTTTTTTTTCTGACCGGCGCGGACGAGCATGGCGCTAAAATTGCGAGAGCCGCCGAGGCAGTCGGTAAAGATTTTCAGTTATTTGTTGACGAAATTGCCGCGAAAGTTAAAAAACTTAAAGACGTCCTGAATTTATCCTGGGACGATTTTATAAGGACCACTGATAAAAAACGCCATTGGCCCGGCGCTCAAAAATTATGGCGCGACATGGCCGCGGCCGGAGATCTTTATCGTAGAAAATATCGCGGCCTATATTGCGTTGGACACGAGGCGTTTGTTACCGAAAAAGATTTAATTGACGGCAAATGCCGAGATCATCAGAAGGAGCCGGAAGTTATTGAAGAGGAAAACTGGTTTTTTCGGTTATCAAAATATCAAAAGAAAATAGAATCAAGCATCAAGAAAAATAAATTAAGAATAATTCCGGAAGGGCGAAGAACGGAGGTTTTGTCTTTCATTAAAGAAGGCTTGGAGGATGTCAGCTTTTCTCGGCCGCGAAAAGATTTGTCTTGGGGTATCTCCGTGCCGGATGACGAAACTAGCACGATGTATGTTTGGTGCGACGCTTTGGCGAATTATATTTCCGCCATCGGCTATGGCCAACAAAAAAGTTCTCCGCCGAAGGCGGATCCGCCTCAGGCGGAAAAGTTCACGAAATGGTGGCCTGCCGACATTCATTTAATTGGAAAAGATATTTTAAGATTTCACGCTTTGCTTTGGCCGGCGATGCTTCTTTCGGCAAAATTGCCGCTTCCTAAAAATATCTTTGTTCATGGGCATTTAACCGTTGATGGGCAAAAAATGTCCAAGAGCGTCGGCAATGTAGTAGATCCATTTGAATTAGTCGCGAAGTATGGCATTGATCCGGCGCGCTATTATCTTTTGCGTGAGATTCCCAGCGGAGAAGACGGCGATTTTAGCTATAAAAAGCTTAAAGAAAGATACAACGGCGATTTAGCTAATGGCCTTGGGAATTTTGCCGCGCGCGTTTTAACTTTGGCGGAGAAATTGGGGGAGATAAAAGTTGATTTAAAAAGCGATGTTGATAAAGCAGTGGCTAAAAAAATCAAGGCGGTTCAAAAGAAAGTTGATGAAAAAATCACCGAATTCAAACTGCACGAGGCTTTAGCGGAAATTTGGGATTTGATCGCTTTTGGGGATAAATATGTTAATGAGAAAAAACCGTGGAACGCGTCGCTTAGCGTGAATGAAAAAGCGCGAACCATTTTTAATTTAATCGCGATCTTGGATAATGTGGCGGCAATGCTATCGCCGTTTTTGCCGGAAACTTCTAAAAAAATTACCGAGAGCATTCATTGGTTATCAAAAAATACTTTGAAAATTAAAAAATCCGCGATGCTTTTTCCGCGGATTTAATCTATTGCTTCCGGGAAGCAATAGATGGAATCATTCTTCGCCGTTTTTAATAATTTCAATCAATTCCTCCAGCGAATCAATGATAAAGTCCGGATTGGCGGACATGATGTGCTGTTTTGAATTATATCCCCACGTGCAGCCGACGGTTACAATGCCTACTTTTTTAGCCGCCAGCATTCCATCAAAGGTGTCATCGGCATAAAAAGAATTTCCAGCCTCAACTTTGAAAAATTCCAATGTTTCTCTTAGGGCGTTTTCTTTCGGCCAGGCTCCGCCGCGCACGCGGTCAATCAAAGGCAGTAATTTTAATTCAGTTAATCTGCTATTAAGAATCGCGGGCACTTCAGCGCTTACTATCGCGGTCAGTATTCGAAGATTTTTGCATTCTAATAACACTTTTTCCGCCGCATCATTTAGAACTGCCCCCTGCCAATGTTGCAGGAAAAATCGTTTTCTGATTTCATTTAACTTATCATGCGTGATTTCGGGCGGGATGCCGTATTTTCTGTAAAATTCAATGAAATTAGCGCTGATCTCGTCTCTGTAAGTTTCTTCCGGAGGCGGCGGTAAACTAAACCTTCTAAAAATTTCAACTGCCGAGTTGTAGCTTAGAGTAAAGCTATCAAACAGCGTCCCGTCCCAATCAAACATCGCCAATCGCAAGTCAGTTAGTCGCGGATGAGTCACCGGTTTTTCTCCTCGCAGTTTTTGAGTTAGTTCTCAAAGAGCTTTAACACATTATCAGTTAATGACTTAAGCGTCAATTTGCTATATTCTAAAATCTTATGATACTTATTGATTCTCATACCCATATCCAATTTCCGGTTTATGATAATGATCGGGAGGCGGTTATTGAACGCGCGAGAAACGCGGGGGTTTACCCCCACACCAAACGAGCATTGGCGTTAGAAGAAAATGATGCTCGTTATGGTGTGGGGGTAAAAATGATTTGCGTCGGCACTCAAGCATCAACTTCTGAATCGGCAATTAAGCTCGCGGAAAAATATCCAGAGGATGTTTGGGCGACAATCGGCTACCATCCCAATCATGTTGTGCCAGCGCAACATGCGCAGACTTTGCGGACTGGACGCAGACTTGCGCAGACAAATTGGTATCATGATCAGAAGGAGCAGAAATCGGCAAATCCGCCGCGATTTAATATTGAAGAACTGCGCAGGCTTGCTCAGCATCCGAAAGTCGTGGCGATCGGGGAGTGCGGTTTGGATTACTACCGACTAGCCGCTAGCGATTTGCCACTAGCCACTAGGGTTAAAGAAAAACAGAAAGAAATTTTTTTGCAGCAAGTCGAACTTGCGCAGGAATTAAATAAAGCATTGATGATCCATTGCCGGCCATCCAAAGGCACCAACGACGCCTACGAAGATTTGCTGAAGATTTTACAGGAGATTAAATTTTCTCAGAATGTAATTATTCATTTTTATGTTGGTTCTGTTGAAATGGCACGAAAATTTTTAGATGCCGGATTTTACCCCCACACCAAACGAGCATTATCGGGGGGCGTCAATGGCGCGAATGCTCGTTATGGTGCGGGGGTTTATTTTACCTTCGGTGGCGTGATTACATTTTCACGCGACTATGACGAAATTATAAAATACATTCCTCTGGATCGAATTCTTCTGGAAACCGACGCGCCCTATGTCGCGCCGGAACCGTATCGCGGCCGCCGCAACGAACCGGCATACATCGTGGAAACCGCTAAAAAACTAGCGGAAGTTAAAAATGTAAGCTTTGAAAAAGTGGCTGAAATAACTACCAAAACTGCTGGACAGATTTTTAAGTTGCCATTATAATCATAATTGGCTTTTTGAGAGGAGAATATGCGAAAGTACGCCGCATTGTTGATGATGGTATCAGCGTTGGGGTTTGGTATTTTGGCATTGTTATCTTTGGCTGGCATCGCGTTATGCGTCACTAAAGGATTGCCAAGAGAGAGTTTATGGTTCGCGTTGGCTGCATATTTCCCGATATCCGTAGGCGGATTCTTTGTCGTTTTGTTTTTTATATTTATCCTGGCTATGGAAAGCAATGATAATGTTCTTTTCGGCGCGGCGATTTTTTTAGGCTCTGTTTTTAGCATGTGCGTGACAGTAATTGCTACTGTCTCTGGCGTCCCGATGTTATTATTACCTGCCGCTATTGGATGGGGATACGCCGTTGTAACTGTAATAACAGTCATGATACGGCGAAAACATAAAACAAAAGGGAATTAAGCGACGCGCTGCGCTTCATTAAAAGAGAATTAAAAGAAGCCAAGGGCCGATAAAAATCGGCCTTTTGTTTTACCTTTCAATAATGTAAATTATTGAAAGGTAAAACATTTTTAAAAGATCGTTGAAAAAAAGCTTGAGATTAATTACTGCGCAACAAATAACACAACAAACAACATCCTTACAAACTTGAGAATGTAAGGATGTTGTGTGGTAAGTGCGGTAAGCTCTGAATTACGAAACTCAGTTTTCCGTCATTGCGAGGAGGCTTTGCGACGCGGCAATCATACGTTGCTATCTGTATAAATGAATAAATAATAAAGTAAGATTGCTTCGCGAATCCTCGCAATGACGATAGTTTGATAGTTTCGTAATTCAGAGCGGTAAGCGTGTTGTGCCAAAAAATTTGCTTGACAAATTTTATAGGTTTGCTATTATATGGGAAGTTCGTTGATTGCTTTTCGAGGGCCATTTTCAGAAGGAGGAGCGATGGAAGCGATGAGTAAGAACCATTGCTGTCTTTGTCATAGTAATCCCGCCGAGGGTTTTTGCGTCTGTGATTGCAAGGAGCTGGCGAAGAACGCGCAGGCTGCGCCGGTTGCTTCGCCTGCGAATGCCGTTGCGGTTATGCCCGATTTTCGGTTCAGCGTTCTTGAGCAAGCGCTTTTCCCGGTAATTGGTCTTTGGAATATTTTGGTGGGTTTAGTGAGAGGGATTTCCATAGCCTTGGGGTGTGCGGTAGTTTTGGGTTTGTGTACTTGGGTAATGCCAACTGCCGCGCGTAAGGGTTGTGTCGTTGACCACGCTAGTGCCAGCACGGACTGGAGTGCCATTTTTTTGGTTGGTTTATTGTTTTATCCGCTCTTTATTGTACTGGTTGTGTTCTTGGTTTTGTCTATTGGCGCGGCAATCGTGAGCGGTGATTGGGCTGGTTCAACGAAATGGGAGCAAAGCTACGACTATCTATTTAGCTACATTCAGCCCTTTTTAATTCCTCTTGCCGTTACCAACGCCTTGAGTCTCCTCTACGAAATCGGCCGCACTAAGAGGAAGTTCGCTCAAGCGCCGATCAAGGTCTAAAGCGCCTAAAGCAAATACACCCCGATGAGATGTCGGGGTTTTTGATTTCTTGATTTCGGGAATCGATAGATACTTCTATCGATTCCCGAAATCGCCAAGTTAATTCAAATCCAAAAAGCCGATTCCCGAAATCACGCCGAACTATTGATTTCGGGAATCATAAAAGCCTATAATTTCTATATGCTGAAGTATAATTTTCGTAAAATAGAAAAAAAGTGGCAAGCCGTCTGGAAGCGCAATAAGTATAAGGTCTGGCGCGCCGCGGATTTTTCTAAAAATCAAAACCCAAAAGCTAAAAGCTATGTATTGGATATGTTTCCCTATCCCTCCGGCGAAGGACTGCATGTCGGCCATGTTGAGGGTTATACCGCTTCGGATATCTACGCGCGTTTTTTAAGAATGAACGGCCGTAATGTTTTGCATCCGATGGGATGGGACGCCTTTGGTTTACCTGCGGAAAATTACGCGATTAAGACAAAAACTCATCCCAGCTTGGTGGTAAAAAAGAATGTAAGGCGATTTAAAGCCCAATTAGACAGCTTGGGATTCAGCTACGATTGGCAAAGAGAAATTAATACCACCGACCCCGGATATTATAAATGGACGCAGTGGATTTTTCTGCAGATGTTCAAAAACGGCCTTGCTTATGAAGCAGAGATGCCGGTTAATTGGTGTCCCTCTTGTAAAACCGTATTAGCCAATGAAGAGGTGATTGACGGCCATTGCGAACGTTGTGACAGCCTCGCAGAAAGAAAAAGTTTGAAACAATGGATTTTAAAAATTACCGATTACGCCGAGCGTCTGCTGAAGGATCTAGACGGGTTGGATTGGCCGGAGCGAGTAAAAGAAATGCAAAGAAATTGGATTGGCCGGTCAGAGGGGGTGATCATTAAGTTTCAAGTTTCAAGTTTAAAGTTTCCAATCGAAGTTTTTACGACTCGGCCGGATACTTTGGCCGGCGCCACTTATCTGGTTTTAGCGCCGGAACATCCGCTTATCAAAGACTTACAGCGCAAAATTAGGAATCCTAACGAGGTGACGCGTTATGTTGAGCAGGCGAGCCATAAATCAGAGCGCGAGCGACTGGCGGAAGTAAAAGAGAAAACCGGAGTCGAGCTTAAGGGCATTAAAGCCGTTAATCCTTTGACCAACGAACAAATTCCGATTTGGGTCGCTGATTATGTTTTGGTCCATTATGGCACGGGCGCGATTATGGCAGTGCCGGCCCATGATCAAAGAGACTTTGAATTTGCTCAGAAATTTGAGTTGCCGATAAAGATTGTTATTTGCCCGAATTATCCGGAACCCGTTTGCCCGATTTTAGAAAAAGCTTATGAAGGCGATGGATATTTGGTTGGTTCGGGCGAATTTGACGGCCTGCCTAATAACGAAGCTAAAAAAACGATTCTTGAATCGTTGATAAAAAAAGACTTGGCGAAAAAGACTGTTAATTACAAATTGCGGGATTGGGTTTTTTCCCGTCAGCGTTATTGGGGCGAGCCGATACCTTTGGTTTTTTGTAAAAATTGTAAAAAACAAGTGGAGAATTTTAAATCTCAAAACCAAAATTATTCTTTTGATAAATTTAGTTTGGGAGAATTGTTAAATCCCGGTTGGACGGTCATTCCTGATTCAGAATTACCGGTCAAGTTGCCCAATGTTAAAAATTATCAGCCAACCGGCAAGGCCGAGTCGCCTTTGGCTGGCATTGAAAAATGGACCAAGACGAGTTGTCCCAGATGCGGCGGGTTAGCTACGCGAGAAACTAATACTATGCCGCAATGGGCGGGGTCTAATTGGTATTATTTGCGATATTTAGATCCCAAGAATAAAGAAGAATTAGTTGATCACGACAAAGAAAAATACTGGATGGGAGTGGACTTATACATCGGTGGCGTAGAGCACGCGGTGTTGCATTTGTTGTACGCCCGCTTTTGGCATAAGTTTTTGTATGATATCGGCATAGTTTCCACCAAAGAACCTTTTGGCAAATTAATTAATCAAGGTTTAATTTTGGGGCCGGATGGCCAGAAAATGTCAAAATCGCGCGGCAATGTGGCAAATCCCGACGAAATAGTTTCTAAATTTGGCGCGGATTCTTTGCGGCTTTATGAAATGTTTATGGGGCCGTTGGAGGAGGCAAAACCGTGGGATTCCCGCGGGATCGTGGGAATGCACCGTTTTTTACAAAGAACGTGGAAGTTATTCACGAAACCGGGAATTGAAAAAAATCCGCGTAAATCTGCTTCTACCGACGCAGAATCCGCGTCAATCCGCGTAGCGAAGCTGTTACACAAAACTATCAAGAAAGTTACCGAAGATGTCAAAAATTTCCGGTTTAATACCGCTATCAGCGCGCTGATGATTTTAGTTAACGAAATGGAAAAGAATCCTCAATTACTAATTACTAATTACCAATTACTAATAAAATTGTTGTTTCCTTTCGCGCCGCATTTAGCTCAAGAACTTTGGCAAAAACTAGGAAATAAGAGTTTATTGGATTACGAGCCTTGGCCGGTCTGGGATGAAAAATTAATCCAAGAAGAAGAGTTTGAGTTAATTATTCAAATCAACGGCAAAATGCGGGGTAAAATTATGACTCAAAAGGGAATTGTCGAAGAAGACGCGAAAAAACTTGCATTCAGCCAAAATGTTATTAAGAAATGGATCGGCGGCAAAAAAATCAAAAAAACTATTTTCGTGAAAGATAGGTTGATAAATTTTATTGTTTGAAGATAAGATGAGAGCATGTGCGGAATTGCCGGTTATATAGGCAAAAAAGAGGGGTTGCCGATTGTATTCGGGACTTTGCGGAAATTAGAGTACAGGGGCTACGACTCGGCAGGCGTAGCTTATTTTGTTAAAAGACGAAAGTCTGGGGTCAAGGGCGTGAAGGTTGTAAAGACTGTTGGGAAATTAGATAATTTAGAGCAAGCTATTTTTGATAAAAAGTCTTCATTGGCCGCGGCCGCTATCGGACATACGAGATGGGCTACCCATGGGCCTCCCAATGAAATTAACGCTCATCCCCACTGGGACTGCAAAAAAGAAATTTTTCTCGTTCATAACGGCATCATTGAAAATTATAAAGAATTAAAAGAAGAATTATTAAAAGCGGGGCATCATTTCCGTTCACAAACCGATACTGAAGTGGCAGTTCATTTGATTGAAGAATATGGTTTTGAGAAAGCTCTTAAGAAAATAGTTGGAGCTTATGCGTTTGCCATAATTTATAGAAAAGAACCAAACAAGATTTATTTTGCTCGCCTGGGAAGTCCATTGGTAGTGGGAGTGGGACAGGAAGAGTATTATTTAGCTTCAGATCCAACGGCATTAGCTGGCTTAGTAAAGCGAGTTATCTATTTAAAGGATGGGCAAAGAGGGGTTTTGAGTCTCGGCGGATTTAAAATCGGTCCGACTAGACCAAAAGTCGAGCCGCTCGATATTGATCCGGAACAGGCCAGAAAAGGCGACTTTCCGCATTTTATGCTCAAGGAAATTTTCGAGGGTCCGGAGGTGGTTAGATCGGCTTTGCGCGGCAGGCTTTTCCCCGAAAGGAATTTAGTGAAACTCGGCGGCCTAGAAAGCGCGGCGGATAAATTAAAAAAGATTAGACGGTTGGAAATTATTTCATGCGGCACCTCTTATTATTCGGGCCTAGCCGGCGAACTGCTGTTTGAAGAGCTGTCTGAATTGCCGGCTGAAATACACCTTGCTTCCGAGTATCGATATCGGAAAGATCCAACCCAAAAGAGAGCCGCCTGTGTATTTATTTCGCAATCCGGCGAAACCGCCGACACTTTAGCGGCCCTAAAAAAAGCCGGCAGTCGCGGATATTTAACATTGGGGGTAGTAAATGCCGTCGGCTCAAGCATTGCTCGCGCTACCGAGGCCGGCGTGTACAATCATGCCGGACCGGAAATCGGGGTTGCTTCCACCAAAGCTTTTTTATCGCAACTCAGCGTTTTGGCGCTTATGTCTTTGTTTTTGTCAAAAAATAAGAAAAGCAAAACGGCTAAAGAAGTAATGAGAGAACTTTCCGCGATTCCCGGTAAAATTAAATTAATTTTGGCGCAAAGCGATAAAATAAAAGAGCTGGCTAAAAAATATTTAAAATATAAAAACTTTCTATACTTGGGAAGAGGATATAATTACCCGACAGCGTTGGAAGGCGCGTTGAAAATAAAAGAAATCGCTTATGTTCATGCCGAAGGATACGCCGGCGGCGAAATGAAACACGGCCCCATCGCGCTGGTAGATAAAAATTTCCCAATCGTTGCCATCGTCACTCAAAATGGCGTTTATGAAAAAATGATTTCTAACCTGGAAGAAATCAAAGCTCGCGGCGGCCCCATTTTGGCGATCGCCACCGTCGGGGATAAAAACATCGGCAAGCTGGCTGACGATGTTTTTTATGTTCCAAAAACCGTTAGGCAACTTGAGCCGATGTTGAATGTCGTGCCGCTGCAGCTTTTCGCTTATTACTTTGGCGCGCTGAAAGGTTATGATGTAGATAAGCCAAGAAATTTAGCAAAAAGTGTTACAGTAGAATAAAGGGCTTTGTCTGAAATTTCGAGCCGCAAGCGATGAAATTTCAGGAACAAAACCTTTACCCCCTCACTCATTCTAGTAAAGATATGGCAATAGCGCCCAATCAGAGACGTAAGTCGGCTTCGCCTCTACTGATTCTGAAATACCGCAATCGTTGCTGGAATGAGTGAGGGGGTGCTCGATTTTGTGGCTAAATTTTCATCGCCACAAACGGGCTCGAAAATTTAGACAAAATCGGCATGCATAAATTCATCGGTCTAATTTTATTAGTTGTCATAATTGGCTTTGTTTTTTTCGCGTACAATAAATTGCCGCAGTATTTTGGACGGGATTCTGATAAGAGCGATACGCAAAAGCCGCCGGCTTTTCAGTCAAAGATTAAGCCGGCGCCGGTAATTGTCCGTCAGGAAAAAAGCGCCATCTCTGCCGTCGGAACCGTTGTTTCTAATTTAGAAAAAGTGAAAATTTCAGGAATCAGGCCGGCTAGCAGCGGGAGGAATTACAGCGAAATATCGCTTTCGGCTAATCTTCAAGAAGGAGAAAAAATTAATATTACCGGCTGGCAGATTAAAAGCAATAAAGCATATTTTTTTGTTCCCAGGGGAGCGGAAATTTATGAACCCGGCGGCTTGTCCGCCCCGAGTGATATTTATTTGCGCCGCGGCGATAAAGCGCGATTATATTCCAACACTAGCCGAGTGGGTCTCAATTTCAAGTTGAATAAGTGTATTGGTTATTTGGAAACCGCGGGATCGTTTACGCCGTCGCTTCCAAAAAATTGTCCGCGCGCCAATCGTTCAGAGATTGTCGGTTTTTCCGGCGCTTGCCAGGATTATAGTTTAAGTTTGCGGACTTGCGCGCCGGCTAACGATAATCCGCCGGTTCCTTATAACGATCAGCCGTGCAGAGATTTCTTAAAAACATTTACTTATCTGGGATGCTTTGAACGATATCAAGATGACGCGGATTTTCTTTCTCGGGAATGGTGGATTTGGCTGGGCGATTCTTTCGGCAATCAAGCGGATATTTTA
The DNA here is from genome assembly GCA_001817915.1 of Candidatus Harrisonbacteria bacterium RIFCSPLOWO2_01_FULL_44_18. Taxonomy (GTDB): domain Bacteria; phylum Patescibacteriota; class Minisyncoccia; order UBA6257; family WO2-44-18; genus WO2-44-18. The sequence continues at coordinate 23,929 of MHJJ01000014.1, forward strand.
GATCCTCGCCACGATCAAGTGCGGCTTTATGATGATAAAGGAAATTTGGTAGACGAGTATACTTATTAATTTAGTGACATGTTTCATGTGACATGTGCCAGGGTTCTATTTTCTCTCGCTTAATATCGCTTTCGCTTCGAATTCTTTGCCTTGTCTCAAGACTTTTAGTTTTAATACATCGCCGACTTCAAGATTTTCCAGGAAATCCTGAATCGTCTTTTGAGTAGAGATTTTTTCGCCGTTGCATTCCAGAACAATATCTTTTTCTTTTATGCCTGATTTATCCGCCGGACTATTGTGGATAATGGCGGATGAATGAGGGCCGTGGCTGATAACCAAAGCGCCATAGCCAACCGGCAGATTTAATTTTTCCTTAAGATCTTCATCAATGGTAATATAGCGAAGACCAAGAAGCGGCCGGCGGATTCGCCCATGTTCCTTTAGGTCATGAAGGTCTCTTTTTACGGTATTGATCGGAATAGCAAAGCCGAGATTTTGAGCGCCGAAGACGATAGCCGCGTTGATGCCGATTGCTTCGCCGTCCAGATTAACTAACGGACCGCCGGAATTCCCCGGATTGATGGCCGCGTCGGTTTGGATCAAGCCGCGCAATTCCTGAAGCGGCTGTTTTGGGCCGATTGCCGCTTGGATTGATCGGGAGAGTCCGGAAATGATGCCGGCTGAAACTGTATTTTTAAAAAGACCAAGGGCGTTGCCGATAGCCAAAACGGTTTCGCCTAACTCCACCTTCGAAGAATCGCCTAATTTAACTATTGGAAGTTTATTGGCCGGCGGATTGATTTTGATGATTGCTACGTCATCGATTGGGTCGCGCGCCAGAATTTGCGCCTTATATTTTTTGTCGTCATTGGTGATTACGGCATACTCCGCCTCGCCGTCCGAGATGACATGTTTGTTAGTAACAATAATTCCATTGGCATCAACAATAAATCCCGAGCCGCCGCCGATTTTGACCATCCCGCGCGCGTCAATCATTTCCTCGGGAATTTGAAGATGAGGATCGCCGGAAGGAAATAGCGGCAACAATTCCGGAGGTATTTCTTTTTCTATCGCCTCAAGACTTTTTGAAATTACAATCGAAACTACCGACGGCATCACTTTTTTAATTGTTTTAGTAAGAGGGGATTTTTCAGCCATGTAATAAATTATACCATTTCTATATAAAAATTTGGACCTAGCCAGAATCCCCTGCCTGCCGGCAGGCAGGGAACTGGCGTTTCCTCATTGTCCCGACAGCAAAGGTGGACCCAAGGAGATTCGAACTCCTGACCTCCACATTGCAAATGTGGCGCTCTAGCCAACTGAGCTATGGGCCCACCTTTACTGTCGTGGATCCTCGACTTCATTTTATTATATTTTTTAAAAAAGTGCGTCGGGACAAATGAGGTGTTCTGCCACTGAACTATAGGCCCGCCCACTTGATTTATATTATTCGATTGTTTGGATTTTCGCCAGACTTTGTTTGCCAATAAAATCTAACGGTTCAACGCGTTGAACCATTAGAGTTTTTTGATTCCTCAACATAATATTTATATTTCTAAACTAGTTATGCGCGGCATAAAGGAACCGGCGTCAAATACTTCGGGCTTCGGCGAGGCGAAGCTTGCTTACGCTAAAGCTTTGACGAAGCGAATGCGGAGACGGGAGGATTCGAACCTCCGATGCCCTTTCGGGCATACCGCATTTCGAGTGCGGCCCATTCAACCACTCTGGCACGTCTCCAATGCCCTCGGGAAGAATCGAACCTCCATCCGCGCGTTAGGAGTGCGCTGTTCCCCGCCTGCCATCGCTTGTGCCCCCAGAAAGAATCGAACTCTCATCTTTCCCTTAGGACGGGATTGCTCGGTCCATTGAGCTATGGGGGCTCAGGCCATGGCGGGCAGTATCCATTGAACTACGAGGGCACGCAATTATTATATTCGATCTTCGGCAACTTGACAAATTATGTAGACCTGCTATAATTTGGTTAAAGTGCGATAGTTCCCCGAAGGGGGATTTTTTTTATGAATAAGAACATAGGCATCATATTCATTTTCGCCTTGACTCTGCCGACAACTTTCGCGGGGCAGCTTTATATTGTCGCCCCAGTCTTTGGTGAAGAAACTAACATTTTGGACATTCTTAGCAATCAAATAGCCGTTAGTTCTCTTTCGGGCGACATGCCGTTTTTTAATAATTCGGCGAGGATGAACGTTGTTGTCACCGGTTATTCTTCCACTCATGATCAAACAGACAGCACCCCGTTTATTACTGCTTCAGGGAAGCGGGTGCGGGACGGAATTATCGCCGCTAATTTTTTGAAGTTTGGCGCTCGGATTCAGATTCCGGAAATCTTCGGCGACAAGATTTTTGTTGTTGAAGATCGGATGGCTCGCCGGTTTTCTGATCGGGTTGATATTTGGTTTCCGGACAGGGCGACGGCTTTAAAATTCGGGAAAAAAGAAGTGGAGATTGTTATACTCTAAATCAGAACCCATTAAAAATTCCTCCTAGGGGAGGAATTTAGAAATGGAGGAATTAGAAATGGAAGGCGGCACCGGTTAACAAGAAGAATAAGCCATTTATGGCAAAAGAAATAATCGGACTTAAAAACGGCAAAAGGATTATGACAATCAGCAGGCCGAACATGCCAAGACGGTCAAAGTTTTGTTGCTGGTGAGGCGAAAGGTTTAAAATTGTCCCCAATAGCTTGGATCCGTCCAAAGGGGGAATGGGTATCAAATTAAACAGGCCGAGGATTAAATTAATAAAGACCATTAAAGCTAGCAGGGATGTTGCAAGTTCGCCGACGGAAAATAAGAGTAAAAGTCGTAAAATCAATCCGAAGACAATTGCCAAAAGGAAATTAGTAGCCACTCCGGCAAATGATACCCAGAACATTCCTTTGCGATAACTGAAAAATCTGCTCGGGTCTATTGGCACCGGTTTTGCTCCGCCGAGAATAAAAGGCGAGCCCATCAGTATTAGCGCGGCAGGAAGCAAAAGCGACATTAAAGGGTCAATGTGAGGAATCGGATTAAGCGTAAGCCGCCCGGCCAACTTTGCGGTAGGATCGCCAAATTTCAGCGCCATCCAGCCGTGAGCTATTTCATGTAGAATTGCCGAAAATATGAGGATTGCCAAGACCGTAATCCACCAGACCAGCATGAGCCACCTCCTTTCATATAAATCTCTGTCTGACTTCCGATGTCCCCAATATTGATAATTTTCCGAAGGGCAATCGGCTGGAAGCCGATCGGACATCGGAAGTCTCAATATTAGGACATCCGATATCCGTCCCGATGTTCATCGGGATCGCCTGCGGCGAGAATATAATATTTGGGATATCGGATGTCTGCCAGCAGCGCGACCGAGAGCTTATATGAAAGGAGGTGGCCGCGCCTCCTCAATTTTCAATGAACCGCAATGTAAGTTAAATTATTGTATAGAATGGTTTCGATGTCAAAATCAGATAGGTTGTCGCGATTATTGCATATCAGACTTGGATTTATTAAATTATATATTACGGGCCTATAGTGAAGCGGTATCACGGATCCATGGCATGGATCAAGTCGGGGTTCGACTCCCCGTAGGTCCACCAGACAGGAAATTGCAAGCGAGGCGACTGCCCCTGTTTTAGGCAGGCACATTTGGCGGGTTTTTATATACTAGAGAAACGGGCGCGTTGACTACGCGTCACGGCTTCATATATTATATTTCTGTACGTTGAAAGGGGGTAAGCCGGCTATGATCAAAGTCGCGCTTTTTAATGAAATTTCCCATGAATTAGGCAATACTCTTCTTGTGGATGTCACAAGCAGGATCGTTGAAAGGATTAATAATCTTTTGAGGCAGTTGTCAGTCAACGCTCCATATTGGACTATCGGATGTTTCGCGGAGTTTTTGCGGCAGTCCAATAATCATTTAGTTGTTGCTATTGATGGCAAAATTATTGCTGGTATGGGAACGGTTATTTTGAGCTATTCTTTAATGGGCCGTCACGCGAGGATCGAGGATGTGATTGTAGATAAACCATATCTCGGTAAGGGTTTGGGTCGAAAAATTGTCGAGGAATTAATCAGAATCGCCAACAAGGAAGGAGCAAGATGGATTGATTTAACCAGCAATTCTTCGCGAGTCGGGGCACTGAAGCTTTATAGAAGCTTGGGATTTAAGGATGTGGCGACAAATTGTTTGCGGCTGGCTTTGGGAGAGCAGGATTCGAGCTAGCATCAATTTAGTGAGCCAATTCCCGCCCATCTTCTTTGTTACTCGTCGCTTATGTGCCTATTGGCACACTACGCTCCTCGCGCCTTGAATCTGGACAGGAATTGGCTCACCCGAAGGGAAGAGAGAATTTGAGCCAAGTTCGAGGAACGACGAGGAGGTTGTGCTGGTAAGCACATCGACGAGGAGTGACAAAGAAATTGGCTCAAATTCTCTCTTCTAAATTTGACGCCAGTTCGAATCCTGCTCTCCTAGAGAAATAACCGCGGTTTCAAAAAATTCCCTCGAATGAGGGAATTTAAATTGGATTTTGAATAATGTCGGGGATCATTGATGGAACCAGTCCCAAGCGGTTACGCGCGGAACGGGGATCGCAAAACATGATCATAATCTTGTTTGTTCTGAAATGAACGTATGCTTGATATTGAGATAGATCGCCGTCGCCATTATCGGCGCACCAAATCGCCTGTTCATTAAAAATAAGTTTTTTTCTAAGCAAGCGGCGGATCAGCCAAGTGTAGACGTAGACTACGGCCCTTTCCCGAATTTGCGTTTCTCCAGTGAAGCGTTCTTCTTGATCGAAAAAACTTTTCCGCAAACTGCCGCTTAGAATCGCCTTTCTTAGCAAATACCACTTGAGTTCGCAGGTCTCGCGCTTCACGAAATCCATTTTTGTAATATCTGCCGCCTCTTCGCTTAAAATCGAGTTTTTCGCCTGGACAAATTTTACCCCCGGAATTTTACCGCATAGAAATATAATCCTATTTATTGTGAGCGGGCGATTGGCGCCGTCTTGAGTTAGGCCCGGGAAGAGCACATAGTCGTCTTTACATTCTATGAGTTTAGCCGGAGAAAAGGGGATGACATCCAGACGCGTTTTTTCTGGAATAGATAATTTTGTTTTCCAAATCTCGCAGACTTCCATATAATCCATAAAATTGTTTCCCATTATTTTTCGAGCGCCCCAGCGGGAGGTTCCATCATCTGTCATTTCGCGCCTCATTGAATTTTTTGATGAACTGCTTAAACTATAAAGATTAGTGAAAAATTAGTCAATTAGGGGTAAAATATTTTTAAATTGCCCTAAGAAATAAATTTGGAAGCGTTGCAGAGTGGACGAATGCACCATTTGGCTCTATTCAAAGCGGAGGGTTGGCAGAGTGGTCTAACGCGCCGCACTTGAAATGCGGTTTCCCGGAAACGGGATCACAGGTTCGAATCCTGTACCCTCCGCTTTGAATAGAAACTTGTCCTCCGAAGGAGGATCCGCCTCCGGTGGAAAATGCGGTATCGCAACCAAAAAGAAAAACTCCGCGTTGCGGAGTTTTTATAATGAGGGTTTTCCGGGCAATTCATGGCATTTGTAACAACGGACTTCGTAAGTTTCTTTGCCGCCGACCCGGATCAAAGGAGCATGGTAAGCCGCCGGTTTTCCTCTGATTAGCCGTTGTGGTAATCTTGCCGGTTTTTTACAGCGGCCGCAGTGGGCGGCATCGCGCCTATCAATGCCGTCAGCCAAGGCCATCAAAAGAGGAGTTGAACCAAAGGGTTCGCCACGAAAATCCAGATCAAGGCCGGCCGCGATGACATCGTATCCCGCGGCGCAAATTTCACTTACCACCAGGTGTAAATTCGATGCCGCTGAAAAAAATTGAACTTCGTCCATGGCCGCCACATTAAAATGGCGCGTTCGTCCTAAAATTCGCAGCATTTTTTCCGGCTTATCAGTCTCAATTTCATGAGCCGCCATTTTATTGCCATCGGCGCTTTCGATAAAACCTCGTTGACTGCGGGTGTCAATGCTGGGCTTAAACACAATCACTTTTCGCCCGCCATATTCCCTAAGCCGTTTAATTCGGCGAATAAGCTCATCGGTTTTTCCCGAAAACATTGTGCCGGTGATCACTGTCAACTTTCCTCTTGTGATTTTTTTGTTCATCGTCTCCCCTCGGAATTTTTCTATCAAGCAGCTGATGTCCAGAACCCATCTCAATAATAATCCCCAAACGCGTTCTTGGCTAGGGCCTGTCTGAGTGCGAGGCTTTCCGACGCAGGCGTACCTGAAAGGTACGTCGAGGAGGAATAACGAAGCAATCGGACAGGATAGCCAGAACCCGAAGGGATATGGCTCTTTTTGTCCATCGCGGCGTTGTCTCCTTTTCATCGTATTCTTTGAGTACGACTTCGTCGTCGCGCCTTGCGCTGAATGAAAAGAGTTCACATCGCGTTAGGAATTATTATTGAGATGGGTTCTCGTATATAATAAAGGTAAAATAATACGCAATTTTAATAAATGATTACCAAAGAAACTTTGCGAAAATCTTTTTGGGCTTTGCCGGTTCACGAGGCGCTTGACGCGCTTGAAACTACTGCCAGCGGGTTGATGCGGGATGAAGCAGAAGAGCGTCTTAGGGTTTTCGGGAAAAACGTTTTAGCCAAAAGGATAAGAATAACTAAATTAAAAATTCTTGTCAGGCAGTTCGGAAGCCCGCTGATTTTTCTTTTGTTAATTGCCGGCGGCGTTACTTTGTTTTTGAAGGATTTTAAGGATGCCGGATTTATTCTTGCCGCCGCTTTAATAAACGCGATTTTGGGATTTTATCAAGAAAGCAAAGCCGAGACGGCGTTGGCGCATTTAAGAACTTACATCAGAGAACGCAATCGCGTATTTAGAGATAATCACGAGATAGAAGTTGATTCCAGCGAATTAGCGCCGGGAGACGTCATCCATTTATCTCAAGGGGATCGGATACCCGCGGACTGCCGATTAATTTATGTCAACGATTTTGCCGTTGATCAAGCGATTTTAACCGGCGAATCCCTGCCGGTTTCTAAAGATATCAAGCCCGCCAGTTTTCAGGCAGTCCTCGCGGATCAGAATTCAATGGTCTTTAGCGGCACGGTGGCGGTACAGGGGTTTGCCAATGCCGTTGTTTCCGCTACCGGCAAATACACCGAATTGGGGAAAATCGCCGCTCTAGTCGCGAGGCCGGAAAAGGAACGCACTCCTCTTCGCGAGGCAATAAATAAATTCAGTATTAAGGCCAGCATTATTTTGATCGGATTAACGGCCCTGATTTTTTCGCTCGGCGTTTTGACGGGAAGTTCATTGCTGGATATGTTTTTGATTTCGGTGGCGATCGTAGTTTCGGCGATACCGGAAGGATTGCCAATCGCGATGACCGTCATTTTGGCGGTAGGCGTGCAAAGATTGGCGTGGAAAAAAGGAATTGTCCGCAAATTGCTCGCGGCGGAAACAATGGGCAGCACCTCGGTAATTTTGACTGATAAGACCGGCACCTTGACTGAAGCCAAGATGGAACTTTCGGAAATAAAAGTTTATAAGGAGGACCGCGCGGAAGAGCGGAAAGAAACGATATTAAAACTCGCCATCCTTAATAGCGACGTGGTGATAGAAAATCCCGGCGATTCGCCTTTTGACTGGGAAATTATTGGCCGGCCGCTGGAGGTGGCGATTGTCAGATCGGCGGCCAAATTTGATATTTTGGCGCCGGATGTTCGTAAGAAAATGAAAGCCGTCGATTATCTTCCATTTAGTTCCGTAAATAAATTTTCGGCAAACGTTATTCAGCAAGGTTCGAAATATTTACTTAGCGTGTTCGGCGCGCCGGAAATTTTATTAAAATTTTCTAATTTGCCCGATAATTCGCGCCGCCAAATTCATAGAGATGTCGACAAGGTCGCCTATGGCGGCGCGAGAGTTTTAGCAGTCGCGACAAAAGAATTATCGGGCATTGAAGGAGTTTCGCTTCGCCAGAAAGAAATTTTTAAAGATTTGGATTTTTTGGGAACAATGTCTTTTAGGGACCCGATTCGCAAAGAAGTCAGAGACGCGGTTAATCGGGTCGCTCAAGCCGGTGTCCGCACTTTAATTGTCACGGGAGATCATCGCGGCACCGCGGAGTTTGTAGCTAAAGAAGTCGGCATTTCTATTGATGGCGATAGTGTCATTGACGGCGCTGAACTTGACGCGCTGAACGATGAAGATCTTAAAAATAGACTTCCGAATTTAAGGATTGTTTCGCGGGTAAGTCCGGAAGGAAAATTGAGGATAGTTAAAGCGCTTCAGGGGATAGGGGAGATTGTGGCAATGACCGGCGACGGCGTGAATGACGCCCCAAGTTTAAAGGAAGCTGATATCGGCGTTAGCATGGGTTCGGGCACCGATGTTGCTAAAGATGTATCGGATTTAGTTTTGCTTGACGATAATTTTGAAACCATCGTGGAAGCCGTGGCTGAGGGCCGAAGGATTATACAAAATATCAGAAAAGTAATCGTTTATCTGCTTTCAAATGCTTTGGACGGATTGATTTTAATTGGCGGGTCCTTGCTTATCGGCTTGAGCTTGCCGTTGAACGCGCTGCAGATTCTTTGGGTTAATTTTTTTACCGATAGTTTTCCGGCAATCGCCTTGGCTTTTGAAAAAAAGATTGACCATTGGGTTGATCGTCCCGCGCCAATCCATAAAGGATTGCTTGACTCGGAAATGAGATTTTTGATTCAAGTGATCGGAGCGCTCACGAGTGTTTTGCTTTTGGTTTTATACGTTGGCTTGCTTTATTTGGGTATTGAAGAAAAATTGGTTCACACTTTTATCTTTGCCGCCTTTGGGACATACAGTTTGTTTTTGGTTTTCGCGGTTCGAAGTTTGAGACGGAGTATTTTCACTTATAATCCTTTTTCAAACCCCGCGCTTTTGGGAAGCGTGATTTTAGGATTGGGATTAATGGCGATCGCGATTTACGTTCCTTTTCTCCAAAAATTATTCGGCACCATGCCCTTGCCGTTAAACTGGCTCTGGGGCATCGTGGGTTTGGGAATTTTGAATGTCTTCGCGATTGAGTTTGGAAAGTGGGTTTTTAGAAAAAAACAACTAACAACTAACAACTAACAACTAACAACTAACAACTAACAACTAACAACTAACAACTAACAACTAACAACTAACAACTAACAACTAACAACTAACAACTAAACCTTGGCTATTACCAGTCCGATGACTCTTGCCGCGCCGGCTTTTCGTAAAATTTTTACTGCTTCGTTCATAGTACTGCCGGAAGTAAATACGTCATCGATCGGGATTATCTTTTTGCCCTTAATCAACTCCGGATTTTTTACCGCGAAGCATCCGGCAATGTTCTCTTGCCTTTTTTCTAATCCTTTTATTTCCGGCTGGGGCTTAGTATTTTTTATTCTGATTAAATTGCCGGTCATCAATTTCACGCCAAGGGTTTTGCTGATTTCTTCGGCAATGGCTTCAGATTGATTAAACCCGCGCCCCCTTTCTCGAGAAGGATGAAGCGGGATCGGGATAATCAAACTTGCGGGACTTATTGGCCTTATAGGCCCTATGTAGGCCAGCAGGATTTTCGCCAGCGGTTTGGCGGCGCATTTTTGTTTTTTGTACTTGAGCCGCCAAATCAGTTTTTTTACTTTTTCATCGTCATAGGACGTTGCCGCGCCCAATAAGTAGGAGTCTTTTTTGTGGCAGACTTTTTTATTGTCGGCTAATCTTGCCCGACAGATCGAGCAATACAACGCGGTATTTATAGGAATAGAATTAAAACAAGAAGCGCAGATATATTCTTCCTTTTCGGTTTTTTGAAGAGCTTTTTCGCAAATCAAACAAATCGGCGGGGAGAGAATATCCAAAACAGCGCCTTTTAATCTTATTAAGTAATTCATAAGACCTCTTGCTTAATAATTTTTCGTTACGAAATGGATAAATTTGAGGCGAAACAAAGCGAAAATTTCGAGGCATATACAAGAGTATCTGTCGAGAAATTTTCGCAAAGTTGTAGCCCAAATTTATACATTGCAGTAGAAAAGGTTATTACGCAAGAGGTCTATATTCTGGTATACTAAAGCTAGATTGTCGTTAAGGCAAATTCACTGAACTAAGAACTAAATGGCTTTCGATTTTTTTAAATCTTTACTCGGCGCCCAAAATTATTTGGCGGTTGATATCGGCACTACTTCGATAAAGGTTTTAGAATTTTCAAAAAAATCCAACGGCCGGCCGGCTCTTCGCAATTACGGATTTTTGGAAACCTACGGCTATCTGGAAAGATTTAATGAAGCCCTTCAAACCAGTAGTTTGAAAATGCTTGATGTGGAGGCGGCGAAGTATTTAAAAATAGTTTTGGATCGCGCCGGAATCAAGTCGCGGTCGGCGGTCGCGTCCATACCCGCCTTTATGGCCTTTACCACTTTAATCGAACTGCCAATGATGAGCGAAGCTGAAACTTCGCAGACAATGGATTTTCAGGCAAAACAGTATATTCCCATCCCGGTAAAAGCGGCCGCGATTGATTGGATAAAGATAGGCGAACGCGAGGACGAAGAGGGGCGAAAGAGACAGCAAGTTTTTTTGATTTCCGTTCCAAAGGAACAAATTGAAAAATATCAAAAGATTTTCCGGCTAGCCGGTTTGAAATTAGCCGCTTTGGAAATCGAGGGTTTGAGTCTTGCTCGAGCGCTTAGCCGAGGCATTAAAGAGCCGGTTTTGATTGTTGATATCGGCGCTCGTTCAACCAGCCTGACCGTCGGAGTAGACGGGCTTTTGAGATTCGCCGGTCAAACCGATTTTGCCGGCGGCTCCTTGACTCAAGCAGTGGCTTCGGGTTTGGGCATCGCCGCCCGACGAGCTGAAGAATTGAAGTGGCGGAAGGGCTTAATCGCCACCGGCGGCGAGCAAGAGTTATCCACACTGATGCTACCGTTTTTAGATGTTATAATTAATGAGGCGAAAAGAGTCAAGCAGAATTACGAAACCAGTTATCAGAATAAGATAGCCGCGGTTATTTTGGCGGGAGGCGGGGCAAATTTGTTGGGTATAGAGAAATATTTTGGTCAACAGATAGAACTGCCGGCATCTTTAGCCGCTCCCTTCAAAGAGATTGACTATCCGCCGGAGATTGCCTCGTTAATCAAAGATTTGGGACCGGCATTTTCAGCCGCGATAGGACTAGGGATGAAAGGGCTATAACGAAGTAATCGCGAACAACGCGAATCTATGCAAAATAATGCTAATAATTTATTCGCGTTATTTCGAATCAGATTAGCATTATTCGCGATTACTCCGATTCGTGTTATTTTGAAACAAATTAGCATTATTCGCGATTACTCCGATGAATCAAAATCTTGTTGATAAATTTGAAACGGAAAGATTGCCGACCGGGTGGCCATGGCGGTTATTTTTGTTCAGTTTTTTGCTTTTCGCGGCGACGGTCGTCAGTTATTTTGGTTTGTCATTGGGCTATAAGCCGTTTTTAAACAGGCAAATTGCCGGAAAGGAAGCGGAAGTTAATCAATTGGCGGCGGCCGTTCCCGAAGCCGAGCAGGAAAATTTTATTAGATTTTATTCTCAATTGGCGAATTTGGAGAAAGTCTTAAACAACCATGTTGTTTCTTCCGCCCTCTTTCCATTTTTAGAAAGAAATACCAACGTCCAGATATATTACAATATCTTGGATTTCAGCGCTTCGGAGAAGAGATTGACTTTGGATGGCGTTGCTCAAAACTACGATATTTTAGCGCAGCAGCTCGAGGCTTTCACTCAAGCTAAAGAGGTTGAGCGGTTTTTAATCAATGAATCGCAATTAAGCGAAGGAAAAATAAGATTTCGGGTATCGCTATTTTTAGCGCCGCAAGTATTGAGATAAAATGAAGGCTTCAACTAAAAGAATTTTCAGTTTGTTGGGAATCGCCGCTTTGTTGGTGGCGACATTGGCGGTTTACGCGAGTTTAATCAGGCCTGAATATGAAATTGTGGCCCAGCTTCGCGGCGTTCTTTCGGCAAAGACCAAATTGCTTGAAGAACAGGGGCGGGTAATCGCTCAAGTTCAGGATTTGATCGCGCAGTATCAAGGCGCGGCTCAGCTTCAGGAAACTATTTCTCTGGCATTGCCAACGGATGAAGCAACGGCCTCTATTTTCCAGCAAGTTAACGCCATTGCCAGAGCGAACGGCCAGTCCACTCAGGCTTTTGGTTTAACGGCTTTGGCCATTAAGCCGGCGTCCAGCGACGCGCCCGGATCCAAAGGATTGGGGACGCTGCGGCTGAACTTCCGCCTTTTGGGTAATTACGGAGGATTTAAGGGATTCTTAAAAGCTCTTGAGACCAATGTCCGAGTTATGGATTTAGCCGGTTTGAAAATGGAACAGGCCGGTCGCCCCAATCAAGATTTATATTTTTATAATTTAGTGGTCGATACATACTATCAATCACATTAGTCTGTTATCGCGAGGCATTTATGCCGAGCTAGTTACCAGTTACCAATTACTTCGTGGAATCGCCGTGTAATCAGTAACTTGCTCAACATAAAGGTTTCGCGACACAGTTCAAAGTATGGCCATACTTGTCAGCGAGCAAAAAAAACCGATTAACTGGTTCGCCATAATTTTTGTGGTGATTTTAATCGCGCTAGTCGCGGGCGGCGCCTACTATTTGTTTTTTGCTCCGACGCCGGGTATTGAAATAATCGTGCCTCCATCGCTTCAATCCGTTACTAAAATTTCCCAGGTTGAATTCGACCCGGCCGCCGTAGTTAACAGCCGGGCATTCAAAGTTTTGCGTTCTTATACCGGCTTGCCAAGTGTCGGAACGTTGGGAAGAGGTAATCCGTTTATTGGTTTTTAATAATTGTATAGACCGATGCTAAAAATGCGAAATAAATGCGAATTATGCGAAGTATAAAGTTTTTTCGCAACATTCGCATCATCAATTTCGCATCGGTAACATGAAAGATCAAGACCTCTTAAAATCTTTAATCGAAGCCGGTTTTTTAACTTCCGATCAGGAAGATAAGATTTCCAAAGAATCAGCCGTTCTTCATAAAAGCGCCGAAGATATTATTTACGGCCGGCATTTGGTTGATGAAGCCGAGGTGGCGAAAATAAAAAGCCGGCTGTTGGGCGTTCCTTATAAAAAAGTTGATGTTGATGAGCTAGGCGACGAGCTTTTGGGTTTAATCCCGGAAGAAACCGCCCGGACTTATAAAGTTTTTCCGATTTCTCGGACAAAAGATTTGCTGGTGGTAGGGATGCTTCATCCGGACGATCCGAAGGCCCAAGAAGCCCTTCGTTTTATCGCTAAACAATCGCGCGTCAGTCTCGGGATTTATTTGGTGACGCCCTCCGACGTGGAATTAGTTTCGCGAAAATACGCTCCTTATAAAAGCGAGGTTCAGGCCGCGCTGCAGTCTTTAAATATAAAACCCGGCCAAGGCGTTTCTTCTTTTCAGAGAGTGATAAAACTGGAAGAAGCGGCCGCCGCCGCCGAAGAGGCGCCGGTTATTAGAATTGTAGCTTCGACTCTGCGCGAAGCGGTTAACGCCAACGCTTCCGACATTCACATTGAGCCGCAGCGCGCTCGGTTAAGAATCAGATTTCGGCTCGATGGCGATCTGCAGGAGGTTTCTTCTTTGCCCATAGAACTTCATCAGCCCATAATTTCCCGAATTAAAATTTTATCCAGTTTGAAAATTGATGAAACGCGCGTTCCTCAAGACGGGCGTTTTAGGACTGTTATTTATGACCGCGAGATAGATTTTCGCGTTTCCACTTTTCCGACGCCGGCCGGCGAAAAAGCGGCTCTGCGGGTTCTTGACCCGACTATCGGTTTGCGAAGTCTTGATGATTTGGGTTTGATCGGAAGAAATTTAGACATCGCTAAGGAAGCAATTGAAAAACCTTACGGCATGGTCTTGATTACCGGTCCGACCGGATCCGGCAAAACAACAACGCTTTACGCTTTGATGCAGGTTCTTAATAAAGAAAGCGTCAATGTCGTGAGCCTTGAAGACCCGGTGGAATATACGATTGACGGCGTCAATCAATCGCAGGTTCGTCCGGAGATCGGCTATGATTTTGCCTCGGGCCTGCGCCAGATTTTGCGCCAAGATCCGGACATTATGATGGTCGGCGAGATTCGCGACAGCGAAACCGCCGCTTTGGCGATTCACGCGGCTCTGACGGGGCACATCGTGCTTTCAACTTTGCATACCAATAATGCCGTCGCCGTTATTCCGCGCTTAACAGATATGAAAGTCGAGCCGTTTTTATTGCCGAGTTCTTTAAATTTAATGATATCTCAACGTTTGGTTTCTCGGCTTTGCCAGCGCTGTAAAAAAGCCGAGGATCCCTCGCCGAAAATTCTGGAAGAAATTAAAAAAGAAATTGAGAAACTTCCGGCCGTTGTCAGGGTCAAGTACCGGGAACCGTATAAAATTCATCATTCGCCGGGATGCAAGTTCTGCAATAACAAGGGGTTTGTCGGCCGAATAGCCCTGTTTGAAGTTCTTCAGATGACTCCGGAATTGGCGGAGATAATAGCCGCCGGGATCAATGAGGCAAAAATTTTAGCCGAAGCCAAGCGGCAAGGGATGATTAGTTTGCGCCAGGACGGCGTGGTAAAAGCGCTAGACGGTTTGGTGAGCGTGGAAGAAGTATTAAGAGAAACAGAAGAACTGTGATATAATTAACGAAGTAATCGCGAACAACGCGAACCTATGCAAAATAATGCTAATAATTTATTCGCGTTATTTCGAATCAAATTAGCATTATTCACGATTACTCCGATTCGTGTTATTTTGAAACAAATTAGCATTATTCGCGATTACTCCGATGGACGATTACAAACAAAAACTAGATGAATTACTGTTGACTACGGCGAAACAGAACGCTTCGGATCTTCATTTGGCCGTCGGTCGCCGTCCGACTTTAAGGATTGACGGCGCTTTAGTGCCTTTGCAAAAAGAGACGATATTAACTCCCGAGTCAGCCGAGGGTTTGATCAGCGCCTTTTTAACGCCGGAGCAAAAGGAAGAATTTCTAAAAAATAAGGAGCACGATCTTTCCTATTCTTTTGAAGACAAAGCCCGGTTTCGCGTCAATGTTTTTTATCAGCGGGGATTTATGGCCGCCGCTTTGCGCTTGATACCGGCTCAAATAAGGACAGTCGAAGAACTTAATTTGCCGCCAGTCTTGCACGATTTTACCCGTCTTTCTCAAGGTTTTGTTTTACTTGTCGGTCCGGCCGGCCACGGCAAATCTACAACGATGGCCGCGCTGGCGGATGAAATCAATCATCAGCGCACCGCTCATATCATTAGCATTGAAGATCCCATTGAGTATTTATTTTCTCAAGATCGGAGCATTATTTCTCAAAGAGAGGTGAGAAATGATACGCCGGATTTTCACAAAGCGCTCCGTTCTGTTTTAAGACAAGACCCGGATGTGGTGATAATCGGCGAAATGCGCGACCCGGAGTCAATCTCAACGGCGCTGACGGCCGCCGAAACCGGCCACTTGGTTTTTTCAACGCTTCATACCAATTCCGCCTCCCAAACGATAGATAGAATTATTGATAGTTTTCCGCCCGCCCAACAGAGCCAGATTACATCTCAATTATCCGCCACATTAGTCGGCATTGTTTCTCAACGTTTAATTCCGCGGGTTGACGGCGGCCGTATGCCGGCTTGCGAAGTAATGCTCGTTAATTCGGCGATCAGAAATTTGATCCGCGAGAGAAAGGCGTATCAAATTGATTTGGTGATTGAAACCAGCATGCAGGAAGGAATGTTAACTCTTAACCGTTCTTTAATCGGTTTGGTGAAAAAGAGGCAGATTTCAATTGAAAACGCGGAGCTTTATTCATTGAACCCGAGCGAGTTGAGGATATTATTGGAGAGAACATAACGAAGTAATCGCGAACAACGCGAACCTATGCAAAATAATGCGAATACTGTTAACGGAGCAATCGCTAATAATGCGAATTTTGGCAAAATAATGCTAATAATTTATTCGCGTTATTTTGAATCAGATTAGCATTATTAGCGATTACTTCGATGAAATATAGATACAGCGCCAGAACTAAAGTTGGGGATTTGCAGGTGGGATTTGTCGAGGCCGTTAATCGCGACGCCGCGGCCAATATTTTAATTAGCCACGATCTTTTTGTTTTGAGTTTGGAATCGGCGGAGGCGTCAAGGTGGTTTGGCTGGATTTTGGGTTTTTTCCGACGAGTAAAAAAGATTGACCTGATGATTTTTACCCGCCAATTCGCCACCATGCTTGAAGCAAAAATTCCCTTAGGCGATTCCCTGAAAAGTCTTTACGCTCAAACTAAGAATGTCGCTTTGAAAGAAACAATTTTTGAAATTTCTTCGGATATTGACGCCGGCCTTTCGCTTTCTCAATCTTTAAGCCGCCACGCCAATATCTTTTCGGAATTTTACATTAATTTGGTGCAGGCTTCGGAAGTGACCGGCCGCATTGAAGAGGCGGTTGGTTTTTTGGCAGACTATCTAGACAAGGAAATCTCTTTATTGGGACGCGTCCGCAGCGCCCTTATCTATCCGGTTTTTGTTATCGGCTTATTCATAGTCGTGGTTGGCGTTATGGTCGGCACGGTCTTCCCTCAGCTTTTGCCGATTTTTGAGGAGTCGGCGGCGGAGCTGCCTTTAATCACCAGCCTGCTTTTAAATTCCGGAAATTTCATCGCTGATTGGTGGTTGGCGATTCTGGTTATTCTGGCAATTCTTATCACTGTTTTGGTTGATTATTTCCGCACCGAAGAGGGCAGAATTATTCAGGATCAGTTGCTTATTAACACACCGGTTGTGGGAGGCTTATTTAGAAAAATGTATGTCGCGAGATTCGCGGAGGCGGTCAGCGTTTTAATAAAAGGAGGAATTCCGATTGCTCAAGCAATGGAAATAAGCAGTCATACTGTTGGAAGTTTTGTTTATCGCGAGGCATTGCATGAGGTGGCGGAAGCTATCCGCGGGGGCGAGTTGCTGTCGCAAGCCTTGTCGCGCGACACGAATTATTTTCCGCCGATCGTCAGCCAAATGGTGGCGGTAGGCGAACGCACCGGCAAGCTGGACGAGATGTTTGGACGCGTAGCCAAATTTTATACGCGCGAGGTTGATGCCACAGTGGGTAATTTAGTAGAATTAGTTCAGCCGACTCTTATGGTGGTTATCGGCTTAGGAGTGGGATTGCTTTTTGCGGCTGTATTGTTACCGATTTACAATTTGGCAGCAACATTTTAGGATTTCGATTCCCGAAACCGATAGTGGATTTCGGGAATCCAGCGGATTCCCGAAATCCCAAATTTAGGACTTATTATTGAAATATGCTATACTTAAATATATGAAAAAGGGTTTTACTTTAATTGAAGTTTTAATCGTTGTTTCCATCATTGGACTTTTGGCTTCGGTGATTTTGGTCGGCTTAGGCGGCTTTCGAGCGCGCGGCCGAGACGCTCGCCGAGTGGCGGATTTAAGACAAGCCCAGAATGGTTTGGAACTTTATTACACTAAATTTGGCGTTTACCCTGATTCAACTACTTGGCAGACATTGGGCGGCGCCTTAATTAGCGCGGGAATCGGAGTTAATGCCGTTCCTAACGATCCTACTGCCAACTGGAATTATGGGTATTGCCGCTTCAATACCGACAGTTATGTGGTGGCGGCTTATTCGGAAGACATCGGCAATCCAAATTTGAAGCAATATCCGCAAGCCACGACTTTTCCTTGCGATCCCGTTCTTTCCGGAACTCCGGGAAATCCCAGCTGCAGCAAAGAAGGCACAGTCACCAATAAATTTTGCTTAATATTTTAATAATTCAATCCGTTTTGCCATCTGTTTTTTTATTTGTTTTTGGCCTTGGCATCGGTAGTTTTTTGAATGTTGTGGTTTTGCGTTACCAAGTTAACCAGCGGCTTTTTGATTTTAAAATCATTGGCGGCCGCTCTTACTGCCCGTTTTGTCAAAAAAAATTATCTTGGTATGAGTTAATCCCGCTGGCGAGTTTTTTGATTCAAAAAGGCCGCTGCCGGAGTTGCGGTCAGAAGATCTCTTGGCAATATCCGCTGGTTGAATTAGCAACCGGTTTGGCTTTCGCGTTTATTCCAAATTATCTATACAAATTCTACGGCGTAGCAACAACGCTTTTAGCCAATCAAACAATAGCTTGGTATTATCTCTTGTTGGTAATCTGGATTTTAGCGGCCTTGGCTTTAATTTTGCTTTCGGTAATTGATTTCCGGCTTTCGATAATTCCCGATCAGATAAATTTATTCTTGGGTCTTTTGGGAATCGCGTCCATTTTTATAAAAGATCTTTTTGATAAATTCGGCCTGTTGGAAGGGTCGTTTCTAAAAAATTACGCTTTATTTTTCGGATTACGGGATAATATCTGGCTCAATCATTTGTTTGCCGCGTTTTTGGCGGCGGCGATTTTTGGCGCGATAATTTTTTTGAGCCGCGGACGAGGAATGGGGATGGGGGATTTAAAATTAGGAACGGCGCTTGGCTTGTTGTTGGGCTGGCCGGATATTTTATTGGCGTTGATTCTGGCGTTTGTTATCGGCGGAATTTTTGGCGCGGCTCTGATTTTGACTCGCAAAAAAACTATGAAAAGCAGTATTCCATTCGGCCCATTTATAGTTGCGGGCGTTTTTTTGGCAATCTTTTTCGGCCATCAAATTCTGGAATGGTACCTACATTTATTGAATTGATTTTGGGTTTGATTTTTGATGATTGAATGCGGGGTGTTTATTTCTGTTCACTACTATCTCATAAGATAGTGATAAGATAGCGATGCTTAGAGTATTTGTTTATGCTTACCACTATCTCGCGAGATAGTGGTGGGTGTGAAATACCATGATTTCACGTAATGGTCATATACGATTACCGCGAAAAATCCACAGCCAACATTAGGTAAATTCGGTTTCGGCTATGACTGCGATGTCAAATCTTGTCGACAAAATCGCCAAGAGCAATATGGTTCCGAGCGACCCCGCGCAATAATAGGCGGCGATGCGGAATCTAACGCCAATCAAGCGCTTGTGGAAACACAAGCGCTTTTTATTTGTTTAGTCGCGTGAATTCAGTTAAAATTATAGTAATGTCTCAAAAAACTTCCGCAGGCTTCACAATTCTTGAAATGCTGGTGATTGTCAGCGTGATGGCTTTGCTTTCGGCGATGCTTTTGGTTTATAACCGCTCCGGCGAAAAACAGATTTCTTTATTTAAAGAACAAGCCAAAGTGATAAGCGTGATTTTGCGAAGCAAAGCTCTTGCGATTCAGACATTTCAGCAAGCAACGCCGGGCTGCGGATACGGCGTTCATTTTGAAGCCGGAAAGTATTGGATTTTCCGCGATCTGCCCGATCCGACAACCGGATGCAGCGGCAGTGACAGAAAATATTCCGGTTCGGCCGAGAATTTTGAAGTATTTACGCTGGAGTCCGGACTTTATTTTTCCGAACTGACGCTTTCCGATATTCTTTTTGTGCCGCCAGACCCGCGAGTATTTTTAAATCCGGATCAAGCCGAAGCAACTATAACCCTTTCCACATCAGATAACGCTTCCCAAGTGAATATAAAAATCAATGACGCCGGACAAGTTACAACGCAATAACGGCCAGGTGATGGTTGAGGCGATGTTGGCGATTACCATCGCGGTTATCGGGCTTTTGGGGATTTTTTCTTTGGTGTCCAGATCGTTGAGTCTCAACAGGGTAGTGTTAGACAGATACATCGGAACTTATTTGGCGGCGGAAGGAATTGAAATCGTGAAAAATATGATTGACGCCAATGTTATTCAGGCCAAGCCCTGGAATGTTGATCTCGCGTCCGGCAGTTACGAAGTTGATTATAATGATTCAACATTACAGCCGGGCAGCAATCGATTTATTTCGCACGATTCGGCTAGCGGTTTTTATAGCTATGATTCCGGCGAGCCAACCCGCTTTAAGCGGTCTGTGACCATTGAATATCCGGGCGCGGGCGCGGGCGAGAAAATGAAAGTTAATTCAGTCGTCAAATGGACCACTCGCGGCGGCGGCAATTTCGAAGTTAATCTTGAAGATCATTTTTTTAACTGGCGATAGTATAAGCAGAAATACGCGGATTTATGCAAAAATTAGAAGCGGATACACGCAGAAAATATGGCAACTAAAAGAAGCGGTTTTACGGTGGTTGAGCTACTCGTGGCAATGACGGTGTTTGCCGTTGTCATTACGATTGCCACCGGCAGTTTTATTCGGGCTTTAAGAACCCAGCAAGGAACGGCGGCTTTAATCGCGGTTAATGACAATGCCAATTTGACTTTAGAACAAATGGCCCGAGAAATTAGAACCGGGCAGAATTTTACTTCGCCAAATCCGCAGCAGCTTGATTTTACCAGCGCCTTAGCGCATCAAATTACCTACCGACTGGATTTGATCAATCAAGCGATTGAACGGACAGACAACGGCGTAGCGCGTCCGATTACCGCCAGCAATGTCAAAGTTAAAAAACTATCTTTTGTTTTGATCGGCGATCAACTTACCGATGGCCGGCCGCCGCGAGTGACGATTACGCTCACGGTCGGAACTGACGCGCGCAATCTTCAAGATGTTACTGCCACGCTTCAAACAACCGTTAGTTCCAGAATACTCGATGGATAAATCGAATGTGTTATAATAAAAATAACGATGGATAAATGGCTTAAATTATTATCTATAGTTTTAATTATTGCCGTTTCGGTTTATTTGATTTCGGCTAAAACCGCGCAAGCGGCTTCTTTCCTGCAAATCATTGCCGGAGTATTCGCGGTTGTTTTTTCCGTGGCTCTTATCGCGCTTACCGGCGGCCTTGGGGCCGCGGCGGTATGCACTGTTACTTGTGGCGTTGTCGGAGGTTTCGCGTCCGGCGCGGTAGGCACCGGCATTGTTGGCGCGGTTAACGCCGGCGCTATCGCTTGCGCCACCGGTTTGATTTGTTCAAGCGGAACAGCCGGGCCGGTCGCGGTTTATGCGCCGCAAACCGACGAAACCTGCGCTTATCAAGTTAATGTTGCTTTTTATAATACCGATCCTAAACTGCCGGATGATGAATCAGCTCAAGTGGCCATTTACCGTATAGATGGGATAAGCACGGAAACATATATTCATGAGTATCATAAAGTTGCTTGGTTGTTAGGCGCTCCGGAAAAAACAGGACCGGGTTTATACAGCTATAGATGGGGTGATGGATATTATTCTTACGCCGAATCCGGCCAACTTGGGCTTAATGCCGTAAGCGATTTTTACGGATCTCTTGGCAAAGACTATTACGATCATCCATGGACTTATAGTCCTTCAGCCAGCCCTCTGGCTATAGTCCCTTATAATAATATCTGTGACGATCAAGGAATGTGCCGATTTATAGACGCCAATCCTCCGTCCAATCAGTACGTGATTTATATGGCGAAATTGATGAGGAATTATACTCAAGGTGTCGTTAAGGAGTCGGGCGGATTAAAATTTTATAATCCGGATTCGTCTCTTGCAGATGCAATCGCGGCTGTGCCCGCTAACGCTCAACATAAGACCGCCACCTCTGAAGTTTTTTCCAAGCCGAGCGGTGTTGGAGGAGGGCCTGGATTTGGAGGAGCAGGGCAGCAGCCGATGCTTCTTTATAAACTATCAGACCCAGCCGGCAAAATAACAAGTAAATTCTTATCGGCAAAACCCGGGGAGCAAGCGACATTAACAACCGTAACTTATGACAGCGACGATCGTCCGACAAATGTAAATCTCGGCTCGGCGCTTTACTTTTTCGCGATTAAGGGGACGCCTGATCCGACATTGTGCGCCATTACGATTACGGGGACGCCGCCTACGACGCCAACCTCCGCGCCGTTTTCCGTTGATTGTTCGGTTTCGCCTTCCAGCGCGGTTGTTAATCAAAATGTAAATTGGTCAGCTTCGGCTTCCGGAGGAAGCGCTCCTTATGCTTATTCATGGTCAGGCACGGATGGACTTTCCAGTAATTATTCTTCATTTAATGTTTCTTATGCCGGTGAAGGCAGTAAAACCGCTTCCGTTACTGCTAATTCGTCAGATGGACAAACGGCGACAGCGAATTGCGGCAGTGTGGCGATAGTCCCGGCGCTTTCGGCGAGTTGTTCGGTTTCTCCGACAACGGCAGTGGTTAATCAGTCGGTAACTTGGGACGCGACCGCGTCCGGCGGCGCCGGGTCTTATGTTTATAGTTGGTCAGGCACCGACGGATTAACCGGCAATAATTCTTTGGTTACGACATCGTATTCAACCTCCGGATTAAAAACCGGAAGCGTGACCGTGGGTTCTGGCGGGCAAACCGTAACTGTTAATTGCGCCGGCGGGCCGGGAGGCGGAGTACAGGTGTTTCCGGCGCAGTTGATTGTGGCGCCGCCATCGGCCACTGTGGATATCAATGAAACGTTACAATTTAACGCGATATACGAACTGGGATCATTTGATTCTCAAGTGGTGACTGCGTCGGCGAATTGGTCTTCAGATAATTCGGGCATCGCGGCAGTCAATAATTCCGGTCAAAGGGGCTTAGCTACTGGCGTTTCCGGCGGTTCGGCAAACATCACCGCGAATTATACCGACGCTTTTGGCAATACTTTTTCAGCCGCTTCCAACATTACCGTGCCTCCCGCGCCTACGGTCAACGTAACTCCGGTGCCTACGGGAGGAGGCGGAGCCGGCGGGGGAGCAGGCGAATATTGCGGTTCGGTAACGCTTTCTATTGATGTTTCAAATGCGGCTACTTATGACATTCTCCGAAACGGCGTACAAATCGCGTCTGATCTTTCTCCGTCGCAAACATCTTATACTGATACCAATGTCGCGTTGCACTCCAGTTATCAATATCAAGTCATTGCCGAAAGACCGACAGTTTCCACCGTTTCCGCGCCGGTTAACGTGTATACCAATTGCCTTCCTCAATGTAGTTTCAGCGCCCAGCCGGCCAGTATTGTAAAATTTGACGATACGGATCTTATTTGGGATTGTCAGTACGCGAGCGCTTGTTCGATTTCGCCGACAGTAGGGCCGGTTTCTCCGACCAGCGGCACCAGTAAAGTTTTTCCGGAGAGCGCGATAACTTATACGCTGTCCTGCAGCAATGCTGACGGCGCGCGAAATTGGCCAGCCACGGTTAATGTCACCGAACCGGCGATTATTGAAGTAATCCCATAGGCGGAAGCGCGCTATTCGGATGCATAAGGTCGAAAAAATGTTATAATTTTAATTATGGAAGATAAATTTCAGCTTTATAGAAAATGGTTTTGGGTCGGGATTGCTGTCGGGGCCTTGAATATGCTGTTGGGGATAATATACGGGATAGCCGTTTGGACGGAGCCGCCCGGGCATCGCAAGGAAGGAGTAATAATTATTTTTTGGTCAGTTCTGGCGTTTCTATTCCTGTATTATGTTGTCGGTCCTTGGTTGGCTGAATTGGGAGTTTTGCCGAATTTAGTTCTTGTCCCGGAACAAGTCGGTCAGCAACCCGGAGTCGTGCCGACATTGCCTACTTTGCCAGCCGCGCAATAGAGTTATGAATAGGGGGCAAGTTATGTTAATGACGGTGCTGGTTTTGAGCGGCACTATTTTAGTAGCCACCACAATCGCGGGGCTTCTAATGCTTTATCAAATCAGGCAATCGGTTAATGTCAGCCAATCGGCGCAGGCGATTTTTGCCGCCGATGCCGGTTTGGAATGGGAATTGTACCGACATTACAGGGATCCCGTCTATCAGAGGCCCAGCTTGACTAACGGAGCTGATTTTACAACGACTTTAATTCCTGACGGCATTCCTTCATTAGCCAATGTTTCGGTAAAATCTGTCGGAAAGGCGGGCGCGACTGGTCAAACAGCCAGAGCTTTTCAGCTTTTATTTTCGGCATTTCCGGCTACTACGCCGCCGACGCCTTAGTCGCCGAGCTATCGCATTATCTAGATTCATAATTTTCCGTTCTCACCAGATATTTTTCTCTTGCCCTCGCGACCTGCTTCGCGCGTTTAACGCCGCTATTTCCGGCCCTCCCGACGCGTATCGGGAGAAGGACGTTTCGCTCCCGAAAATAGCGGCTACGCGCTCGCGGTATCCCGCTCGGGTCGCGTTCAGAAAATCTGGTGGGAACTAACCACTCCACGTTTTATCCATAAACCTGCTAAAATATCTTTATGAATCGAATGGATAAAAAAGCTACAAAGCAACGAATCGAAAAACTAAAGAGAGCGATAAATAGATATCGTTATGCTTACCATGTTTTAAATAAGTCGCTGATATCCGATGAAGCCCTCGATGCCCTCAAAAAAGAGCTTTTTGATTTAGAGCAGCAGTTTCCGGAATTCATAACGTCCGATTCGCCGACCCAGCGAGTAGCCGGAAAGCCGCTCAAAGAATTTCATAAGGTTCATCACGAAAGGCCGATGCTTTCTTTTAACGACGCCTTTTCAGAAGAGGATATAGGCGATTGGCTGAAGCGTTTGGAAAATTATTTAAGTAGACCGCTGACCAACATTGATTTCTACTGCGAACTGAAAATTGACGGCCTTGCGATTGAGTTGGTTTATGAAAACGGCTTTTTGGTTCAGGGGTCCACTCGCGGTGATGGTTTAATTGGCGAGGATATTACGCAAAATCTGAAAACAATAGAGGCGATTCCATTGCGTATCGAACCTCGATCATCAAACATCAAACTGCCTATGCGCTTGGTAGTGCGGGGAGAGGTTTTTTTGACTAAAAAAGAATTTGAGCGCATCAACCGAGAGCTGGCCAAGAGGGGTGAGAAAACTTACGCTAACCCGCGTAACTTGGCGGCTGGCACGGTGCGACAGCTGGATTCCAAAATTACCGCCGTAAGAAAATTGGATTCTTTTCAGTACGCTATCGTAACCGATGTGGGCCAAAAAACACATGAGGAAGAACACCAACTTTTACATTCCTGGGGATTCAAGACCAATCCCCACAATAAATTAGCCCATTCTCTTAAAGAAGTTTTTGAATTTCATGTCGAACAAGCTAAATATCGTGAAAAGTTGGTCTACGAAATTGACGGCATTGTCGTCATTGTTAATAACAATAAAATTTTTGAAACCGGCGGGGTAATCGGCAAAGCTCCGCGCGCGGCCATTGCCTATAAATTTTCTCCCAAAGAAGCGACCACCGTCGTTGAAAATATCCAAGTTCAAGTCGGCCGCACTGGCGCGCTTACGCCCGTCGCCGTTCTTAGGCCGGTTCAGGTAGGCGGCATTACCATCACCCATGCCACGCTTCATAATTATGATGAGATTCAGCGGCTAGGAGTTAAAATTGGCGACACGGTTATCGTTAGCCGCGCCGGCGACGTTATCCCGCAAGTCGCCAAAGTTTTAAAAGAATTGCGAACCGGCAAGGAAGAAGAATTTAAAATGCCTAATGTTTGTCCCGTTGATGGCTCAAGAGTCGTTAAAGATGGCGTGGCTTATCGTTGCGGTAATCCTAGATGCGGCGCCCGGCATCGCGAACAACTTTATCATTTTGTCGGGGCTTTTCGCATTGACGGCGTTGGCCCGAAAATAATTGATAGGTTTTTAGACGAAGGACTGATCAGCGACGCCGCCGACCTTTTTACTCTCCAGAAAGGCGACATTGCCGCGTTGGAACGATTCGGCGAAAAATCAGCGGAAAATATCGTGAACGAAGTGGCTATGCGGAAAAAAATTGCGCTTCACCGATTTGTTTTTGCCTTGGGTATTTTGCATGTTGGAGAAGAAACTTCCGTGCTTTTGGCGCGGAGTATAATGGAAAATGTAAAAAGTAAAAAAGGAACATTAAGGATCGCTGATGTTTTAAAGTATATGTCCCATGTCGCGTTAAACATTTTACAAGAGATTCCCGACATCGGCCCGGCAGTTGCCCAAAGCATCGTTAATTATTTTAAGGACAAGCGGCATCAGGAACTTATCAAGAAGCTGGACAAAGTCGGCGTAACAGTAGAGAGCGACAAGCGACAAGTAACAAGCGACAAGTTGGCCGGTAAAACCTTCGTTCTGACCGGCATTTTGGATTCTATGTCACGCGATGAAGCAAAAGAGAAAATCCGCGCTCTCGGCGGGGAGGTGAGTGAGTCGGTTTCTAAAAAAACCAGTTATGTAGTCGCTGGCGCCGAACCCGGATCGAAACTGGAAAAAGCTAAAAAACTAGGCGTGAAAACTTTAACAGAAAAAGAATTTCTCGATTTATTGACGGCTTGATTACAACCGGGTATATTTATTTAGTTCATTGAAATCTTTTAGGAGCTACCGTGCGCATTGTAGGTCTAGGCAGACGGGCTTTGTTTCTTATCCCTTCAGTAAAAGTTTATAATCCGAAACATTCTAAGACTCGTCAAAGTATTGCCAAGACAATTCATAATTTCTTATTGGCGACATTCGGGGGTTATACTTGCGCCTCCGGAAATATTTACGGCTATTATAGTTCAGAGGCCGCGGAGTATGACGAATTGCGGGAGTTTCGAGTAGGATTTAAAGAAGACGAAAAGAAAACAAAAGTTCCGCTTCTTCAAGAGTTTCTTGCAAAAATTTGTGAAGATATTGGCGAAGAGTGTATTTATTTGGAGTGCGGCGAAGACGCGATGTTGGTTTATCCGAGGTGACTATGGCTTTCTTGATTCAGTTTCAGCGTCGGGCGATTGAAAGCTTGAAATCGCATCTTTTTCGGCCGCGGCACGCGATTGAAGATATTCATCACTTGCGGTCAGTTATTTCGGGCAATTTCACCTGTGACGGAGTATCGCTTGACATACTGGGCGTGAGCAAGGGAGTCGGTACCTGCTCGGATATTCACGGAATGGATGTTTTGGTTTTGGGATGGAGTAAAAGTCATAGATGCCGCGCGGCCAACGAGATATCGCTTGAGAAGATCAAGCGTTGCGCTTACGCGGTTCTATTGCGCCAAGCAACCGAAGAGGAAGCGAAAAGCCAGCATTTTGCTCCCGATGTCGCTGTTTTATGCGTTGAATTATTGAGAATAACAGATATCGCGTCCGACTATACCAATTTTCAATCAACCGGCCTTTACGCTTGCTATGCCGCGATATAGTTTTTGCTAAACCCCCACACCAAATGAGTTTCAAGATTCTATAAAAACTCGTTATGGTGTGGGGGTAAACCCGCCTTCGAGCGGGTTTTATTATTATTGACTAGTATCGCGGCTGGGAGTATTTTTAAGACATGTTTATCACTTCGGAATCAGTTACCGAAGGCCATCCCGACAAGATGGCCGATCAGATTTCCGATGCCATTTTAGACGAAGTTTTAAGGCGCGACCCTTATGGCCGCGTGGCTGTTGAAACTCTTCTTACTAAAAATTTAGCGGTTATTGCCGGCGAGGTGACCACGCGCCATCGTTTTGACGCTGAAAAAATCGCGCGCAAAGTTATCAAAGAAATTGGCTATATCGATTCTGCCTATGGTTTTGATTCCAAGACTTCAAAAGTCCAAGTATTTTTAAATCAGCAATCGCCGGATATTGCTCAAGGAGTAAGTCAATATCGCGAGGAAAAACCGGAAAGCGTGGGCGCCGGCGATCAGGGCATTATGTATGGCTATGCCACGAATGAGACGCCGGCTCTAATGCCGCTGCCGATTTTTTTAGCCCATAATTTAACTCGCCGTTTAGCCGAGGTTAGAAAAAAGGGAATTTTGAAATATTTAAGGCCAGATGGTAAGGCGCAGGTAACAATTGAATATCAAAACGGCCGGCCCCGGCGAGCGCATACGATCTTGATCTCAACTCAGCACGCGCCGGAAGTGAAGCACGAGCAGATTAAAAAAGATGTTATCAATAAAGTAGTGGGCGCGGTTTTGTCAAAGAAATTAGTTGATAAAAATACGCGATTTTTGGTTAATCCGACCGGCCGTTTCGTAATCGGCGGGCCGGAAGGGGACACCGGTCTTACGGGGCGAAAAATAATCGTTGATACTTATGGTGGAGTTGCTTCTCATGGCGGCGGCGCTTTTTCCGGCAAGGATCCGACAAAAGTTGATCGCTCCGCCGCTTACGCCGCGCGATGGGTGGCTAAAAATATCATTGCCGCCGGTTTAGCCGATAAAGTCCAAACGCAAGTGGCTTATGCCATTGGCATTCCAGAGCCGTTGGCGGTGAATATTGATACTTTTGGCACGGGTAAAATACCAGACGAGAAATTGTCCGGAGTTGTCGCCGAAGTTTTTGATTTGCGCCCCGGAATGATTATTAAAAACCTGCGGCTCCGCCGGCCAATTTATCGCCAAGTGGCCGCTTATGGACATTTTGGAAGAATTGATCTTGATTTACCCTGGGAAAAAACCGATAAAGTAGGGGAGCTGAAAAGACGGTTAAAGTAGCGTCAATCCCGCGCCTAGGAGAGCAGGATTCGAACTAGCGTCAAATTTAGAAGAGAGAATTTGAGCCAAGTTCGAATCCTGCTCTCCTATTATCCGCCTAAATGGCGGATTTTTGTTTTTGAATAAACAAGTTATAATTAAACTTAATGGCTGAAATTAACAAAAAATCCTTGGAGCATTTGGCCGATTTGGCGCGGTTGGAGCTTTCCGGAAAAGAAAGCGAGAGTTTTTTAGTTGATCTGCAAAAAATTCTTGATCATTTTAATGAATTGCAAGAACTAAACACCGAAGAGGTTCAGCCGATGACTGGAGGGACAATGTCTAAAAATGTTATGCGCGAAGACGAAATTTTTAAAGAAGACCATTACACTGATGCCGGAAAGTTGGCCGAGCAATTTCCTGAACGCCAAGACGGGTTTTTGAAAATACCCCCGGTGTTTGAATAAACTCCACCAATATGACTAATCAAGCACCAATATGCCAATATGCGAATTCGTATATTCGCGCTATATTCGTATATTAGTGAAGTTTTATGCACTTACACGATTTAACAATCAAAAAGTTCCACGAAGGTTTACTAAAAAAAGATTTTTCCGCGCTGGAAATAACGAAGGAATTTTTTGATTACATTGAAGTTAAGGATAAAGAAATTGGGGCTTATCTTTCCTTGGCCAAAGACGAAGCATTTTTGCGGGCCGAAAAAGCAGATTTAAAAATTGCCAAAGACGAACCGATGGACGCGCTGAGCGGGGTGCCGCTCGCGATCAAAGACAATATTTTGATTGATGGCCAGCCGGCTACTGCCGCATCTAAAATTTTGGAAAATTATAAGGCGGTTTATGACGCAACGGTAATTAAGAAATTAAAAGCCGTTGGAGCGGTTTTCCTTGGCAAAACTAATATGGACGAGTTTGCCATGGGTTCTTCGACAGAAAATTCCGGATTTAAATTAACTAAGAATCCTTATGATTTGGAACGAGTTCCGGGAGGGTCTTCCGGCGGTTCGGCAGCCGCGGTTGCCGCCCATATGGCAGTGGCCGCCTTTGGTTCTGATACCGGCGGTTCAATTCGACAGCCAGCCAGTTTCTGCGGTGTTGTCGGATTAAAGCCGACTTATGGAGCGGTTTCTCGACATGGATTGATCGCGATGGCTTCAAGCTTGGATCAGATCGGCCCTTTTACGAAAACCGTTGAAGACGCGGCGATTTTATTTAAAACTATTGCCGGAAAAGATCAGTTTGATTCTACCAGCGTTGAAACAAATTATAATGATGAATTATTAAATCCAAAGCTTGAAGATGTTAAAAAACTGACCGTCGGTCTGCCGGAAGAATATTTTATAAGCGGCGTTGAGCCAGGCGTCATTAAAGCAGTTGAATCGGCAATCAATCAATTCAAAAGTTTGGGGATTAATTTTAAAAAAATCAGTTTGCCGCACACCAAATACGCCTTATCTTGCTACTATATCATTATGCCCGCGGAAGTTAGCGCCAATTTAGCTCGTTTTGATGGTATAAGATATTCCAAAATCCAAAATCCAAAATCCAAAATCCAAAACTTGCTGGAATTGTATAAAAGACAGCGCAGCGAAGGATTCGGGCCGGAAGTGAAGCGAAGAATTATTCTGGGAACTTTTGTTTTATCATCCGGATATTACGATGCTTACTATGCCAAAGCGCAGAAGGCGCGCGCGCTGATCAAAAAAGATTTTGATGAAGCATTCAAAGAAGTAGATGTTATTCTTACTCCGGTCGCGCCAACGCCGGCATTCAAATTCGGAGAAAAAACCAGCGACCCATTGGCGATGTACCTTTCTGACATATTTACCATTCCAGTCAATCTTGCTGGCTTACCCGCTATTTCGATACCAGTGAAACAAGCGACAAGCGACATGTCGCGCGTCACAAGTCATAAGCCACTGCCTATCGGTTTTCAATTGATTGGCAAACATTGGCGAGAGGCCGATATTTTGGGGATGGGGATGTTTTATGAAAGATTACAAATTTAATTAAATTTGTAAAAATATGACAAACAAAGTTATTCAATTTTCAATTCAAGCCAGCGGGATTATTGGGAATTTTTTAGATGAAAATCTTCTCTGGCTGCGGATCGTTTCGTTTATTATTTCCGGCCTGCTTTTGTGGGGAATTATTTATTGTATTTTAGGCAGCAGTTATCTTAAAACTAAAACCGATCAGTGGATGGATTTTTTGGGAGTGGGAGACGTAGGCCGCCGCAGGCAGTTGCGCGGATGGAGACAAATTAAAAAGCGATTGAAAACCGACGAAATGACAAATTGGAAATTAGCGATAGCAGAAGCGGATAAAATTCTAGACGAGATTTTTAAAATGAGCGGTCTGCGCGGGGAAACGACGGAAGATCGTTTTAAGCAAGTCGCGCCAACCCAACTTTCTAACATTGAAGAGATTATGCAAGCTCATAAATTGCGCGATCGGGTTATGCGCGAGCCGGATTTTGTTATTAGTCAGGAGGAAGCTGGAGCCGCCATTGCTATTTATCAAAAAGCTTTCAAGAAACTTGGTTTGCTTGACTAATATATAATAATTCCGCTAAAATTTCTAAAGTTCCTTAGTTCCTTGCGTCAAAGATTTATATAAAGGGAGGTGGCAGGATGGCCGAGGACAGACCAGTGAATGTTGGTGTTACTATTATGGTTTTTTGTCAATTTAAGGGAAAACTTGCTCGCGCCTTTGTGTCCGAGGAAACGCATACGAGATTAAGAAAGATAATTAATTATGGCCGGTTTGACGGCCGGAAAGAATGGAGTTTGGTAGGGATTTTGCGAAGGGCATTTACGTTATATGGCATTTCTGAAAACGCGATCAAAAAATATCTTGATGAGCTTGAAAGGAAGATAAGAGACGATAAATGAGCGATGAACAGGGCCCAGCCGTAATTTCAAAACACCCTAACGGGTGCTTTTTGTTTCAGCAGTCTGCGCGGGCGGCCGGATTTGAACCGGTGACCTTCCGCGTGACAGGCGGACGCTCTAACCAGACTGAGCTACGCCCGCGCAGATTGCTGGAATACCTTTGTTAATATACTATTTTTTAATTTGTTTTACAATTTTTTTGAATTTTCTTCCGCGATCTTTATAATCTTTGAACATGTCAAAACTGGCGGCGCCGGGAGAAAAGACGATAGTAACTGGCAATCGGTAATCGGCAATTAGAGACTTCGCAGTTTTATATGCAATTTTAATAGCAGATTCTAAATTGCCGCCTTTTCTAATTACTATTTTCTGGTTACTAATTACTGAGGCTATTTTATTTTTATTTTCGCCAAAAAGCATAACAGCTTTGACATTGCAGGCTTTTTTAATGGCATCGGCAAGAGGTTTATAATTGAGATTTTTATCTTTTCCGCCGGCAATCAAAATGGTTAATTGGTTTGTTGATTGGCTGGTTATTTGGTTATTAGAAAAGGAAAGAACGGCGGCGGCGGAAGTTTGCGGATTGGTGCTCGCGGAATCATTGTAAAAATCTATTCTAGAATTCATTCCAACGTTCTTAAGAACGTTGGAATGAATTTTTATACCGCGGACGAATTCCAGCCGATGCTCTATTCCTTTAAATTCCGCGATTGTTTTATCAATGATATGGTCGGGACAGTCCAGATTTTGGGCGATTGCTTTTGCCATCGCGGCGTTTTTTTGATTATGATCGCCCGGGATTTGCAGACCGGGTAGGCCAATGTTTTCCGGAGAAACGGGGATTTTTCGAGCAGGCGATTGATCGGCAATCCATTTTGAAAACTTGTTATCAGAGGAATAAAATATCTTATCTTGTTTTGAATTCTGAAAACGGCCGATGTTAGCTTTGGCATTAATATATTCTTTGAAATTTTTGTGACTATCTAGGTGATCGGGGAAAATATCTAAAATCGCCGCCAATCGCGGAGATTTCGCGAGGTCTTGGAGTTGAAAACTAGAGAGTTCCAGAATAACCATTGTTCGAGAATCAATTTTTGGCAATATTTCCAGCGCCGACTTGCCGATATTTCCAGCCAAGGCCGCCTTAAATCCGGAGTTTTTGAGAATTTGATAAAGCAATGTGGCAGTTGTGCCCTTCCCCTTGGTGCCCGTTATTCCGATGACGATTTGTCCGTGATGTCCGTGTTCAGTCCGCGTGGTTCCGTGAAGTTGTTCAAAGAACAACTTAGTGGCGCTGGAGAAACGAATCCCTTTTTTGATGGCGCGCTGAATCTGCGGTAAATTGTACGGCACTCCCGGCGAGCGAAAAACAACATCAAACTTGTCGAGATTTTTTAAATAATTTTTGTCCCGTTTTTGATCCAGAATTTCAATTTTTGCTCCGCCATAAATCGGCGAGCGTTTCAAGAATTTGAGCGTTGATTTTCCTTCTATTCCAAAGCCCAGAATCGCGATCTTCATATTTACACAATATACAAAAAACTCGCCCGTGGCGAGTTAGAGATAGCTAGAATCTAGATAATTCTTTTTACTAAAACCACCGGATGTTTTGTTCCGGGAACGGGTTTTATTTCTACGCCTCTTTTGCTTGAACAATGAGTCATGTGCCTGTTTCCGATATATATTGCCACGTGGCCAATCAGCAATTCCCGATTGTCTAGAATAACTGTCCGAGGTCTGTGTCCTTTGAAAAACAATAAATCGCCGATTTCCCAAAGTTCGGGATTGCCAACCGCGACTTCTTTTCCGCAAAGTGCCTGAAGATTGGAACTGCGCGCCAGATTGATTCCGAATTTTCCAAATATATATTTTACGAACAAGGAGCAATCGAAATAATTTGGCGTATCCTCGTTTTTCGCGCCGTATTTATAAGGCCTACCTAACAGCTTAACTGATTCCAGGATTATTTTTTTCTGGATATTTCGTTTCGGCTTTTCGCTGGGCGTCACCGGTGCCTCTTTAAAGGGCTAATTATCATTTTATCGAGACCCCATAAGGCTTGTCAATCGCAAGGATAGTTTGATATAATATTCTCGCGGGGTAGAGAAGTAGTATCTCGCAAGGCCCATAACCTTGAGATCGTTGGTGCAATTCCAACCCCCGCAACAAAATTTTTACTTTAATTGCCGGCGTAGCTCAGCGGCACCCCGCACTAAAACAAGTTTAGTACGGGGCAAGGAGCGAGCCAA
This sequence comes from Candidatus Harrisonbacteria bacterium RIFCSPLOWO2_01_FULL_44_18, assembly GCA_001817915.1. Lineage (GTDB taxonomy): Bacteria > Patescibacteriota > Minisyncoccia > UBA6257 > WO2-44-18 > WO2-44-18. Next base: position 57,501 of record MHJJ01000014.1, read on the forward strand.
GATGGCTGGGTAGCTCAGTGGTAGAGCAGGCGTTTCATAAGCGCCAGGTCGCGAGTTCGATCCTCGCCCCAGCCACCAAAATTTGTGATGCCCCCTTGTTTTATTGCTGTCAGTCTACTAATCTAAGTCCGTACTTTGAAAAGTCATTTTTGGAGGGAACGTGGCGGAGCAATTGGTGTGGGTAGGATTTACGGCCATCCTTTTTCTTGTCGGACTTTGTGTATTGGGCGCCATTTTGTCAATTGAGAAAAAGTCAAAGCGATACGCATCTTTGGCCGCCCTTTATTTTTTTGTTTGCGGTATGGTATGCGTTTTCGCGGGATTAGTAACTGCGATGCCCTGGTTTAAATTTTTTATGATGTTGGCGGCCGGGTGTAATCTTATTTGGGGGATAGAATATGTGCGGCAATATCATAAGGAAAGTAAAAAGGCTTCGCTACCATGTCCCGAGGAAAACCGCGAAAAGCAAAAGACGAATCAGGGCGCGGAGCATTTTGATAGATACGCGTAAGCTTGGAAAGGAGGTGGGATCATAACAGCCACGACTGCTATGGCCGTTTCAGTTGCAGTGATTCTCGTTATATCTATCGCGGCAACCTTACTTTTCAGACATAGTCGCAGATTACACCTTTTTTGCGGTGTTCGGGATTTGATGTTTGCCGGTTTGTCTTTTCTGTCATTCGCGATTCATAATTTTCACTGGCTTTGGTCTTGGGTCCCTTTATATTTTTTTTGATATCAGGCTTACTGCAGTTGCGTAAAGGAATGGAATCTCCACCAGTATGCGCAGTATGCAAAGAGTGCACCGACGGTAAAATTAATCCCCCTAATTAGGGGGATTTTATAATTTTGGAAAATGACTTCGGTGTTTATTCCAATGTTCTTAAGAACTTGAGAATAACCTTTAATTTCTATATACTTCTATTTCACAATCGAGACATAGAAGTACAGCTTATAATATAAAGAAAAATAATTTATCATCAGAAGAATTCGTATTTTCCTCCAAAAATGTTAAAATAATAAGCATGGATATTCAAGATTTACGACATTCTTTTCATCACGAGATCAAAGGCGTTAAAGACGCAAAAACCCTTGAGGGGTTTAGAATAAAGTATTTAGGGCGCAAAGACGGCGAGCTTACTAAAATTTTGCGTTCACTGAAAGATTTGCCGTTGGCAAAAAAGAGAAAAATTGGTCCTGCCGCCAATAATTTGCGAAAGGAAATCGAAGTCGCTTTAGAAGCAAAACTTAAGGAGCTACAAACTACAAACTACAAACTACAAACTAGAATTGATGTTACTATGCCCGGCAAAAAGATTCCGGTCGGGCATCTTCACCCGCTGACTTTGATGGAAAATAGAATTCGGGAAATTTTCCGCGGTTTGAATTTTTCCGTTGTTGAAGGCCCGGAGATAGAAACCGAACATTATAATTTTGACGCTTTAAATATTCCGGCTAATCATCCAGCTAGGGATATGTGGGACACCTTTTGGTTAAAACTTTCTGCCAACGGCGGAAAGTTCGCCCAACCAGATTTGCGAAGCAAATCTGGTTTAGGGCTAAAAACGCAGACTAACGCAGAAAAAATTCCGCGTGAGTCCGCGTCAAGTCCGCGTGTGTCTGCGCTGTTAAGAACTCACACCAGTCCGATGCAGATTCGTTATATGGAAACGCATCGGCCGCCGTTTCAGATAATTGTGCCCGGACGAGTATTTCGTTATGAGGCTACTGACGCTTCCCACGAAATCAATTTTCATCAAGTTGAGGGTTTGATGGTCGGAGAAAATATCAATCTGGCTAATTTTAAATATATTATTGAGGAATTTTTCCGCCAGCTTTTCGGCGCCGGCACGCATATCCGTTTTCGCCCAAGTTATTTTCCGTTTGTCGAACCCGGTTTGGAAATAGACATTCTCCTTGACAGGAGCGCAGAAGAACGCGGACTATACGCAGACCAACGTGGAAAAAGTCTGCGTGAATCCGCGTGGTTGGAGGTGATGGGCGCGGGAATGGTGCATCCCAATGTTTTTCGAGCCGTTGGTTATGATTCCAGAAAGGTCCAGGGTTTTGCTTTCGGTTTGGGCATAGAAAGGCTGGCGATGATTAAATATAAGATCCCCGATATACGATTGTTCTACTCGGGAGACCTGCGTTTCATTAACCAGTTTTGATGAATGCCACGATGAATTATGAGGCACGAATTATGAATTATGCAGCATGAATTTTAGCCGAAGGCCATCCTTGATTCATAATTCCTAATTCATAATTCAACAAAACAATGAAATTTTCCTACACATTATTAAAAAAACTGGCGCCCGTTATAAAAAGCTCCGAGCAACTGATGGAAGCCTTAGCTTTTCATGCTTTTGAAGTTGAAAAAGTTGATGGCGATGTTATAGACATCGTCATTCCTGCTAATCGTTATTCTGATGCCGCCTCGCATTATGGGATGGCCGTGGTAGTGTCGGCAATTTTAGGCAAAAAAACGCCAGAATTAAAACTGCCGGCGCTAAAGTCTAAAGCGCAAAGTTTAAACTTCAAAGTTGGCATTGATTCCAAAAAGCTTTGTCCGCGTTACAGCGGACTTTATGCCGAGATTAACAAGATTGGTAAATCTCCCGAGTGGATGCAAAAAATTTTAATTTCCTGCGGTTTGCGTCCAATTAACAACATCGTTGACGTGATGAATTATGTGATGCTGGAAATAGGACAACCATTACACGCTTTCGATTTTGACGAAATAGAAAGCGTGAAATCCAAAATCCAAAATCCAAAATCCAAAAATATTGTCGTTAGATTAGCAAAAGAAGGCGAAAAAATTGAAACAATTGATGGTGGCAAATATGACCTCGATGTAAATGATTTAGTAATAGCGGATGAAAAAGGGGCATTAGCGATTGCCGGGGTAAAAGGCGGAAAGCGCGCCGAGGTTTCTTTAAAAACTAAACGTATTATTGTTGAGGCGGCGAATTTCGATTCGGTTAGCGTTTACAAAACTTCTCGGCGGCTCAATTTATTCACTGATGCTTCGGCGCGCTTTTCTCATGGACTAGCACCCGTGTTAGTTGAAAAGGGGATTAAGAGAGCGGCTCAGCTTTTGAAAGAAGTTTGCGGCGCCAGATTGGGCGATTGGCTCGATGTGAACTATGTGAAGCCGAGTAAAACGATTATCAAGTTTGACGTGGAAAGATTTAATAAGTTGACCGGACTTAGTTTAAGCGAAAAAGCGTGTTTGGAATATCTTAAAAAATTAGGATTTCAAGCAAGGGGCAAATTTATTGAGCCGCCGGCTGAACGGACCGACATTTTGATTTTCGAGGATTTAGCCGAGGAAATTGTTAATCTTTATGGGTATGACCGGTTGCTTTCGGTTGTCCCGCGCGCGCTCTTGAGCCCTTCTGGAGCGGAAGATCAAATAGTTCTTAAAGATAAAATCAGAAGCATTCTAACCGGCTTTGGCTTGAGTGAAGTTTATAATTATTCTTTCATCGGAGAGCCTGATCCGAATCTACAAAATAAATTTTCATTGGTGGAGCTGGTAAATCCAATTGCCGATGATAAGAAATACCTGCGGCCCAGTTTATTTCCTCACTTGACTAGAAATATCGAAGAGAATTTTCGGTTTTACGATGAAGTAAGGATTTTTGAAATCGGTCGCGTTTTTGCGAAGGCAAGCGGCAAGAACGGTATAGCAAGCGGCATTAATGAGCAATTGAGTTTGGGGATCGCATTGGGGCTTAAAAAAGGCGCGCCATTTTTGGAGTTGAAAGGAATTGTTGAACAAATGCTCGGACAAGCGGGCTTAGTTGATTATTTTACAAAAGAAGACGGCGAAGGTCGTTTACGGCTTGAATCCGATCATCGCACGCTCGGGTATTTAATTGCCAAAGACAATAAAGCCCTTGCGGAAATTAATCTTGATGAATTGCTTCAATTGGTGGTCGGCGAAAAAGAATATAGGCCATTGCCGAAATATCCATCGGCGACGCGCGATCTTTCATTTATGGTTGACGCTGAAGCGAGAGTAGCCGCGATTCAAAATATTATTGAAAATACCAGCCATTTACTCGATGACGCCGACTTATTGGATTGGTACGAAGACCCGAAACTTGGCCCGAATAGAAAAAGTCTTACTTTTCGATTAGTTTTCCAAGCCGAAGATCGAACTTTAACCGATGAGGAAGTCGATCAAGAGTTAGGCAAAATTGTAGCCAGTTTGAAGGAGAAGTTTGATGTAGAATTAAGATAATGAAAACATTACGACTAGTTTTACTTCTGGTGTCAGTTGGCATACTGGCTTTGGCTGGGGGAGTGTTCGCGCGGTATGGCTATGAAAAGGTTTCGGTGGCGCGCGCGCAAAAGATAGTTCAAAAATCAACCGAGCGTTTGTCGGAAATTAAGTCTTTTGAATACTCGGCTAAAGCAAAAATTGAGCAAGCTGGGCCCCCGCTTCCTGGGACTTCGGCAGTAATCGCGATAGACGGCGTTTCGGATTTTAGTAGCGCGCAGAATCCAAAAAGCCGTTCTCTCTTGACTGTAATGCCCGAAAGTTTTCAGACGACCCTTTTGCCAAAAGACGCAGTTATAAGTTTAGAAACTAGACATTTGGGGAAAATTTATTATTTGAGACTAGCAATATCACCAGAGCTACTTCCCTTCTTACCACTCCAACTTCCCAAAGATTGGATTAAAATTGATTTCGAAGAAGCGCGAAAATCACTTTTACCAAGTTTACCGGGCGTCCCGAAGGGCGCGGAGCAGGTGCGATTGTCCGAAGAGCAAAAAGCTAAACTTAAAGAGATTATTATCAAAGCCAAGCTTTTAAAGATAACGGCGGTTTTGCCCGGCGAAAAATTGGACGACATAGACACCTACCGCTATGGATTTGTAATAGACAAAAACGCCCTTATAGATTTTGCCTGGCAGTTAATAGCATTACAGTTAGAGCTTATGCAGCAAATACAACCAGATCAGCCGGTTGATAAAGAAGCCCTGGGAAAAGCCAATGCCGATTTTAGAAAAAAGCTGGAAGAGCAGTTAGCGCTAATTGTAATGCCTAAAGGTGAAATATGGATAAGCAAAGCTGATCTTTTGCCCCGCAAAATATCTTTAGTTTGGGAGCCGACATTTCTTGGACAGACTACACCGACCGGTAAACTGGGCATAGAATTTATCTTTAAAAGTTTTAACCAACCCGTAGAAGTACAAATTCCTTTTCCGACGAAATCACTTGAAGAAGTTATGGGGGCGCTTTTTGGCGATTTCTTTGGAGGTATTCCAGCCCCATTAGTAAAATAGTCCATAGTTTGTAAACTAATTTTGACATAGAATTGCGACAGAGAGTTGTCGTTTCCCAATATCCTTGAGTTGTCATCGAGTTGCCATCTCCCAATATCCTTGAGTTGTCATCTCCCGTTATGCGCGCTATAGCGCGCATAACGGGAGATTTTAAGTAAATTAATTTAGCCGCCAATTCTGGCGGCTTTTGCGTTAATCATCATTCGCGTTCATCATCGGATTTTTCTTGTTCTTCGGGATCAATTCCAATTAGTTCAAACTTCCTTTTTTCAAGCTTTTCCAGCGCCTCAATCAACGGCATATCCATTTGTAAAAATCCTTTTTCAATGTGCCCTGCGCAGATTTTAAGAAATCTATCAATCCATAAGGCTTCATGGAGGGCGTCTACCGCTTTTTCTTCTTCTTGCTTAAAAAATTCATCCGCTTCGCGATCTATGTTGCCCATCTGCCACCTCCTTTCTATACCTATAGTCTAGTTTAATCCATTATAACTCATAAAATCAAACGGAATTAAAATCTTGCATTATTGCGTTAATTATGTAAAATTATCACAGTTCTTTACAACCACAATTTAGAGGTCAACGATGCATTTCAAAACCGCGTGTCTGCTGGCAGTCGGCCTTATGGACGTTGTTACTTTTAGCTGGGCGATACATATTCATAGAACCGAACTCCATTCTTTCAAAGAAGATTTGTTATTCGGCGCCGCCGCGTTTTTTGCCCTGTTATTTTTCGCGATTATGTCCAGCCATAGATGTTGTAGGTCAAGGTGGAGGTCAAGCAAGAATACAGAGAATACAATCGGCCGCGACGAGTTTTGCCGCGTGGAGAGTAAATATGGCTAAGAGATCAGGTGGTCAAAGGCTTTGTTTGCGTTGCGGCAAAGCAAAAGTCGCTTCTTGCAGAATTACTCGTGACCTCTGTTTGGAAATTGAATTGATTTTAAGGCGAGATCCTCAGTTGCCGCAGAGAGTCAAGAGATCATTGAACGAGATAGATAAAAGATTTTATTGGACTCTTAAAAATGGTGTTTTATACCCCTCCGAGAAGCTGGCAAAAAGAGGCGAAAAACCTCACAAATTGCTTAGCGGCGGCCGCGCTTCCAAGAAAAGATCGCCAAAACACTAGCCAGCCAAATCAGGTTGGTTTTTTATTTGTTTTTGACGATGAAATTTGCTATAATTAAATAGTCTTAAAAGAGGTCTATTTATTAAAATGGCTAAAACAAAAGCAAAAAAAGCGAGTAAAAATGAGGAGAAACAGCCTTCTTATACTGCCAAAGACATTTATGTTTTGGAAGGATTGGAGCCGGTTCGAAAGCGGCCGGGGATGTATATTGGCACAACTGATGTTGCTGGCCTACACCACCTAATTTATGAAGTCGTTGATAATTCAATTGACGAGGCGATGGCCGGATACGCGAAAAATATTCAAGTTGAGTTTTTGCCGGGCAATCGGATAGCGGTAACCGATGATGGCCGCGGCATTCCGGTAGAGATTCATAAACAAACCAAAAAATCCGCGCTTGAAACCGTGATGACAACTTTGCATGCCGGAGGGAAATTTGGCGGCGAATCTTATAAAGTCTCCGGCGGCTTGCATGGCGTCGGCGTTTCGGTAGTTTGCGCCCTCTCAAAGTGGATGAAAGCGGAGGTTTGCCGCGATAAAGGACTTTATGTTCAAGAATATGAGCGCGGTAAACCGCAATATAAAGTTAAAAAAATAGCAAAGTGCGATAGTACCGGCACTAAAGTAACTTTTGAGCCGGATCCGGAAATTTTTAAAACGATTGAATTCGACCGCAAGCGCGTCTTGGATCATTTGCGCCAGCAAGCTTTTCTTACTAAAGGCGCAAGAATCGAAGTCATCGATATTCGCGAAAAAACGCCTTTTTACCACGCCTTCTATTTTGACGGCGGACTTTTATCATTTATCAAATTTCTTAACCGCAGCGAAAAACCGCTGCAAGAGACGCCTTTTTACATTAATAAAACCTCGGAGGGCGTGGAGGTTGAGGCGGTTTTTACTTATAATAACGAATTGGAAATTCAGGAATTGAGCTTTGCCAATAATATTTATACTCCTGATGGCGGGATGCATTTGACCGGTTTTCGTTCGGCCTTAACCCGCACTTTAAATGATTATGCTCGCGGCAACGATTATGTTAAAAAAGATGAAGATAATTTGACTGGTGATGATGTGAGGGAGGGTCTTGTTGCCATTGTTTCGGTGAAAATTCGCGAGCCGCAATTTGAAGGCCAGACTAAGGCAAGGTTAGGAAATTCTGAAGCCAGGACGGCGGTTGAGGGCGTTATCGGTGAAGCGCTTAAGGAATTTTTGGAAAGAAATTCTGTCGATGCCAGGCGTATCATGGAAAAATGCCTGTTGGCCGCTAAGGCCAGGAAAGCGGCTAAAGCGGCGAAAGAAACCGTGCTACGCAAGGGGATTTTAGAAGGATTAACTCTGCCCGGAAAATTAGCCGATTGTAGTTCAAGAAACCCCGAAGAATCGGAGTTGTTTATCGTGGAAGGAGATAGCGCCGGTGGGTGTTTTTTCGGTGAAACAAAAGTAGCTTTATTAGATGGAAGGAATATCTCGTTTAAAGATTTAGTTGAGGAAGAAAAAAAAGGAAAGAAAAATTTTTGTTATACCATAAAAAAAGATGGCCATATTGGCGTTGCTCCTATTTTAAATCCAAGAATAACCAGGCAGAATGCTAAAGTGGCTAAGGTTATTTTGGATAATGGTCAAGAAATTATATGTACGCCAGGTCATAAGTTTATGCTTAGAGATGGCACTTTTAGAGAGGCCAAAGATTTAAATTGCAGAGATTCTTTAATGCCTTTATATCGAAAAAAATCGGAGATTGGAGGGCGAATAACAATTGATGGGTATGAAATGGTCTACAATCCTAAAGAAAATTTTTGGAGGTTTACTCATGTTTTATCAGATGGGCTTAATTTAGAAAATAAAACGTATTTTGAAACTAATGGACCACAAAGGCACCATAAAGATTTTAATAAATTAAATAATAATCCGAATAATATTACCCGACTATCCAAAGAAGATCATTTTAGAATCCATCAAGAAATTGCCCTGACCGTATTGAGAAGCCCAGAGGTTTTAGAAAAATTAAGGAAAATAAGGCAATCCCCCGAATATAGAAATAGGATAAGCAAAAAAATGCGCGAGCCCAGAATGAGAGCCATACTTAGCGAAAGAGCCAAAAAACAATGGGAAAACGAGAATTATAAAAAATTTATGGCTCAGAAGTTTTTAGGATTTTATAAAAATAATGAGGAATACAGAAATAAAAATAAAAAATTACTGTACAAAAGCCAGATGGAGTATTGGAACAACGAAGACAACAGAAAGAAACAAGCCGAAAGGGTTAGAAATTATTTCCATAAAAATTTAGTCATAAGGTCTTGGCTTTCTCAAATCGCGAAACAGCAGTGGGATGATTCAGCTCTAATAAAATGGAGGGCGAACAAAACCAAAGAACAATGGACTCAAGCATTTAGAATTAAAAGGAGCATGGCTTATAGCAAGACATATAAAGAGAAGGCCCTGAAATTGCTAAAAGAACTTTTTGATGGAAATGGGAAAATTGAAAAAGGAGAATATACACGGGAAAGACTTATTAGAAAAGACAAATCTATCCTTAGATATGAAACCATTTGTGAAAGATTTTTTGATAGTGATGAAAATAAATTGAAAGAAGCCGTAATAAATTACAATCATAAAATTAAAGCAGTGATTCCATTAGAAGAAAAGATGGACGTATACGATATAGAGGTTCCCAATACTCACAATTTTGCTCTTGCTTCTGGAGTTTTTGTTCATAATAGTAGTAAGCAAGGACGTGACCGGCGAACTCAAGCAATTCTTCCGCTTAAGGGCAAGATTTTGAATGTGGAAAAATCAAGGATTGATAAAATGCTTTTGAACAAAGAGATTAAAGCGTTAGTGGTTGCCATAGGAACGGCGATAGCCGAGTCGTTCGATATCAATAAATTGCGCTACCATAAAGTGATTTTAATGACTGACGCCGATGTTGACGGATCGCATATCCGGACTTTGCTTTTGACTCTTTTTTATCGCTACTTTCCCCAAATTATTGACGAAGGCCATCTTTACATCGCCCAACCCCCGCTTTATCGCGTTCAAAAAGGCAAAGAAATAAGCTATATTTACAGAGAAGAAGAAAGAGAAAAATTACCGAAAGAGGGGATTAATTTACAGCGCTATAAAGGTCTTGGCGAAATGAATCCGGAACAGCTTTGGGAAACGACCATGGATCCGGCCAAAAGAGCATTGAGGATAGTGAAGGTGGATGATGTCGAAGAGGCTGATAGAATGTTTGATGTTTTGATGGGTGAAGACGTTGAGCCGAGGAAAAATTTTATACAAGCCCACGCTCTTTCAGTTAAAAACTTCGATATATAAGAACGGAGAGGTTAGATGCGACAGATGGGGGTTGGGGGTTGACAATTCATCAAAAATTTACTAAAATATAAAATAATATGTTAGCTAAATTTCAGGCGTTCCTACAAGAATCGAAACAAGAATTTAAGAGAATCAACTGGCCGGATTTTCAGGAAACCAGGCGTTTAACTTTAATCGTTATAGGGTTGTCGCTCGGGGTAGCAATTTTTCTGGGCTTGCTGGATTTTATATTCAGCAGTTTATTGCAGAAATTGATTTTATAACTCCACCAATATACTAATCAAGCACCAATATACAAATTCGTATATTCGCGCTATATTCGCCATATTGGCGAAGTAACATGAAGACTGAAGAAAAAAAATTAACTAGACATTGGTATGCCATTCATACTTATTCCGGATATGAAGACGCAGTGTCTCGTTATTTAAAACAAAGGGTTGAGTCGTTGGCGATGAACGACAAGATTTTTAATATTATTGTTCCGAAAGAAAAGAAAATTAAGATTAAAAACGGTAAACGGCGAACGGTTGAAGAAAAAATTTATCCGGGGTATGTATTAGTGGATATGATTTTGAGCGACGATTCTTGGTATGTGGTTAGAAATACGCCGCGCGTAACCGGATTCGTCGGCTCCGACACGACTACGCCCGTGCCGCTTTCCAAAGAAGAAATCGACGTCTTAATGTCCAGAATGAGCGAAGAGGAGGCCGCGGCTAAGTTTAAAATCGATCTCACGGTCGGCGATATGGTTAAAATCATTGACGGGCCGTTTAAAGATTATGAAGCGAAAGTTTCCGAAATTGATGAAGAAAAAGGCAAGATTAGGATTTTAGTTCCGATTTTCGGACGCGATACGGTCGTAGAACTGGATTCGCTGCAAGTGCAGAAGATCTGAACCTACGCGAATGCCTGGCGCGAATGTATACGAATTGTATGCGAATCAATTATGCCGGAAATATTATACAAGGAGCTCTGTTATCAACTAAACGGATTGTTTTTTACAGCGCAAAATGAATTGGGCTCGGCTTGTTCCGAAAAGCAATATCAGGATGTATTAGAGTTTAAGCTTAAAGCGGCCAGCGTAAATTACGAGCGCGAAAAGGACTTGCTTTTTCAATTAAAAGAAGGTAATATTTCAGGAAATAGAGTTGACCTCATTGTTAATAATCAAGTTTTAGTTGATGTAAAAGCAAAGAAACATATTACCAGAGAGGACTTTAAGCAAATGCTGCGGTATCTCAAGGCTGGAAAATATCGACTTGGTATAATCGTAAATTTTGGAAGTTCTACCGTCAATATAAAAAGAGTAATTAATTCCGATATTCGTATATAATTAGCATATATTCGCATCAAGCATTTGTGTGAAATCCATGGCAAAACCAATCAAAACAATTCTTAAACTTCAAATTGAAGCCGGCAAGGCAAATCCCGCCCCTCCGATTGGGCCAGCTTTAGGCCAGCACGGCGTTAATATCGCCGAATTCTGCAAGCAGTTTAATGACGCGACGAAAACAATGACGGGCGATGTTGTTCCGGCTGAAATTACTATTTATGAAGACAGGAGTTTTACTTTTAAATTAAAAACTCCGCCGGCTTCGGCGCTTTTGAAAAAAGCAGCCGGCATTGAAAAGGGGTCCGGCGAGCCGCATCTTAAAAAAGTGGGCAAAGTTACCAAGGAAGATTTGCGTAAAATCGCCGAACGGAAATTGCCGGATCTTAACACTTCTGATATTGAAGCGGCAATGAAAATCGTGGCGGGCACGGCGAGGAATATGGGGATTGAGATCATTGATTGATAAAAAACCCGCAGTATTTGCGGGTTTTGGTTTTATGATGTTTTTGAAAGCAATAACTTAACGACTTCTCTAGAGACTGGCCTGGAGGCCATTTTTTCTCTGAATTCCGGCTCAACCGCCACTCGCACGCACATATAAGATAGAGCAATTTCATTTAGTCTGCTTACGCCTTCCGGCCGCCACTGATCTAGCGAACTAATTTCGCCATCCCTAGAGACTTGGATTTGCTGGGCTTTAAAGCGGTGGGAATCGGTGGCAGGCACTACTAAGACCGAATGTTGGGGAAAAGCGAAAGTTTCTTCTATTTCTCGTTCCATCGCGGCAATCCTTCGAGGATTTTTATAAAAATACCTCGCTAATCCATTCATTCTTCGCGCCCCAATCGGGAAAACGCTTAACCGCCTTTTATTGTTGTCCCCGTTTTCTTCAGATTCGGCGAACCTTCTATGTTTCAGTGAAATCGCCACTCGCGGCCATTGACGGTTTCTTATTACTCCACCGCCAGCCTTTACCCATGCTTGCTTGGAATTCAAAATTCTTGTGTCAAGATCGGCATCGGTCATATTCCAGAGTTGTTCCTCGGTGATCTCGCTTTCTTTCATCAAAGCAAAGATAAGTTTTTGCATTAGTCGCTGTAAAACCATGCAAGCGGGCTGGAGATAAATATTCTTGTACATATCCATATAGAATGCCTGGAGGCCAATGGCAGCATCCAAGAGATCATCCTGATAAGGAACGACGATTTCGCCTCGCACGAATTTTACGCGGTGCGGCAATTCTCTAAATTGCGGCTGGCCGCTATTCGTGTAGGCCGCGTCCCGTTCCAGATAGTCGAATTTTTCAGTTCCCAAATTTTTATCATGAACGGCCTTGAACAAATTATTTCGATGGCTGAATAATCTTTTAATATTCTCAAGATTGCCGCCGCACTGCTTGATGACTTTTGCTAGCCCATTCAACAACTCTAAGCCGCGCTCATCATGATTGATGGCAGTTACTGCTTCGACTACATGCGAATAAGGGCCGTGCCCGATATCGTGTATTAAACTGTAAATTTCAATATCTCTTGCCATATCGCGGTCAATGATATTCCATTTTCGCCAAAGTCTTGTTCGGTGTTGAGTTCGGCCGTACGCGCCAATCGAGTGCTCGAACCGCGTGTGATTGGCGAATGGAAAGATCAGATATGAAAGACCGAGTTGTTTGATGAATCTCAACCTTTGAAAGATCGGGCGATCAATAATCGGCTGTACCTCGCTGCAGTCAATGTCGCCTACGAAAGGATCGTGGAAGATCATGGCTACCTCCTTCTGACGCGCCGACTTACGCAGACTGAACGCAGACCAACGCGGACAACGGGGCAGCATTGGGAGCTTTCAATGTTCTAATTTAAAAATAATCTAAAGCTTTGAGGAAGTCAAAAAATTTTATATAATAAAAGATATGTCGAATTATGCGCCAACCATAGGTTTGGAGATCCATGCGGAACTTAAAACCAAGACGAAGATGTTTTGCGATTCTTTGAATGATCCCGAGGAAAAGCATCCCAATACTAATGTTTGTCCGATATGCGCGGGGCATCCCGGCACTTTGCCGGTTATCAATAAATCAGCCGTTGAAGCGGTTTTAAAAGTCGGGATGGCGCTAAATGGCGATATTCCTCAGCATTCAAAATTTGACCGGAAGAATTATTTTTATCCAGATCTCCCGAAAGGATATCAAATTTCACAATATGATCTGCCGTTGATTTTCGGCGGAGTGTTGAATGGCGTCCGATTAACGAGAATTCACCTGGAAGAAGACACCGGTAGGTTAATTCACCAATTACCCATGCCTACCGGCAGGCAGGCAATTACCAATTACCAATTACCGCCAGCTTCCTTTGTCGATTTAAATCGCGCCGGAGTGCCGCTTATGGAATTAGTAAGCGAACCGGATATTAAAAGCGTCGAACAGGCGGTAGAATTCGCGAAAGAATTGCAATTGATTTTGAGATATTTGGGAGTTTCGGACGCGGACATGGAAAAAGGGCAGATGAGAGTGGAGGTAAACGTGTCTTTGCGCCGAACTGACGCGAAACAAGACGCGGGACAAACGCGGAACCTCGGCACTAAAGTAGAGGTTAAAAATATAAACTCGTTCAAAGCGGCGCACGATGCTATTCAATACGAAATTGAGCGTCAAGCCGAAGTTTTGGAGAAAGGGGAAAAAGTAGTTCAGGAAACCCGCGGTTGGAACGATGTTAAGAAAAAAACCGTTTCCCAGCGGCTAAAGGAAGAAGCGCATGATTATCGTTATTTTCCGGAGCCGGATTTACCGCCGTTGGATTTAAGCAAATTTGATTTAAGGGCGATAAAAATATCTATTCCAGAATTGCCGAAAGAAAAGCGCGCGAGATTTGCCAAAGAATATGGTCTGGCGCCCGAGCAAATTGAGCTTCTAATCGGCGATCGGGAAACGGCGCGATATTTTGAAGAAACAATTTCTGAAATGGCGGCAGATAACAACGCGAGTATAAATGAAAAGATAATTTTGGCCTTTAATTACTTTACGAGCGACTTGCGCGGATTGCTGACGGAAAAAGCATTGTCGCTTTCAGAAGCTAAAATTACTCCGGAAAACTTCGCGGATTTAATTGAATTAATATCCGTTAAAAAAGTTTCCAGTCGAGCGGCTAAGGATATTTTAAGAAAAATGCTGGAAACCGGTTTAGATCCAAATCAGATTTTACAGCAGGAAAATTTAAGCCAGGTTTCCGGCGAAAATGAATTAAAATCCATCGTTGAAAAAGTTGTTAAAGAAAATCCGAATGCGGCGGCGGATTATAAAAAGGGAAAAGTTAACGCGCTTCAATTTCTCGTTGGGAAGGCAATGGCCGAATTAAAAGGCCGCGGCAACCCCGAAGTTTTGCAAAAGATATTTAGAACCATATTATTGCCAGAATAATCCATAGGGGTTACAATTTAGTAGGTTATTGAATCCAGCACTTTGAGAAGGAGGAATCGTGGCAAGCTCAAGATTGGAACTGCCTGATTTTCCTGAATGGGAAAAGATTAATAGCGAGGAACTTCATAAACTCAACAAAACTCGGCCGTTCCTTATGGAAATAGGAATGGGCGATCGCCGATCGTTGTTCGCCATCATCACGCGATACCGATTATTGAAATCCCCCGTATTTTCTTGGGGGTATGATATTGATATTTTCGATAAGGGAGTGATCGTAAAATTATGGGGTGATGGTGAGAATAAGACCCCGAATTTTAAAAGCGTCGGAGCGGCGATTTTGTTTAATGGCGCTTGGCATGTCTTGCAGTTTGGGGAAAGACTGATTTGTCTCTATGAATTTAATAGCGAGACCAGATTTTTAATCCGGGTGATTTTGAAAGTTTATGATATGAATTTGGTAAAGAAATTTGAGTTAGTGGTGAATAAGAGGGCGCGCCATGAGCGATAGAATCAAACCCTCCCCTCCTGATTTTTCAACTTGGAATTTTGTTGATTCGTCATTATTACATGTTAAATTGAAAGGCGGCGATACGGTTGTTTATAAATCGGCAGAAAAAGACAATCGGACTTGGTTTGTTGTTGTGAATAGTTATGCGCATCCGTTACAGCCGGCGAGGGGAGTGGAATTTAATTTTTTTGATAGGGGCGTTGTTATGAAGGGCTGGGGTTTGGCAGATGACGAAGATGATTTTGAAAAAATGAGCAAGGCAGTATTGACAGATGGGAGATGGCGCATATTGTTGCGGGGTGAGAGCGTCAGCACAGATTTTTTGTATCACGAGGATAGTCTGGAATTGGCAGCGGTGGCGATTAAAATTTATGACGACAAAGACAAATTTAAATTCGAGGTAATTATTAAAAGATAACCCCCTTAACGTTAGGGGGTTTAAATTTTATTAGAGTTATTCGGTTAATTTTTTTACAAGATCTTCCAGGTCCATTTCTCCAAGATCGCCTTTATGCCGCTCGCGGACGCGGACGGTTTTATTTTTTTCTTCGACATCGCCGACCACAAGAATATAAGGAATTTTTTCTAATTCGGCATTTCGGATTTTTTTGCCGACTGTCTCGCTTTCCCCGGCTATTTCTACGCGGAAATTATTTAATTGGCCAGCTACTTTCTGGGCGTATTCAACGTGACGATCGGCGACCGGTACAATTTTAATTTGCACCGGCGCCAGCCAGAAAGGAAAAGCGCCGGCGTAATGTTCTATCAAAAAACCGATAAATCGTTCATGGGTGCCGAGAGGTGCTCGGTGGATAACCAGGGGCGTTTTTTCTTTGCCGTCCTTATCTACATAAGTAAGGCCAAAACGGCGGGGACCGGTAAAATCCACCTGATTAGTGGCAAGCGTAAATTCGCGGCCAATGGAGCTCCAGATTTGGACGTCAATTTTGGGGCCGTAGAAAGCGGCTTCGTCTGGGACTTCGACGAAGTTAATTTTGCTTTCAACAAGAACTTTGCGCGCCATGTCCTCGGTTTTTTTCCAGAGTTTCGGTTCGTTGACGTACTTTTTGCCAAGCTCCTTAGGGTCGTGCGTGGAGAAACGCATTATATATTTATCGAAGCCGAAGAGCTTGAAATATTTGAGATACATATCATTAACCGCGTTGAATTCGGATTCAAACTGTTCCTCGGCGCAATAGATATGGGCGTCATTCATGCTAAGCATTCGGACGCGCATAAGGCCGAAAAGCTCGCCGCTTTTTTCATAGCGATAGACTGTGCCGTATTCCGAAAGTCTTAACGGTAAGTCGCGGTAGCTTCTCGGTTCAGCCGCGTAGATTTGGTGGTGATGCGGGCAATTCATTGCCTTGAGATAATACGTTTCTTTTTGCCCGTCCTCTTCTTTAAGGATCATCGGTGGAAACATACTCTCGGCGTAATAGGGGAGGTGGCCGGAAGTTTTGTACATAATTTCTTTTGCAATATGCGGCGTGCGGACTTGCTGGTAGCCAGCTTGTTGTTCGGTTTCTTTAGCAAGGCGTTCAAGCGCTTCAATTATTACTGTTCCTTTGGGAAGCCACAAAGGAAGGCCGGGGCCGACATAATCGCTGAAAGTAAAGAGTTTTAATTCTTTGCCGAGCTTGCGATGGTCGCGTTTTTCGGCCTCTACGCGCATGGCAAGGTAATCATCAAGCTCTTTTTTTGTTTCAAAAGCCAAGCCGTAGATTCTTTGGAGCTGGGGATTTTTTTCATTGCCGCGCCAATAAGCGCCGGCAATTTTATCTAATTTAAAAGCCTCGAGGTTTATTTCGCCGGTATTTTTCACGTGGCCGCCTCGGCAAAGGTCCATAAAAATTTTACCGGTGTGATAAACGCTAAGAGGTTTTTTTTCTTTGGAAAATTCTTTAATAAGTTCGAGTTTAAACGGTTGATCCCCGAAAAATTTTTTAGCTTGGACCGCGGTTACTTTTTTGCCCCTGAAGGCCAGTTTTTGTTTGATCAACGCGCGCATCTCGTTTTCAAAATCTTTGAGATCTTCCGGCGTTAAAGTCCGAGGGAGCAGGAAATCGTAATAAAAGCCATTTTCAATGACCGGTCCAATGCCGAGTTTGGCGTCGGGGAATTTTTCTAAAACCGCCGCCGCCAGAAGGTGGGCAAGCGAATGGCGGATGTTTTCTATTGTCGCGATTTGTTTCTTAGCCATAAATTTGATTATAGGGCATTTTTGACATATCCGCAAAATCAAGACTTAACCCACTTTATTCATTTTTATTTCTCCCGTTATGCGCGCTATAGCGCGCATAACGGGAGAAAAGCAAAGTAAAAGGAATAGAAATCCACGGCCTGACGGCCGCGGTTTTCTGGCAGAAATTATAAAATTAAATAAATTGAACCCTCGATGTATTCGAGGGTTTTTCTATAATTCAACCGCGTTTTCGCAGATCAATTTTATTTCGCCGTCGCGCGAAGATATTCTGCCGGAGATTAACAACGGATTATTTTCCCGCCAAACAGCCGGATTTTTTTGCAGATTGTCGGAAAAAACTATCACTTCCATCGCGTCGCTGAGATCTTCAATCTTCGCGAAAAGCATCGGTTTGCCGGTTTTGGTTACAATTCTTTGAACTTTAGAGATAATTCCGGCGATTCTTGTTAATTGCCGTTCTTGGGCGGCGGCCATAACTTCTTTTATCGGACGCGCTTTGGCCGTTTCAATTTTTTGCTTATAGCCGTTGAGCGGATGATCAGAAATATAAAGACCTAATAATTCTTTTTCCCAGGTCAGTTTTTCTTGAGACGTGGCCGGAGGCGCCGGTTTAAGTTTCAGGGAATTGTCGCTTAGGCGGCTAGCTCCGAATAATCCCATTTGGGAATTGCGCTGTTCTTTTTTGACCAAACTGTTAAATTTTAAAATATCATCAATGTTAGCGAGCGCTGAATTTCTTTCAATCCCCAGTAAATCCAGGGCGCCGGATTTTATCAAGCTTTCCAGAGATTTTTTGTTCAAATCTTTATGTTGGACGCGATTCAAAAGCGAGGTCAGGTTTTCAAAGGGACCGCCGCGCTGGCGTTCTTCCACGATGGCTTGCACGATATTATTTCCAACATTTTTTATGGCGGTTAAGCCGAAGCGGATGTTTCCCGCCTTCGCCCCGCTAAGCGTGGCTTCGGCGGGCAGGTCCGGAGTAAAGTCGGCGGCGCTTTTGTTGATTTCCGGCGGGAGAACATTTATATTCATTTTTTTACATTCGTTAATTAGAGAAGCGATTCGATCGATGTCGCCGCTGTCCGCGTTTAAAAGACTGGCCATGAATTCCACCGGATAGTGGGCTTTTAGATAGGCAGTTTGATAAGCGATGGTCGCGTATGAAGCGGCATGCGAGCGATTAAAGCCATAGCGGTCGAAGGGTTCGATTAATTCCCAGAACCTTTCGGCAATTTCTCTAGAAACGCCATTAGCCAAGCATCCTTGAATAAGCCTTTCTTTTTGTTCCAGCAAGAGTTTGCGGATTTTTTTGCCGACCGCTTTGCGCAGGACATCGGCTTCTGAAAGCGTGAAATTTGCCAATACTCGGGCGGCATTCATCAGTTGTTCCTGATAAATCATGATGCCATAGGTGTTTTTTAAAATCGGTTCCAGTTTCGGATGAAGATAAATGATCGGTTTTCGGCCGAACTTGCGGTCAATATATTCGGGTATAAGATCCATCGGCCCCGGTCGATAAAGCGAGATCATGGCGATAACGTCTTCTAATTCCGCCGGTTTAAGTTCTTTAAGATATCGGCGCATTCCCGACGATTCTAATTGGAAAACCGCGGTAGTATTTCCGGCCTGAAGAAGCTCGAAAGTTTTTTTGTCTTTCGGGGGAAGTTGTGAAAGATCCACAATTTCATTTCGATAATCTTTGACAAGACGGATTGTATCTTCAATGATTGTTAAGTTTTTTAATCCCAAAATATCCATCTTCAAAAGGCCGAGATCTTCGACGCTGTGCATTTCAAATTGAGTCATAATTACATTTTCATCTTGGGGGGCGCGTTGGAGCGGCAAATAACGCGTTAAAGATTCGGTGCCGATTACCATTCCGCAAGCATGAACGGACGCGTGCCTAGCCACGCCCTCCAAATGTTTGGCGGCGTCAAGGATTTTTTGGGCATCGGGGTTAGTTTGACAAAGATCGGCTACTTCTTTTATTTGGAGCACTTGATCAATGGAGAAATTAAAAGGAATAAGTTTTGCCAATTGGTCGCAGAAGCCGTAACTTACGCCAAGAGCGCGGCCGACATCGCGGACTGCCGCTCGGGCGGCCATCGTTCCAAAAGTAATAATATGAGCAACGCGATCCTGGCCGTATTTTTCCTGCAGATAGGCGAAAACTTCATCGCGGCGCCGATCGGTAATGTCCACGTCAATGTCGGGCATTTGAATACGATCGGGATTTAGAAACCTCTCAAATAGGAGGCCGTATTTTAGGGGATCGATGTCGGTAATGCGCAAAATGTACGAAACTAAGCTGCCGGCAGCCGAACCGCGGCCCGGTCCCACCACGATGCCGCGATCTTTTGCCCAATTGATGAAATCTTGGACAATTAAGAAATAGTCGGCAAAACCCATCTTATCAATGACATCGAATTCATATTCCAAGCGCTTTTCTATTTCTGCCGTTACTGCCGGAAAACGCTGCGGCAGTTTTTCTTTGATTAATTTGCGGAGATAAGCCACGGTTGAACCTTCGTTTTCCGGAAGAGGAAATTTTGGAAGAAGGATTTTACCGAGCGGCAGTTCCACGTCGCAGGCGTTAGCGATTTTTACGGTGTTTTCCACGGCTTCCGGCAAGTCTTGGAATAGTTCAGTCATTTGTTCCGGCGAGCGCATTGAAAAATCATCGTCTTTCAGGGTAAGGCGGTCAGGATCATTTAATTTATTCCCGGTCTGCACGGCCAGCAAAATGTCGTGGTATTCAGCGTCTTCTTTTTTTAGATAATGAATATCTTGGGTGGCCGCCAGAGGGATTCCGGTTTTGCGTGAAAGATTAATAAGGCTATCGTGAATTTTTACGATTTCTTTAATTCCGGGATGATGTCCGATTTCGATGAAGAAATTTCCTTGGCCGAAGATGCCTTGATATTCTAAGGCAACTTTTTCCGCTTCCTCCGTTTTTCCGGCAAGGAGCAGGCGAGAAATTTCTCCGGAAAGACATCCGGAAAGAGCGATAAGTCCATTGCCATATTCTTTCAGCAATGCCTTATCCATTCTTGGTTTATAATAAAAGCCCTCCAGATGCGCCTTTGTGGTTAACTGAATAAGATTTTGCCAGCCGGTAAAATTTTTTGCCAGCAAGATTAGGTGAAAATACTTTTCGTCAACTTTAGGTGTTTTATCTAGGCGATTATGAGGAGCAACGTAGGCCTCAACTCCCAAAATTGGTTTAATGCCGGCCGCTTTGGCTTTTTTATAAAATTCAATCGCGCCATAAAGATTGCCGTGATCGGTCAGCGCGATGGCATCCATTCCAAGTTCTTTTGTTTGGGCGACGAGGTCATCAATTTTTGTCAAACCATCAAGAAGCGAATAATGAGAGTGCGTGTGGAGATGAACAAATTTTGGCATACCAGGTGAGTAGAAATTCGATTTTAATTAAACTTCGACACGACTTTTGCTACTTGTTTCATTTTTCGCCAAGTAACGATTATGCTGATGACTTTGTTCGCCTTCGGCGAACCAATCGAGTTTTCACTACCTGGCATACCAGGTAGTAGAAACTCGATTTTAATTTGATAATACCGCGATTAACCTTTAATTTTTGTTATTGTTACAATCTTGATTTTACCAGATAGTTCTAGCCGCTTTCAGCGGCAAATCGAGTTTTCACTACCTGGCATGTTTTAATTTTAGTCTATTTTGAATTCTAAACGCAAGAAAAATTCCCGATTGCTCGGGAATTATAGAATCCTTTTATCGCTTGATGCCCCTGATTAGTTCATCAAGAACAGCCGCGATGCTGTTGGCCGGAATTGCTAATTTTGTTTTGCCATCTAGCGGATTACAGCCAATATGCATGCCGATAATTTCTCCATCGAGGTTAAGGACCGGGCTTCCGGAATCTCCGGGCGCTGAAGGGCAAGTATACACCAAGCGCGGAACCAGGTCGCCAGGCGAGTAGAAGTCATCAAAATCGTTACTTTTAATCTCACCCAGCCCCAAGTTATCGCGATCTCCAAGCGGCGCCCTTAGCAATATTACCGGTTCGCCCTCGTTTATCAGAGTTGACGAACCTAGTCTGGCAACGCGGCCATCAAACCTGAAGAGAGGATTTTTGAATTTGAGAATCGCCACATCTAGTCGGCTATCATATCCGATTAGTTCAACCTCTTCGCGATTGGCGGAATCTTGAGGATAAACGTAAACGCAATCCATCGGACAACATATACCATTTCTAATATGGGCAACTGTCAACACGAAATACGCGCCGTTCCGTTCAATAATTGATCCCGCGCATCCATCGCGAAGTTCCGTCAAGTGTTCAATCTTTATGCCAACCAAATAGTCAGCTTCAGTCAGGATCTGACGCAGAAGCAGACGAGTATAGACTAGATCAAGGGCCTCCTGTTCCTTGTTCGCTTCGCGAACACGCTGACTACGCTGACTAAGCGCGGACTTACGCGGACTTTCAATTTTTTGAGGAACGACAAAAAGCAAAATATAGCTTAGCGCTAGACCCGCGGCAAGAACCGAAAAAGTCTGAAAATGATAAGCCAGTTTGCTGGCGGAACCATAGCGGCGTCGGCGGTAGTATGGCATTTGCTGCGTCCCTGAAATAGGGCCTCAGTTTTCAAACAACCAAAGGCATTATATCACAGCATTGTAAAAAAAGCAAATAAAAAATTCCACCTGTTTTCAGGTGGAATTGCGAAACTATTCTTGCTGGATGCCTCTCATTAAATTAGGCAAAGCGCGCTTGATGTCGTTGATGTGGGTGGCGAAAGAATATTGGTTAGAGCCGCTGATAGTCATACCGATAATTTCGCCTCTTTCATTCACAACCGGACCGCCGGAACTTCCGGGACCCAAAGCGCCGCTATGCTCGAAAATCAAAAGTGAATATGGATTGCCGTAAACACGTATGTTGACGCGAGGATGAGTTACTCTGCCGTCGCGAGCTTGAAAACGTTTGCCTTGCGGCGAACCCATAACAACTACAGAGTCGCCAGTCTTGATTCTATTTGAATCGCCAAGAACTGGCAGTCTGCCATCAAAAACGAAATCAGGGTCAGTTATTTTTAGCACTGCCGTATCAATGCGGCGATCATACCCAACTAGCTCCGCGTTATGACCGACGCCGGGCTGATTATGCAAATAGACAACCGTGTTCAGCATTGTTTCCCCCGGGCAGTTTATGTGCGAAGCGGTAACAATAAAATATTCGCCGCTTGGTTCATAAAGAAAAAGAAATCCCGACAGCTCAAATTGTTTTACGCCCTGTTGAGTAAACGCCACCGTGACAATATGGACAAGGTAGTCGGCGTTTTGAAGAGTTTGCCGGGCGTTTACCGGGGCCTGTAACGCCCCCGTCGGATTATTAGGCGCAACCGTCGCGCAACCGACGTATAAAAGAGTAATCAGCAATGCCGCTGAAAACAGTCGTGACTTTCTCACTTGCCACCCTCAAAGAGTTTTCAAAGTACAATTTTAGTTTAAGTCATATGTGTCCGAAAAGTTATCCACAGAGCACTAGAATAATTTAATATTTGGGATTTCGGGAACCCGATGGGTTCCCGAAATTCGAGAAACAAGAATAACAAATCCCCCGATGGTTATCGGGGGAGCAAATTATTAGCGAGTCCTTCTTCGAAGATAGGGCAGAGTATCTCTGATCAAGTCGATCGGCCTCGCGGTTGACCAGATGCTATACGGGCAGGGAGTGCCGTGATGCGGAAGAAGAACAGTGCTATCAAGCGGCGAGTGTTCGCCTTCATCGGCTTTCGTGAATCTAAAGTTCATGCCAACAACTTCACCATTCATATTGACTAGCGGCCCGCCGGAATTTCCATAAGTTGTCAGGCAAGTATGCCTGATTTCCGTCCCGCGCGCAGCGAGTTCGTTAAAAACTCCTTGGCTTAAGTAGAAGCGTTCATCAAGGGGCATTGGCGAGCCGAGCGACACAAGCTGATCGCCTCGGCGAAGGCGATAGGCCGAACCAAGCCGGGCGACTTGTCCGGGAAAAACAAAGTTTTCATCACTGAAGCGAAGCGCGGCAATATCATAAGATTGATGCCGGCTATAGATGTAAGCTGGCTGTGGTTCAAGGCGCAGGTAATCGCGAAAGTGAACCATAATTCTTCTTGCGGTTTGGCCTCGTCCTTCAATGTGCGCGACAGTGATCACTAATTTTGCGCCGCGATCGTCAATAATAAAGCCTCCGCTCCAGCCGGTCAGCGAGCGCGTTCCCGAAGGAGACGTTTCGTCAACAGTCACTTCAAGATGTACCCACCAATCTGCCCGGTCATAGATTTCTTGGGGAGTGAGTTGAAGCAGGATGGACAGCGTTAGCGCCGCGATCATTGCGGGATCCTTTCTTGATTGAGTTTTTAAAGTCCGGACTAACTGCCGTAATTTTACCGCGGATTATTTTAAAAAGCAAATCCCCCGATGGTTATCGGGGGAGTAGGTTTAGTTAAATGAAAAAATTATTTAATCAACTTTGCGACATCGGAAGACCGCTCGCCTACGGCGAGACCGCTGACGCGGCGGGGAATAATATTTGGGTCTTCCGATGTCAGGAATTCGAATTAATCGTATTTTTCTCCGGCAATCAGATTTTCTAAAACGTTTTTGATGTCATTGATCGGAATAGCAAAAGCATATTCTGCCGCCGGACGCCCCGGAAAGAAATAGGCCGCCGCATTCATACCGACGATTTCGCCAAATTCGTTAATCAGCGGTCCGCCGGAATTCCCATGAAAAACATTTGTGCCGTGTCGGATAAAAGAAAGGGGATAAGGAAGCGCGTTTCCAAATTTATCAATTACGGTTTCTTCGAATCGGGTATTTTCCACTCGGCCGCTAAGCTGACGGTAACGGATGCCCTGGGGCGATCCAAGAGATACAACCAAATCGCGAACCGCGACGCTGTCAGAATCGCCTAGCGTCGCCGTTCTTCCGGAAAAGCTGAAATTCGGATCAATGATCATCAGCACTGCCGTATCAATGCGGCGGTCATAGCCGAGCAGTCCCGCATCGTAAGGAAGCTGACGTTGATTATGAATATAAATTCTTATTCTGGAAATGTGCCAGTCCTCTGACAAGGGTTTCAAATGGGAAGCCGTGATAACAAACCAGCGGGTTTCATTTTCGGGTTGATAAAGAAAGCCGGAAAGATAGCTGTTTTTCCGATAATACCCGCCGATAACTGCTCCCGGCTTGGCAATAGTAACTTCAATATGAACTAGGTAGTCAGCTTCTTGAAGAATCTGCGCCGGAGTTTTACTTTCGGTTAATTGTTCCTGACCGCAAGCAATCGGCGGAGCAATAAATGCCAGAAGGAAAAAGACGGCAATTCCGATTTTGACCAGACGCATCAGCCACCTTCAAAAGTTTTCAACGTACAATTTTAGCTTAGGTTATATCTACGATGAATTCAACTTGGCGATTTCGGGAATCATGAGCAGACAAAGCGCAAAGCGTGAATCAATATTTGTCTCCCTTCGGGAGATGTCCCGCAGGGACAGGATTTCGGGAATCCTCTGGATTCCCGAAATCAAAATCCTCCGAGCCAAGTCGGAGGAGATAAAATTCTAATTATTAACTCTTTTGTTTCCGGAAATTAATTCCGGCAAAATCCTTTTAATATCATCAATCGGCACTGCGATCGACATCGGATAACTAACCCAAACTCTATTGTCATACAGAAACATTACATTGATGCCGACAACTTCGCCGCGCATGTTAAGAAGGGGTCCGCCGGAATTCCCGCGGTTGATCGGAGCTTGATGGATGATAAGCGAAGATTGGGTAAAACGCGGATCATCACTGAGTAAACTCATAACCCAGCCGACACTCAAAGCATCTCGTATGCCCAGCGGAGTGCCAAGCGCGACAACTTGATCTCCAACATTGAGTTTGGAAGAATTTCCCAGTCGAGCAACCCTGCCGCTAAAAGTGAAATACGGATTTTTAAATTTTAGGATAGCGGCGTCCAAGTCTTTATCTACGCCAAGGATTTCTACTTCTTCCGGCCCAACGCCATTTTTGAGGTATGCCGAAATTTTAATAATTTTGCCGCCGGTTTGCGTGATATGTCCCGCTGTTAGAATATAATATTCGCTCGCGCGGTATATTAGCGCTCCCGACAGCCAGCCCTTGCGCTCTTCAACGTTTCCTTCGGTATCCGTTACTTCAATATCGAGTTCTATATACGCGAGGTAATCGGCTTCAGCATAAATTTCCGCCGGAGTTTTATCGCGTTGCGCGATATTCGGCCGGAGTCGATCTTGGACGCTCGGCCTTGAGCTATTCAGCGTGGAACAGCCAAGAGAGGAGAGAGCAAAAATAGCAGCTACGGCGAGTCGTTTTACGAACATTGTCCACCCTCCTTTTCGATTATCAAAGAACCCCAGCTATTTTTACTATGGCATAGAGGTTAAAAAAGTTATCCACAGCCCTACAGGCTCTGAATTACGAAACTCAGTTTTCCGTCATTGCGAGGAGGCCTTGCGACGCGGCAATCATACGCTGCTATCTGTATAAATGAATAAATAATAAAGTAAGATTGCTTCGCGAAGCCTCGCAATGACGATAGTTTGATAGTTTCGTAATTCAGAGCTACAGGGCATTAAAACAATTCAATGTTTGTCTCCCTTCGGTCATCCCTACGGGAGATGTCTCGCAGAGACAGAGATGTCCCGCAGGGACAGGATTTCGGGAATCAAGAGGATTCCCGAAATCAAAATCCCCCGACGTTCATCGAGGGATTACTTATTCCTGTTTACCGTTTCCCATTTCCTATTTACCATTTACCATTTACTATTTACCGTTTATTACTTTTGCATTCCATTTGCCAAATCATCAAGAATCTTTTTAACGTCATTTATCGGCACTGCCAATCCTATGTGGGTGATAAAATTATCCCACGTGCTTTTCATGCTCATGACGTGGATGCCAATTACTTCGCCTTGACTGTTAAGAACCGGTCCTCCGGAGTTGCCGGGGTTGGCAATCGCGCTGTGCATAATGAGCCGTTCTTGGGTGAATTGATATCGCCCATCATCGTAGGCCTTGCCAACTTCCAAATTCATCACTTCGCCGAAACTCGCGGTCCAGCGAAAACCGAGTGGCGCTCCCAAAACAATGACTTCATCGCCTTGTCGAAGTTCGGATGAATTGCCGAGTTTTGCCGCCCGTCCGTTATAAATAAAATTTGGATCTTTGAATCTGAGCAGGGCGACATCCAGCGCGCCGTTATAACCGACGATTTCCGCTTCTTGAGTTTCAGCAATGAGATGGAATGATACGGTAATTTTTGTGATTGTTCTATCGCTTGAACGGATATGCCCGGCAGTCATGGCAAGAATGTGCTGCGCGCCGTTATATTCAATGACAAACCCGCTCAACGAATACTGCGCGGGCGTATTTCCTCGCAGAGTGTCCACTTGAAGATGAACCAGATAGTCGGCTTCCGCGCAAATTCTCTGGCGATGGTCATCTTCCAGATTTCTGCTTTCTTGCCGGTTTTTTAGTTCGGCGACTTGAGACTCCAGCTGGATCGTTTGCCGACGCAATGCTTCAATATCAGAATTTAATTCTTGATTTAATCTTTCGCTTTGGGTCAGTTGAGCTTTTTGCTGGTTAAGCAATTGGGTATTTCGGGAAACTTCCTTATCCACCTTATCAACATAAAGGCCGATAAAGATGCCGGTGGCGGCCAAGAAAATAATGGCAAGACCAAAAACAAAAACAACCACTGACGCGTTGCGTTCCTGCATCACCCACCCCCCATTGTCTCGCCATGGCCGAGTTAGACTCGACGAAGGCGGACCTTGTCAATGAGCCGCCAATTATTTTCAGTGTATAATAAGCGGTATGCAAACGCAAATGCGTTATACTATTGGAATCGATGAAGTGGGACGAGGGCCGCTGGCGGGACCAGTCGTTGTTGCCGCCGTGGCAACAACAAAGTTAAAAGTTTCAAGTTTAAAGTTTAAAGTTCCGTTGAGAGATTCTAAAAAATTATCGGCAAGGCAAAGAGAGAAATGGTTTGAGTGGATCAAATTGACCAATAACCAACGACAAACGACTAACAACGGTTATAAGTTGTTATACGCGACAGCGAGTGTATATCCTAGAGTTATTGACCGAATTAACATTTCTCGAGCCGCTAATTTAGCAGCCACGCGCGCGCTAGCGCGACTTTTAGGGTCTAGGGTTAAGGGTATGGGGTCTAGGGTGACGGTTTTGCTAGACGGCGGACTCTACCTTAATGAAAAATCACTAT
Source organism: Candidatus Harrisonbacteria bacterium RIFCSPLOWO2_01_FULL_44_18 (assembly GCA_001817915.1). GTDB lineage: Bacteria > Patescibacteriota > Minisyncoccia > UBA6257 > WO2-44-18 > WO2-44-18. Next base: position 84,989 of record MHJJ01000014.1, read on the forward strand.
TGGCTAGTGGCTATACCCTATACCCTCGTACAATTGCGCGTGGCGATGAAAAATATAATTGCGTAAAACTGGCCTCAATTGTCGCGAAGGTTAAGCGCGATCGTCTGATGAGGCGTTATCATAAAAAATTTCCGCAGTATGGGTTTAATCAACACAAAGGATATGGAACAGGGGCGCATATAGCGGCGATAAGGCGATACGGCATATGCCCGTTGCATAGATTGACATTCACGGGAAAATTTCATAATATAAAATTCTAAGCACAAAATCTTAAATTCTAAAACGGTTTTGAATTTTGGAAATTGGAATTTCGATATTGTTTGTGATTTGGAATTTGTGATTTGGTATTTTTAAATTTATGGGTGGCGTACCAGTAAAACATCACAGCAAGTCCAAGGTTGGCAGGCGCCGATCTCATTTGGCTTTAAAAAAACTAAAGCTTAATGTTTGCGCGAACTGCAATGGACCGGCGATGTCGCATAGAGCGTGTCTGCAGTGCGGTATCTATAAGAAATGAGAAATAAAAGATATGGCTTCCCACTCTAATTTTACAAGTAGCACATTATCAATCCGCTCCGCCCATAACGGGATGTGCCTATTCGGCACACGCGGATTGTTCTGGTTTTAATGCTGAATCCTACAGAAATAGTCGTTTTAAAAATGAAACGGTAAAATTAGGGCGGGATGCTCATGTTTGTGGCTAAATTTTCTTCGCCGCACATGAGCTCGAAAATTTAGACAAACATGGCAACTCGACAATTAGCTCGCTCCCTCATACTGCAGTCTCTTTATGAATGGGATTTTTATAAGCGTAAGCCGGATCTTACGAAAATTGTTGAGCGTAATTTAAATGAATTCGCTCCCGGCCTTGATGAACCGGATTTTGCCTGGAGATTAGTGAAGGGCGTTATTGAGCATATAGACGAAATTGACGCGATTATTACCAAAGCCGCCCCCGAATGGCCCGTTGAGCAGATCGCCATTATTGATCGCAATGCTTTGCGGATTGGTTTATATGAATTGCTTTATGCCGATCCCGAGGAGGTACCGCCCAAGGTGGCTATTAATGAAGCCATTGAAATTGCCAAAAATTACGGCGGCCCCAACTCCGGGAAGTTTATAAATGGAGTGTTGGGGACGGTTTATAAACAATTACAGGAGAAAGAACAGCCAAAGCAAGCGACTAGCGACTAGTGCTTAGCAACTAAAGCAAGCGACTAGCGACTAGCGACTAGAAAATAATAATAGAATTTAGAATATAGGATATAGAATTTAGGGGAGCTTGATTCCTAAATCCTAAATCCTAAATCCTAAATCCTAAATTTGGTGGATTTATCAAAACTAGAAAAAACAATCGAATATGGATTTAAGGACAAAGATTTATTAAAAGAGGCATTGACTCATCGTTCCTATCTTAACGAAAATCCCTCGTGGGGCTTGCCGCATAATGAACGTCTTGAATTTTTGGGCGACGCGGTTTTGGAATTGGCGGTGACGGAAGAATTATTTAATCGATTCCCGGACGCGCCGGAAGGGTCATTGACAAGTTTTCGGGCGGCTCTTGTCAATTATCAAATGTTGGCCAATATTGCCCGAAATTTAAATTTGGAAAAATTCATTTTGCTTTCCCGCGGAGAAGCTAAAGATACCGGCCGCGCCCGAGACGTGATCTTGGCCAACGCGATTGAAGCGCTTATCGGCGCGGTCTATTTGGACGCCGGATATGAACCTATCAAGAAATTCGTTAGTCAGTTTATAATGATTCGTCTGGACGAAGTTTTGAAATTCGGTCTTTATAAAGATGCCAAAAGTCTTTTACAGGAAAAAGTTCAGGCTGATTTAAAACTTACGCCAAATTATAAAGTCTTGAGCGAAAAAGGGCCTGACCATGCCAAGATATTTACTGTCGGAGTTTACTTCGGGGAAAAATTTATTGTCAGCGGCGAAGGGGCGTCAAAGCAGGACGCCGAAGTGGAAGCCGCAAAAAAAGCGCTGGAAACGCTTTGACAACTTCATCGCGCCCCCCTACTCTTAAAATTGAACCTTGAAAATCTAATAAAAAAGCGCGGAGAGGAGGACTAGTGAAGAACTCAACGTCGGCTTTCAAGCAAAAGTGGTTTTTGTATGCCATAGTTTTGGCCGTAATCGTGATTCTTGTATTTGACGCTTTTTCCAGAACTTCGGAGAAAGTTAAGGGAATTAACGCCACCGAACTTTATCAGGCGATTGAAAATGGGACCGTCAAGAGTCTCAGAATTAATCCCGCGTCGCGTGAGGTTACGGGAGAATTTCAGGACGGATCAAAATTTAAAAGTTCGGTCGCTGACGTTTCCGAGTTGGAAAAAGCCGCAATCGCGAAAAACATTCCGGTGTCAATTGCTTCTCCGCCATCGCCTTGGCTGGATATTTTGTGCACGATTTTGCCGATAGCAATTATGATTGGGTTTATTCTGTTTCTTTTTAGAAGGCCCCTTGGCGGTGGCGCGGGGAACAACGGCAATAATTTTTTGGGATTGGGAAGAAACAGAAAAGTTGAAATTCCGAAAGAAAAATTCTCTGACGTGGCCGGCTGTGACGAAGTGGTTGACGAGGCAAAAAAGATCATTGATTTCTTCATCGATCCCGGAAAATACGCCAAAGTCGGCGCCCGAGCTCCTAAAGGAATATTGCTGGTTGGGCCGCCTGGCACAGGGAAGACGCTTTTATGTCGAGCCATTGCCGGAGAAGCTGGGGTGTCGTTTTTTGTCAAGCCGGGTTCAGCCTTTGTTGAATTATTTGTGGGTCAAGGAGCTAGAGAGGTAAGAAAACTTTTTGACGAAGCCAAGAGAAATATCCCGTGCATTGTTTTCATTGATGAGATTGACGCGGTGGGACGCGCTCGCGGCTCGACTTCTTTAAGTCACGATGAACGCGAGCAAACGCTTAACCAATTATTGACCGAGGTGGATGGTTTTGAGGGCGGTCAGGGCATTATCGTTGTTGGCGCAACTAACCGTCCTGAGATTTTGGATCCGGCGCTTTTACGCCGATTTGATCAGCGCTTGGAAATGCCGCTTCCCGATGTAAAAGGCAGAGAAGAAATTTTGCGAGTGCATGCTAAAAAGGTGATTCTGGCGCTTGACGCCGACTTATCCGAAGTTGCCAGGGCCACGCCTCTTTGCAGCGGCGATAAACTGGAAAAAATCATTAACGAGGCGGCAATGATTGCCGCCGTAAATAATCACGGAGTTATTACTAAAAAAGATTTGCATGATGCAGCCGACAAAATCCTATACGGCATAGAAAAAAAGAATCGAGTTCGAATTGAGGAAGAACTTTTGGCCGCCGCTTATCACGAAGCCGGACATACTGTGGTTGCGAAATACGTTGGCGGCGCCGATCCGGTGCGCAAAGTTACTATTATACCGCGCGGCGAAAGCGGTGGAGCGACGTTTATGCTGCCGCCGCATGACCGTCATATTTTGACCAAAGATTATTTGCTGGCGCAATTAGCGGTTTGCATGGGCGGAAGCGCCGCCGAAAAGATTATACTTAATCAAGAATCAAGCGGACCATGTTCCGATTTTATGAACGCCACGAAGATCGCCGGAATGATGGTTTGCGAGTTGGGAATGAGCGAAAAGATCGGTAAGGTGGTTCTTGCTCGCCGCAGTGAATTTTTGGGAGCGGTTGAGTCGTTTGATTGTTCTCCGGCTACCAAGAGACTAGTTGAAGAAGAGATCAAGCGGTTAACCGATGAAGCGCACGATAAGGCTTTAGAAATTATTAAAATCCGGCAGCAGCAACTGCGCGCTTTGGCAAAAGCGCTTCTTGACCGGAAAACATTAACCGGCGAAGAAGTGGATGAAATTATTAGCAATACCCCGAATTAAATCGGGGTATTTTCTTAAATTCAACCCTGCCTTATACTTTCATTGATGCATCTTAAACGTCTAGAACTCGTTGGTTTTAAATCGTTTGCCCCAAAAACAATTTTGGAATTTCCGGCCGGTATCACCGCGATTGTTGGTCCAAACGGCAGTGGAAAGAGTAATGTTATTGACGCTATCCGTTGGCTTTTGGGCGAGCGGGAGGCAAAGAACATTCGCGGCGCTAAGGCCGAAGATTTAATTTTCGCCGGTACGCCTCAGCGGCCGCGGCTGGGCATGGCGCAGGCAACAATAATTTTTGATAACGCCAGTCGGTTCTTCCCGGTTGATTATGCCGAAGTCGCTATAACGCGCCGCGTCAGTCGTGACGGCGTGTCGGAGTATTTTTTAAATGGCGCGGCAATGCGTTTAAAAGATATCATTGATTTTTTTGCCAAAGCGCGTCTTGGGACTAAAGGTTTTTCTATTATCAATCAGGGCAACAGCGATCTTTTTGTTCGCGTTTTGCCAAAAGAACGCCGGGCAATGCTGGAGGAGATTTTAGGACTGCGCCAGTTTCAATTAAAAAAACATGACGCTGAATTAAAACTGCAAACTACCAAATTCAATGTGGAAAAAGTAAAAGCGATGCTTGAAGAGTTGTTGCCGCATTTGCGTTTGTTGCGTCGCCAGGCCGGCAAATGGGAAAAACAAGAGGAATTGCAAAAAGAGTTAAAAACGCTGGAAAATCAATATTTCGGCGTCAGATTGGCGAGCATACAAGAGGAATTAAAGGAGTTCGAGCCGTTGCTGAAAGACTTGGACAAAAAAATAGATAATAAATTCGCCGAATTAAAAGAACTGCAAATTGAACTTAAAAAAGTTGAGCAAGGCCAGCCAAAAGGCGATAAAGGTTTTGATGAATTTAAAAAACGCCAGCAGGAACTTTTAAGCCGCCGCGCCGCGATTCAAAGGGAACTGGGGCGTTTGGAGGCGGAGGCCGAATTTTTATTGTCAAATGCCAAAACCGGCTTTAAAGAAAGTGAACTTTTGCAGATGCTTGAAGAAACTAAGAAAATTATTAAAAACGCGCTTGATCAGGAAGATGCCGCTGTTTTTAAAAATTTGCTCCGAGATCTGCTGAATAAAATAGAAAATTTGTTAAGCAAGGGCTCTAAAGAATTGGAATCGCGGAAGATAGAAGTGGAAAATTCCCAAAGGAAACTCTCTAACGAACTTTTGATTTTAGATAAGGAGCTTGAAGATTTGCGAGGCCTGGAAGATAAATTAACCGCCCAATTGGGAGAATTTAATAACATTTTTAAAAAGGCTTTTGAGGGCGTAGAAAGCAAAAAAGACGAGATTGCCGAACTTAGCAATCAAAAAAATAAAATACTGTTTGATAAAGAGAGGGTGAATTTAAAACTTCAGGAATTGGAAAATCAGGCGGCTCAAGCGGGAAGAAAATTGGAGGAATTTGCTCCGGCGCCGAAAGAAGCAAACGCGGATTTATCAAATATTGAGCGCAGGCTGTTTAGATTGCGGGCGGAAATTGCCGGCATTGGCGAAATTGACGAGTCGTTAATAAAAGAAGCGCAGGACACCGAGGCGCGCTACAACTTTTTATCCAGCCAGCTTCAGGATTTGGAAAAGGCGTCGGAGGATTTATATCAATTGATTAAAGAATTGGACGAAAAAATTCATCATGGGTTTACCGAGTCGCTGAAATCAATCAATGAAGAATTCAACAAATATTTTCGGCTGATGTTTGGCGGGGGAAAGGGGAAGCTGATTTTAATAAAGCCATTGTCGAAAGATGAGCATGATGCCGAGAAAGCCGAAGCCGGAGAGTCGGTTGAAGAAACCGCGGCGGAAGCGGACGAGGACATCGAACACTCGGTTGATCACGGCGGGCTGGATATTGAAGTAAATATACCTCGCAAAAGAATCAGCGGTTTGGATATGCTTTCCGGCGGCGAAAAAAGTTTAGTTTCCATCGCCGCGCTTTTTGCTTTGATTTCCGTGAGCCCGCCGCCGTTTTTGGTTTTGGATGAAGCGGACGCGGCCTTGGATGAACATAACACCAGAAAATTCGCGGAACTTGTTAGAGAATTTTCCAAAAAGACCCAATTTTTACTGGTTACTCATAACCGAGCGACTATGGAAGTGGCTGATATTTTATACGGCGTCACTATGCAAGAAGACGGCACTTCGCGAGTGCTTTCATTGAAGCTGGAGTAATTTCTTGACTTTTAGTCACGTATCTCTGGAACGACGCTGACGGGCGGAACTTGGGCATAAGTTGGTACAGACGCCTGGGGCGAGTACGATCGTTTCCTGGCTGTGCGCGAGTCCCGTTAGAAATCTAAACGATTTTGATGGGCAGTAAGACGGTGTTTTGCAATGCAAGCGCCGTCTTTTTATAATTTTTGCTCTAGTTACTACTACTTCCTCCGACGTATGTCGGGGGGATTTTTTATTTTGTTATTATTACCGCCAATCTATCGACTTGCGATGTCGATAGATTTTATTCCAAAACGATATCTTGAATGTTGTTCAAATTTAAATCTTTTAACCACTGAAGTGTTTGTTCTTTATATTGTTTTGGTCCGCCGAAAAACTGCGTTAGGAAATCACGTTGAGTTACTGAAGGAAAATTCTTTTGGCCGGTATAATCTAAAAAACTACTCCAACGATATTTTTCTAGAAAATTAACAGCCTTTTTATAATCTTTGATTTTTCTTTCCCTCCATTCCGGCGCTGCCAGATCTAGAGGATTGAGGTGAATATAATAAGGGAGGTGGATAAAATGGGCCTCTTGGGTGACTGCGATGGCTTTATATCTTCCTTCGAACAATGCGCCAGTTCTTTCATATTTTTCGTTGAAATACTTCGCATAGCCGATATTCAGTTTTTTCATAAAACCAGAAACCCCATCATCAAACTTCGGCCTTAACAATAGGTGATAGTGGTTTGGCATAAGAACAAAGGCCAGTATTTCTACCAGTAATTTTCTTGGTTCTCTCGGCGTTTGTTTATTTTTGTTACCTCCAATATATGGACTTGCGATGTCGATAGATTTGCGTTGAGGGTTGAAAAAATAGTTGATGTTAGTCGCGGGCTCTGTGTCATTGAATTCAAATAAATCATGAATAAAACGCAAATAATCCAGATCTTCCAGGAAGATTTTTCTTTTATCTACGCCGCGGCTAAGAACGTGATAAATATTGTTAGCCAACATATTTCTCCGCATACGAAATTTACTCTATCACTAATCTATCGACATCGCAAGTCGATAGATTGCAGTTGACATAAGGGATTTGACAGTTATAGACTAAAAGCTATTATGTTGGTATTAAAGTTAAAACGCATTGGCAAAAAGCATCAGGCGAGTTTCCGTCTTGTTGTTGACGAGAAGCGGCATAAGCTGTTGGGAAAGAATCTGGAAGATTTGGGATGGTACAATCCTCGCAATAAAAAACACGAATTTAACAAAGAGCGGATTTTGCATTGGATAAAAAATGGAGCTCAGGCGTCGGATACCGTTCACAATCTTTTAATCAGCGCGGGAATTATTCAAGGAAAGAAAATCGCGGTTCATAAAAAAGCGAAAGCCGAGTCTGACTCGGCGAAAAAATCTGCCGAAAGCGGACTGCGTCCGCCGGAGGCAACTTCGTCCGTCGAAGGCGGAGAAACGGCCAAACCGGCTACCGGGGCTACGGAACGCAATCAGGAATCATGAAGCAGGAATTAGGAATTATGGACTATTTATTTTCCCCTAATTCATAATTCATACTTCCTAATTCATATGAACTTGTTTGGAATTTGTGATTTGGGATTTGTCAGAAGAGGGGGTTGACATCTTTAAAAAACCTGCTATAATAGGATAAATTCTTAAAGGTCGGTTTATGGTGAGTCGCATCGAACTATAGAATCAGATAAACAGATATGGCTAAAGAAACTGCAGATCAGGCTTTCCTAGAATATCTTGTGAAGTCTATTGTTGATCATCCAGATGACGTGACGGTTGATCGCAAGGTAGACGAGATGGGCGTGTTGCTTTCTTTGAAAGTGAACCCGCAAGATATGGGTCAGGTAGTTGGCCGTCAGGGCTCAACCGCGAAATCCATCCGCTCGCTTTTGAGAATCGTGGGGATTAAAAATAATGCCCGCGTCAATCTCAAGATTGAAGAACCGGAAGGTTCCACGCGAGGCCCTCGACCAATGAGATCAGCCGAAGACTCAAATTATTAAAGGCATCGGGTCTAGACCCTTTAAACAAAAACTCGCCGTTCGCGGCGAGTTTTTGTTTGCCCCGTTGGAGGCAACAATATAATGCGAGTATTTCGTATAAGACCTTTCGAGAACAATTCGCATTATTTGCTGTAATTAGGCGTTATTGGCGAATACTTCGTTATGTTATAATAATAGCGATGCTCAAATTTAATAAACTTTTCTTCGCTTTCAATATCGTTATTGTTTTTGTTATCGCCACGGTTGTTATTGTTTACGCTTG